>DASZFU010000041.1:0-249844 GCA_035939495.1 Candidatus Angelobacter sp. | reverse complement strand
AGCCTCCTACAAACCTGTCGCCAGCAAATGCGCTCCTTCGCTTCTTTCGTACATGACTTGGTCTGCTCCCCTCAACCTCACGTTATCGACCTATCAACTACCATGAACAAGTAGTCCTCTGGATACGCTAAACAAATACCTAGAAAGATATCGAAGCAAGTCTGTGGGTAGCGAAGGAACAAAAGCTGGGCTGAGCGGCAAAAGCGATATCGAACCATTGACGTTCGAGCTGTTTGCCTTCCGCTTCAGTTTTCGGGCGCTTGGTTCGACGTATTTTCCTCCGGGAAAAGCCGGCAATGTAATTCGCGGAGCGCTGGGCACAATCTTCCATAAGCTCGTATGTTCTCCGAAATGTCCCAGAGCAAAGACATGTGAGCAGCGCGTGACTTGTGCCTATGCGAGACTGTTTGAATCCACAGGGGTGAGAGATGGTCCAAGTGGTTTCTCGGATTGGCCCCGGCCTTTTGTAATCCGGGCTGCGCATTTAGATGGCCAGCGGTTTCTTCCACAGCAGCACTTTTATTTCGACCTGATGGTATTCGAGATGCACGATCCGGCGCTGGCGTATTTTGCCATCCGGGCTCAGCCACATAAAGGATCGCATTCAGCAAGTCCAGGTTCTTATGACGCACATTGCCACGCTGAACCGGCAAACAATCTTGAATTCGCTCGAACTGCTCTTGTGTGATTTCCATCACAAAAATACTACTCTAGCATTATTAATTTAGTGTGAACACGCCCTAGTTAAAATCGGGGAGTAAAAATTGAAATCGAAAAAACTTGCAGTAGTCGATTTCTACTGCGGAATCAACGGTTTAATGGTAGTCACCAAAAGTTTCTTTGGACACTACTGATTTGAAAGCAAAAGTTTGAGCTAATGGGGGCTAGCGGCTAAGGGTTAATAGCTGATTTTCTGAAAGACTTCCCCGATGCGAAGGGGATTGAGACTAATCCAACTGTGCTTTCAGGTTGGGGTCAATTTGGTTGTTGAAAGAGTTCCCCGATGCGAAGGGGACGCCTGAAGGATTTAGTAATTGGGAAGTTGGTAAGTTGAAAATCAACCTGCATTGCATTTTAGAATTCTGGTGAACGGGGTAAGATCACACAGCAGTTGCTGGTTGAGTGCTGAATGTCAAAGATCCCGGCTTGCCATCACCTAGTTGCTGAGTGTTTTTTTTGTAACGTTTCCCTGGCAAGAATCACTATCCTAAGTAGGGGCCATTTGTTGCTCTTCGCCCTCGTAGAATCGGCCCTCGATTGATGCCCGTTGCCGTTTGGCATGGCCAAAAAGCAATCCGATATCACGATATGAGGGGTACCGGATCGGCATAATTCCAAAGGGCAAGTAAGGTGTTCGAACGACTGTGCCAAGAGACTCCACTGGTACAGGAAATCGTTTGGAGGTTTAAGCATTCCATGGAGACCTTGCGGCTTGTGCTGAGGCAGTGTGGTACTCAATACAACCTCTTCACCGGCGAACCAGAGCTGCCGCGTACGGACGAGCTTGCGGAAACAGGATGGCTCTTCGATCCTGACTTCGGCATCGTGCTGCCGGAAGACGTGGCCGGGCGCGAGGTCACGCTGGCTGAAGGCGTGACACTGGCATTTCCGGCTGCGGCTGGCCTGCAATTAGGGAAGGTCCCAGTGAGGAAAGGCGTGGCCGGCGTGGGGTTCGCCTCGGTCGCAGTGGCTGGCGGGTCAAGCGAAATAGTTTGCTTGATTGAGTCCGAACGGAGAGACAACAGAAGGGCTGTGACGTAAAGTGTGCCGTACCGTTCGCGACCACGTGCGCCGAAGGTGAGCCCATTAATAACTGCTGAAGATGGGTTGCTTTTCGGTCAAACTTAGGCAAGTCATTGATAATGCCGTTGGGAACGGCAGGAATCGAAGCTGCAAACTAGTGATCCAGGATTTCAAATCCAGGATCAGCTCTTGAAGAATGTCAGAGTTCCTAAAATGGAATTCGTCGGCTATGGCGTCGCTATGCCGGTTTGAGCAAGTTGCTTGGGCAATCCGTGACCGCGCGCGTTCAGCAGGGACCGAGCCGATGCACTCTGAAGTTGATGCTTGGCGTCTGTGGTTGCGACTGGCTTTATGAGATCACTATCTGAATCAGGGTTCATCAAACCGGCGATATGAGGTTATCCAAAATCTAAGTCATTAAGGTACTCCGTATAAGCTCCTGATTCCCCCCTCGATGCCACCAAGAAATGCTCCTACATCATGCATCCGGGACTCCACGAATGCCGGTCCACCGGCACGGACTATCCCGCCGGAATCGATTAAAGCATGCAAGATCGGATGCTGACTGGAATCGTACTGATTCGGCGTACCTCTGCATCCTGAATAGGGATGGTGTTCGTCGACCAATGTTCCCTGATTATCATAAAAACATTCATTTTGAGGGTCCTGACTCGTGGGAGTTCGATCTTCCAGGATTCCCCGGAATCCGCAGTGAAACACGGATGCGTTACCGTGGTACGGTTGCCAGCCGGGCGGATCGGGGCCTTGAAGTCTTGAAGGACAAGCAAGCATTCGCTGAAGTCCTGTACTATTCCCTCCTTGTTGCTCTACATGTACTAGTTCATGGGCCAGGAGCCGCCTACCAATTGTGCTGGTCGGCTCATATTGGTTTGCCCCAAACACGATGTCCCGTCCTACCGTGTACGCCAAAGCATTCACCGCGCTAGCCGACTCGGCTGCCTTCGTGTCCGCATGTATCCGCACGCGGCTGAAGTCATGCCCCAAGCGCGGCTCGACAAATGCCCGCGTCCCATCATCCAAGGGTTGGCCTGGAGAACTCAGTACCTCATTGACTATGGGCGGCGCTACCGTCGACCCCGATCCGGACTCCTGACGTTGAATCTGGCTATGCTCCTCTCCTTCAGATTCCGTACATTTCCGTTGCAAGGCGCTCGGTAAACCTACTGAACTCGGCTTCCAGCGGAAGGTCTCTGGCTCCGGCATGGGTATCACTCGGTTAACCACCCGGTCGGCTTCCTGCTCGTGCTGGTCGTTGGGACGGTTCACCGTCAGCCCGGCAGCAGAAACACACGTAAGCGGAGGAGTGAGATGCAGCGGAGAGGTGCCGCTATCGCATTTGCGCTGCAAGAGGCCAGTCCCTTTTTGAGCAAGTGTTTGGGGATGAAATCCATCAAGCGTTGTGCGGCGGGGCAGGTTCCGAAACGGCCGCGCTGATGCAGACTGATTTTGATACGTGGCGGCTGTGGTTGCGACTGATTTCATGAATCACCACCTATCTGTCACTTTGAACGCCACTGCGAGTTATGTTTCAAATAGCATTTATCCCGCAGTTTAATTGCAACCTCATCAATGCGCCGCAGCATTTCGCCTGAAAAGCGGTACACCTTCATTGCGCGCTTCGACATCGGCCAGAATCTGCTGCGAATGCGTAGTAATGTACGCCCGGACTAGCGGCTTCCACCACACGCCTTCGTCAGGATGGTTGAGCAATTCGCGCGAGAGCTGGATCAATGCAACGTGATTGGCTGTTCGCTGGCCACCACTAAAGCTAAACGTAGCGGAAGGCAGACTAAGCGTCGCAACCGTCAGCCCTTGCGGTGTGGCTAGGCTTGGTACATGGGACTGGCTAGTGCCCCTAGTATAGCCTTCGAGCACGTTTTGCTGTTCACTGTGGTAAGCAACTTGGGTTGCGGCGATCTCATCATCAAGTATAGCCAAGGCGGTCAGGGGGAATGCCGAGCCCAAGCTAGGCGTATTCGTAAAGGCGCTTAAAAGAGTGGTTCGGAACGCGCGAAGACTCTGGTTCGCAGCATCCCGTTGCGGATGAGTCCTAGCATTTTGAATCTGCACGGCCAGCTGATCCAGTCGACCTGCGGAGACTCGCAAAAGGTTTGCCGCATTTCCTTGTCCCGCCGCGGTTAGCACATCGATCAAGATGCGCATTGAAGAGGCGACAGTATGAATCCTATCCGCTGAGATCTGCCGCGTTGTGTTGAGATCGAAAGATTGCGCCGATGGGCCGATCAATGCTGCGCCCCGGTTTAAGGATTCCTGGGCCGCTCTGCTTCGCTCGGCGACTCCCTCGCGATAAAGATTCCGCGCATCGTTAGCCGCCTGGATCTGTTGGGGTGATGAACCTATGGGTGCCGGCGGGGGGAAGACACTCTCCGCGAAGCTGAAAGGCATTGTGGGAGAACCTGCACGTTCGTTCCACGCGCCCACCAGTGCATCGCGCATGCGTCGTACAGCCTCGCTCGCGATTAGGAATGCTAACCCAAAGAACGGACTGTCTGGATGGTCCTTTGCAAGCTGGCTGTGTGAAGGGCCCGCCACTACCGGCTCCGGCAGGGCCTGGATGGCCTGTTCTCGACGTGCACCTGCCGCCATCGCTTCGCGTCTTTGTTGCGTCACGCTTGGGCCGCCGCTACGTTGGATGGACTGCATCTCGCGTACTTGTGTCGCGCTGAATTGACCCAAGGCAGTCGCATGAGATTCGCGAAGCACCTCCATCAGACTAGTACCGGCAATCTGCGCCTCCAACGCCTGCGCGTGAAGCTGCCGCGAGGTCGGCTGCAGCACTAGGCTAGAGATCTGTTCCCGAATAAACCCTTGAATCGCCAACCGCCAGGATTCCGGAATGATGGCGGGAAGGATGGTGGATAAGTAGTACATTTCCTCCATCGGCAACGCTATTACGAGGTCCGCAACCGGTTCCGGCACACCGCGCTCGGAGAGCAACCTTCTCATGGCGACTTGAAATTGTGGATTGGAACGAATCTGCGCATCATAGGCCTGCAGCATCGCACGAATCATACGCTCCTCCGACTGGCGTTGCGCGTTTGTCGTTGGCGGCGGCAGGGGACGAGCCATAAAGCCAACCAGTTCACTGGAAATTGAGATCCTAGTGTCTGGGCCGGTGAACGTACCCGTGATCAACACTGGCCGGCGCGCAGGGACTGCAGAGGAGCCGACGTTCACTTCGGGACTATAGGTGAATACGGACCGGGCCGAGCCCGTTAATCCAGGTAAGAGGCCCTGCTCGTCCTGAAGCATCCGCCCCACCGCAATCTCAATCCAGTTGGAGTGTGCGTATAGATCCTCCAGTACATGCAGGCCCGCGCCAAAATGCATCAAGCCTTCCGGAGTTCGCCCTGACTGCACCGCCAGATCAAGCCTGCGCTCAAGATGCAGATTGCTGCGTCGGATATAGGCCATCGTACCTGTTTGATCCACCGCAAAGATGTTGACCCCTTGCACGGTCGCTGTCATCGGATCGACGGATTCTTGCGGCGTGACCAACGCAGATGGACTCGCAGGGGCCGGGATCGGAGGTGCTAGACTTGCGCCGATTGTTGGTTGTGATGGCCGGAGATCGTCAACGGTCACTAATCCACCGGGGTTGTCCATATGCTCCGCCGGAATATAGAAGCCGAACTGCTCGGGCGTCATGACGCGACCGAATTTGCGTGCCGCTAGATAGGCCACAATAGAAAACAGAACTTCGTCTGGCATACCCAAATGTTGCAACATCGGGACAAAGACTTGGTTCATATCCCGCATCCAATTCCCAAAGTAAGTCGCGCTTGCCTCCTCTTCGGTGAATGCCGAGCCAGACGGTCCAGCAGGGGCGGCCAGCCCCACTCGCTCCGCGCTTTCATGGACACGTGCTTCGAACCGTTGGACGGTCGCCGCGCTGGAGCTGATCGCCCGACCTCCATCCAAAGAGCTCTGTTTGTTGGCCGAATCCGGTACTGGTGCAACCAAATTGGCAATATGGCAAGCCTGACTCTCGAAGGCATCGGACGAAGAGCTGAGCCGCACTCCCAAGTGGGCGTGGCCCCCTACTGGTCCGGCCGCTTGCTGTATTGTGTGAACCATCTCGTGAACCAGCAGATGCCGCCCATGCTGAGAATACGGGTCGTATGCGCCGTCAGAGAAAAAGATGTGTTGCCCAGTAGTGAAGGCTTCAGCCTGTAGCGACCTAGACAGAGCATCGGCGGCGCTTCCGGTGTGCAGGCTTATTCTTTTAATATCTCCGAGAAATGGTTCCAGATCCTGAGTGATCGGGTGAGGCACGGGCAGGCCACCTCTCGACACTCTCCGGATCTCGGGGCTCAGATCCATTCCAGTGAACCCCGATGAAGCAGCAGAGGCGGACTGGAATCGCTGGACAACCGGTGGCTCCCCCTCTGCCGCTGGATCAGCGTCTTGTATCGGTATCCCTACGAGAGAAGGATCCAATGCTGTTCCAGTCGCCCGCCCCAGCCTGCCCTCCTGCTGAATGGCGTGAGTCAATTCATGCGCAAGGCCTTCTTCTGATGCAGGTTCATGCCGATTCTTGCCAAATATGACGTCGTGGCCCACCGTGTAAGCGAAAGCATTCACCGGCCGCGCTGAGTCGGCGGCTCGAGAATCAGTGTGTACCCAGATTTGACTGAAATCATGACCAAAGCGTGACTCCATAAAAGCGCGCGTTGCTGCATCAAGGGACTGGCCCGGCGAACTCAGCACTTCATGCACAATTGTGGGAGCGAGACCCGGCCCCGCGCCGGTGCCGTGCCGCTGCAGTTGGTTCTTCTCCTCTTCACACTTCGCACACTTGCGTTGCAGAATATTGGGTGCCTGCCTCTGCATAGTTGCCGATTCTGGCATGCGTATCACTTGATCGGCCACACGGTCGGCTTCCTGCTCGTACTGGTCGCCTGGTTGGTTTACTCTAAGACCCGAAGTGGGAACACGCATGAGCGGAGAAGCGAGCAGTAACGGAGTTGCCGGACAATCGCATTTACGCTGTAGGACGCCAGCTCTGGTTTCAGCAAGCGGTCGAGGATGAATGCCATCCAGTAATCCGCGGCCGCTCAGGTTCAGCAGGGGCCGAGCCGATGCACTCTGATGTTGATGCTTGACGGCTGTGGTTGTGACTGGCTTCATAAGATCACTATCTGAATATCAGCGTTCTCAAACTGGCCATAGCGGATTTCTCTGTGGCTGATCCCATCATGGGAAGAAGTTGTCGTCGACCTTCTTAAAGCGACGTGGCGTGTAACCCCTATGCTGTTGCAAACGACGCCGCCTATAAATCCAATATCCAATTTCATCAACCAGAGGAGTTCGACCTGTCAAAATCACACATCTCAAAGACTACGTTGTATTGCGGCGTGAAACCGCTTTGCCTGGCGCTCATTCAGTTCACCTTCCCTTCGATGAACACCTTGTTGACTGCGGCCATTTCTGCGGAGGTAGGGATGCTCGCGCAGAGCGTCTCAATCGCCTCGAGGTCATCGTCACTGAAATAACCATCCAACAGGCGATTGATTACTCGAATCTTTTCGGCGACCGGGATCCGACTCAACTCCGCGCTGGTCGCAGTCGCGATGGCCTGGCGAATGTCGGTATCCGAGGTCAGGTTATAGGTTGGGCCGGTATCCCTGCGCCGCAAGCCTTCAATAAGTGTGTATGGATTATCGGCCGTTACAGCAAGCATTCCTGTTCCTACCTTGCCTCGAAGCGGGGGCAGAGAACGCTTAGCCTTCTCAGCTACGTCTTTGGCGAAAGTCGTGCAGTTGTAAGTCTGGATGTTGTATGGGGGAGGAGTTTTGCACAATATCTGCGCAAAATCGAGCGCGGCTTGGTAGTCTTGCTGCGACAATTTGAATGTCTCACGATAGTCAACACACGGTGCGTGATTGGTGTCCGCATGGACCATGCAGCCGGCGACGACGGGATGGAACATGGGGTCGGGCGTGCCTGCCGCCTTGTTAGGGTAAAACCCGTACGTGTACGCTGCATTGGTGGAATCAGAAAACTCTACGTAAGTATGCCCCACCGTTGCCGGCCCACATCTTCCGCAGATGGAGCCTCGGCGTCGATCATAACTGTTAGTGTCCATGTCGAGGGGTACCGCCATCACCCTCGCGCCCCGGGTCAGGCTTGTCGCAAGGTGAAACCGCGCAGGCCCATGTGCCCCCACATTGCTTGGCTGCATCCTCGGGCTTCCGTTGCACTATAGCTGCCGATGGCGTATCCATCAAAGCGGCACGATCCTCTGCCAGAGCGTGCTGCCGTGCGGATGGGATAATGCTGGCGATCCTCAATCGCGGTGCTTGGGCTTGCTGAATCACACGGGTCAGCTCATGTGCTAACAGTTTCTTGTCGCTGTCGGTTTTTGGAGCGTAGTTTCCTTTTCCAAATACAATGTTCGGGCCAACCTTGTACGCGATAGCATGCACAGCTTGCGCCGACTCCGCCGCCCGAGTACCAATATGCAACCGCACGCGACTCAAGTCATACCCGAATCGCGGCTCCATAAAGTCACGGGTGGCCATCCAGCGGCTGGCCCGACGAGGTTGAAACTTCATGGACAATGGGTGGGGCCACACCTGGACCGGTGTTGGTAGCTTGCCGTTGGATCTGGTACTTCTCCTCTTCTTCTTCGCATCCTGCGCACCTACGTTGCAGCCCAATCCTCGAAGTGGATGGACCTGGCTGCCCCGGGAAGGTCCCCGGCTCCGTTATTCTCATTACCTGTTCAGCCACGCGGTCAGCTTCCTGCTCGTACTGGTCGCCGGGTTGGTTGACTCTAAGACCCGAAGCGGGAGCACGCATAAGCGGAGGAGCGAGATGCAGCGGAGAAGTCGCACAACCGCATTTGCGCTGTAGAACGCCAGTTCCGGTTTGAGAAAATCGCTGGGGATGAATGCCATCCAGTAATCCGCGGCTGCGCAGGTTCAAGAAGGGCTGAAGAGACGCATCCTGCGGTTTCGACTTGCGGGCGGTGGTTGTCAGCGGCTTCATTTTTTCAACGCAAGCCCACGCGGTACCAACCCGGAGCCGTTTGGGCTGACGGAAAGGCGCTGCCAGCCCTCCACCGGCGGGTATTATAGCCTACAAGTTGGGGAGAGGGCCAGGCGAAATGATCTGTTTCGCCTGTATGCGGCTGAGTTGAAGGTGCGTCCTTCATCTAATCCTCTTGTGGTGGCCAAGTGACCGCTGCCGATACTCACGACCACAGGCATCAAGGTTCAAGTCGCTGCAACGACTTTTCAACTGTTGCAACATGGGTCAGCGTCAATTGTGGCCGGTTTCGCGCCGGGCCTGTAGACGGCTCCTTTGAAAGAGCTACCGACTGGAACCCCCAGCGCTGTCTGGATCGCAGGGCTCACTTCAAAAGAGGATGCTGTAACAGAGCGGTCACGAACATACCCGGTCGTCTGGCTTCCGTTGGCGCAGATGGTGAAGACATCACCGCACATGCTGCGCTTGAATTTGCTTCCGGGAACCGCCATCCAGTTGTCGGCGTCGTCACATCCTTTGGCCAGCGCCTTGGCGCAGGTGCTGTCGCATGTGAAGATCGGCGTAAATTGTTCGCTCGGACAACTCTTGCCGTCAATATCCTTTTTCTTGCCCGGCCGGCTGATGCCGTTATCAGGGTCGCAACAGATAAACCTTGAACCCGCAACCAGGTCGGCACAGGTTCCCTCGGCCAGGATAGTCCTATTGCAGGCAGCTTTCTGTTCCTTGGTGGGCTTGGTCGTTTCCTGCGCTGCAGTCGCCTGGGTACCCTCGTTGCTTGCGATCTCGGATGTCTTGGCATCGTCATCATCGGCGGTCTCTCTCTGAACTCGAGAAGAGCAGGCCGCACCCTGCTGGACGGTATGGGCGAGCTCGTGCGCCAATAGCGTCTGCCCCGCAACGGTGTCAGTCGCATACTGTCTTGCGCCGAACACAATGTGGGGACCGACGGTGTAGGCGTGAGCATTTACCGCGCGTACCGATTCCGCCGCCCGCTCGCCGGTATGTACCCGCACCTTGCTGAAATCATGTCCAAAGCGCAGCTCCATGAAAGCACGTGTGGACTGATCCAAGGGCTGGCTAGGCGAGCTTAAGACGTCTCTGACAATCATGGGAGCAGCGACCGGGCCCGCGCCGGTGACTTGCCGATGAAGCGCAGCTTCTTCATCTTCGCAGCTTGCGCATTTACGCTGTACTTTGACCGGCTCGGTCATGCGCATCACCTGATCGGCCACCTGGTCGGCTTCCTGTTCATACTGGTCGCCGGGTTCGTTCACCGCGAGCCTGGAAGCCGGAGCACGCATGAGAAGAGGAGTGAGCTGCAGCGGAGAAGTTGCGCAACCACATTTGCGCTGCAAAACGCCAGTTCCGGTTTGAGCAAGTGACTGGGGATGAATGCCATCCAGTAATCCGCGGCTGCGGAAGTTTAAGTAGGGATGAACCGAGGCATCCTGCGGTTTGGAGTTGGTACGTATCGTTGTGACCGGCTTCAGATCATCCTCAATCCGTGCTCATCTTGAAAAAATACGGTAACTACCGAACCCGATCTCATGAAAACCAGGCCCGCCGGCTTCTGCTAGGCGGTACGAATTTCACAGAGAAAGGTACGTCATAGGCCTCACCGGTGGCTTCCAGCCGGCTTAAAGGAATAGTATATTGTTGTTCAATCGTAGCTCCACATGATCCGGGACAAAAGTCGATAGCATCCAAGACCTCATAGTGTAGTGTTGTCTCCAAGTTTGTATACCCTATTCCACCAGCCAAAGGCTTTCTTTCCAGGAACACATTTCCCCACTCGATCCTTCGCAAGTCCGGACCGGCATCGCTGCCGCTGATGCCGCCTGCGATATTGCCTGCAATGCTGAATGGATTACTGAAATTAATGTCTCGAACCATCTCGTCAGCCGATAAGAACGTGCTCAGCCCATACATGGTGGGCACGTAGTCACTCAAGATGATGCCGCTCATTCTGCTCTCAATCAGGTCTAATACTTTGTCTTGATCATCCTTGATAGCACCCGACGACTTGAAAGATTCCACGACGTTATTGCCGTCAGTATCGAAGACAACTCGATTCAGACTGTCGCCGCGCTGACGTGTGAGATACCTTATCCATAGACTTGCGACCTCCGGGCCGAACCAAATGAGGAGTTTGGGTATAAGATTAGCAAACAAATCCGCCTTGGCAGCGGTAGCTTCTGCAGGAGTATCATAAGGTGTGCAGAAAGTAGGATCATCACACTCGTTTTGCCGCTGAACCACTGCCTCACTACCTGATTGCTGGATGACATGAGCCAATTCGTGGGCGAGTAACCGCTTTCCGATAGACGATTCGGGAGCAAACCTGCGCGGAGCAAAGACAATATTATTCCGCATGGTGTAGGCCAGTGCCTGGATAGCTTCCGCTGACTCTCCCGCTTTGTCGTCCGCATGTACCCGCACGTGACCGAAATCGTGTCCGAAGCGCGGCTCCATAAATCGGCGTGTGGACGCATCCAGCGGTTGGCCCGGTGAACTCAGTACTTCATGCACGATGGGCGGAGCGGCGGCTGGCCCCGCACCAGTTCCCTGCCGCTGCAACTGGTTCTCCTCTTCCTCACAATCTGTGCATTTACGTTGTAGGGTGTCGGCTGCTCCGGACGAGGCCGCTTGTCTCTGCATATTCGCTGGTTCCGGCATCCGCATCACTTGTTCAGCCACGCGTTCGGCTTCCTGTTCGTACTGATCCCCCGGTTGATTCAAGGTCAGCCCGGAGGCGGGAGCACGCATCAGCGAAGGGGCGAGCTGCACCTGCGAAATTGCGCAACTGACTTTGCGTTGCAGAAGGCCAGTTCCCGTTCGAGCAAGTGTTTGGGGATGAATGCCCTCCAGCAATCCACGACCGCGAAAGTTCAGGCAGGGATGAACCGAGGCCTCCTGCGGTTTCGAGTTTTCACGTCTCATTGTGACCGGCTTCAGATCATCCTCAATCCGCGTTGATCTTGAAAAATACCGCTGAGAACAGCCCTGTCTTCTTCACCAGGCTATTGTGCTGCGGCGCCGTCTCCCGCAGGTCCGGTATCCTGATCCCCTGAAAACGGCGCACCGGCCTCGATCTTTTCAACGTCAAAATCTGGGCCATCGCTTTCACCATCCTGATTCGACAGTTCACCAAGTTCCGGCACCTTGTCGCCGTCGACTGAGACGGGGTCGCATCGGTCATACGCTGGACCGCCAAACCAGAATTCCCGTCGTTGGCAGCATTGCCTTCGATGAATTGAAGGATTTCTGAACCGGCCCTTTCCGCGCGACCTGAATCTGGGTTTCCTCATTTTCTTCACGCTCCGAGCATTTGCGTTGCAGGATATTGACTGCCTCCGGAGATTGCAAATGCCTCTGCATAGTGAACATCTCGGTCATGCGCATCACATGATCGGCGACCCGGTCGGCTTCTCGGTCGTACTGATCGCCTGGCCGGTTCACTTTAAGTCCGGAAAGCGGAAGGGCGCATCCCGCTTAAACTGCTCTGCGCTAGCCACAGCACAGGTGAGCGTCCGGTCGAGAATACGGACCCAGTCAACGGCCCGGCTGGCTGCCTCATCAAACCGGTGCTCGGACTTGCGGCCTGCGACTTAAGTCAACATTGTGTAGTTAGAACTCTCATAGACTCCTTTCCGACCACCCATTAAAATATGGCTTTTACGAAGTTACAACATTGAGCACCGGGTTTAGATTTCTCTCAAGGGAATTGGGAGCGGCAGTGGTTATGGTTTGGTCAACGATATTTTGTGTGACAATACTGAATAGCCGAATGTCATTGGGAGCGTAGTTCCCCACGTAAATTCCTACTTTGCCCATCACGACTCCCGCATCGCCCGCACCAAAACCCTCGAAGGTATTGGAATTCAGAGCCAGATGTTCCATTACGAATTCATTATTACCGCCGCTGAATGCATTGCCATTGATGAAACACCTCCGGAAAAGGCCATCCAACACTCTTGTGTTTGTGGGTGACGGCGAGAGGCTTTTCAAAGTCGCGATCATCGTCTCAGACACACCCAAGCGGAATATCTCATTGTTACTGACATGCAAGTTGCTGAAGGAATTGAAAGTGGTCGCTCTCAAAACACTTGAAATCAATTTGAGCTCGTCCGGAGTTAATGGGACTGAATGGACAGGGGAACCGTACAGACTGACCACACCTTCAATTTTGTTTCCTTCGAGCCTAGTCTCCGCCTCAGCATCCATGAGGGCTAATATGGTTCCTCCCAAGGCCGCGATTCGAATGGCAGCAAGGTTGGCCTGGAGTTGAGTTACATTTACGGATGTCGCTTGCAGAGTGTTACCAAAATCTCTGTAACTTGCAAATTCATTTGGTGTTATTTTGCTTGCGAAAGATTGTAACGTTGATTCCAATTTGGTATTGATGGCTGCTCTACTCCCTTGCGGCTGGGCCGCCAATGTCGATGCAACTCCAGTAGCTAATTGCTCGAATTGCGCCGTATCACTAACCGAGTACAACTTGGATAGAGCGGGATCTATGGTTTCAAACAGTTTGACAGGTGACTGGGGATTCGAGGCCGAGGACAGGAAAGCGCTTGTAACATTGTCTTTGAAACAGATGCGTCGAGCATGGTCGATCGTAATAAAAGCGTTTTTGTCCTGGTCTTCTTGATGCAGATAGCAGTCCTGAATCCTGATGTCCAAGCACCGGGAAAATCCAACAACAGCCTGCGACCCACTGGCGGATATCTCAAGGTCTCTCAGAACCAAGGAGGTAAGCCCCATTGCCACCAATCCCTTTTCTCGCAGTAGGATGCGGCTTCCTCTTCCGCAGCCTTCAATTTTGACGTGCACTTGGCGCTTCTTATCTTGCTGCACCGTGAGGCCCTCTTTCAATTCGTGGTCACCGGCTAACAGGCAAATGCATAGGTCTACAGTCTGGGAGCTTTCTGCCTGCCCCATAAGGGTCTTGACGGCGTCGGCAAGCAGGCTGAACTGCCCTCCCTTACCCACCGTAACGGCACAGCCTCCACTGGGCTTGATGGTGGCACAAAAACGCATGGTTGTAGGCGCGGCAACCGGATGCTTGGAGTCCTCTATAAGATTGGCTTCTACTTCTTGAAAGGAGGTTTGCTGGTCCGGCGTCCAGTTACATGTGGCGACGCCAGTAGCATCAGCTGTAACATCAACAGTATTGCTGACGCCATTGAGTGTGCCGGAGCCGCGAACGACCGAGAAACGAACCACAACAGCCCCGTCAATTACCAGTCCGCAACGATTGGCCACGAGCACCCGTAAGGGTTGAAGGGCCACTCCCGGAATGACTTGCTGGCAACTGCCGCTCAGGTAGTAAAGACTGACAAGATGGGAAAGAATATCGATGGCGTCCTGGACATTTTTCGCACTCTGAGTTTTCTGGCATTCGCCAGGCTCGTAGATCACGTCTCGGGCGCGCATGTAGGAGGAGGAAAAATCGATCGGAAGGTGCCGCCGCCTGCCATCTGGCCCGAGCAATTCCGCCCTCACAACCTGATCCTGGCTGGGATCGCCCAGCGCCCAGGTGGAACTGGCCATGCCATCCGCGCCGGTCAACACTTCAACCGGTCCTGCTCCGCCTGCTAGTTTGCCGCCTCCCTTGGTGATGCTAAAGCGCACACGGGCACCTTTCACCGGGTATTTCCCATTAGCGACGCCCGCCTCCAGCGGATAAGGCAGGGTCCCATCGAGATGGGCTTCCTGGCCATCTCCTCCCAGATAGAAGAAGCTGGTCAGCGCTGTCAGGGCAGGGAAAAAATTGGTGCAATCGGCCAGGACCTCGCCCTTAGGTTGAATATTTCCAGTCCACTTGATAACGGCCAGCGGGCACACCCACTTACGCGGCCCCTCAGGAGCCTGATAATCATCCACGTAGCGTTTGGGATAGACGCGGGCAGGGGTGTTGGGGCGAACGGCAAATGCCCAGTAGTCGCTTAGGTGAAAAGTATCCGCGTTGGTACGCAATGTGACTTGCACGCCGGTTTGACCGAGACTTTTGGGTTTTCCCGCTTCGAAGGCAATCTGCTCTTGCCAAACTCGCAGGAACAATTGGGGAGTGTTAGGGGCAGGTTTATATATTGACGGCAGGCTCACGCTGAGCGTATCCGGGTTGTAATCGTCCGCCAGCAGAAACACCGTTCCGGTATCCGTGGCTACGAATTCACCGTCGGAGAGCACAGCTTGTGTGCCCAAGACTTCAACCGCCTGATTTTTCTTGGGAAAGTGAAAAGCGTCAATCGGAGGAACATCCAGTTTCAGTGTCTTCCCGTCGCTCCCTAAAGTAACGCGGTAGACGAAGGATGAGTTGTCAAAGCCCCAGACAAACTTACCAGATTTCTTGACCTCACCAAGCTCAGAGATGCGAACACGAATCAACTGGTTCTCGGCACCCAGATATCCACCTTGGGCCACCGGATCGCATGGGTTAGGATCGCTAACGACATTCTCAAAACCCACTTTGAGACTGGCCTGTGAATTCAGGCGCATGGTAGTGGGATCAAAATCCTGGCCACCGGCTTTCCAGAGATCCGCCTGTGCGGCCAGAGCTTTGTCGCAGGTGTCCGCAGTCGTAATGTAGCGGGTGACGGCCTGGATGATCCTGGTTCTCTGGGTTGTATCAGGCCCGCCCAGCGCAACATCCTTCAGGTTGGGATCTTCGGTGGCGCTGATCTCCTGCTCCCACAACTCCAACAAGATGAACTCCAGGAAACTGCCCCCAAGTCCAACGGGCATCTGTGGAGTTGGATTCAGCCGATCCGGCTGTTTGGAATAGAGGATCCGCTTCTCTTTGAGGTCTTTAGAGGGAGGAAGGTAAGCCCTGATCCCCCCTACGTACATGGTCCCCGGATTAATCAGAAAGTCCAAGGGGACGGTTGATGAATCTGGAATTGTTATCTGATAACCATTGTCAGGCGTACCGCATGGTCCTACGAAATCGAGCGCTTCTTCGCGCAGTTCCTCAGCCGCGATTTCCTGCATTTCATTGAAGTCGGCCGGAACCATGACCCGGCCCTGCTGCGCCACAACGGAGCGATATTGCTGCTTGGCATCGTAAGACAGCCGGTCGCGGTCACTTGCCATGGTGTTGCCTCCTTATTGTCCCGGACGGGGAGCGTCATTTGCATCAACAATCACCGGGACGAGTCCCAGCGGCGTGAATTCCTGAAACTTGATGAGCAGGCTGCGCTCTTTAATGACGTTCTGCTCGCGTGAAAATGCGCCCATCTCCGAGCCGTTCTGCGCACCCTGAAGGATGGAGGGCGCGCCATCGATGCGCGCTTGATCAGCGGTGGCCAGCAACTGTCCGTATCCTGGCTGGCCAAAGGCGCGGCTGGTAAATAACGGCGCTCCTGAGGCAATCTGCACACTCTCATAGCGCCGGGGTAGCGTACTCTTGGCGGACCACGCGGTGAATCGTACGCAGCCATCCTGCGTATCCTCGACCGTGGCAAGGTCATTCAGGATGCTCTCGCTGGCATGAAGGCGATGGACTGCCAGCTTTCCCAGCACGGTCGAGCGAACCAGCGAAACGTCTCCATTCTTTTCTTCAATCGCATTGGGGACGTCGGAACTGCCTTTGACGTCGGGAATGGCTTGCAGGACACTGTCAGAGATCAGCATGTGGTCGACCGACCCCTGGTTGCGGGCGCGCACTGGCCCCATAATGCAGCGGTCGAGGGTGAGAGTTCGGATTCGTCCATCGATAAACAGCCGCACAGGAGAAAGGGCCTTGCCATCGACCGCACTGGCGAATGGAGCTGCAGTTCCTGCACCGGAACTACCAGGATCGAAGGTGCAGCATATCAACGTGACGGCATCAAAGTTCCCGCTCAGAACAATATCTGTTCCGCTTCCGCTGCTATCCTTCCCGCTAATGAACAATCCCTCTAGAAAGAGCTGGCCCCCTTGAGCGCCGTTGAGTGTCCAAGCCTTTTCCAGGCGCAAGAGCGGACGCTTTTCATTGGCCGCCCGCACCGTTAACTGCGTAATGCCGGTGACATCGTTTACGGAGGTATAGGTCAGCGAGTCGGATATGGTAGTGGTTCCGGAGGATGCAGATATGGCAAGTATACCTCCCCCGGTTGCGGGGGACTGTGGAGCGGTTATCGGCGAAAGTTCTTCGCCCAGAACACGCCGGTCATAAGGGCCAGCGCCAATTCGAGATGAAAAGCCGTAATGATAGGTACCGAAGAAGGGACCGGGCGCTCCGTCCGTAATCTTGAATGTTCCGACCTCCGGGTACAGCTTCATCTTATCGGCTTGAACCTTGCCATCTCGTATGGTGTTCTGCACCAATTCATAATCCAAACCGGGTTTGCGATACACGCCCAAAGACGTCTTATACAGGTCAAGAAAATGTTCAGCCAGGAGGAAGCGGCTGATCATGACCGGCAACTGAAATTCCTGGGGTGAAACCCAGGAGTCACCAAATCTGTTTTTGAACGTGCGCGTGGCCAGCGCAAACAGAGGAATCTGGCGTCCGGTTGGATCGAAAGTAAAAGTGGGTTGGGCACAGCCCAAGACGGGGACCGGAGTGGTTTGATCAACTCCGAGACTCTCGAGCTTCCAGAGGAAGACTCCCAGGCGGGGAATATTGTACCAGCCCCGCATTCCCCGGCCCAGGCGGAAATCTGCGGTGTGAAAGAATTCGTCAAAAGCCGAATGCGCCTTCGAAGCCCCATAGGCATTGCGCAGATCGGCAAAGCCGCCAATGCCGGTGCGGGTGGTGGAACCTACCAGTCCCTCCGCGCTCTGGAGTTCATCGGGATAGGCCGTACCGAGGGGCATTCCGATCTCCGGATCCAATCCGTGGCGAGTGCGCGCCATGCGCCGGAAGAACTCAACAATCTTTGCGTCCCAGCCAGTGATGTCGCTGGTGATCTCCTCCAGAATGGCCACGGTGCCCTTGCGCCGGCGGTAATAGACGGTCTTGGCCGTATCCAGACGTTGACCGCGAGCGTCGAGGCCGTCGACCAGGTTGGTGGCCAGCAGATCGGCAATGTAGGGAATGACCCAATCATCGCAGGTCTCGATGGATTGGTCTTCCCACAGCCGGTCGATGCTGCGCCGCAGGGCGGCGGCCTGCGCGCCGATACGGTTGACGAGTTCGCGCAAAGGACCACTTTGATCAAGCGTAGCGCTATCCAGCGTGCGGTAGATGGCCGGGACCATCGCCCACAGCTTATCGGCATAGTAGCGTTCGTAGCGGTCGAGATCAGCGGGCATGCGCAGCCACCTCCGTGTCGATGGTCAGGTCCTTCTTCGCCAGTTCGACAAAACCACCCTCGGCGGGTGAATACGGGAGGTCGGACGGAACGAGTGGGCCGTCTGGTGTTTTTTTGACTGTAAACAGAAATGAATGGACCGCCACTGATCCCGGCACGCGCAGACATGCATCCTCAATCTGGCTGCGGAAGAGCTTTGCGCCGATGCGCATTCGCCGGGCCCCAAATAGCCCACTATCCGGATCAATGAGGGTGGTCTCCACAGCATCTTTGACTGCCGCAGGATTCTGGTAGGCGGCATCCACGACCAGCGTGAACGACAGCCCAATGGAGACCGCCTTCGCAGGCTTGACGCTGACTGGCCGATTCGGATCGGCGGAGCGAGCCAGGGATTTCGTGGCTGCATCTACTGCGGCTGGGGTATCGCCCACGTACAAGGTCACCACGGTCCGCTGCAGAGTAGGATCAAAGGACCAATAGGCACGCGCGCGGTCTACCCCGGGAGTTTGGGCGGCCATCACCTCGTAATCATCGCCGGAGACGGCGCGGCCAAAGGTCAAGATGGTGCGCGGGGCAAGCTGGCGGATGCGCTGGGGCGAGTCAGGATCGGCCCCTCTTCCGGGAGGAACTGGATTTTCTATGGTCTTCAATCCTGGAAGGGGCTGGGTAATAACGGTCAGCTTTCCTGCATCGGGAACATCGGCGCCGCTGCCATAGCGGTAACGGGCGACCACGTTGTTGCTCCCGGAAGGCAGGCGCGCACCGTTCACACCGTCTCCGAACTTCACGCGGGTCTGATTATCCTGGTCTTCCTGGGTAACGAAAATGCGGGCATTGGGCTTTTGCCCGTAGAAGCTGGGTGCTTCGGTCCATTCCACGCCGTTGACCCACACGCGTAACGTGCTCCTGTAACCATCGGGATAAGCGGGATCGGAGGTCTGCAAGTAAGTGAGCGGCGACTTCTGCAAAACGAACTCTTGACCGGCCACGCTGGCATCGCCACTTCCCAGAGTTTCCGAAGCGACGGTCTTTCCCCGCGACACGTTCAGCAGGTTGAGCAGCACTTGCAGAGGCGGCTTGAGGGGCGCAGCCATCAAAGACAAGGCGCTGAGCTTCAGTGCGGCTGGCGAGGAACTGCTTACTTTGGCAGAGGCCCCGTTATGGTTTACATCTTCAAGCAGCACCGGCTGGTCCTTTAAGCCGGAATGAAATGATGTTCCTTCGGGGGCGTTTAATTGGGTTGTTTTCTGATCGAGCGCGGCCGCGGGCGAGGCGATTAGGTCGCCAACATCATGAAAGGCAAAGCGCAGAATAGTGCCGGGGATCTCGTCCTTGCCAACTACGATAGTAAGAGCTGGCATAAACCCGACCACCGAGTGTGGAATAGGGATGCCGATTTTTTGGGCTGGGTTCGGGCCATTCTCAGGATGGTCGGGATCTTCCGAATTCGCAAACCACACTACCTCCGAATAGGTAGTGATAGTGACTAGCTGCTTTTTTCCGTTAACATCAATCAACAGAGGCGTGCGCGGCTCCATTTGGCGGTTCACGGAGATCGTGCTGGCGCTGTTTGGGGTAATAATCAATTCGGGCTTGGGGGTGGTAGCACCTGCCGCGTTGGTATGCATCGGCCACAGTCCCATGACTTGCGTGCTGCGAAGCAGACGATAATCGGTTACCTTCTCGGTGGTGGTAAATCCCGGATCGGACCCGAATGTGATCCGGGTATTGGCACGGCCTCGCGGATCTTTCTCAGTTGCAACAGTCAGGACTATAACCAGAGCGTTCCCATTTGTTTCTCCCGCCCATCCACGCTTCAGTAGGAGCAGTTCGTCCCCAACATTGATGCCGCTCACAGTCCCCTTGAGCAAGACGCTTTCACCCATGCCCGTGTCCGCCGTGGCATCGGCGGGCAGCGCATCCGGCCGGCTGACCCGACTGTCAGAATCGGTTTCAAAGATTTGTGGATCTTTTCCCGGCCCCGGTTTGCTCTGAATAGGAAATCCCTGGGGAACCAGGATCGGCCCAGGCACGCTGAGCAACGCAGCCACAACTCCAGTTGCGCCGATGCCGGGGCGCGGACGATATCCCAGAATGCGAATCAGGCGTTGTACGCTTTCCGGCAGCACGGCGGTGCGCAAATAGCTTTCATTAGCAATCCGCTCGTTATAAAAGGTGAGCACATCGGCCAGATACGCCCACCACTCCAGCATCTGCAAGGCAAGATCTCCCTGGGCAGTTGGGCGCCAGTTCCGCAGTTCTATTTCGCCGGGCAGGGGGCGCAGCAACGCCTCACGGAAGCGGCTGAAGTCACCGATGCGATAGCGAATCACATCAAGGCCAGGCGGGTTGGATACCGTCCGGGGGAAAACAAAGACGTCGCAGGGACAAACAGGAGCGCCGCTCATTTGCCTCCCTTTACTACGATCTTCAACGAGCCGCGTTCCGGCCGGCTGGGATCATTGTCCACGCGGATGATTTCATCGGACCCCACCTGCACCTGGTCGAGCATGGATATGAGGGCAGGAGTCACCCCACGGCGGCGATACATCACGGAGAGCACTCCAGCCACGCCCGGCACCCTCTGGATCGCGGCCTCCAGAACACTGCGCTCCAGGGGATCGCCAAAAGTAAAGTTGTCAAAGTTGAAGAAACCAGAGGTACCGTCGGGAAATTTGGCCGTGCTCAGAGCCTTTAGAATTGCCGCCTGCACATCTCCAGCAAATGCGTCCGGCTGGGCGCATGCGGTGATTACGAGGTCGAGCGCGGCAAACTTTGGAGAGGGTACATACGATTCGTAACCCGCAAGGCGATAACGGTTCAGCAGGTTGATCACGTCGATGTGCCCGGACACCGGGATTTGTTCCGTCCCTTTGGGATCTACCGTCGTAAACACCGTGAGCCAGCTTCCGGTCCAGCGAAACACCGTTCCAGCTTTCTCGACCCAGGGAAACAACTCTGCAGCAGCCTGATAATCTTCGCGCAGGACCGCACGGAACTGGCTGGCGCGAAATGCCTGGGGAGCGAGACGGCGGATGCGCTCGGCGGGCTCGCGGTCGCTTCCACCTTGGGCCGCGAAGGGGTTGGTCACAGCCAAAATGCCAGGTCTCTGCACGCGGGTGATGCTGTCAGCAGCCACGTTGCCGGTTGTTCCTCCGCCAGTGCGGTAGGTGACCTGAAAGACCGTGCCGCTGGCTGGAATCTCGCCGAACATGCCGTCCCCAAAACGGATGGTATCGCCTTGATCGCTGTCGTAATCACAAGAAATGGAATTGTCGGAGTTGCGCGCGACCGGCCGGTAGCGAACTGGATCAACCGTAAACCCTTTCTCAAAGCGCTCGGCCTGAAGCAAAGAGCTTCTCCAGGTCCATGGCTCGGGCTGCGTCATCGGCGGCAGCGCCTGCAGATCAATTTCCGGCAAAGGCGGGGCGGAAGCATCCGGCTGGGCAAGCCAGGCAAGCGGCGGGTGGCTCAATGTATATAAGTATTGAGGCACCAGCTTGCCCGCCGCGCTGTTGGGGCCGGTGCGCACCAGAGCCAGGGGCAAGCCAGGCGAACTTAATGGAGGCTGATCAATAGCAAACGTTTCTGTGGACCGCATCCCCTGGGTTGCTGGAACAAGGTTACCCTTCACCACCGTCGTGTCCAGGTTGTGGTCATCGCGAAGCGCGTCATTCTGGCCCCAAAAGATGTGTGTGACGTCGGCAGGAGGACCTTTCGGATCCGGAAACACAGGATCTTTCTCCTCCTGTATCCGGATGAGAATGATGATTTGGCGGCGCGGAGGATCGGCGGATGTGGGTCCGGGAGTGTCAATCAGGAGCTCTTGGCCAACGGAAAACTCTAAATCTTTGCCTGCGACCCACATATCGGTAGAGCCAGCCCGAAGACACTTCTGGCTGTCATCGAAGTAATAGGCCGCAATTCCGTTCCACTCTCTTCTGGCCGCATACTGTGTCTTGTCGAAGAGTCCCGTACCGGTCTCGAAATAGACAGTGTCGCCATCTGGGGTCGAGGCGCTTATCAACACGCCCGGGGGAATAGGACCAGATTCCACCTGGAATTGCAGCCGCACCTGGGCGGCAGTGGCAGGCCGTGGCTCGTAGTCAACCAGACGCGCATGGCGCACCAGGGAACGGCGTTCGCTGGCGGTCTCAATGGCCGCTTCCGCGGCGATCCGGTCCTGCGTATAGCTCAAGTCATCGGCCGCGGCCGCCAGCATTTCCAGGAACATCATCCCAAAATCGGCTTCGGAGCGCTCTACCCATTCGGGATAACGCAGAGCGGAAAAATCGGAGAGCGCATTACGGAAACTCAGGAAATCTTTGGCCAGATAGTCGATCGGTGGAACATCAGCGGAAACCTCGGGGCAAGGAGCCGGGGGCGTCTGGCAATCGAGTTGTGAATCGCACAGGGCCTTGAAGGAGAATTGGGCATGATCAAAGAACGGATCCAGGGGACCGGGCGGGACCTTGGCAAACAGCTTGAGCGTGTATTGGGAAAAATCGCCGGGTGCCGCAACCGTTACGCGCAGCCGCGGGCGGCCCTCGGCATCCGGGAGAAGCCAGTCGGCGTCCTGGATTGGCTGGACAGCGACTTGTGGGATGACCTCGCCGCCGGTTATTTCCACCCGCACAATCTTGCCCTTTAAATCGACCGCATTCAGAAAATGTACTTGCAACGTTTTTTGGTCAGACGCGGCGACTTCAACAAAGTCAACGCCATTGAGCGTGGTTGACTTGATCAGTTCGCCCCGGCGGTCTTTCGCGATCACATTCATCTCAGATTACCCGCACTTCCAATTGCTTGACGGTCTGGGTTTCGATCAGCACGTATTCGACCTGCACCAGCATTTCGGATTCATCACTGCCGGGGGAGACCTTTACGTCTTTCAACTGCACTTGGCCCGACAACCAGCGGTTCAAGGCCTGCATGACGATCATCTTGGTGGAGGCGTCGAGCGCGTCTGAATGCGGCGCGAATATCAATTGCCGCAATCCGCAGCCGAACTCGGGAAGATCGGCGCGCTCTCCCGGAGCCGTCAGCAAGACCTGCCGGATCATCTGGTCAACGTGAGCGGCATAGGACGTTTGCGCCGCCTGTCCGGAGGCCATGTCGATGCGAAACGGAAATGCGTAATCGTGACGGTCCATAGGTTATGTCCCGGACACCGTGGGCTGCGTGACCACGATCTGCACCGCCCCTTGCGGCGCCTTGTCGGCAGCCACGCACAAGCCGGTGCTCTCGTCCGTCAGCGTAGGATCGCCCATGGCCGTGCTCTTCAGGGCCGTCTGCACCCATTGCACCTGCATGCAGGGATGGGGGTTCGGTCCAATCATGAACGGGCAGCCGGCGATAAGAAACGTATCGGAGCTTCGCAAGGCATAGTCGCCGCCGGCCTTGGTCTTGGTGTTGCTGGTAACTACGTTGACTGTGCCGCCGTGAGGGCACATCATGGTGGAAGACGCGTTGAGAAGCTTGCCCATCAGGTCACCTCCAGGGCGCCGTCGTTTACACTCACTTTTGAGCTGGTAACTTCAACTTTTTTGCCGCTGCGTTCCAGGGTAATTCCGCTGGAATTCATGGTGATCTTGTTTTCATTGTTGTCCTGAATGGTGATGGATCCCTGGTCATCATCCAGCAGGATCTTATGCTTGGCGTTGGTGACAATGGTCTTGACCTTACCGGTTGCATCTGAGGGCTTCTCGCCGGATCGCCAGTAACACCCCACCCAGATGGGATAGGAGACGTCCCCGCCCTCAAACTCGATCCACACGCCGGAGCCGACTTCCGGCAGAAATGCGATTCCAACTTCTTTGCCGGCATACGGCACGCACGGCATGCACCAGCCGCTCTTGACCCCTCCCAGCACCGCCGGCACTTTAGCTTTAATCCGCAGCGTGTCGTCATCGACTTCGGTCACGGTGCCGCGATACTTGCCGAAGAAGCGGCCACGCACACGCTCGACAATTTCCAGCAGTGTCTGGTCATCCATGCCGCTCATAACACCCCGCCTAATAAACCGCCGCCGCCGGAGGGCGCGGCGCCCACCGCGTTACGGACCAGCACAAACTTCATCTTGTGGGAATCCGCGGTAAGGCTGTGACGGACGCTCCACACGTAGTACTTCCCCGAATTCAGCGAACCAATGCCCGCAACCTGCACAACGGCGCCCGCCCGCAGCACGGCTTTGAGCCGGGCAACATCGGTCTCACCTTCGCAACGCACAAACCAACCCGCATCGCGAAGGAGGGCTTTGGCCCGTAGCGACAATTCTCCGGCTTCATCGACCGGGGCGGTAAGCAAAACCGTGATGTCCTTTCCGGAGAAGCTGGATATCCCGCGGTCTGCCAGCGGGTCGAGTCCGGAATCCGAGGCGTCGCCGCTGGCGCCATCTTCGCTGGAATCGTTAAACAGCGCCTGGCTGGCCTTCACCTTGGAAGGGCGGGTTACGTCCCATTCCACGTCCAGCGCCCGGACGTTCCAGTTTTCAGGGTCATTGATGGTCAGCGTAAGCACCGGATCGCCATCCAACTTAGGTTTTGCAAAATAACCGGTACGTTGACCGGGCTGGCCCGCGCAGGCGACACGCACCAGCTTCCCATTCCGCCTGCCCAGGGTACGGAGGAACTGAATGTCGGTGCCTCGTTGCATGAGAGTATGTCCGTCTTCGGTGTGCGAAGGCGAGTCGTCCTGGGTGTTTTCGGAGGCCGGGCTGATGCCGTAGTCGCCAAAGATCGAACTGGCTACGGCGGCATCCGTCACATCCGTCCATTCCTTGACTTTCTCTTCCAGGTTCATCAGCCATGACGCATCCTGGCCCCAAACTTCGAGCATGGAGCCCGTGGTCCCGGTTTCCAGGTGCAACTTGTGCGAAAGAACAAACCCATCGAAGATGCACTCATCCGCCTTACCCTCCACGGCCGCCACTACAGCCACAGTGGCAAAGGGCTGGAGCGTGGCGTCGTTCACAAAGGCCAAGTCGCCTGCATCGGTGGCATTGACAGGCAAGCTCAATTGAATCGCTCCCGGCAAATCCACGTTCTCTTCCACTTCCAATGATGTCATCTGGGCAATAAAACTTTCGTCTGCGGGTGTGCCGCTCAGCAGCAGCCGGAAAGTGCTCGCCATGCGGTCAGCGCCCTTTATCCGGAATACCGACAAGATCGCGGGCGGCCAACGCGTCCGGCGACAAAGTCCCGTTGGCGTCGCACAAGCGCCAGAAAGTCGTGGCGTCCGCGAGATAGCGCGCCGCGATCAAGTCCAGGCGCTGGCCCTCGGTGCGTGGGTGAAAGCCGAGCAGCGGGTCGCGCAGAGGAAGGGGCAGCTTCACCACAACTGCCTCCGTGCCATTGAGCTGCGTGACCTTGTATGTGCCGGTCTTCTCGTAACGGCTGCCTGGAAAAAACATCGAAGCGCCCTCTCTTCCTGCAATGCTCAGAGCGGCAACATGCCGATAATGCCTTCGGCCGCATTGGCAAGGTTGGCAACCGCCAATGCCTGCCGCAGGCCCTGGGAATACGTGTAAGCAACTTTGGCAATCTGCCCCAAGACGCCGGTGACCGCGCTGAGTTCCTCCGGCGTGAGTACGCGCAAGTTGAGCTGCGCCTCGGCGTGGGTTGGGTTCAGAAATGGGTCGTAAAGTTTCTCCGTGATCGTTAACCCGGTCACACGAATGGGCACGATGCGGCCCGGACCCCATACAAAGAGCACAACCGGCACCGTGCTCTTAGGAACTTTGACATCCGCTTTACCGCTGGCGGAACCAAACAGCGACACACCGCCAACGCTGATCGAGGCAGAGACAGACCCTAAGAGCCCTCCACCGAATGCGCCTGTGGGATATTGCAACATCTCCAGGGCTGCCAGCCGGCTGTAGACACCGGTGGTAAGGGCGATTCCCGCTGTAACGACACTGCCGTCGGCGATTGTGTCGCCAGCATCCATCGCTATCGTGAGGCTGAATGACTCTCCCGGAACCCCTTTCACAGCCAAGGGATTTCCTTTAGCACTTTGCGATGTATCCTGCACGGCCTGGGTCCACGAATGGCTGATAGTCTCCGGGTTGTACTGAAACACGATCACATTGGGCACCGGAACCAGAAAGGTCGGGGCCTGAAATTCAACCAATGCGCCGCGCATGTATTTGCCAGGCATTTGCTCTTACAAGCTCCGTGTCAGCTCCTGCAATAAGCCATCTACGATCCGTTGGGCCATCTCGTCGGCTCCTGCTCCCGAATCCTGCAGATGTAGGTGAACGGTTCCGAGCGGGCTACCGGCACGCGGCAGATCTGAAACTATCAGGCGCTCCCCGATCAGCCGCGCCAACCGCTCGGCCGGACACTCGCAGGGACATCTCAGCGTCAAACGATCAATACGAATCATTGACATAACCGTTTCTTGGTCCGGCCCATCGGCACCGGTGCGGTTCACCTTGCAACGCTCCAATCTTGTATCGCTCGGTCATCAGAATCTTCACCCTTGCCGCAAACCCCACGCGGAAAAACTTCGCGACAAAGGCCGCAGCGCAACCGCTGGAGCAGGAGATGCTATGACCGTAGGCGCAGGCGCAACGGGTCGCTCGATGTGAATTTCCACTGAGCCGATCTGCACTTGCGGCTCCGGTTGCACCCGACCAGCGGGCGAAGCCTCGGGCTGGCGATGGTCCGCGGGCAAGAGCAGCGTTTTGCTTCGTGAGCGGTTCGAACCGTCATCTGTCTGCGGAGTCTCCCGCTTTGGTGGATCTGGATCAAGTGCAACTGGCCTGCTAACCGTCTTTGCTGGAATATGCGCTCTCGCGTCCTCATGTCTTTCTCGCTCGGGGAGAGCATTCGCTGCGG
Source organism: Candidatus Angelobacter sp. (assembly GCA_035939495.1). Taxonomy (GTDB): domain Bacteria; phylum Acidobacteriota; class Terriglobia; order Terriglobales; family Acidobacteriaceae; genus Angelobacter. The sequence goes on along the minus strand of DASZFU010000041.1, from coordinate 222,987 downwards.
AAATCTCCAACTGCCGCAGAGCAGGCACATCTGCGACCGGCAGCTTAGCCATTCTTCCGGTTGTATTCGTCCTCTCTCCATGGCTTTCACTGGCGGGAAGAGCACCCGATGGCGATTGGCCCGTTTGTTGTGTGACCGGCACGATTGCGACCGGCAGACGTCCTGCGCTTCCTGGCACATGCGCTGTCACGCTCACGTCTCGCTCGCCTTCGGTCTGCAGCGCTTTATTTTCAGAAACCCGCAATGCCTTAAGCGCAGGCAATGCCGGCTCTGGCAACATCTCAGGAGGCGTAAGCATTTCCGGAGTTGCGGAGGAGGGTACGGGCCGAGAAAAAGACTGAACCGACAAACGCGAACGCAGCGATGCGCTGGCAGGCGGATGGTGAAGTTCGCGTGTGACGTTGCCCCCAGTGATTTTTACCCCAGGAAGATTCACTTCAGGTTCTTCGCTGGTGTGAGAAGCGGCATGGGGGCGCGGCATGGCTGGCTTCTGCGGATCACCTGCTGATTCATAAGAACCTGACGATTTCAAGATCTGCCTGTGTCCTCCGACGGAAGGCGTCGGAAAGCCGCGTGCCGCCGATTCGACTGTCGAGACCGGGAGCGCCGGCGATTGCAATGGCGCGGCTGCTTCCGGCTGCTCCCGGACCGATGCCTCCACTGACGGAAAGGCCGGCTCCAGTTTCATCACGGGTGTGCGGGCGATTCGAGCGAAATAGGAAGCATTCGGCATGATTGGCAGCTTAGTTAGTTAGATATTTCCTTGATCCAGAATCATCCCGGCATAATTCTGGCGGCGGACGCACGGCATCTTCAGAATCCTCGATTCTGGCCAGTGATATCGCTCGGCGATCAGATGGATGTCCCGATACACGGACTTCGCCCGGCCGCGAAGTTCCTTCAATACGTACCGGTAGACGTCAAAATACATGGGCAACCGCGCATGACATTCCGGACATTCCCCCTGCACCCAATCTGAAAGGCAGGGAGCCACACGCGCCATCGCCTTCTGCACCCGGCCCAACATCCGGCCTGAAATTTCTGGCGGCCGGATGCAGCGGACTGCCAACTCCGTCTCCGGGGCCTTGGAACCGGCAACTGCAATCTGGTCTTCCACCGTGGGTGCGCGGAAGGCCACTCCCGCATCGCGCAACTGGAACCATCCGGAGGCATCGGCAGCATCAACGTTTCGGGTGGTGCGCGGCCGCGCATGCGCCAGGTAATCGCTGATGCGGAAGGTCACATCCACGCGCGAACGGCACCCGGGTGCAGCACATACAACATCGGTGCGCAGCAGGTCGCCGGCGTACATCTGGCGCAGCATCAGCATGGCTGCTTCCAGATCGGTGACTGCAACTTTCATCCAATCGATAGGAGGATCGCTGCCGGCCAGCCGGGCCATCAGTGTGGCGGCCAGTTCCGGCTCGCTGGCCTGCGTTTCCAGCAAGAGTAGATCTTCCGCACCCGTGGGCAGGCGAAGATGAATCGTCGTGTTGCGGATTGGGAGGCGAAACATGCGCTTTTAGACCTCGGTGGGCTCAGCCAGCGACAGGTCGTGCTCCCAACCCTCGTGCTCTAGTTTAATATGTTCAAGGGCCACGGCGTTCCCGCCGGCGTCCAGATCGCTTAGGGCCTGGTACTCGGAGATCCATGCGCGATGCACGACATAGCGGTGGACGGGCTGACCGGCCTCATTGAGCAACTCGATGCGCACTTCTTTCCGCAGATTTTTCAACGACTGGGAGGGCGCACCCTTATCGAGCACCTGCGCGGCGTTGGCCCACACTTCGAAGTCCGGATCATGCGTCACGCCTCGCTCCAATGTGATGGCCTCATACTTGGTGCGGCCCAGCCCCTTGCGGATAATTCCGTTGCCGCCCTCCTTGTAATCGATGGCGTCCGAAGACCGCTTCAGCCCTCCAACTTTGCTGACGCCAGCCACCGGCGTGGTGGAGGTATCCAGGTAAACAAGAAAACGGAATGCCTTGTACGGATCGAATCTGGAAGTATTTACGGAGAATGGTTTGCCCATGGAATATCTCCTCCTAAGCCTGGGTCTGCCCAGCCAGTTGCGCGATCTTGATGATCACAAATTCAGCCGGTTTCAGCGGCGCAAAAGCCACGATGATGTTGACGATTCCTTTGTCGATGTCGTCCTGGGTGGTGGTGGTCTCGTCGCATGTTACCCGGAAGGCCAAGCTGGGCGTCTTGCCCTGAAACGCTCCCTGGTTGAACAACGAGAGCATGAAGTGCTCCACAGTGGTGCGCAAGGCGATCCATAGCGGCTGGTCGTTGGGCTCAAACACTGCCCAGCCCAGATTCAACAAGAGCGTCTGCTCGATGAACAGCGCCATCCTCCGCACCGGAACATACCACCACTGCTGGAAGGCGGTGTTTGCGGTGACTTGAGTGCGGGCTCCGAACACTACGGTCCCGATGTTAGGAAAAGTGCGGATGCAGTTTACGCCAATCGGATTCAACGTGCCCTGCCGCTGATCCGTCATCCGTCCGCGCGGCGCCACTCCAGTAGTGTTTTTGATCGTAGTTTCCAGGCCGGCGGGTGCCTTCCATACCCCTCGGTTCACGTCGGTACGGGCGAAGATTCCCGCCACGAAGCCGCTGGGTGGAAGTTCGTTGGGATTGCCAGTCAAAGGATCGACTGATTCAAGGTATGGAAAATACAAGGCACCATTGGTGCTGGTGGGCAGCGTGCCTCCCCTGATGACCTCCTCGATTAGCGGCAAGGACTTCGTCAACCCGAGGTTGGAACTGGGATCGGCCACTGCTTGTGCGGGAGGATCCAGTATCACGAACGCCCTTTTCCTCTCAGCGAAAGCCAGAGCAGCGCTCCACACCGAGTTGTCGGCAACACCGGGAATCACAAGCAGGTTGAAAATTGGAACCTTATCCAGCGATGTATCTTGCTGGAATACCTTGATGAAGTCATCCGCGCTGAAGGTGCCTGCAAACCCGGCAACAGGCGTCGGGACGAATACCTGTTGGCCGACGGTCCCGGTGATGCTAGCGCCATAATCGGCCCCGACAGGGGCCACCGTGACCAGTCCCGAACGTTGGTTGATCCGATTGTCAATGAAGTCTGCTGCCACATCCGCCTGGGTGTTGATGGTGACGGCGCGATATATTTCCGCCTGATTTCCGTAAGCAATCGTAATATCGGCAACGTCTTTGTTGGTTCCGGTTGCGTGGGGGCCGGACTTGAGGTTATTGATCGTGACCTTCATCGGGATACGGTCTGTCAGTTCCCGGGCGGTAAAGTTTATCGCCCCAACCGTAGCTGTCGCCGCAGGAATCGGCCCTAGAATTGCTCCAAGTTTGTCGCGGGCTTGTGCTTGCAAACCAATTACGTAGGCATCAGATCCGCCATTGAGAAAAAACTGATTCACCGCATAAGCGACGTTATGTTCCACAATGCCGCTTGCATAAAGACCGCCGAATTCGCGGTCGTAATCGGTGAAACTGAATAACCGTACCGCAGTGTTGAAGTTATTGGTCTTGTACAGGTGGGTGTAACCCACGAAGACGGTTATGGAAGTGGCTGCGGCCGTAATGGTATGGGCGTTGCTTGGCAGCTCTTCAATGTACAATCCTGGATAAGTTGGTGTGATCGGCATTCGGTTTCTCCTAATGTGGGCGGAGATACTTCATTTGTAGGTTTGCTGGCATTCGCGTTTTTGGACTTTCATCCGGTCACCAGGTTGGCAGATGCGTTAGCCGTTGGGAGCGTGACTGCATCAGCCCCGCCACTCAAGGTGACGGAGCCGGGCGCTGGCGCCACGAGTGGTAACCCACTCGGCGCGGCCACAGTAATCTCATAGGCAAAATTTGTTTGGATATCACCGGCTTTGATTCCAGTTGCGGATTTGGTCCAAGTCGCAACTAATGTGAAGGTTTTATCAGCCACGTTCACATCCTTGATTGTGACCTTGGTCCGTGCCTCATCCGTGCCATCCGTCGCCGTTTTTGCTTGGAGGCTGAATGCATTGCCGATCCCCCCGCCATTCTTTGGTACTTGGACTTGCGTCCCGGCAACCATAGGGTAGTCCCCTGCTGTCGGCATGAGCGTCGTATCAATAACTGGCACGAAAACCAGTCCCGGCAGTGTTCCCGCGCCTGCAGAAACGCCAAGTATTCCCTGGATTGTGGAAGGTTTCAGACCGGTATAAGTGTCGGTTTCGATGACAGTGACGTCAAATTTAGTTTTGGCAGGATCCACGTCAGGTTTAAAGCCTGTAAACGTAATCTGGATGAAATTTCCAGTTGATCCCGGGCTCGCCGCCGTTATCACCATCGCTGGCACGGATGGAGCAGTTTGATCGGGAACGAGCAATCCGGTACTCACAAGATATGCCAGCCAGGCATCTGCGGCGTCTTTGTTCTTAGGGTCCTTATAGACGTCGCCTTCTGCCTTGATGCCATGATCAAAAAAAACTACGGAGAGGGGCAGAGAAATCTGACTTCCAGAACTATTTGTAAATTCAATGGGACCACTGAACAGAGCAGGAATACGTGCCATAGTTGCTCCTCACCTCAACGAATCACATCTACCGAATTAGTTTGCAGTGTTCTTATACGCCTCGCCGTGGCCATCTGTCATTAAAATTTATATGCATTACCTGACATTTTTTATATCCGTTCCATTTTGGAATCATGAATACTGTGGAGTATTCAAAGAGAGATCACGTTTCCTGATACAGTTCATTAAAAAACATGAAGACTTCAAATGGACAAACCCAATCCCGCACAGACTGGATTATTCATGAGCAGGTGCAAAATGCGCGAGTGGCTATCGCCTAGACGCTTTCTTAATCGGTTCTAGAGATGGTGTATTTTTGACTTCCGGGCTTTTCTCAAGCCCGGTAATAATCAAGCACTAGTCCAAATTAATATATGAACAATTACTAATGAATCTGGAAGCGCCATGCCATTCATGCACCCATCACCATCCGATTGCTGATGGTCAAATTTTCAATTTGAAACTATGCATCCTGGCAAAATTTCTCACAGAAAGCATTGGTGCTGGGCGTTTTTCAGCTACAATCCACCCTTATCCCACCTTAAAATGGCGGAGTGATTTGTTGGTTGGACTTTCAGACAAATATTTCAGCTAATTTTTTGGGGGATCAGCCGGACCATCGGAATGGGAACGCTCATGAGATTTGAACGCGCAGCACTGCTCAACGATGACTCTTGGCAATGGATGGGCTTCCGCAATGAGTAACTTTCTGGCTGTTGCAACCACCACCGCGGCTTTCACCCAATTGATCCAGACTCCGGCGGCTAAGGATGTTACTGGCGCCAAAATAACCACGGTCCGCCCCGATGGTACCAAAGGCACACTGCCGACAGTAGGGGTGAATATTTATCTTTATCAGGTTACACCCAACCCCTCCTGGATGAACTCCGACCTGCCTACACGCCGTGCCAACGGCGAGTTGGTGCAGCGCCCGCGCGCCGCTCTCGATCTGCATTACCTGCTCAGTTTTTATGGCAGCGAGGGCGACTTGGAGCCGCAGCGGCTGCTGGGAAGCGTGGTGCGTGTAATACATGCGAATCCAGTGCTCTCGCGTGACCTGATTCGCTCAACCGTCGCTAGCGGGACATTCAATCCTATAATAGGCAAGTCCAATCTGGCCGACGACGTTGATTTGGTCCGGCTCACCCCCTTATCGCTTACCCTTGAAGAGCTGTCGAAGCTGTGGTCCGTCCTCTTGCAGACGCCGTATACTTTATCGCTTGCGTACCGGGCCACGGTAGTCCTGATCGAAGGCGAAGACGACGTGGTAAAGTCCGCGCTCAGGGTACGCGAATTTCCGCTGGTCAACGTGGGAATCTTGCGTCAGCCAATGATTGCACAGGTGGTGTCCCAGGCAGACCCAAGTCTGGCAATTACCGCCGGAAGCGTCGTGTTGATCCAAGGCCGCCATATAAAAGGCGACAACACCACCGTCAAGATTGACAGCCAGGAAATCACGCCGCCGGTGGCGGATGTGACCGACACGCAGATCAAGTTGACTCTTCCCGGCACCCTTCACGGCGGACCTCACAGCATCCAAGTCATCAACCGTATCCTGCTTGGGAAACCAGCCGTACCTCATGCAGGCGTGGGATCGAACGTCTCAGCCTTCGTCCTGAGTCCTCTAATTACCAAGACAGGTCCGAACTATGACATCACTATTTCTGCTCCAGTGATAGCTGGAGATGGCACCCGCTCTGCCGACGTGACTGTGAAGCTTAACCCAAAGGTCAACGTGGGACAGCGCGTGACCTTGCTCATGAATGAGTTTGGGGCCCAGGGGGTTGCACGGAATTACAGCTTCAGCAATCCGCCGCTCGTCCTTCCGGCAGGTCCTACTGAAACCGATACGATCAAGTTCAAAATCACGGGAATGGCGCCGGCCGATTATCTGTTTCGAGTGCAGGTGGATGGAGCAGAGAGTCCACTCGAGGTGGATACGGATCCGAACAATCGAAGATACATTCAACCCAGAAAGACCGTTCCATGATTTCTGCGGATGCCGCCCAATGGGAAAAGTCCAACCAGGACTACCTGATGGCTGCTGTTGCTTTAGTGCGCGAAGCGTTGGAACCGCTAAATCCTTCATCGCAGCAGCAGAAATCCGGATCGTCGGCGCAGAGCGCACTTGACGATGCCGCTGCCCGGCTGAGTGCGCCCTCAGCCTTGCAAGTTCTTTGTGCCAGCTTTGGCCTTTCTTCTTTCGAGCGTGATCTCCTGCTGTTATGCGCTGGGCCTGAGTTGGATTCGCGGTTTTCGGCGTCTTGTGCCGCTGCGGACAGCCAGGGCCGTCCGCTCCCAACGTTCAGCCTCGCTCTGGCCGCGCTTCCGGATGCTCACTGGAGCGCGCTTTCGCCTGGCGGTCCATTGCGCCGATGGCGTCTTATTGAGGTTGGAAGCGGCAGCACTCTCAACTCCAGCCCGCTGAGGATTGATGAGCGCGTGCTGCACTACCTGGGAGGAGTTCAGCATCTGGATGAGCGGCTGGCGGGCCTGGTAGAGCCGGTGGGGACCGTTGAAGAAATCATGCCTTCGCACAAAACCATCGTAGAACAGGCGATGATCGCATGGGGCCGCAGGCCAGAAGGCGCTATTTTCCCGGCCATCCAAGTGTATGGCCACGAATTCTCAAGCAAGACGGCAGTCGCGGCAGCAATCTGTAGGGAACTGGGACTGCGCCTGTACGTGATGGCCGCCCATCATCTCCCTTCAACGCCCGCCGAAATGGATGGGTTGGTCCGGCTATGGGAGCGTGAATCGATCCTTGGCAATGCTGCTCTTCTGTTGGAGTGCGGTGATTCCGACGCTGGCGACCCTGCACGAGAGCGGCTCATTACTCAATTCATCAATTCGGTTCGGGCCCCACTGATCATCTCCGGACGGGAGCGCCGGCGGTCCCAGCACCGCCTGCTATTTAGTTTCGATGTGCGCAGGCCTCCAGCCGGGGAGCAGATCGAGGTTTGGAGCCGCGCGCTGGGCGAAGATAAGCTGCCGTTGAATAGCAGAATGACAGAGTTGATTTACCAGTTCAGCCTGAATCCACTGGCGATTCACGCGGCAGCGCGCGAAGCGCTCACGCTAGAGGCGCGGACAAGTATGCAGCCAAAATCCGGGTCTTCCGCCGATCGCTTGAGCAGCCTGTTATGGGAAGCCTGCCGGGGGCAGGCGCGCACCAGGCTCGATGGATTAGCTCAGCACGTGGAAGCTACTGCCGGATGGGACGATCTGGTACTGCCAACAGCACAGCTTGGCGTGCTGCGGGAAATGGCCATCCATGTGCGCCAAAGAGCCACGGTCTATGAGACTTGGGGCTTCTCCGGGAAGGGCGCTCGCGGGCTGGGTATCAGCGCATTATTTTCCGGATCCAGCGGTACCGGCAAAACCATGGCCGCCGAGGTATTGGCTCATGAACTGCGCCTTGATCTTTATCGCATCGACTTGAGTCAGGTGGTCAGCAAATACATTGGTGAGACAGAGAAGAATTTGCGGCGTGTATTTGATGCGGCAGAGGAAGGCGGGGCGATATTGCTGTTCGATGAGGCCGATGCTCTGTTCGGGAAAAGAAGCGAAGTGAAGGACAGCCACGACCGCTATGCGAACATTGAAGTCAGCTACCTTCTGCAACGTATGGAGACCTACGCCGGACTGGCCATTCTTACGACGAATTTGAAGAGTTCGCTTGACACCGCCTTCCTGCGGCGCATTCGCTTTATCGTACAGTTCCCATTTCCGGATGCCGATCTTCGCCGGGAGATCTGGCGGCGCGTTTTCCCTCACAACGCGCCTGTGGAAGGACTCGATCTGAATAAGCTGGCGCGATTAAATGTCACGGGTGGCAGCATTCGGAATATTGCCCTCAACGCGGCGTTCCTGGCAGCGGAGACACGTGAGCCGGTAAGGATGAAACACCTTCTGCAGGCGGCGTGCAACGAGTACGTCAAAATGGAACAGTCTCTCAGTACCTCTGAAATTGATGGCTGGATCTGAAATGCGATGAGTTCAGATGGGTTAATGTAGGGTTAATGTCTACTCGATTTTGAAACTTAAACAAGTCACTGATACTGCACTGACTTCTTCTATCTTAACTCTGTGCATTTACTTGTCTTGCCTACCGTGGACTGCCAGACGATTGACTCTGAGGCGAACGCAAAACGGGGGACTAAATAAGGGACTGAGATACGTTCCTTGCAGGAACTTACAGGTGCTTAGGTGTCATCCGTGCGCTTGTAAGTCCTTCCAAATCAGTTTCCCTTGGAACTCAGTACCCAAAGGTCCATCAAGCACCAACGATCATCAAAGACCGGTCTGTCAAATGTGCAATCAGTCTGAAATGAATTCAAGAATTCTTCTTGCGCCACGCTGCCCAGCGTTTTTTGTTGGCCTCAGAAATCTTTTTCTTAGCTGCTGCACTCATGCGTCGTTTGGGTTGGAAAACCTTAGCTGGCGACGAACGAGGGCGGCCACGTCTTCTGGTGCTGCCTCCCTGCAGAGCGGCTATCGCTCGGTCAAGACGTTCTCGTTGGGCTTTCAAATCATCGATAATTCGTGTGGTGTCCAAATGACCTCCTGATTGATTGTAAATAGATCATCCGTTTTTCCCCAAGACTCACTTGTTAAACAATTTTTCGACTTTCCCAATGAGGGAATTGGCTCGTCGTTCGTCTTGTTCGCGGGCTGCCAACTCCGCAGCATAGCGGCGACTGGCTTCCTCGGCTCTCCGCTGTTGCTCTTGCTGCTCCTGCAATCGTCGGGCTTCTTCCGCTTGTTGCCTCTTCCAGAGCGCGTTCTTGTAGTCAGTTAGGGTTTGCAGGATCAGCGAATAGTCGGTTGTCGGCATCCAATCTTGTTCCTCTTGAGCTTGGCTATCCAAATCCTTATGGGCCTGGGTTGCCTGCTGGAAATGTGCCCACAGGAAATTGCGCAGGGTCCCGCAGCGCTCCTCCTTGCTGCCCTGCCATTGTTGCGTCCAATTGTCGGTAGTTCCCAATCGAAAGACGTTAGTCACGCGTGATCGTTCCTTGTAGGCGTCTAATTGTTTCATGGCGGCGCTTTGTCTCGCTCTGAACAGCTCAGTCGCCTGCCGGATTAGATTTCTCATGCGCTGCATGTCTTCGGCGGTCGGACAAACCCACAGCACATGCTGGTACTTCTCCTCTACATAAATCTGCCGGGCGTGGCTCTGAATCACCTCTTCAGCATAGCCATTTGACTGTCTTGAACGTCAGTTCCAACTCTACAGCTACCACTCGGCCAGCCGGGTCAATGACCAGCACATCTGGCCGATGTCTGAGTTTCTCTGTTTTCCTTTGTGGCTTTACTCCGCGGTCGCAGTTTTTCCAACCGCTCCATCCCGCTTGGACGGCCTGCCATTTCATTTTTTGCAATCCCAAGATATGTTTCAGGCGCATGGGGAGCTGTAAATCTCTGTCTTCAGCCACCGCAGAACTTTAGCTTGCTTTTGTGCGTGAATCTGCAAACGAAGTTGTGGATCGTGGATGAGTGTTTGGGGCGCTCCACTCGGATTGCCGGGGCGCTTGGATTCCAGCGTGAGTAAGGGCATTGTGAATCTCCATGGCGCCGCAAACGCGGCTTGGAATGCACGACTGAGACACACAAACAAACCCGGTGTGCCATAGGTGCCATACCATTCGAGCCGCTATGCGCCAATATGGGCTTTTTTGATATCTGTCAAAACGCTTCCGTGCGGGCTTAAGTGAAGGTAAGTGATTGAAAAGACTGGCGCGCCCTGAGAGATTCGAACTCCCGGCCTTCTGATTCGTAGTCAGACGCTCTATCCAGCTGAGCTAAGGGCGCGCAGTGGAGGGATGTTCATTTATAACATGGACTCCTCAGCCGTAACAATGTTACCCGGCGGCGTGCTAAACCGATTCGAATGGTGCTGTAGAAGGGCGATCCGTCATTTTGCGTCATCTCTTTTTTGATTGTTTCTCTGGTTTCTCATCCATCCTGCGAGGTCACCCACTCGTTTTCGCATCAATGCCAACGGTTGTTCTGGTCGTGGCTTGAAACGTTGTAGTCCGCACCCTCACATTCCTGGTCCGGACGAGGTCCTGCTACAAACTATTACGTAAGCCTGACTAAGGGCATTGGGGCCCCGCTGTCTCTGAATCGTCCGTAAACGCCATGAACGCGTCACCGGACGTCAGTTTGTTTAAGATGTCTCATGATCAAAATTCTGTTTTGGAGCGCAATGATCGGCGGAGCTTCCGCGATTGTGCTGCTAGCCAGCCCGCACACCACACGCACTGCGGCCCCACTTGATGTGTCAGGGTTCCAAAAATTCGATGCGGCCTCTCTCCCAGTGATCGCCAAAATTCACATTGGCGGCGATCCCGATTGGCTTGGAATCGGGTTTGGCTCGGTATGGGTCTCAGTTCCCAAAAACAATGAGATTGTTCGAATCAATCCGAAGAACAACGAGATTGAAGCCCGGATCAAAGTTGGCGAAGAACCCTGTTATGGCATCGGCATCGGCCAGAGACACGTTTGGGTTTTGAATTGCAAAAGCCAGAGCCTTGTCCGCATTCGTCCGAAAGACAATATCGCAGAGCAAGTCCATTCTGTTCGTATCGCTCCTCACGGCGAAGGAGGAATCGCCGTGGTAAAGGACGCAGTTTGGTACGTCAGCAATCAAGATGGGCACTCCAGCACGCTTTTTGAGGTGAACGGGCAGACTACCAAGGCTGTAGCCGTGGGGACCGATTCGGCCGTAGTGAATTGGGCCTTTGGATCGATTTGGGTTACCAGTTCCGGGGAAGGCAAGATCTACCGCGTTGATCCCAAACGGCGCCGGGTTGTTGCTACAATCGCCGTTCCAGCGACGCCTCGATTTACGACCACAGATGAACGATCGGTCTGGGTTTTGAGTCAGTCCGACGGAAGCGTCTCTCGCATCAATCCGGCCACAAACAAAGTGATTGCCAGCATTCCCGCCGGGGTGCCCGGTGCAGGCGGCGACATCGCATCGGGAGGCGGTTACATCTGGGTAGCTGCCAGCGGCACACCAGTGATGAGAATTGATCCGAAGACCAACACAGTGGTGGATCAATACGGAAACTATAAAGGAGCTGATGCAATTCGCTTCGGCTACGGCGCGGTTTGGGTCTCAGATCACGGCAAAGGCGATCTTTGGAAAATCGATCCGCAGAAGCTGAGTCGATGAGCGGTTGTAGGTTACTTCTGTGAATGACAGCTACCAGCGCCCGAGTCTTTAAACTGTCCGCCTGCAACTGGAATGAATTCCCAATCGTAGCTCTGCGAACGCAAAGTGAGCTTGAGTACTCCAAAAGTGCTGTTGCTACGGCTTGCAGTCGTCGGCAGAGGAAGATTGAACCGGCGCTGGTTCTTACCTCCGGTACCCACTACGAACTCGCGGATTCCTTTTTTCGGATCAGCAGTACCATCAGGATTTTGCGGCGCAAAACGCTCGTAATCGTGGTCATGTCCATTAAGAACGATATCGGCGCCTGCTTCATACAGATCGTTCCAAACAAGTCTCATTAAGGTTGTCTCACAGTCTCAAGAGCCTGCTCATGAGTTATGAATTGTAATGTTTTTTGATCTGTCGGAAATTTTCAGAGCGCTGTGTGGCCGAAGCTTAAAACGCAAGGCCCCTCTGGTCTCCCTGCGCCTAGCGCGCAGGGAGACTGTCGTGATGACGATTCGTTTTTAACCGCTTATGTTCGGCTGATTGGGCTATTTCTCTCGAGCGTTCGTCCAGCGCAGACCGACAGCGAGCGTTCTGCTGTAGTATTCGCGCTGGATCGGGAACACTTCACTGCCTTGATAGAACCCAAACGTTTCGTTGGTCAAATTCAACCCATATCCGACCAATTGCAATCCGCGCCCTTTCGGCAACCAATAGCTAACCTGCGCATCAACCTGCGTATGCGGATACAAGTAGACATCGCCATTGGGTCCCTTGAGTCCGCCCGTGGTATCTGGTTGCGTCGGGTCTCCTGGTTGGAAGTTGTAGAAGAAGATATTGGCGTCGTTATGGGTGAGGCCCATGCGCGCCGAGATGCCTTTCTTGTCGTAAGTGGCGTCGAAATTCCAGTTGTTCGGAGCCTGGCGCGGAAGTGCCGGGTGATCGGTACGCGGGAAAATGCCATTGTTTGCGTCAGGAGTTACCAGGGGGAAGCTTGCGGTTGAAGTGGTGTAGCTATAATTGGCCCTCACCCCCATGCCACTCAACAGGCCAGGCAGAAAGCTGAGATGCTGTTGCCAGGCGAATTCAATTCCGGTGAGGTGAGCGTTGGGTCCATTGATAGTCTGGTTTTGCACGATCTTGCCTGAAGCAGATGACGACTGAACCGCAAAAATCGGATTGGTCAGGTATTTGTAAAAAACGCCAGCCTGAATTACACCAACCGGCTTTAGGTACCGCTCGAATGCCAGGTCGAAATTCTGGGCTTTCTCCCTTTGCAAATTGGGATTGCCTAGGGATATGTGTGTAACTCCACCGGAGTCCAGAGAGAAGGTGCGGAACGGTGGCAGGTCGCCGAAGTTGGGACGCGCGATCCCCATGCCGTAAGCCGCGCGCAGAATGGTGTTCTGGTTGAACAAATATTGGAATTGCACGCTCGGCAGGGCGTCTATGTAGCTTTGCTCGCCAGGCGCAGGCGTAATCGGCCCGATCACCTCCGTTTGTTTGGGCGAACCCGGCGGCAAAAGTGGATCGTTGACTCTGCCGAGTGGAACTGTGTTGCCAAGAAATGACGCTTGGGTTGCTTCGATGCGCACGCCTGTCTGCAAACGAACATGTCCGAGGTTGATGGTATTCATCAGATAGCCGGCGGTGACGCGTTCATCGACGTTGAAGTCAGCCGCTGCAGTCCGCGCCAGATCCGCGAGTGGAAGATCTACAAAACCATTGGGATTGGCATTAAAGAGTGCAACGATCTTGTCGTAACTGGTTACGGGACCCAGAGGATACACTCCAAAGTAGTAATTCTTATTCGTGAAGCTCGAGAGCACCGAGCTCATCCTGAAATCTTGTGTGGCAATAAACGTCTGCTGCTGATCGAGCTGCGATTTGTGGGCGTCCCGGATCCTCATCCCCACATCGAAAGTGCTTAAATGCGAACCAACCGCGTACTGGCGGGTCAAGGCAACGCTGCCAGTCACGTTGCGTTCAAAGGTGTGATCATCACCGCGATTCATGCCGGCAATCTGGAACAGATTCGGGTCGAAGATGTTCACCCCGTTGGTTACATTGAATAACGGAGTAAACGGATTTGTAGTGTCAATGTTGAATGCTGGCGCATCTCCCGGTAGATTATTGGCTCCGGGGCCATTGAAGCGTGTGCTGGGGAAGAAGCCTGTAAACCGGGCTTGCCCAAATGAGAGATCATAAGTGAGTACTGTCTTCGGACCCAACTCATGCCGCATGCCGGCCGTGGTGCTGAAGAGCCTCTGACCCGGCTTGCGCGTGACGTGCGAAAAAGTCTCACTGCCGCTAGCGTCGGTGCTCACGACCCTCGGATTGCCTCCTCCCGCCAGAAAATTGCCGGCACTGGCGGTATAGATCCAGTCTTCTCCGTTGTCTTTGAATTGTGAAAACAATCCACGCACATAAGTAGAAGTGTTGTCGTTGAATCGATAATCCAGAGTGCCGCCAAAACCGAAACGCGTCCGGTAATACCAGTATTCGCGTGTGTCTTTTCCATTTGGACCGGCGAAGAATTGACCCGGGATGGGGTTTCCACCAGAATCATTGAGTTGATTAAAGCCAACGGAAGGCTCCTGATCGTCGATACCGCGAGCGTTGAAGTCGTAGCTGCCTCCAATCATGATGCCCAAACGCTTGTTCGACAGGAAACGGTTGCCCACAGTAGCATCGAATTGATCCAGGGGCCGTCCGCCGGCAATTGGAGTGTATCCGCCCATTCCCAAAACGTTGAGATAGGGCTTGTCCCCGGCGCTCTTCGTAACCAGGTTGACCGATCCCCCGATCGCATCCCCTTCCTGATTGGCAGAAAGGGTTTTGCTTACCTGTACCATTTCAACCAGATCTGCGGGAATTGCATCGAGCTTGACGTTGCGGACGTTTTCCGGTGAAGGCAGATGCACGCCATCGATCGTAACATTGCTCAAGCGCGGTTCGGTGCCGCGAATTTGGACGTACTTCCCTTCTCCCTCGTCGCGTTCCAGCGATACGCTAGGCAGGCGGCCCACTGCGTCTGCAATGTTCGTGTTGGGCAAGCTGGTGATCACTTCTTTAGGCAAGACCTGAATGATATTATCGGCCGTTCGTTCAATGTTCAGAGCTTCGACCTCACCGGTCTGGCGCTCGCCGCGAACTTCAACGATTTCGCTCTGTGTGCCGATCCGAAGTATCGCATCTACTTTCGCAACCTGGCCTGAGGTGACATCCAGCTCTTGCGAAAACTGCGCGAAACCAACATAAGAGACTGTGAGGGTGTAGTGACCCGGCGCCAGATCGGAAATCGTGAACTGGCCCTGAGCGTCTGATACTGTCTTGTGGCCATTGGGTTGCAGCTCCACGCGTGCTCCTTGCAGAACAGCGTGATCTGCGTCTGTGATATGGCCGCTAATCGTGGCTTTGCGTTCCTGCGCTTGTGAAGGAACCAGCCAGAAGATGTTTACCAGCAACAACGCGAGCAACAAGTACCAGGACTTTCGCATACACAACCTCCAATAGAGGATTCAGCCAACCTTGCGCGTAGACGTACCCCAGGCTGGTCACGAACCTCCCTGACGCGGGGGATTTAGAGAAACCGGAAATGCTATTGGGTAGGTATGACGAAGGCGTGAAAGTCTCATTAAGAAAAGGTTAAAAACCTGGTTTTGCTGTGTGGAAGTTGTGGATAACGCGGTACTCGTGATCCTGACTTCATGCTGAATAAGGTGATTGAGGTAACAGGAGTCGGGCAATTTAAGATGGGGAATGTTCCACAACCCTGAGCCGTAATGCAAACGTTGGTTAGTGGGAACCTGTCACTGCGTTCCCATTCCTGCTCGCTCGAATCAATTCAGAGTAAAGACGAGCGCTAGGCCGTAACGTTCGTACTTGTGTCTCGGGATCAAGTTCGATCAAGCCAAACCGAAGATGCCAGCCTTCGTTCCATTCGAAATTGTCGGTAAGGCTCCAGTGAAAATATCCGCGCAAATCCAAACCTTCTTCGAGCATGCGCCCGACATAGTTGAGAGAAGATTCAATGAGCCATGGGCGGATGCGGTCCGAACGGTCGGGAACGCCGTTTTCAAGTATGTAGATCGGCTTGTTGAAGGAGCGGAACCGCTTCACGGCCCTGCGCAAGCCTTTTGGATAGGCCTCGCCATAGGGAATTTCAATGCAACTATCCCCCTGTGGCTTGTGCGGAGGCACGGTGAGACTGCAAAACAGCGTCCTGGGGCTCTTCCAGTCAAATCCCGCGCGCAACCGGATGTAATAGTTGATGCCCACGTAATCACAGGTATCTTTAACTTCGGGCATCCGCACACCCAGGAGGTGCAGGGGAAACGGAAGTGTGCCATCCTTGATGGCATCAGCAAAGTTGTTGTTGAAGTGGTGGTCGATGATCGAGCAAAGCCAACGATCGAGGAGGGATTTTTTCCTTCGGGGTTTAAAAACACAAAAGTGCTGTGCCCAACCCACATTGGCCTCCGCCTGAATTTCGTGGATCGCATGATAAGCGGCCGCGTGCGCCCGGCAAAGGTTTTGGGTTACGCGCGCTGCCTGCAGAAAGCGGCCCTTCTTTCCCGGCGGAAACTCTCCTAAACAATATCCAAGCGCAGTATAGACATTGGGTTCGTTGAAGGTGATCCAGTCCCGGCAAAGATCACCTAAAGCCGTGACAACCTTGCGCGCAAAACGCTCAAAGAGTTGAACAGATTCTGCAACGGCAAATCCTTTTTTAGCTTCCAGCCACAAGGGGTTCGTAAAATGATGAAGGGTTACAAAGGGGCGGATTCCGCGTTCCTGCAAGGCCTCGAGCATTTCCCTATAGCGAGCCAGGGCTTCGTTGTCCCAGATTCCCTCGGAAGGCTCAACCCGGCTCCACTCCACCGACAAGCGCAACGCATTGATGCCCAGAGACTTGGCCAAGTCAAAATCCTGCTCGGCATTTTTCCACCAGTCACATGCCCTTCCCGAGCATTCGCCTGACCGGATTCTCCCCAACTTCTCCCACGCCGACCATTGGCTGTTAGGCAGATCGCCTTCGACCTGATATGCCGAAGTGGAGACGCCCCAGAGAAAGTTTTCCGGGAAAACATGATGTTTTTTTTCGTCTGCGTTTTTATCCATGTACCCAGAGGCAATTATACCTTCTGGTGCCAGTACCCTTGATCATGCAGGAAGTACTTATCATTCCAGCTATTCACCAATACTTTCAGAAACAAGCCCATGATCTTCAAGTGCCCGGCTGCCCGGAACCGCCGGTTCGTGGTGTGAATGCGTCCGGAGACGACCCCAAATTTCCAGCCTGAGAGCTTTTTCGTCAGCAGATAATCCTCGGCATAGAGGGCGCCTTCGTGGAAGCCACCGAGCCGATCGAACTTATTCTTCTCGAAAAGCATGAACATCCCTGTGCTGAAGGGTTTGAAGATCACCGAGCCATACTGGGCTATATTGTTCCCTATATAAAGGATATGGTCAGCCACCGAACCGTTGCTGCACCAAATATTGGTAGTGACGCAATGCAGCTTCCGGCGCTCAACGAGTTCCACGGCGCGGCGCACCAACGTTGGATCTTTCAATTCCATGTCAGCATCAATGAAGAGCACGTATGGCGTAGACGCCCGGTGGGCGCCCGCATTGCGTCCGACCGAAGGCAGTCCGCCCGGGATTACCTCTACATCCAGCCTGCCTTTGAATCCCATAACAAGATCAGGCGTGCCGTCCGTCGAACCGGCATCAGCAACGTATACTTTGGTAAGCGGCATGGATGGGTAGTCCTGCCTGCACAGGGATTCCAGGAGGGTTGGCAAGAGCTTCGCTTCGTTCTTCGCTGGAATTACGATCGTCAATTTGCTGGGATGTGAATTCATGGATGAAGACTCCTTCCTGATTGATGGCGATATAGGTGCAGCTCAAGTCCACCCATGCGCCAGAGTTGTAGTACTCCACGCCATCGTTGGTTTCTTGCATCGGAACGTGCGTGTGGCCACAAAAAATGCGCTCAGCTTTGCCTTTTTTTGCGTAGCTGAGCGCGCCATGCGCTACCTGTGCAGATAGTCGCAACCATCGAGTATTAAGACGGTCGAGGTAGCGGGCAAACCGTTTACTCTTGAAATCGATCTTCTGCAGGTTCAAATAGATCCACTGGCCGATCCGGCCGAGGAAAAGATTCTTTACCGCAAAGCTGTCAAACTGATGCCCGTGGACCGCCAGATGGTGTTTTCCCTGATAGTCCCAAGCATATTGCTGATAAACGGGAACACCCACCAAATGCGACATCACTTCCGAGAGGCCGTGGTCATGATTGCCCTCGACCCAGACGACCTCGGTTCCATGGCGAGGGTTCGAGAGCTTACGGATATAGCCCAGGAACTTCCAATGCTCCTTGGTGAGCCGCCGAAAATTAAGGTCGCTGAAGATATCGCCCAACAGGATAAGGCGATTGAACTTGACTGACTGCAAAAGATAGAGTGCGTCTTTTGCCCGGCTGACTTCCGATCCTAAATGCACGTCGGAGATAATCAGAGTGTCAATAAGGTCTTTCCCCATGCACTCCTTTTGTAGCAATTCCAGATTGCGGAAAGATGAAGACAGTATTAAATCTGAGTTAATATAGCGGTCCATGTGACGGAAGAACCAAGAGTTACAACACAGAATACTGATTGGGAGAAGTCAACGACAAGGGCACCCTGTTCATCTTAATTGCGTGTGCCTTTGATGCTCAAAGCGTAGCCGATAGACGGTTCGCTTGTTCATTTGTTCGGTGAAGGGCGGTGGCAATAGCGTTTCGAACCTGCTGGCACGCAGGACCCACGGCGGCAGCTAAGTTCGAATGACGTGAGTCGTAAGATGCAGTTGTGATCCCGGCTAAATCGCTCGGAAGCGTTATGCCATTTCGAGGTTGAATAACAAATGCGCGTTTCCGGGTAAGTTTCCCAATGAAAAGACCGAGTTCGAACACAACATTGTCTCTGGCGACTTGTTTCACGTGCCCTCTCACATGTGTCTCATCGTCTGGCGTGAATATGAAAATGCCGAAGTCATAGGACAAAACGGCAGCCTCTAACCCCTCCAGTGTTGCAGCCCCTAAGCCAAAGATCGTGCCCTGATTCCAGATTTCAACTTCGAATTCGTATTGCAAGAGAGCTTGTACTTCGTTTGCTACAGCCAATCCCTCGCTAGAGGAGCCGATGAAAATACGAGGCTTCTTCTCGGTTACCGATTGATCCGAAATGCCTTCTAGCCAGGCTCCCGACGCACTATAAAGCTTGTCGAGAGCCGATAACTGGCTTGGCGAGAGCATCTCGACGGCCAGTAGCGCCTTTCGACAGTCGTTGCACAACGCTCGTGATCGCATACTTGCTAACAGATCAAGCTTCTTGATTTTGAGATCGAAGACGCAGCTTCGTTTGTCATTGTGGTTCTTGTGGCCTGGCGCGATGAAGCCCAGTGTTTGGTGGGCTAGGTAGTAAAGCATGTAAGAAGCTAGCCTCTCCGCCGGTAAGATAACATTTGGCACGTGCGCGAGAGTAACAATTCCAAGCCCTTTGTCGGAGCGATTCGCGGCAAATAGATTTGAGTACTCTTCATTACCCAACTCCGCGTCGATAAAGGCAATCAGAAATGGGTGATAGCCCTTGATCTTTGACCGGAGTTGCTCCATGTCTCGGAGGAGGTCAGGCGCGAAGACCTCGCTGAAGGAACGCATTCGAAATTGTGCCGCATCATTCTCAGCTAATCGATCGAAGAAGAACTCGCTCTGAACTGAATTAGCCAAACTAATTGCTTGAGTTAGAGTAGGGATCGGGACGTCGCCAATATCAATTACCTCTATTGGCATGTGAGCCATAACTTCTCTCTTTCGCAATGCAGATTCCAAATTAGATCATAATGCCGGACTGATGAGATCCGAATTGGTTACATTCATTCTCTGAATCCAAAAGATTTCGAATATTAACCCCTCATGCGTTGCGGTAACTATCATACTCCTACCCTGAAACCATCTTAGTGGTAAGGTGCACTTTCACGGTGGGCCATTCGGCTGCGATGATGCTGTAGACACAGGTATCGCGAATCGTTCCGTTGGAACCGATCTGGTTGCTGCGTAAGATGCCGTCCAGCTTTGCTCCTAACCGTTCAATGGCTTTACGGCTGGCATGATTGAAGAAGTGGGTGCGGAGCTCTACGGCAATGCAATTCATCTGCTCGAACGCGTGAGTCAGCAACAGCAGTTTGCACTCCGTGTTTATAGTGGTTCGCTGCACACTCTTGCGATACCACGTGCTTCCGATTTCCACGCGCCGGTTTGTGGCGTCCACATTCATATAGGTAGTCATTCCGGCAACTGCGTTGGTGGTGGTGTCCAAGACGGTAAAGGGCAGCATCTCCCCTTTGGCCTGAAGACCCAGACGGCGATCAATCTCCGTTCTCATCCTGGAGGGATCTGGAATGGAGGTGTACCAAAGCTTCCACAATTCGCCGTCCTTCACTGCTTCGACAAGAGCATCGTGATGCTGATGCGATAAAGGTTCAAGTACGGCATGTTTGCCGGCCAAAGTAACGGGTTCAAGCCAAGCCATTATGGGACACTCTATGAGGCCTTCCCGGCCTTCAATCCGGCCCACTCTTCCAGCAACATGATGGTGGCGGCATAATCGAGGTCGCCATATCCCGCACGTTTGGCTGCCTCGTAGACTTCATCGATCTTTTCCAGTCCAGGCAGCTTGACGCCGCTTTCCTTGCCCGCATCCAGCATGAGGTGCATGTCTTTGTGCATCAGGCGCAACGGAAAATTGGGGGAGTAATCTTGCTTCAAAATAAAGGGCGCTTTGTACTCCGCTACTCCAGAGCGGATCATCGAAGCCTGGATAAGCTCAAAAAGCTTCTCCGGTTGGACGCCCAGCTTCTTAGCCAGAGTCAGGCCCTCGGCTAACCCTTCATAGATGAATGCTATCTGCAAGTTCTGGGCAAGTTTGGCCGAGAGCCCCAAGCCGTTGTCTCCCATGTGGATGATCTTCTTCCCCATGGCATCGAACAGCGGTTGCATACGGGCGATGATGGCCTCTTTGCCGCCAACGATGAAGATCAGAGTGCCACCCTCGGCTGCGATTTTCGAGCCGGTCACGGGAGCGTCGAGAAAATCGCACCCTTTCTCCCGAAGCTTGGCGGCAAACTGCACGCTGGCCGAAGGCGCGATGGTGCTGGAATCTACAACCACCGTGCCTTTCTCCAAAGCTTGTGCGGCGCCGTTAGGACCGAAAAGCGTTTGCTCGACGGCCTTGGTGTCGGAGACACACATCCACACCGCTTCTTTACCCTTAACCGCTTCAGCCGGGGTGGTGGCAGTTGTCGCTCCCGGAACATCTTTGCCAGGAGTGCGGTTCCAGACAGTTACTTCGTGTCCGGCTTTGACCAGGTTTGCGGCCATAGGCCGTCCCATAATTCCCAATCCTAAAAAGGCTATACGCATACCTTGGGATTAAAAACTTCAGTTGTGGATGGCGTCAAGTGTGATTGCCAAAATTGCATAATTGCCAAAATTTATGGAAGCTACTTGTTGGAACCCGAGGTGCCTGAGCTGCAGATCGGTCGCTTTTCAATTATGGCAATTTTGGCAATCATGGCAATTTTGGCAATTCCTTGGGTTACAATTTTTGGTTCGCACTTGCTCTCAGCGAGAGGAATCGACAAATGCCCGAAGTATTGACACAAGTTGCCCCACCACCGCAGCCGCTGGTGGCGCTTACCGAAGATGAAGTCTTATTCCGTGAAAATGTGCGCCAGTTTGCCGATCAGAGTATTCGTCCAAAAGTTAAAGAGATGGATGAAAAAGGCGTATTCGATCAGCAGATCATCGACGAGTTTTTCCAGCTCGGCTTGATGGGGATTGAAATCCCCGAGCAATACGGCGGCGCGGGTGGACGATTCTTCGAGTCCATTCTGGCGGTGGAAGAGATTTCGCGAGTCGATCCCTCTGCCGGAGTGGTAGTGGACGTGCAAAATACCCTGGTAAATAACGCCTTGATGCGCTGGACCACCGAAGACCAAAAGCGCCGCTATCTCCCGAAGATGGCCAGTAACACTGTAGGCGCGTATGCCTTGAGCGAAGCTGGTTCAGGCTCTGACGCCTTTGCCTTGCAGACCCGCGCCCAACTCAAAGGCAGCGAATACGTTCTGAACGGACGCAAGATGTGGATCACCAATGGCAAAGAAGCTGGAGTGTTCATCATGCTGGCCACGGTCGATCCCTCCGCTGGATACAAGGGCATTACGGCCTTCATCGTGGAAAAAAGTTTTCCCGGCTTTAGTGTGGGCAAGAAAGAAGACAAGTTAGGCATTCGAGCCTCCAGCACTTGCGAGCTGATCATGGAAGATTGCCGCGTACCGAGAGAGAACGTGCTCGGCGAAGTGGGCAAGGGGTACAAGATCGCCATTGAAACGCTCAACGAAGGGCGCATTGGTATTGGCGCCCAAATGGTCGGGCTGGCGCGAGGAGCATGGGAATACGCCAGCAAATATGCGCAGGAACGGAAGCAGTTCGGCAAGGCGATTGCCGAGTTCCAGGGCATTCAGTTCCAGATCGCCCAGATGGCTACGGAAATTGAGGCCGCCCGCATGATGGTCTACAATGCCGCCCGCATGAAAGATGCCGGAATGAATTTCGTGAAAGAAGCTGCCATGACCAAACTGTTTGCCTCCCAGGTGGCCGAGCGGGTCGCTTCTCTTTGCGTCGAAATCTTTGGCGGGTACGGATTCACCAAGGACTATCCGGTGGAAAAATATTTTCGCGATGCCAAAATCGGCAAGATTTATGAAGGCACGTCCAACATGCAGTTACAGACTATTGCCAAGCTGGTCATGGGAGGAGAATAAGGAATTACTAATCCGAGGGCACCAGTAAAGTCTTGCAGAATCAATAACTTGGATACCAGCAGGACTCGCCCTTGGCAGTTCTCGATTGTTTCTGACAACAAGCTAGTTTAAACTGTTAAAACTTCGTCTGCAGTGCCTCCCCTTGGCCAGGAAATCAATTCAGGAGTTTGCTTGTGGGGCCAACGTCCCAAAACGAGCTACACGACCTTATCACCGTTCACGGATTCTATCTCGCGGTTTTGCAAAAAAACCTCAACCACGGGGTGCCGATTCCGGCGGAGATCAAGCATTCCGCCAACGGACACGGAAGCACACCTGAGACGACAATCGCATTGAAAAATTGGCTCGACCTGTTGGATATGGCTATCTGCCCGCCCATGGTTCGGGATGCCCTGAAAACCGTGCAGGGTTTTGATGTACCTCATGCGTTGCTGCGTTACTACGTCAGCAAGGCTTCGCAGCGGGCCAACGATCGCGACAAGCTGGATTGCATTACGACTCTTCTGTTTCGCCAGGCTCCGCCGGAATCACCGCATAAATGGCAGCGCCCTGAGACCGACAACGAATACTTTTTCATGAGTGAGGCAGCCCAGGCGTTTAAGGCTGAGTTGAGCCGCGCTTTGGGCGAACCACAGATCGACGCCATGCCTCCCGATGATGCCAAGCTGTTGCGCGAATTCGAGTTTCTCTTCCAGGAGTTGGAGGAGTTCCGGCACTTTGACCAACTCATGGATTCCGGCATCGTGCAGCGCGTGCGGGAAGTAAAGCAATCGCTGGGGAAGTCGTTCTACCATCCCGATTCGCTGGCTAGTACGGCCGTGTGGAACGATGTCTTTGGGCGCCGCTTTGACGATCTCTTTCACGACGCCACCAAGCAGATCAAGACCTTTGCTGAGCATGTTCAGCGCGAGGGCGGCAGCATCATGAGCCGCCTCGAAGGCGACATCACAGTCAAGGAGCTTACCGAGATCAAGACCCAGCAGATTCTTGCGCAAGATTACCAGTTTGCCCAGGACTCGTTTCGCAAGGTTTCAAAATTCAAGAAAGCTGTGGACAATAAGAAATTGGGCAGAGTGGTCTATGCGCCGATTCCACCCCGGGCAGCTCCGGTAGCGCCGCAGGCCGCGGCTCCGACTCCGCGTCCCACCATTCCGGCAGCTCCACCCGAGGTCCAGCCCCTGGCTGCGCCTACCGCTGAAGCCATTGCTCCGCCGCGTCAGGCAACACCTCCACCGCGTCCGCACGCGGCGCCGCAAGCGGGTGCACAGGCGGAGGTGCTGGCGGTTCCTCCGTCGCAGGCCGTGCAAAATGCTATTCAGGAAGGCAAAATTCACAGTGCCCGGGAAGCCATTAAGAACTATGTGCGCACGACCGACTCGAAATATGCCCACATCGTGCCCATCAAGAACAGCAAGATTACCCTGACGACGGCCGAAGCAGAGGCTTTCCGCACCGACTATCAGGGAGAAAAGAGCTTTCGCGCCGATTACGTCAACATCATCATGCTCCTGGTGGCCTACCTCTCACGCATGATTGTCGAGGTAGACGAATACAACCAGAAGACCAGTTCCGCCTATTTGTGGAAACCACACGTGGATGCCCTGGGCTACCTGCTGACCACTCTCGATCGCGTAAGCATGGAAGCCGAGCAAATCAGGAACATAGCCAGACAGCGTGGCTTGCAAGACAAAGCTTCGGCTATCGAAGCTTCTCTGGCAAAGCTCAAAGAATATGGGCGTACCGTGTCGCAGACGCTCCAGTCGGTCAAGCACGCTACGTAAAGCAAAAACTCCTGCTATCATTTGCTGTCTTAGAAAACGGCACGGAGTCCCCTCCCATGCAAAAAACGCAGAAAACACTCTTGTCTCTTTTCACCTTTAGCATCTTTCTATGCCTGACCGGATACTCGCAGCAAACCTCGCACTTTGATGGAACAACCTGGTGGAACCATGTAAAGGTGCTGGCTGCCGACAATATGGAGGGCCGTGAGACTGGGAGTCCTGGCCTTAAGAAAGCGCAGGAATATGTTGTTGGCCAGCTCAAGAGCAGCGGCCTGCAGCCCGCGGGCATCAACGGGTTTTACCAGCCCATTCAGTTCGAGTCGCGTGAAATTGTTGAAAAGGATTCCAGCCTGGCGCTGGTTCGGAACGGAAAGGCCGAACCACTCACCCTGGGCGACGATGCCATCTTCAGCACCCGCATCGACCTTGCTCCAACTGCTGAAGGAGAGCTCGTTTTTGCCGGCTACGGACTTACTGTTCCTGAGAAAAACTACGATGATCTCGCCGGGCTTGATCTGAAAGGTAAGATTGCCGTGGTGTTTTCCGGTTCGCCGTCAGAGATTCCAGGAGACCTTTCATCGCACTATCAATCAGGGGGCGAACGCTGGAAGGCCTTGCAAAAGGCCGGAGCAATCGGAGTGGTTGCCATTCTGAATCCGAACTCGATGGATATTCCCTGGTCGCGCATTTCACTGAATCGGACCCATCCCAGCATGGCTCTGGTGGGCGCGGAGTTCAACGAAACGACGGGGCAGAAGCTGGCGGTTACGATCAATCCTGAAAAAGCGGAAAAGCTTTTCCAAAGCTCCGGACACAGCTTCAGCGAGATTCTGGCCATCGCTAAAGAACGCAAGCAATTGCCGCGTTTCCCGTTGGCTGTTTCTCTAAGAGCCAAAGCCAAAGTGGCGAAGAAGACTATCGAGTCTTCCAACATCGTAGCCAAACTACCGGGCACTGACCCCGCGTTGAAAGATGAATATGTCGTGCTCTCGGCGCACCTTGACCATATTGGAATTGGCGAGCCTATCAACGGTGACCGCATCTACAACGGAGCGATGGACAACGGTTCCGGCAGCGGTGTCCTGCTCGATGTTGCCAACTCCCTGAAAAAATCTCCTGAGAAGCTGCGCCGTTCATTGCTATTCGTCTTTGTCACCGCCGAGGAGAAAGGCCTGCTCGGATCAAGATATTTCACGGCTCATCCAACGGTGAAACCGGAGTCGATGGTTGCGAACATCAACATTGATATGTTCCTGCCCATTATTCCGCTCAAAATCCTGCGCGTGCTGGGTCTGAGCGATTCAGACCTGGGAGACCTGGCCCGCGATGTGGCCCAATCCGTGGGCGTCCAGGCGACTCCTGATCCTGAGCCGCAACGAAATTCATTCATCAGGAGCGATCAGTACAACTTCATCCGCCACGGAATCCCAGCGTTGGCCATGAGCGTGAGCTACGCAAAGGATTCACCCGAGCAAAAGATATTCAAAGACTGGCTCACCAAGCGCTATCACGCGCCTTCCGACGATCTTGATCAACCTGTGGACCTTGGGGCAGCCGCCAAATATGAGGAGATCATTCGCGCCATGATGGTACGAGTCGCCGATGGGGATCAACGTCCGCATTGGAAACAAGAGAGCTTCTTCCGGCGGTACGCCGAGCCGAGTTCTGGACAGTAAGAAGTCTGATTGCGCTATCGATATCAACCCAGCGGGGAGCGGCTGCGCTCCCTGGCCAATCTCAGCACCACAACGCTCGTGGCCGAACCACCCTCCGGTAAAATCACTTCTTCGTCAGAAATTCCAGTTTCACATAACGACATGTCAGAGGAGAAGAAGAGATGAATCTACGCCGTGTCCGATTATCCGCCGCCGGATGTGTGCTTCTTGTATCCCTCTGGGCTACGCTTGCCGGCCCAGCTACCGCATTGGCTCAGTCGAATTCTCCGGCCTCTTCTTCGACTCGTGCTACGCCGGTCTCACCAGACCCTCTGGGAGATTTGAATCAATTGTTTCTTGATACCTATACTGCACGTCGTGTTGCAGTGATACAAGCAACGTCACCCTTCATTGTTGCCTCTGGCAGTATTTTCGTATTGCACCGAAATGGCCAAAAGGACACAATACACGTAATTCCCGACATCTATCATGCATTGAAAGACATCTCTCACGTCCCATTTACGATTCATCTCCTGTTATCGTCAACTACAAAAGATGACGGCGCGCTGACGGACACCCAAGCCGGACAGTTGTCAGTCCTTTTGGGAAAAATCGGCGCAGCTCACAAGGCACTGGCAACAGGAGGTTTCACACCAGAGGAACTTACACGGCAAGACCAGATTCTTAACGCGTCGGAAGCGATCGTATCTGCAATCCTCCAGCCAAAGCGCGTGGATCGACCATCACTGATTGCTTTCGAGCGGAAAATGGGGCCGCTCATGATGCTGAATTCAAACGCTGCAGCCTGCTATCAGATTCAGCGGATCCATCCTCAAATGATGCAGTGGAAAAATATGATGACTTCCTCTGAATGGGATCGGCTCATGGTCGTAATTCACAGTGGACACCAACCCCGGTACCAAAATGTCGTCACACAGTACTTCCACTGGCTCTTTGGCGATCAAGGGCCTTCATGGTCGTATCCTGGGGAAAGCTTCCGGGTGACTTACGCCGAATCGCTTGGGCCAAAAGAAGATGCCAGTGACGAACTGGCAACGGTACTAATCGACGCTGACGCCAGCGCCGCATTTTTCCAGGATCCCTGGCGAATGTCTGAAGACATCCTGAGCAAAGGGGCGGCAGAGTGTATTGGCAAATTACCTCAAAGTGATCGCATTAAAAATGACCGAATGTCTCCCAATACATCCGTGTTTTCGCCTTCCAGATACCTAAGCGCACGGTCAAGCGTCATAATAGGGGAGACTTTTGATTCATCCGTGACCTGGTGAACCGAGAAATCAACATGGCAATAGGAGGAGTCATGAATCGCAGAGATTTTATTCGCCATGCAGCGTACGGTTTGGGAGGTGCATGGCTTACCTCCAAGGGAATATCGCAGCGGATGTCGGCACCGAATGCAGACTTCCTGACGCTTCCTCCGTTACCTGGAAAATTCAGCGCAACGGACACTGTGACTATTGGCAAAACAGGCATCAAAACCAGTCGACTGGCCATGGGAACCGGAACCGTGGGGTCGGGGCACCACTCGCACCAGACAGCCTTGGGGGTCAAAGGACTTTCGGACTTGTTGCTTAACGGTTACGACCAGGGCCTGCGTTTTTTTGATGCAGCCGACTCCTACGGCAGCCACCCGCATGTGGCTGAGGCGCTCAAGCATGTCCATCGAGGCAAGGTCACTGTTTTGACCAAGACCTGGGCGCGGGATGCCGCCACCGCTCGTGCTGACCTGGACCGTTTCCGTCGCGAACTCGGGACCGACTACATTGACATTTGCCTGATGCATTGCCTCACGGAAGGCGACTGGACCGGGCGCTTTCAGGGAGTCATGGATGTTCTCTCCGAGGCCAAGCAGAAGGGGGTCATCCGCGCGCATGGCTGTTCCTGCCACAGCATCGATGCGCTGCGCACGGCCTCCAAATCGCCTTGGGTGGAGGTGCACCTGGTGCGAATCAACCCGATTGGCTCGTTCATGGACTCCGACCCGCAGACGGTCATCAGCGTGATTCGCGAGATGCGAGCAAACGGCCATGGCGTCGTAGGGATGAAAATCCTCGGTCAAGGCGACTTGCGTAACCGGCAGGATGAGGCCCTGAAGTTTGCGCTAGGGCTTGATTTGCTGGATGCATTCACCATCGGCGCGGAAAGCAAGGCGGAGCAGGAGGATTTGATTCGGCGTATCGCGGCCGCCTGATTAGAGGACGAAGGCGATGGTGAACCGATGACTACAGAATGCTAGGCCTTGTTGTCTGCTACTTCGCTAAAAGCTTTCTTCCAGGTACGGGAGTACAGTTTTGTAACTAAGAGTTATTGATGAGAAACGACGCCCACGATTGTTTATCTGACGTGGCGCTCTCCCTTTTCAGCACACAAAGCTATACAAACCAGTTACAGTCCATCGCGTCGGTTTACCTTGTCTTGTGGCAATCGTGCATTTGCCCTTGTCTGAAATTGCCACGCTGCCGCTTCGATTCCATGCTATGTTCTTCAGGCATGGGGCATGCACAAGGCCGAAACCGGACATCACCAGAGGATACTTGCCTAAACCTCTCTACAGTCTTACGATGACGGTAATCAGAGTAGATGATGATGCGTACCCATTTTTCCGCGGTCCTTTATGCTGTTTTACTACTGTTTTGCAGTTCGCTTGGCCATTGCCAGGACCAGCCGGTCGCCATCGGTGATCTGAATGGTGACAGTAAACCTGACGTTGTTGTTGCCAATCCATCTTTGAACAATGTCAGCGTCTTTCTGAATAACGGCAGTGGCGCGCTTGGGCCGGGATCTTTTCAGGCTGTTAACGGCACACCATTTTCGGTTTCCGTGGCAGATCTCAATTCAGACGGACATGTGGACATCCTGGTAAGAACCAGTTCATCCGGAGTATCGGGACTCCAACTCATGCTGGGTGATGGCCATGGTGGTTTTGCTGCGCCGGTTGCGGTGTCGACTGGTAGCGTTAGTCCTGTTGGCAACACCGTGATCGCGGACTTCAACGGCGATGGCTTTCCCGACATCGCATTCGGCATCAACGCCGGCCAGCCCCAGATCGCCATCATTTTCGGTGACGGCCATGGTGGTTTTTCTGCTCCGCGCGTGATCACCGTTGCAAATGACGCTACGTCTGCGGATGGATTGGTTCTGCTGGACGCCAATAAAGACTCGAAACCCGACTTGGTTTTGAATACCGCCAGCGTGACTACCAACACTCATGAGTCTTTCCTGCTGCTCAACGACGGTACTGGCAACTTCAGTGTTTCTCATCTCAGCAGCAACGGGGGAGTTTTCAACCCGACTGCGGAGTTTGTCACCACCGTAGCCGACTTCAACGGCGATGGTTTCGTGGATCTTCTGTTCGGCTTCGGTTCATTGTCTTTCATTATGTTTGGCGACGGTCATGGCGGGACCTTGTACACGTCTTCCAGTCTTCAATTTCTTCTTATGCCTGAGGGCTTTGCAGCGGACTTTGATGGCAATAAGACAATTGACCTGGCCTCGCCCAGGTTGGGCAGCTATTTTCCAGGGAACGGGCACGGGGGATTTGGCGACCCGATTTCACTCTCATTTCCCCAGGGATCTACTCTGGTTGGCGTCGCGGATTTCAATGGCGACGGAAAGCCGGACTTTCTTCTTCAGTCCGGCACTAACGTTTCTGTGGTTTTGAACAACCTCACTACCCCAGCCAATATTTCAGCCTCAACTCAGACTCTGCTGTCATTATCGGCTGCTACGACCAGTGTCGGCCTGCCAGTCACTTTATCGGCTTCCGTGGTTTCCTATGGTGGCGTGCCCGCAGGCAGTGTCACGTTTTTTGACGGAGCGCAATCTCTGGGCAGCACCCCGGTCGATATCTATGGCGTGGCGGGACTGACCACGTCGTTCGCAAGCGCCGGTCTGCACAACAATCTAACCGCGAGCTTTGCCGGAACACTGGATCCCAATACCAACACGGTTTTTGCTAACAGCAATACGACGAGTCCCAGTAGCATCTCCGTCAATCGCTCGCAACCAAGCGCCTCAGCACCCACTGTCACTTTGTCCGCCTTCCCTAATCCCGCGCGCGTGCTTAATAACGTAACGATTACCGCAAACGTCACAAGCCCTTCAGGAAGCCCCACCGGCGCCGTTGTCTTGCGGGCAGATGGAGCGGTGGTGGCTACCCTTATCCCGGGAGCTACGCAGGGGCTTTTTGGGCCAACCAAGGTAACTTTCCCCACGGTTGGACTTCACAATCTCCAGGCCACCTATGGAGGCGATGCCACGTTTCCTCAGGCCACATCGGCAACGCTGGTTGAAGATATTCGGGTCTCAGTTCCCGCCGATTTCACCATCGATGCGAGCCCACAAACCGCGACCGTGAGGGCCGGCCAGTCGGCCACCTTCAGCATCACGATCAATCCGGTTGGCGATCTTACTTCAAACGTGGGCTTTTCCTGCAGCGGATTGCCGTCCGCCTCAAGCTGCAGCTTTTCCCCTGCCACGCTGACGCCAGGGATCAATCCGGTCTCAACCACTCTCACACTCACCACGACTGCGCAGTCAACGACTACTCCACTCGCCGTGCGGCTACCTAACTTTCTTGTCTGGCCACTGACTGTAGCCGGTTTTTTCAGCCTGCTCTTCTTCGCTATTTTCCGTCGTCGCAGCACCGCCAGGCAGGCTCTAGTCATATGGGCGGCCATGGCATGTCTTCTTCTAACGGTTAGCTGCGGTGGGGGCGGCAGCAGTGTAACACCCCCGAATCCGCCAACTGGGACTCCATCTGGTGCGAGTTCGGTCACGGTCACTGCAACCTCGGCAACGAGTCATACAGCCGCTCTCAATATCACGGTTACGCCGTGATGGCTTTTCGCTGAGAGTGGACGATGTGGACACGCTGAACGACCTGGATGGTTTACGGCAATCCTAAGTAAGGCAACGGTTTCCACCCAACATCCGGTAGATTCGCGGACCTAGCAAGACTAAGAGAATAGCCAGAAGCGCTCCTGCCAGGACATCAATCATGTAGTGGTAGCGAAGATAAATAGTAGAAAAGGCGATCGATGCGGCAAAAATGCAGAAACTCACGAAAACAGGCGATGAAAGTTTGCGTGCGGCATAGGAACAGACGATCATGACGGCGACGTGGCCGCTGGGGAAGCAGTCATATTGCACTCCCTCAAGCGAATCCAGGGAGCCTTGAAAAAAGCGGAAGGCCCACAAACCGTGCAAAGGCGGATGCTGCGCGGCGTAGTCCATGAAGCGAGGTCCGCGGGCTGGAAGAATCACGTAGCCAAGATAAGAGAGCAAGAATGTTGCTGCGACCAGAAACGTGCAATAGCGAAACTCCTGGCTTGGCCTTTGGTACCAGAAGAGCAGACCCAAGATGATCACCGACGGAATGAACATGAAATATATGAATTGCAGCAATTCCGTAAGCAACGGATTTTGCAGGGCATCGAGCCAAAAGACAGGATCGGTCTTCCACATGAGCAGGTCCCACCGCGCTAAAAGCGAGTCGACAGCGGGAAGCCGAAGCCCGGAAATGATGTAGGGGACCTCCTTGTAACAAAGCGGCACATAGAAGAGCGCATACCAATGCCGTATGAACAGAACCAGCCAGGATGAGTACCGGATCAGGACTAAAACAGAGACGATAACGGCAACGTGCCCCAACAGGAGTAACCAGGCCGATGGATGATTTCTAACGCCTAAAGCCAGAAGCAATCCGGTAATTGCGTTGTAGCTAATGAAAAGCTTGTCGATAGGCCAGATCCCCTGAGGGGCAATCAGGTTCTCTCGCCGGTTGGGGCTAGCAGCGGGTTGAGAGATTGCGGAAGCGGTCATTCTCTATGCTACGCGAGCTTGTAGTGCTTCATGAAGAGCAGTTCGTATAAGCGGTAGGGGAGCACGCTCTTCAACTTAGGCCCAAGCCGTTCCCCGAAGGGGCCGACGGTGTAACGCAATCGAGGGGAAGGCGTATGGATAATCCGCTCCACCAATTTGGCGACTGGATAGGGCACTTTTCCCTGCTGCTCCTCCTCCCTCATGACTCCCACGCAGCGTTCCAGCGAGTCACGATAAACATCACTCTGCTGGGAAGCAACGCTGTTTTTCCGATTGGCGGGAAAATCGGTCTTGAAGTCACCTGGTTCGATGAGAACCACGCGAATACCAAAGGACCGAACCTCCATCCGAAGAGCCTCGGTCATGCCTTCCATGGCAAACTTACTGGCGCTGTAAAAGGCCTGAAACGGGACAGCGAGCAACCCGGCAATGGAGCTGATGTTGATGATGGTCCCAGACCGCTGTTGGCGCATGATCGGAAGCACCGCCCGGCATACACGATGCGTACCGAAGAAGTTCGTGTCAAACTGCGCCATCGCTTCTTCGGTAGAGGTTTCTTCCACGGCCCCGGCGATCCCATATCCGGCACAGTTGATCACTACGTCGAGACGGCCCTGTTCTTGCTGTATCTTCTGCACGCATTGCTGCACAGACTTGTCGTCGGTCACATCCATTTGCAGGGCAGCAAAGGCGGTTCCGTTGTTTGGCTGGAGACTCCGGCTGACGCCGTAGACGGTCATCCCTTTACCAGCCAGGTACTCCCCACAAATTTTTCCGATTCCGGAGGAGGCCCCGGAGATCAAGACGATCTGACGGCCGAGCGGTTGATCAATTGCAGATTGAGGTTGAGGCATATTTTGAAATCTTCTCCCAGCCGGAAGAACAGGTTGTTCTGAGGCGAGCCGAAGGAGCCGTGTCGGAGTACGATAACATCCTCCTTTAGTCCCTGAGACAAAACCTCCATCGCAAAAACTTTTTTCGTGCGGCGCTTAGATCCCGACTCATTCTAAACGACTTGCGGAACGAGTGTACAAGCCAAGAAAATCAATTTCTTTTGTAGAACGATATAAAAGCCGATTCACCAATTGCACAATTCTTCCTTAGCTGGAATCTCTGACTGTTTGAGAGGCCAGTTGGAAGGTGCCACAGTGTGTTGCCATCTCACGCGAGCTGCCAAACCATCTATACCAGGAAACAAGGATGACGCGTGCACGCCAAGGCGAAAGAGCTCATATCGGAGAGCTTTCTTCTGAGCCGAAGGAATCAGATATCTCTCAAGTCGCCAATCTTCTCGGAGAACCCGATCAAGAGGCGTATCAAGTGCTGCGCAGACGACAAATATCCCCTCTTGCGCTCGAATCCTCGGGGTGACAGTGTTTGGATAGAACTTGACAGGCTTTTGGATCGTGAATGGCGAACCGTTGCAAACGCGCTCAGATACTTTTAGAACAGCATGGAGAGCAAACAATGCTCCGTCACAATCCTGATTTGCTTCGACGGCGAAGTAGAGCGCGACTAGTGGATTGTGCGTCCAGTCAAGCAGACGTGTAGGAAGACCGTGATGCTGAGCTAGCGAGAGCCACTCCCAGTCATTGGCGGGTATCGCATTCAGATAGCCCCTCGCTTCGCGACAGAAGATATCAAAGAGGCTTTGCTCATACTTTGCGCGAGAAACAGAAGTATGCGCTGCCCGACCGACTGCTGGGATCAGAGCGAAGTTAGCGTTAGAGTGGCCGCGAAAAACCCATCGACCCCGAGGTTCTGCAAAGTACTGAGTAGACGCACGGGCCAGGAGATCCTGAATACATCCTATTGTCGGGATGGTTCCCATTAATACGTCAGTGTAGAAGGGCGAATAAACCCTGTCAAAATTAGTTTCTTAGAAATAGATAACCAGTTTGTTTTGCCTACTTGGCTTCAACCTGCCCTGAGCCGTTTACATACGTCTTGCACAGGTGCTGGGCCAGCAGTTCGACCGTCGGGTAGTCCCAAACTACCGTGGGGGAGATTTCCGTGCTTAGCCAGTTTTCCAGGTCGCCTGAGAGGGATACCGCCTGAAGCGAATCCAGACCGTAGTTATCGAAGGTCTGGTGAATGTCGATTTTGCCGGGGTCCATGTTGACTACACTGGCGATATTTTCCACCAGCCAGGTACGAATGGCTTCTTCAGTTGGGGGTCCGGAAATGGGTGTTACTTTTTTCTTTTTCGCCATCGGGCCTTTTGTTGATCTCCTTATTTCATCGCTGACGCGATGAATCCTTCGGCTTACCTCAGGACAGGCTCGCTAAAGGCACGCGATTCGCAAACGAATCGCTAGACGCTGATACTGGTAGTAGGCCAGTTTCAGGGAAACTGACCTACTACCGGCTTTTCGTGGAACTCTGATGGTTGTTTCTTCTTCGCAATTTTAACAGCCGACACCAAACCTATCTTCTCAAAAAGGCGGATCATGGAACCAGTGATGTCAACCTGCCACCATTCCAGTCCATGCATGGCCGAACTGGGAAATGCATGGTGATTGTTATGCCATGACTCCCCGAAAGTAGGAATGGCGAGCAAGACATTGTTGGTGCTTCGGTCCTTCAGTTGGTAAGGACGGCTGCCAAACACATGGCAAATCGAATTGATGCTCCAGGTGGAGTGGTGGACAATCAATATCCGTATCAGGCCACCCCAGACAAAGCCGCGCCCAACCCCTAACCAGCTTCTGGTGATCAAGCCTTCGGCTGCCGCCGGCAGCACCAGGCCCAGGCCGATCCAGACGAAATACAAGCGGTTCAGCTTGAAGGTCTTCCGGTCCTGCAACAAATCGCGGACATAGGTTCCCCAGTCCGTCAGTTCATGATGGAAAAGCCATCCCATGTGCGAATGCCACAAGCCGCGCGCAACCGCACCGATCCCGGAACCATAAAGATGGGGAGAGTGGGGGTCGCCTTCACGATCGCTGTAGGAATGGTGGCGGCGATGAATGGCCGTCCAAAAAATCACGGGTCCCTGGGCAGCCATAGAACCTGCGATGATCAATGTGGTCCGCAGAAATGGAACGGCCTGAAACGACCGGTGGGCGATGAGCCGATGGAAGCCCATGCCAATACCGAGCACCGTCACCATGTACATGATCCCGAATACGATCAGGTCAGGCCAGTTGACGCCGCGATTCCAGAAGAGAAGGATGCCTCCGCCCAGACCGACATAGGGGATCAGGACAGTGGTCAAGGTCACGCGCCGCTCGATCCGGCGGGCCCTTTCATTCAGTGGACGAACGCCGCGAGATGTAAGGCCGGCTGACGTCTCCAGTCCTTCAAGTTCTTTCGTAAGCGGCTGCATCGTTCCTCCAAAATGAGCTGTCGGGAGCGGGGTGGAGATGGACGGTTTCCAGCGAGCGTGACATCAGAGCACTCTTGCATAGAGCTCTCCGAATCTTACCACTGGAAGTCCTGGGAACCTGGCCCGGCTTCAGCAAGGCAATCGCAAAAGCCTGTACGTCAAACTCCCGCACCACAGCCTGGCGGATGGCGGAAACCATCTGTTGTGGATCAGTACGCAAAGCTTCGCGTTGGACCTCCTGCGCGACCACCAGCCGCTCCTGCCCTTCATATTCTACCGAGAATATGGCTCCCGAACCGGGTTGCAGTCCGGGATGGCTGGCTTGGGCCGCGATTTCCAAGTCATGAGGGTACAGATTTCGCCCATTGATGATAACAATGTCTTTGATCCGGCCCGTAATAAATAATTCGCCCTGATGAAAAAATCCCAAGTCACCGGTGCGCAAAAATGGTCCCTCGCCGGTGTCGGCGCAGTAAGCTCCAAAGGTCTTGAAGGTTTCATCCGGCCGATTCCAATAACCGGAAGACACGCTCGGACCACAGACCCAGACTTCGCCGATGCATCTCTCAGGGCATGTGCATCGGGTCTCAGGATTCACAATCACAACCTTGTGGTCTCCTTGAGTCGTTCCGCAGCCGACAATGGCTTTAGCCTCTTTGGATCGTGCTCTGGCCAGCACCGCGGTATCTTGTTCCAAGGCCCTGCGGTCGAGATGCAGCACTTTAGGGCCAGCGCCAAGCTGGACGCCGGTTACGTATAATGTCGCCTCAGCTAGTCCGTAGCAAGGATAGAACGCCTTCTTGTTGAACCCACATGAAGAAAAAGCTGCTGAGAAGCGCTTCATGGTATCAGCGCGGACCGGTTCAGCACCGTTAAAGGCGACCTTCCAACTGCTAAGATCGAGGCTGGAACGCTGCTCACGCGTAATTTTCTTCAGGCAAAGCTCGTAAGCAAAATTTGGCCCGCCGGTTATGGTCGCGCGGATTTTCGTAATGGTTTGCAGCCAGCATAGTGGCTGTTGCAAAAACGCAAACGGGGGAATGAGGGCGGTGGGGAAGCCGCCAAAGATTGGTTGCAGGATCCCGCCGATCAATCCCATATCGTGATAGGGAGGAAGCCATGAGATGCCCACAGAGGACGAGTCGGCGCCAAAGCCGCGCTGAATCTGGATTGAATTGTGCAGCAGGTTGCTGTGCGTGATGATCACGCCGCGGGGCCGGCTCGTCGATCCGGATGTGTATTGCAGCAGGGCTAGCGATTCCCGATGAATGGCAGGAGGATGCCAAGCATCTGCACCGGCAGGGGAAATATCGTCTGTAGAAATCAGTTGAGGCTGGCTCCCGCCAATCAATTCCTGCCAAGCTGCTGTCAATACTGGAGCCGCATCCGCAGTCATCAAAATGAAGTTGCACGCAGCATCTTTGAGGAGTTCTACAATCTTAGGCAGTCCCTGCTTCAACCTCCCTCGGTGACCCAGGTAGGTTGTGACGGCCACCGCGCCAGCATACAAGCAACCATAGAATGCAGTCACAAAGTCAGCTCCGGGCTGGTGCAAGAGCAACACTTTTTCGCCGGGGGAGCAGCCAGCCGCCTGCAAAGCTGCTGCAATCGAGCGGGCTTGCTGGTCGAGGGAAGCATAAGAAAGGTGGTGGAAGTCTTGATCTTCACTGGCTCGCTCTCGCAGGAACAGGAAGGCGTCCTGTTCTGCCTGGGTTGCGGCCCGGTACCTGAGAACGTCCACAAAGGTCTGCCACTCCGGCAGCTTGCGGGTCTGAGTGGCGAGAGCGATTTTGGAGATGGTGTCTCCCATTTATTAAACAGAAATTTTAAAACACGCTCTAGGCATGGGCCACCTTCATCTCTCTTATCTCGTCGGATGAATTGGCGGCGAGTTCAAGCTTGCCCAAGGCGAAGCCGTGCTTCTGCGCAGCCTGAAGGGCCCATTGGACGCCTTCCGGCTTGATGGAACCAAAAGAGATCGAAGAGGTAACGCCTTCAAGACCCATCAGAAGGGTTTCTCCCATGCAGGCGAAGACGTAGCCTGGTTCAAGGTCGAGGCCGGCGATTAGAAAATCGTCGTTTCGCGGCAGTTTGATCAATCCACCGCGCAGCACGGTAGCCTGCGGACATTGCAAGCAGACTTCCGGGGCGACATCTGCCGGAACTGCGATATCACAGACGATTGTAGGCTCCGATGACAGATGCTGAGGGTAAATCAACGGTTCAGGACTGTTGGAAGCAGCGGCGATCAAATTGCATTTCCGCAACTCATGCAGATCGCTGGTGACGACAAGGTTGCGCGCCACCTGTCCGATCTCTTCCACCATGCTCTTGACGCGCGGAGACTGCTCATCTCGCACCAGCAGCAAGACCGATTCAACCTCGGGCGCCATCATCAACGCAAGAGTCGCGCCGATGTTGCCGGTGGCCCCAAACACAGCCAGCCTTGATCGGCGAATATCGATGCCCGAAGAGTGCGCGGCCTGTTTCATGCCTTCCATGGCCATACCCACGGTCAAGGAATTGCCGGAAGTAAGGATGATGCCGTCGGTGGTGATGCGCTTGCAATTGCCGGACAAAATCGAGGTATAGGCGCCCAAGCCGACAATCTGGCATCCATAGTCGCGGGCCTGCATCACGGCATCTTCGATCTTATCCATCATCCATTGAGTGTCGCGGGCATAAATCCCCGCCATAATCTGCTTGGGAGTGAGATCGAGGCCAATGTAGGTCAAATGGACTTCTTCTCCCGTAATGGATTGCACATTGAGCTGGTCAAAGATTGTGCCCATCAGGATTTGGGAGGGCTTCTCCATGAACTCCATCAACTTGTGCCGGACGGAGACCAGCGACGGATCCCACAAAATCGCATGTTCCGGCTGCAGCAGGTGGCCGATAAATGCTACCCGCTTCGGGGTGTGGGGAACTTCGCGGCGACTGGCGCGAGAGCCGCTAAAGTCGACAATCGGCCCAGGCTGGCAGCCAACCTGGTAACTGGTAAGGTGAGCGACATCGGCAGCCCGCAAAGCCTCACAAAATGTATTCAAAGCATCGACAAAGCGATCAATTTCATTGCGCGGAATATAAGCGGATGGCTGGACCCGAAGAGTAAAGCGCTGGCTCAACGTGGGACCTACGCGAATGCAATGAACATTGAGAAGATACGCAGCCGCCAGATACCCCAGGTACTCCTGCTGGGAGAGCATCCGCAATGCATTGGAGGGCGACTCGGAGATGTCTTGCAATTCCAGCCCCAGCATCAATCCACGGCCGCGAACGTCCTTAATGAGATCCGGGAAACGATCGCGCAGCTCTTGCAGGCGGCCAAGCAGATAGCTGCCAGTCTCGCGGGCGCGCTGCCCTAATTGTTCACGCTCGGTAATCTCGATGGCCTTGAGCGCCAGATAGCATCCACGGTCATCTTCAGCAAAGGTGGAGCTGTGCTTGAAAGAGAACTCGTCTATGAATCGCTCGCGCTTGATGAGCAATGCTCCGATTTTCGCCAAGCCGCCACCCAGCACCTTGGAGAGACAGATGTAATCGGGATCGAGACCTAAATCCTGGCAGGCAAGAAAGCTGCCGGTACGATAGAAGCCAGTCTGAATCTCATCGGCAACGATGGGAATATCAGTTTCATTTTGAATCCGCTTGAGCCAATCGACGAAGGCCGGCGGCAGAGGTTTTACGCCGCCTTCTCCCAAGATCGGCTCAATGAAAATCGCGGCAATCTCTTCAATCCGGCTCTCGGCGGCAGACCAATCGGCGGGATCATCCATATCCAGGAACCGCACCTCGGGCCCCAGATGTGCGTAAGGATCCCGGTAAGAATGCGTGAGTTGGATGGAGCCGGTTGTTTTGCCGTGGAAGGCCCCGCGTATCGCACAGAGCAAACGCTTTTCGGGCCGTTCCAGAGTAAGATGCTTGATGGCGGCTTCTACGGTTTCGGTGCCGGTGTTGGTGAAGATCACGACATAATCGCCGGTGCGCTCGCAAAGGGCTTTGGCAAGAAACGTTGCTCCCCTGCGGCACGAGCCCTGGGCCATGAGAGGAACACGCTCCTGAAGCAGGCGAATATCTTCAGCTACCAACTCGGGATGATAATGCCCCAACAGGTTGACGCCGAAGCCTCCCACCAGATCGAGAACTTTAACCAGATGCTCACCACGGCGCTGCCACATGTAGTCGCCTTCGGCGCGCTCGTAAACAGCATCGAGGCTGAGTGAATGCAACATGCGCGCCATCTCAGGGCGGCAGTAACGGCCATAATCGGAAACTATCTCCGGGACCGTGCCCAGTGGAACGCATTTTGAATCGTTGTTACCGGACTGCATCCGAGTTCGCTCTCCCTGATCCGACTTCTGTTTTACGCGCCTTGCTGAACCCGCATCGCGACTTCGTTGCTTCGATTACGATATTTAGTTGACCAAAACACCGTAATAGCCGAAATTACAATCAATCCTGCCAATGTTGCCAGCACTTCGATGGTCCTGCCCTTGATGCCGAACAATGCCAGAACTCCAGCAATGGGCAGCACAACGATCAATACCCAATGAAGCCAGACGGGCAAGGGGCTGCGGAACGTCCGGCGTGCGTTGGGCTGAGTTTTACGCAAACGAAGAACGGCCCACATGAAGGCTGCGTAGACACAACATACGATTGCCGACCCGGTAACGGCCGCTACCTCTTCAAGCTCATATTGAACAATAATCACGGAAGCTATCGAAGCAAGCACGCCAAGCACCAGGACGCCTCCGATGGGCGCTCCGGTATTCAACGACATTTTGGCCCATGATTTGGGAAGGCTGCCTTCACGCGCCAAGGCATAAATCAGGCGCGAACCACCCATGACGCCCGCGTTGAAGCATGAAATGATCGCCAGGATCGAAAGCACCAAGCCTACGATGCTGCCGCGCGGACCGAACATATGCACGAAGTAAGGAATTTGGGGAATGGCGGTGTTGGTAACTTCCTTGACAGGCAAGCTCACGGCCAACGCCAAAGAAAAGACGCAATAAGCAATGATGTTGGTCAAAATTGCCAGAGGCATGGAGACCGGGATTTTGCGCTCGTAGGCTTTGGCGGTAAAGCCCATCATCGTGACCCACTCAAATCCAATAAAGAGATAAACGGCTGA
Organism: Candidatus Angelobacter sp.; assembly: GCA_035939495.1. Classification (GTDB taxonomy): domain Bacteria; phylum Acidobacteriota; class Terriglobia; order Terriglobales; family Acidobacteriaceae; genus Angelobacter. Next base: position 182,674 of record DASZFU010000041.1, on the reverse strand, counting down.
ACCCACGGCATCGCCAATTTGGGACAAGGGATGAGAGGTCACGGCGCCAGCGTTGACGTGCCCACTGCCGAAATACGAGGCTGCGCCGGCAATGCCCAGGCACAGTACACTCAGAATCAAGGCTGCCGTGGTAAACATCTGGACGCCACGAGGCAGTTCCAAGCCCAGAAGATTCACAATCACCGTAGCTGCCAGCAGGGACAAAACGAGAATCAGAGGATGAATGCCGGGGAAAAGCTGCCGGACAACCAGGGCGAAGAGATAGCTTTCAATGCCTGCCACCATGATCATGAACATGAGATACAGATAAACTAGGAACAATGAAGAGCGCGCTGGTAGGGCAACTTTCAAATAAGTGCGAACGCCAGGGGAAGAGGGATACATGCTGGCCAGCTCGGCAATCGAAGTGGAGATCAACATGCAGACCAAACCAGCGAGACTGATCGAGACTAACACCCAAAGGATATTCGCAACCTTGAACAACTCCGAGAGAATAGTAAAAGAGCTGATCCCGAAAGCAATGCCTGCTCCAAAGGTTACGTAAAAACCGAGTTCAAAGACCTTTTTCATTTATCGGTCCCTACAGTCCCCAAATGACCATGGCGATGGCTTCGAGCTTCACCTTGTCGCGTTCGCTGCAAAAGACTGCGAGTGCGCCATCGATGAGCGCATGGGCCGGGTTATATTTGCCGGTAAAAATTCTCACCAGCGCCTCTTCGGAAGCCTGAAGCGTAACAAGGTCCTCGTTATCCTCAGGAATCGAGCAGCCAGGCTGGATTTCGTTGGCAGCAAGGTCCTGGATGGTTACCGTGAAAATCTCCGAGGTATCGGTGGATTCCGCCTTAAGGAACCGGTTCCAATTTTTGATCAATTTCTTTACGCGCTGGTTTTCGTTAAACGTCCTTTGAAAATCGTGCAACGAACTCAACAGCGCGCTGGTTTGGACCGGGGTTACATCTGTGGCAGCCATGTTTCTTTATCTCCTCGCATCCCCATCCCAAGGCTGGGGAATGCCTAAAATTTGTCGTCCTACAATCAGCTTTAGAGAGTCGTCAGAGGGAGCCATGACCGAACCGGCACGAGCATCGCGGACATGACGCTCGACCGGATGGCCTCGCTTGTAAGCCGTTCCTCCGCATACCTGGAATGCCTTGCTGGCAACTTCTACGGCGATTTCATTGACCGCAAATTTGAGCTGGGCCAACTCGATGAAATATGGATCGTCGGGGTTCTCGCGGATAATCTCATCGAGCAGGTCAGCGGCATGAAGCTCATTGAAGAGCACCATGGCATTGTCGGACATCTGGGCGACCCGATAGACCATGCAGCGGGCTTCGTCCACGCGCATCTTCATCTCTGCAATGTAGCGCTGAACGGTTTCCACTTGAGAAAGCGGCATCTTCGTATCGCTGTGAACACGCTTTTTTACGTGCTCCACCGCGGCATCATAAGCCGCTTGGGCAATGCCCAGGTAACAGGTCGCCAATCCAACCTGGTAAATAGGCAGCGAATAGGCAAAGAGCATGGAGAAGCCGCAGGTTGGAGATCCGAGCCGCGCCCGTTCAGGAACATGACAGCCTTTGAAGTGGATCGGCATGCTGCAATTGCCGCGAAGACCCATGCCATCCCATTTGCCGATAGGAAGAATATTGGGATCCTTGCCATCGATCATGAAGAGGCTGAGCTCGGTAGGCGCAACCGTGGAATCGGCGCGCACCGGAACTACGTAAAAATCAGCCTGGCCGCAACTGGTGCAGAAGGATTTGAATGAGTCAATCAGGTAACCCGATCCATTGCGTTGCGCATAGCTATCCATGTGCCAGAGACGATTGCCTGAACCCGGCTCGCTCATGGCCAGCGCCCCAATCCACCGGCCTTCCACGATGGGCTTGACGTAGGGTTCGACTTGGTCTTCCGTGACCAAAGCTGCGACCATGGGCAAGGTGCTGGCGTGCATGCAATAGACCATGGCTGTGGATGCACAACCCTGGGCAAGTTCTTCAAGCACCATGGCATAGGTGAGAATTCCTTCTCCAGGACCGCCGTATTGCTTGGGCATCAGGAGGCCCATAAGACCAGCATCGGCAACGGCCTTCAGGCTTTCCCGGGGATAGCTGCCTTCCTGGTCGATCTTGGCGGCCAGGGGCAAGAGCGAGTTCTTGGCTACGCTCTTCGCCAGCCGCTTCCATTTTCCCTGGTTAACAGTCAGTGCAATTCCGGTTAAATTTAATGCATCGGGCATGTAGGCTTCATTCCTCGATTACCAAAATGAGATTTCTGTTTTTCTTATTTGAGTCATCGCCACTCAAGAGATCATAGTGCAACGTTGGCCTTGCCATGTTCCTTTACAGGCTTTTCCAATTCTATATTCAGGCGTTTAGCAAGCCGCTCCATGGTTTCCACCAGCCTCCACGCATGGGCTTCGTTGTGTGCAGCGGTACAGGAGATCCGCAGCAGGTTCTGGGTCGCTGCCGGACGGACAACCGGATTGACATAAATTCCCTCTTGCAATAGCTGCTTGGCCAGTTGGAAGAGAGTAATGTCGTCGGGTATCACTACGGCAACCACTGGACTGTTGGCGATAATCACATTGAACCCTAAGGCTGCCAACTCTGCCCGGATTTTGTCGGCAATCCGCAGTGGCCGCTGGCGGCGCTCCGGTTCGGCTTGCAGGATTTTCAGGGCTGTCCGAACCGTGGCCACTGAAGCTGGAGGAAGGCTCGCTGAAAAAACAAAGGGTTGAGCCAGATGTTTCAGGTAGTGGACGACCGGCTCAGTGGAGGCGACGAAACCGCCTGCGCAAGCCAGCGACTTGCTGAAGGTACCCATGACCACATCTACATCTTTGAGCACGCCTTGCTCTTCGGCCACCCCTGCTCCAGTGGGACCGAAGAGGCCGAGTCCGTGGGCTTCGTCAACGTAAGTCCTGGCGCCATATTCGTTTGCAAGGGCTGTAAGGGTCCTGAGATCGGCCACATCGCCTTCCATACTAAAGACGCTCTCGGTGACGATGAGCGCACTTTCATGGCATTGCTGTAGACGCCTCTCAAGGTGTTGAAGATCATTATGACGAAACCTGACACTGCGCGCCTGGGACCGCAATGCGCCATCCACCAGGCTGGCGTGGAGGTTGTGTTCGCAAAGGATTACCTCGCCCTCCTGGGCGAGGGCAGCTATCACAGCATAATTGGCCTGAAAGCCGGTGCCAAAGAGAATAGCGTCTTCTTTGCCCATGAAGTCAGCAAGCTCTTCTTCAAGTTCCACATGGATGTGAAGAGTGCCATTCAAAAGCCGCGACCCGCTAACCCCAGTACCGAACTGGCGAATTCCCTCGATGGCCGCTTCCTTAACCCGCGGGTCATTGGTTAAATCAAGGTAATCGTTGGAACCGAACATGAGGATTTTGCGATCGCCCAGCATGATTTCGCCGTCGTCACAGCCATTGCGGGCGCCAAAAACCTCAAAATAAAGGTAGAGGCCAGCCTCCTGCAAAGCTCGCGCGCGGTTGAAATTCCAGCACTTCTCGAAAATATCAGTGCGATTGGACCGGCTGGGGCGGGCGGCCGAGACTTCTTCCATTTAATTCAGCTCCTGAGAATGATTAACATCTTCTTGCCTGGCTCGTCCTGCTGATTAAAATCGAACTCCTTCGGCCTGATGAGTATTCAAACGAATAATACCCAAAAGGTCCTTTAAATGCGACCAAACATTTATTGCAGGTTAAAACGGAATGCAAAATTGTGCCTTTGATGCCGCTTTCTGGCAAGCGATAAATTCGATTCCTGGCATGAGATCGGACATCAAGGTGTCAAACTGGTACCCTATGGTACCATGACTTTTTCCAGCAACTTGCGGTATTTGCAATTCTGTATAGTGAGATTAAAACATTTTCAGAGTTGCTGTATCCAACAAAACTAGCATGAATTCGCACGCGCCTGCGCCGGCCAAGGAAGAAATCTCCGAACAGTTGTTGAATGCGACGCTGATTAAATCTGTGCCGCTCTCTTCCAGCGCTCATCATTTGACTTTTCGCGTGGAGAGTGAAGAGCCGCTAGAGTTCCTGCCAGGACAATCGATTTGCCTTGAAGTTGCGGCGCAGGGAGATTCGACACCGTCTCCATATTCGATTGCGTCGGCTCCCTGCGGGGACAATTCTTTCGAGCTGTGCCTCCGGCGAGGCGCAAAAGGATCTGCAGCCGCCCGGCTGTGCGACCTTCATGAAGGAACCCAGGTGCGGTCTACGCGGCCTAAAGGTGTTTTCGTCTTGCAGCAGCCTGCGGGCGATACAGTCTTCCTGGCAGCAGGTACGGGAATCGCACCCATCCGTTCGATGATTCATTGGTTGCTTCGAAACACTGAGCGACGCTCAGAAGCAAGGGTGGGCCTCATTTTCGGCGCTCGGGACCGCGAATCTCTTTTCTTTCACCACGAGTTTCTGGAGCTGACCGGGAAGCACACCAATTTTCATTACCTGCCGACCTTGAGCCGTCCTTCAGCAAATTGGCATGGAGCTTGCGGGTATGTCCAAGACCACCTGCATCGTCTGCAGCCTAATCCTGAGAATGCCCATGCCTATCTCTGCGGCCCAGCCGCTATGATCACCAGCGCGCGCCAAGCCTTGAATGAACAGGGTTGGCCGGAGAAGCGGGTGCATCATGAGAAGCATGATATTGGGTGATTACTTCGGCAGCCCTCAGTGCAGGTTACTTCCGCCACGTTTACAAACCTCGTAAAATGCTTGCAGTATTCCTTAAATAAATGCTTCTGAACTCCGGCAGCGTAGCGCATTACCTGTTGCAACGCGGATTGATGACCTACGATTCCGTCGTTGACGGCGACCTGCTCATCGTGGAAGCGCCTCGACGAAACCGTAGTTTTAAGATCATTCGCCGGCGGCATCCGGGACTGTTGGTCAAGCAGGTGCAGCAATGGGACGCGGTGGCTATTGCCTCGATTGAACGCGAAGCTTCGGTCTACTCGCTCGCGCAGACTGTTCCCGAGTTTTCGGCTTTGGCGGAATGGGTGCCCGGGCTACTCTCCTATGATTCCCAAAACCATCTCCTGGTGCTGGAGTCGTTGCCGGGTTATGAAAGCCTGGCCGAGTGCCATCAAAGGCTAGGGAGATGTCCGGTTGAGATCGCTGAAACCCTGGCAGAAGCTCTAGGCCGATATCACTATGCGACCAAAGGAAAGCTGGACCAGATTTCACAGGTCTCGGTGTTTCCCAAAATGGCGCCTTGGATTCTCTCCATTCATCAGCATCAACCGGGATGGTTTCAGTCATTGAGCGCAGCTAACTCGCAGTTGCTGGAGATCGTAAAAAAATACGATCAGTTCGCCACAACCCTTGATCATTTGCGCGCACAATGGGAGCAGAACAGCCTGATCCATGGAGACATTAGCTGGGACAACTGCCTGATTCAGCCCACTTCAGGAACCGGTGACAAGCTCAAATTAAGACTGATCGATTGGGAACTGGCGGATGTTGGAGATGAGCTATGGGATGTTGGCGCGGTTCTGCAATCGTACCTCTCGTATTGGATCCTATCCATACCCACCTGGCCTGGCGCTACTGCGGAGCAGGTAATCGCCAGAGCGTCCCATTCGCTCGAAGTTGTTCAAGCGTCCATCAGTGCATTTTGGGACCGCTACAAGCAGGTGGCAGAGATACCAGCCGGCAAAGAGAAGGAGTGGCTACGACGCAGCATCAGTTACGGCGCAGCGCGGATGATCCAGAGTGTCTATGAAGCGCCCAACATTTCCATGCAAATGAATCCCAATGCGCTTTACCTGCTTCAGGTAAGCATGAACATATTGCTGGATCCGCAAACGGCTACCCGGGAACTCTTTGGAATCAAGGAGGCCCGGTGACAGGCAGCAGCCGAAAGTGAATCTCATGAGCGATGCCAAGTCTTTCGACACTACGTTTCTTGATACTGCCAATGCAATTGGCGAACGTTTATGCCGCGATGTGATCTGGGCGGGTGGGCGCTGTAACTGGCTGGGCGATGCGATGGAATATGTTGACCGGCGCTGGCAGGTCGGCCATCGCGCCTTTGGACCTGATTTGTATGGCGGCGTAAGCGGAATTGGGCTTTTTCTCGCTCAGCTTTTTTCGCACACCCAGGAAAAGACTTTTAAAAAGACTGCGCTGGGGGCGGTGGAATGTGGTCTCTCGCAATTGGAAAGGTTCAACGCTCACCGTGATTTCGGCTTCTACTCTGGCCTGACAGGCCTTGCCTTCGCCCTGATTGAGGTGGGAGACCTTCTTGACCAGCAGCAACTTGTTGAGCGCGGTTTGAGAACCCTCGAAACCATCCCCAGAGAAGGCCTGACCTCCCAAACCTGGGACATCGTTTCCGGCAGCGCGGGCGTAATCCCGGTCATGCTCAAAATACACGGCCGGTACGGACAAGATTTCCTGCTCGACGTGGTTTTTCAACATGGAGAGATGCTGCTGGGGAGCGCTAATCGGAGTGAGGACGGCTGGTCGTGGAAAACCATTCAAGGCCCGGAGCAGAGAGACCTTACCGGTTTTTCTCATGGCGCTGCCGGAATTGCTTGGGCATTTCTGGAACTACATAGAAAGTTTAATGACCAAAAATTCTTGCAGGCAGCCCAGGAAGCATTGCGATACGAACGGCGATGGTTTGATCCGCAACAGGAAAACTGGCCCGATTTTCGATTCGACGACGAAGCTGGCAACGCACCGGGATTTAGCGCGGCCTGGTGCCACGGAGCGCCAGGCATAGGCCTTTCCCGAGTTCGCGCTTACCAGATTCTGCAGGATGCAACCTGCCGCGCCGAAGCTGAAGCCGCTCTTCGCACTACAACCAGGAATCTACAAGCCTCGCTCCAAAGCGGCCAAGGCAACTACTCTCTTTGCCACGGCAACTGCGGTAATGCCGAACTTCTGATATACGCGAGCGATGTTTTGCCGCACAACGATAGTCTCAAAATCATTCGCGAGGTCGCCGAAGATGGAGTGCGCAAATATCGCATGGAACGCAATCCCTGGCCCTGCGGAGTTCTCAATGGCGGCGAAACTCCTAATCTGATGTTAGGCCTGGCGGGGATTGGGTATTTTTATTTGCGGATGCATGATCGGAAAAAAGTGCCTTCGGTGTTGATAGTGGGGCCGGAGTCATAATCTTCTTGTATGCTAGATATGCCATGAGCGCGAAAACGCGAGTCAAGAACAACGAATTCTCAATCATAACTTTTAGAAGACGCATTCAGCAGGTGCAGCGCCTTGTCCGGAAGCACGTCAAGCCGGGTGTCTCGCTGGCTGATGAATTGATCGCGGAACGGCGCAAGGCTGCCCGCAAGGAATAGGATCTCCTGGATTCCTCTACGCTTCCCGCATTGCTGACAGGGAACCTGGCAGCGATAAACTTACACGACAATTGCTAAAGCGCGTTGAGCTCGCCCAAGTACAGGCCAAACTCATAACAGCGCGGACTTATTGGCTTTAGTCCGCGGGCCAGCACTTCACAGGTCCTGCTACCGGCTTGATGCCCGGATGCGGGCTGAGTACGACTTCGACAGGATAAGAGATGATGGAGCTTGCGTCGCTCCATTGTTGTCTTACTAGTTTGAGTTCTTTGTTGAGGCAATCAGGATCGGCCGGGTTTTGGTTCTGGCAGCGGCCTTTGGCCAGATTTTGAGCACTCTCCTCATATCCTTTTTCGCAGTCGGGCTTGGGCAGGGTTTCGGAGCCGGTTTTTTGCTTGATGTGTTCCAAGCATGATTCTTTTTCCTTGGGAAGCGAACATTCGGCGTCGAGCACGCGCGCATAGCGCACCGACAATTCCTGGTTGGGCGCGGCCGAAAACTCCAGCGGCCCATCGGCTGAATCTTCAAAGAGTTTGGTTGCCGTTTTGGCGTCATATACCGCAAAGCCAATTCCACCGTTGACTCCATCGTCGGCGTCAAAGAAGACGAAATCATTCTTGACGCCTTTGAAATATCCAGTCCAGTCCTTGGGGTCGATCACTTTTTCTGATTTCACCCGTGACCGGGTACATCCAATCGGACTTCCCTTGGTGATCGGAACGATGGAGAGGCGGTCTGCGCCCTTTTCTCCGAGATCGACCTGTTTGACCATGAAGGTCGAAAAGAAATAACAGGTGACCTTGGCGTGAGTTGATGGAGTCGATCGTGATGGACCTAAGTCAACCGTCTTCTTGGATAAAGGTTTGTCGAACGTCTCGGCGCTCGAGAGGGGAGCCAGAATGAGCAGGGTCAATAGTAGGCGAATCGATAGCATACATACGACTCCAAAGACTAATCGCGCAGTTTCTGCAAGGCCCGAAGCAGGATATCTACTTCTTCGGCGGTGTTGTAGTGGACGATGCCGATCCGCAACAGGCCTCCTTGTTTTTCTACGCCTAATCGCTCTGTAAGGTTGACGGCGAAATAATTTCCATCCCAGGTGAAGATTCCTTGCTCTCCCAGGTATTGGGCCAGTTGCAAGGGCGAATATCCTTCCATGCGGATGGCTACTGTCGGAACGCGCTGATCGAAGCGCGTTGCATCGGAAATACCGTAGAACTTGAGGCCGGGAATTGCTAGCAAGCCGGAGATCAGCCTCGTAAGCAATGCTCGCTCGTGCTTTTGGATTGCCGCATACGCGGCCAGCAGCGCGGAGCGACGTCCGGGAACAGCGGGAGCTACGTGGCGTCCGAGGGCGGCAAGATAGTCTACCGCTGCTGTAACGCCTGCCAGGCATTCGTGGTTCTGCGTGCCGGTCTCCCAGCGATCGGGCAAGGAATCGTATTGGGGACGCACTTTGTAAGGACGAAAATGGTTCAACAGATCAGCCTTGCCGTACATCACCCCGATGTGAGGACCGAAGAACTTATAGGTGGAACATGCCAAAAAGTCGCAATCCAGCGCTCGGACATCAATAGGGCCATGCGGGGCGTAATGTACGGCGTCGATAAAGGCCAAGGCGCCCACATCATGCGCAAGCCGAACCACTTCGCGGACATCATTCAGCGTACCTACTGCATTGGCTGCATATCCGACAGCAACCAGGCGGGTGCGCGAGTTGATCTTGCTGCGAAGGTCGTCCATGTTCAAGGTGCAGTCTGCTTCGTGAATGTCTACCTTGCGAACAATCACACCCAGTTCTTCCAGCGCCAGCCAGGGAGCGAAGTTTGCATCATGATCGAGAAGAGTGACGATGATTTCGTCTCCAGGCTTGAGCTCCCTCCCGATTCCACGGCTGAAGGCGAAAGTCAGGGTGGTCATGTTGGGACCAAAGGTGATCTCCTTGGACGAGCAATTCAGAAAGTCAGCCATCGCCAAATGCGCCTCGGCAATGGTCTCATCAGTGCGCTTGCTGGTCGCAAAGGCTCCGCAGTTATTAGCATTGCTATGCAAGAAGTAATTAGTAACAGCGTCGATCACCTGCTGCGAAACCTGGGTGCCCGCCGGCCCATCAAAAAAGATCGCTGGATGGCCGTTTACGGTCTGTTGTAATGAAGGAAATTGAGCTCGCACCCATGTGGGATCTAAATCGGTGATTGCTGCTTCTTGGTAGTGTAGTGTTGAAGACATGTTGAATTGCCAAAATCGCCAAAACTGCCGGAATTACCAAAATTGAAAACCGCCCTTGCGGTTTAGTTTCCTCTGCGGTGAATCACATTAACGATCGCTCACGGCTCTTATAAAGTCTGCGAACATGCCGTATGCCGTTGTCTCAAGGTCTGCGTCGTGCTCGATGATGGTTAACCCTGGAAGTATATCCAATTCAAAATGGACACATGAACTTCCACCATCAATTCGAGCCAGCGGATCGGCGAGCGGAAGCTGCTCGGGTTTTACGCTGGCTCTCACACCATCGCCGTCGCGATGGGCGCGGCATACTAATTTATACGGCTCACCAGCCTGTCGAGCAGCCTGCACGGTCGCTGTATCGAGCGCCGTAATTCCCTGCCGTTCAATCTCGTGCAATCGAAGAGAACATCCCAGGACGACGGCGGACAAGGCTGCAACCTTCACCGCTGCGTCCCAGCCTTCCAGGTCATCGGAAGGATCGGATTCGGCGATGCCCATTTCCTGCGCTTTTTGGACTGCCTTACTCAAATGAAGGCCGGCTTCCATGCCCTCGAGCACCACATTAGTGGTGGCGTTGAGTATGCCCCGGAAGCCGCTCACTTCTACTGCAGGGAGTGTCTCCCGAAAAAGCGAAAAGATCGGGACGCCATCCATCACCGTGGATTCAAACAGAAACCGCCGGCCCTTCGAGCGCGCCAATGCAGACAATTCGTCCAGCGCAAAAACTACGGGGCCTTTGTTGGCGCTGATGGTATGGGCGCCGGATTCCAGGGCCGCCTGAAGGTATTGAATCGCTGGCTGTCCATCGTGCCGGTTCAGCGACGAGGCTTCAAATAACACGTCAGCCTTGGCGATATCGAGCCAGTCGCGGATCTCCTGCGCTGTGGGTTTCAGGCGAGAGCGGGCACGATCATCCAGCAGATGATCGGGATTCAAGCCATCGGCACAGGCAATCCATCCCAGGCTACGGCTGGCAATCCCGGTAATCTTCCATTCGATGCCGTGCCGCTCCCGCAATTCGCTGGATTTGCGCTGCAAGAGCTTTACCAAAGCCTTTCCGACATTGCCGAATCCAACAATGCATAAGTTGTAACGACGGCGTTCCGTTGTCATGGCTATCGAGCATACCAGCCATTCGCACTCAAACGATGATCAGATTTCCTTTGCGTCCCTAACTCCATTGCGGTAAAAACATAAGATAACCAAAATGAATCAAGACCGCCTCGAAGTGCACAGAGCATTTTTTGCCAAACTGATCACGGCCAGCATTGGACAACCAAATGGACGAGTTACCATGGCTTTTGCCTCCACTCCCCGAGAACGTTTTGTTGGGCCGGGACCATGGAGTATCTTCACCGCTGCCGGTTATATCGAAACCCCTTCTGATGATCCGGCTTTTCTCTACCAGAACGTCGTCGTCGCGTTGTCGAAGGAGAACCGTATCAACAACGGTGAGCCGCTTCTTCATGCTGCCGCTATGGCTGCTCTGGATGTGAAGGTGGGCGAGACGGTCGTTCACATTGGGGCTGGCACCGGCTACTACACCGCTGTGCTTGCGAGGCTCACTGGCACGACCGGATCGGTCGTTGCTTATGAGATCGACAAGGAGCTTGCCCAACGGGCTGCGGTGAACCTGGCTGATCTTTCTAATGTCACTGTCTGCTCTGAATCCGGCTCAGCCGGAATTTTGCCGGCGTGCGACGTCATATACGTGAATGCTGGAGCGACCGCTCCACTGGATATCTGGCTCGATGCTTTGCGGCCCGGGGGACGTCTGCTGTTTCCACTAACTCCCGATGGCCCTGGGGGGACACCCGGCGCGGGCGGAATGCTGCTGGTAACGCAATCATCTCCCAATCGCTTGGACGCACGCTTCCTCTATCCTGTGATGTTTATCGCCTGCGCCGGAGCGCGTGATGATGAGACTGCCAGGAAATTATCCGAAGCATTCAAACGTGGCGATATGAAGAACGTGCAATCCTTGCGGCGCAATACCCCTCCTGATGAAACTTGCTGGTGTTCGGGCAATGGTTGGTGGCTTTCTACGGCCAAACCGTTGGATTAGCGCCCGGAAGCGCAACCAGCAGCTGGCCCAAAGGATCAAATGGATTTGGAAACCAGAACGCATAGCAGTCATGCAATCGCTGTGAAGGTTGTGAAGATCAAGATCGCTTACTACTCGGCCATACTCTTGTTCGCTTTGGGCCTTAATGCTCAGACTCGACAGGGTGACTCTCTTCAGGAGGCGGAAAGCTTGCTGCAAAAGCAGCAATATGACCGCGCGGAAAGCCAGCTCAAGCTTGTAGTCACAAGGCAGCCGGAGAATCCTCAGGCTTGGTTCGATCTTGGTTTTGCAGAAAACCATTTGGGAAAGCCGGCCGATGCAGTTGCGGCTTACAGAAAAGCCGTGGAATTAAGTCCAAAGTGGTTTGAGGCCAATCTGAACCTGGGTGTCGCGCTGGCGCAATCCTCCGATCTTGCCCAGGCGGCGACTGTCCTGAGAAACGCAGTTCAGCTCAAACCAGGTTCAGGCGGTGAACAAGCCCTCAGCAAAGCCTGGTTCGCTCTGGGGCAAGTGCTGGAAGAGGGCGATAAGAAAGCGGCTTTGGATGCTTATCAAAAATCTGCCGAACTTGATCCGAAAGATTCTGCGGCCACCGTGGCCACCGGCAGGATGCTGGAGCAGAGTAACAACCTTGCAGAAGCCGAGCAGCAGTATCTGCGTGCCGCCAACATGGGCGACACAGCCGGTGTAGAGCATCTTATTGGCATTTATCTCAAGCAAAAACGGCTGGCTGATGCTGAGACCTGGCTGAAGAAATATGTGGGCGAACATCCGGGACACGCAGCCGCCCAGGCGCAGCTCGCCAAAGTCCTGGGCGCTGAAGGCAAGTCTTCGGATGCGATTGCCATGCTGGAAGCCCTGAACAAGTCTTCTACCGATCCGGACGTTGCGCGTGAACTGGCTCTGCTGTACTACGACGCCAAGCAATACGATGCTGCGGCCCGGCTATTGCAACCATTGGCGCTGCAGTCCACGGCCGATGCCGAATTGCGTTGGCTATACGGAGAGGTCTTGTTTCATCAGCGCAAATACGCCGAAGCTGAGCCCGAGCTGATGAAAGCTTTACAGCAAAAACCCGGCCTGGCGGAGGCTTATGGCGACCTCGCTTTTGCCGCCCAACAGAATAAACACTACCAACTGACCTTGCGCGCCCTGGAATTGCGCGCCAAATACCTGCCTGAAATCCCAGCAACCTATTTCATGCGAGCCACCGCCTACGACAGCCTGAATATCAGGAAATTGGCAGCGGAAAACTATAAACTCTTTCTTGCGGCCTCAGCCGGCAAATTCCCTGACCAGGAGTTTCAGGCGCGCCACCGTTTGCTTGCCATTGAACCAAAATAATATGCGGAAACTAGTTGCCATTTGCGTTCTTCTCGTAGGCGCGCTTGCTGCTGGCGCCGCCCAGAAGAATATCGACCAGATGAAAGCCGAGGCCGATAAGGCTGAAGGAGGCCATCAAGCCAAACTATGCGCCGACCTGGCTCAGCTCCTTGTGCCGATCGCCGACCAGCAATTTACCGAAGGCAATGTAGTAGAGGCACAGAAGACCGTGCAGGAGATCTTGAACTACGCTACCAAGGCGCGCGATGCGTCCATCAAGAGTCGCAGTAAAATGAAGGAGACGGAGATCACTCTGCGCACCACCCAGCGCAAACTGGAAGCGTTAAAACGCACTCTCGCTGCCGATGATCGGCCTCCCCTCGATGCAATCGAGAAAAAGCTGGAGCAACTTCGCCAGGACCTGTTGAACGAGATGTTCGCGCCCCCGAAGAAAAAAGGGAGTTAACCATGCAAACCGCAAAAAGATTGGTCGTTGTCCTTCTTCTGCTGCTCACCTTCGGCTCTGCCACAGGGCGGCGCGACCCGCTTACCGAAGCCGAGACCGATAAATTGCGCGAGGTGGCTACGGAGCCTTTCAAACGCATGAAGCTGCTGGTAGGATTCGCCGAAGCCCGCCTGCTGGCTATCGATCAGATGCGCTCTGATCCCAAACTCGCCGATGGCCGAGGGAAAAAAGTCCATGACCTGCTCGAAGACTTCACCGCCATCCTCGATGAGATCAACAGCAATCTCGACATGTACGCTGGGCGTCCCTTGAACAAGGACGATAAAAAGGATTTCAGAAAAGGAATAAAGCTGGTCATCGAAGCCGACGATAAATTTGAGTTGAAGCTACGGACATTGAAGGCCGCCGGTGATACCGATCCTCAAGCCAAAGTCGAATCCCAGGAGTATCGCTACGTCTTACAGGATGCAGAAGATGCCCTCAAGTCCAGCGCTGATGTAGCCCGCGAGTACATGAACGATAAAGATCAGGACAAGGATATGGGGGCTGGGAAGAAGACGAAGTAATATCAACACGGCTTAAGAGTTACTGTCTGTGTCGAGACTATGGATAGCAAAGTCGAGTACGGCTTTAATTTCCTCGCGAGAAACAGGATATTGCTCAATGATCTCGTCAACGGTCATGCCATCCTCAAGATTTTCAAAAACGAGCTTGACCGGTGTCCGCGAATTACGAAACGTCCATGCGCCGCTCACCTTGCCGGGAATGCTCTCGACAGCGGGACACTGTGACCAATCAAGATTTGCCATAGCCAGATCTTTCCTTTCAAGGATAAACGTTTTCAGGCGTTTCAGCATTACGAAAAGCCGGGTAGGAGAAAATCCAAAAATCTCAATTTTTCCAAATTTTCTCTTCGTGCTAATCTGAACCCGGTGAACCCTCGAGTTGCGAGTCTTTTTGAGCAGACGTACCGGGAAGTGCGGCCCCGAGCGCCGATGCCGATTTTCAAGGTACAGTTCTTCCCTTTTGCCAATCTCAATAACACTATTCGTTTGCGCGAAGGACAGGTCCTGGTGCGGCTCTCTGATCTGATGGAAGGTGCTGCAGACGACGTACTGCACGCCATCCTTCACATCCTCATCGCAAAGCTTTATGGGAAGGAGATCGACAACGGCCATGCCGCTCGCTTTCGCAAGTTTGCCGGCAGCCAGAGCATCTCGTCTAAGACTCACTTGATCCGGCAGATGCGTGGGCGCAAGAAGATTCATGGCCCTCAAGGCACGCACTACCACCTGGAACAGATTTTCGACGATTTGAATACCAGATTCTTTTATGGCCTGATGGCACGCCCGCAAATGACCTGGAGTTCCAGCCACTCGCGCCAGAGCCTGGGACATTACGATCCCGCACACAACACCATTGTCGTCAGCCGGGTCTTTGATCGCCCCGGCGTTCCACGCTGCGCGGTCGAATACCTCGTCTACCACGAAATGCTTCACCTGCGGCACCCGGTCAAGCTGCGCGGCAGCCGTCGTTGCGTGCATGGACCGGCGTTTCAAGCGGAAGAAAAGCTTTTTCCTCAGTTGGAAGAGGCGAAGAAATACTTGAAACAACTGTGACCATTGCATAACTGCCAGAATTGCCATAATTACCAAAAGTGATAAGAGCGCATTCCCGACTGAGCAATCTTGAGTTTCAGGCTGCAATTTGCTCGGCCAGGGCGGCCAACTGCTCAGGGGTGGCTTGGAGCCGGTAGAGCGGCATAGAGCCTGTAGCCAGCCGCAGTTTGTAGGGTTGTGTTCCGGTCATGTAATCGCAGTTCAAGCCAGCAGCGAGTGACTGGCGGGTGGCTTCGTAGATAAGGCTCATCGCCGGTGACAGTTTTTCATAGTCGCGGTCGAACAGTCCCGTATAGAAGCGTCGAACGTCTCCGTCTTGAAAGGTAACCAGGGCTGCGGCGAGTTGCGATCCACATTCCAAGACAAATACTTTACAGCATTGCGGTTCCCTTCCTGCCGCCTGAATGATGAATTCAACGCGGGCGGAATCACGGAAGAGACTGTCTGTACTCTGAGCCGCTTTTTTTGTGTAAATATTCCGAAGAAGTTCGGAATGGCTGCCGTCATAGGTCTTTACCTCAAATCCCAGTCTCTGGAATCGACGGATGTTCCGCCCCAGACGGTTGTGGGTCGCGGTGAACTGTTCAGCCGACATTTCGGTGCGATCTACCAGGGGGGCTTCGGTAAACGGAAATAAGCTTAGTAGGTTTTTGGCAGGTTTTTGGCCACCTTTCAGAGTCGAAGTGGCCGAGTATCGTCCCCGGGTTCCTTCGCTTCCGCTCAGGATTTCTCCTACAGGCTCCTGGTCGGCTTCGCCGCCCTCACGCCTGCAACACGGGTCAACCATGAACGTCATCCGGTCGGATTCGCGCACGGCAACAACCTCCAGAGATTGCTGCGTTTGCGCCAGAGACGAGAGCGCGATCCTTAAAAGTGGTTCGCTGCTGTCGCCATTGGCAAGGAAAGTCCGATAGTCAAACAGCTCCTCGCCCAGCAGACGTAATGTGCCATCGGCGGTGCGCCGGACCGCAGGAATGATGGCCAATCCATAAGACGCCTCGGCACAGACAATGAAGAGGGTTTCGCGGTCATGAAATATCCGGGCCGCCAGCAAGTTCCAGTCAAAATCCTGAAAGATCGTGTAGCGGGAGTTATTGCAAATGGATTCCCAACGCGAACGGAGCTTTTCAAATTCCCATACAGTGGAGCAAATAGTCACCCTTGGCACGGATCGGACCCAGAGTGTTAGACGCACAGGTACTCAGCCGAGTTGGAATCGTTCGGATGGGAAGAATCGGGAGATCGGTTCATCGGGTGATCGGAAAAGCGCAGGCGGCTCCCTTTAGCGGCTATTTAAGAAGTAGGTGTTCTCACCAGACCTGTACATGGCTAGTAGCTAGTAGCCAGCAGCTGGCAGCTATCTCCCGATCACCGATGAACCGATCACCGGATCACCCGATGAACCAATTTCAATATGTTGACTGTCTCGGACTAGCTGGGTAAAATTTCTAGTTGAAATTGAAATTGAAATTCATTTTCAAGATTGAGCTATGCTCCAAGCCCTGATCGTCACCCTCCGAGAAGGTATTGAGGCGGCCCTGATCGTGGGGATTACCCTCTCCTATCTCACGAAGATTGGACGTACTGATCTGCGCAAGACAGTGTATGCGGGCCTGATTGCTGCTTTTGTCGGCAGCGTGGCAGGGGCGCTGGCGCTCGCCCGGTTGGGCCTGAACAGCGACACTTTCGAGGGCTGGGTTGAACTGGTGGCTGCGTTCTTTGTGACCGGCATGGTCATTTTCATGGCGCGAGCAGCCCGTAAGCTCAAAGGCGAGATTGAAACCAAGATCGGTTCCCTGGCGGGCGGAAGCTCACACTGGGGCGTTTTTGCCTTTGTCTTTTTGATGGTCTTTCGCGAGGGCGTGGAAACGGTCCTGATCCTCTCGGGCGTCTCGCTGAACTCTACGGAATTGATGAGCTTTATCGGCACCCTGCTGGGAGTGGCGCTGGCGGTGGTGTTTGGAGTGATGTTCGTAAAAGGGAGTGTCCGCATCAATTTGCAAAAGTTCTTCCGGGTCACCAGCGTCATACTGTTCTTCGTTGCCTTCCAGCTTGCGATCACCGGCTTGCATGATCTCTCGGAAGCAGGCATCCTGCCCTCGAGCAAACGGGAGATGTCGCTGGTTGGCCCGATCGTCCGAAATAATGCTTTCTTCTTCGTCGCGATCCTTGCTCTTACCGGCCTGATGGTGTTGCTGGAATACCGGCGCAAGAGCCCTGAAACGGGAGTTGCAGCCTCGAAAGCAGAAGAGAGAAAGCTGCAATGGATGGCCCGGCGAGAACGGCTCTGGGCAGTCACTCTGTGCCTTACTACGCTGCTGTTTATTCTCGCCATTACGGTTGAGTTTGTTTATGCAAAGAGCACCGAGGTGCTTTCGAAAGCGGATACTGTCACTTTTGATAACAGCGGACAAACCAAAATTGCGGTTGCGGATCTGGAGACAGGCGACCTCCACCGGTATAGCGCGAACCTCAATGGCACGGATGTACGTTTTCTGCTGTTTCGAAAATCGCCAGACAAGGTCGAGGCCGTTTTCGACGCCTGCCAGATTTGCGGGCCTACAGGTTTTTACAAAATATCACACGGAATCGCGTGCAAGCATTGTGCCTCTCCGGTAAATCCCGAGACTGTGGGCCAGGCTGGAGGTTGCAATCCGATTCCACTTAAATTGAGCCAGGAGGACAAAGATAGTCAAGGGAAGGTCACTGCCGTAACCGTGGCCCGCGATGATCTTTCCAAACAACTTGGCGTGTTCGCCAAGTAAACACCATGTTTGCCCGTCTCTTATTCGAGTCCTTTCGCCGCCAGGTGCGGCGCAAGGCATTCGCTGTTTTGGCCGTTACCTTAGGCATGAGCATCACCACGGCCATGGTCTCAGTGGCCACCGACGTCGGGGACAAACTCAACCAGGAATTGCGTACCGGCAGCGCCAATCTTCTGATTACCCCATTGGCAGACAGCCTGGATGTGAAGATCGGCGGCGTTGATCTGAAACCGGCCAGTGATGGGGCTTATATACACGAATCTGACTTGCTCAAAATCAAAAGCGTCTTCTGGAAAAACAACATTCTGGGATACGCGCCTTTTCTTTCCAGCGCCAAAGACATCACCATCGGCGGACGCGCCATTCAAACCGATCTGATTGGAACCTATTTTGCCCAACCTCTTCAGATTGGCGAACAAAGCTTTGTGACTGGCGTTCGGACGGTCAATGGCTTCTGGAAGGTCGCGGGCAACTGGCCTGCAGACAACAGCACGGATGCATTGGCAGGAAGCACGTTAGCCCATCGGGCGGATATTCATATTGGCGACACCCTCAAGGCCGGCAGTACAGAACTGCGCGTTAGCGGCATCCTGACTACCGGCAGCCAGGAGGACGAGGCAATTGTTGCTCCGCTGCATCTCGTGCAGCAAATTCTGAACCGTCCTGAGGCTGTGCGCCGTGTTGTAGTCAGCGCGTTGACTAAGCCCGAGGACGCCTTTGCCCGCCAGAACCCTGCGACCATGTCGCCCGCAGCTTACGAGCGCTGGTCGTGTTCGTCGTATGCCAACTCCATCGCCGATTCGATCAGCAAGGTGCTGCCGAATGTCCGCGTGGAACAGATACGGCAGGTTGAGCAGAACCAGGGCAACGTGCTCTCCCGCATTTCAGGATTGATGCTGCTGTTGACCATTGCTTCCCTGCTGGCTTCAGCGCTGGCGGTTTCCGCAGTGATGGCAGCGACGATTATCGAACGCCGCCAGGAAGTTGGCCTGATGAAGTCCCTCGGCGCCGGCAATTCCATGGTGGTATCGCTGTTTCTGACCGAGGCCGGAATTCTGGCGATCGGCGGTGGAATCCTGGGCTTCACGGCGGGTGTGATATTGGCCCATCGCATAGGCCAGAGCGTCTTCGGTTCGGTCATTGCTGTTCCTCCGGTGGTATTGGCCATCGTATTGATCAGCGCGCTGGCGATCACATTTCTGGGCAGCACGGGGGCAATCCGCAAAGCCATGCGCTTCGATCCCGCCGTGGTGCTTCGGGGCGACGCATGAACCGCTTCCGGCTGCTGGTCCGCATGCTGCTCAAAGCCGCATGGGTGCGCAAGGATCGCTCGTTTACCGCGCTACTCTCCATAACAGTCGTGGCAACCATAACGACCGTGGCCTTGAGTATTTATTCGGAAGTAGGTACCAAACTTAGCCGCGAGTTCCGAAAATTTGGCGCCAATGTCATTGTTACTGCCCGTGAAGGAGCGCTTGATGATCGGCAATTGGCAGTTATTAAAACGATATTAGGAAACCGGGGAGATGTGGTGCCCGTCGCTTATGCAATTGCGGAGGGTCCGTCCGGCGCACCGCTGGTGATTGGCGGAGTTGACCTGCAATCCTTAAGAGAACTGAATTCCTGGTGGTCGCTAACCCCGGGCATCGCATACGTTGGCCAGCCATCTGAACCTAAACCCATTGAGGTATTCCTGGGTGCGCGCGCCGCAGAAATCCTCTCACCGCAACGCCAGAGATTTGAGGTACGGTTTGGCAAAAAAACTCTTCTGGTCCACCCATCATTTGTATTCCATGCGGGTTCCGATGATGATAGCCGTCTCTATATGGACCCGGAATTGTTCACTGCTCTGACCGGCATCACTGCCAATACTGCACAGATCCGGATCGAGGGTTCGCCTTCAGAGATTGAGAGTGGCGTCGAAAAGCTCAGGTCTGCGTTGCCGCAACTCGAGATCAAACCAGTGTTGCAGATCACAACGGCACAGGCGGCCACACTGGAGAAGACGCGGTCGGTGGTTCTGGCAGCGTCGGCCGTGGTCGTGGTGTTGATCATCCTTTGCATGGTGGCCACTCTTACAGGATCGGTCCTGGAGCGGCGCAAAGATTTTGCGGTGATGAAGGCCCTGGGAGCATCGAATACCTCGGTCAACATGTTGTTTGCCGGAGAGGCCATGTTGATCAGTATCGTGGGCGCGCTCTTTGGCTTTGTGGCCGGATCGGCAATTGCCTGGTGGATTGGCTCAGCCAATTTTGGAAGTGGGATACCCCCACGGCCAGGACTCTTGTTTCCTGTCGCTTTTGGCAGCATAATCCTGGCGCTCATTGCATCCAGCGCTCCGCTCAAAGTTTTGCGGGAGATTCAGCCTGCGGGCATTCTAAGGGGAGAATAGAAGACATCCAATGTCGATCGAGCTAAAGAATGTCACCCGCATTTACTCCAGCAATGTGGCAGTGCAGGCCCTGGATGATGTTTCGCTCTCCGTAAAACAAGGTGAGTGGCTGGCGATCATGGGGCCATCCGGCTCCGGAAAATCCACGCTGGTGAACCTGATTGGCTGTCTCGACCAGCCCACAAAAGGCGAGATTTGGATCGATGACGTAAACATCGCCAGAATATCGGCGGCTGAGTTAAACCGGTTTCGTGCTGAGAAGATCGGCTTCATCTTCCAGCAGTTTCACCTGATTGCTTATCTGACAGCGCTCGAAAACGTAATGCTGGCCCAGTACTTCCACAGCATGACGGACAAGGCTGAAGCATTGGAAGCGTTAGAGCGTGTCGGTCTCAAAGACCGCGCTCATCACCTTCCGGCACAGCTTTCCGGGGGCGAGCAGCAACGGGTTTGCATTGCCCGCGCGCTCATCAATAATCCCAACATCATCCTGGCCGATGAGCCTACCGGCAATCTTGATGCTGTGAACGAAGAGATTGTGTTGCGCGAATTACGCGATCTGCACGCCCAGGGCCACACCATCATCATGGTTACTCATGATCCGGTGGTGGCGCGCATGGCAGACCGTAAGCTCGAGCTGCACCACGGCAAGATTGCCTCGCAGGAGACATTTTCTCTCACCGACGAGGAACAGTTCGATGAGGTGCTGGAAGAGCTTTGGGTGTTGGCGGAAAATGGCGAACCAGCCGAGCTCGGACGCGTGGAAGTGGATGGCTCTTTGCCTACTGCCCTGGCCCTGGAACGCATGCAGGAAATGGGGCTCGTTGAACTGGACGAACATACCCGCGAGCCGCACACCCACAGACAGATTCTGAATCGCTGCCACGATTCTCTACGCCCCAGCGTTGACTCTCCCCATCACGGTGAGCGCATGATCGCTTTTACTGAAAAGGGACGCAAACGGGCCGAAGATGTGATTCGCCGCCACCGCCTCGCTGAATGCCTTTTTGTCCAGACCTTTCGCGTTCAGAATGAAAAAGAGGTAGCGGAACAAGCTTGCAGGTTTGAGCACGTCTTGTCGCCGGAAGCCACTGACAGCATCTGCTCATTCCTGTCACATCCGCGCACCTGTCCTCACGGCAGTCCGATACCGGCAGGGCCATGTTGCATTGCAGCGAGAAGCCTGGCGCGAAGTAAGGTGATCGGGTGATCCTACACTGCATCGGTGGGGTGGCTACAAACTAGGAGCTAGTAGCCAGTAGCTAGAAGCTCCTAGTACAGGTGGAAATCGACTTCGATATTCATGGCAACGGCGACAGGTTGACCATCTTTCTTGCCAGGTTCAAAGAGCCAGGTTCTTACTTTCTCCAGGGCTTTCTGATCGAGACCCATGCCTAAGCTGCGAATAATATGCAAATTGCGTGGACGACCGTCGGCTCCGATGATCGCGCCTACAGTCACTAAGCCTTGCGTCTTCGACTTGCGAGCCTCTTCGGAATAATCCGGATCAGGAGTGAATTTCGGAATTGGAGCGCTAACGCCGATCTCACCGATTTTGTAAATGCCACCACCATAACCGCCACCCTGACCTGGGCCGTGTCCCGGGCCGGAACCGGACCCAACGCCACCTCCATTACCCGAACCAATGCCGCCACCAGAGCCGGTGCCATTGGAAACTGGTCCCGTTACTCTCGATGACATGGGATTACCGAGGTTTGGCAAGTTAGGATTGTCCGGCAATTTAACGTTGGGAGGAGCCACGATTGTCGCTTCCATGACCAACTTGGGCGCCGTATTGCGAATCTCGACCGTCGGCGGCGTGAACTGCTGAGGCGCAATCTTGGGCAAGCGGCCTTTGTTCTCAAAGAGCTTGGCGTGCTCTCCACCGCCCCCACCTCCGGCCAGTTGCTTCTTGGCAACTTTCGGCGTCATGACCGGCTCGTACTTTGAAATAGTAGGAGCAATGAGGGTCACATGCTCGTCAGGTTTAGCAATTACCTTGGTAGCATGCATCGTGAGGATGGTTATGCCAACGATTGCAGCTACCATCATGCCATGAAGCATCAGTGAACTGGCTGCCGCCTTTTTCTGGTTTCCTCTACTCCAGATCTCCCTCACCGGAACCGGACGTGATGTGAGCCGGAGCGGAGGAAGCTTTTCGGGGAAAAGTGCGTCCTTTACATTTCTGTAAAGGGACTTCAACATCGACCCGTCCATCTCCCTCAGAAGATTTGGGGTGCGAGCATTACGATAAAAAGTCTGAGGAGATGGAATAAGAACTCGATTTGCCATTGGTTCGACCCGTACTTCACGCACGTCGGCGTGTGTGTATTTCGTCCACTAGTAGAAGATGAGTTAACTTGAGCCCAAGTTGTATTTGCTAAGTCAAAGTTTCTGCTGAATGCAAGTAGTTCACCGCAAAGGGCGCTGAGGACGCAAAGGAGCCGCAAAAAACCAACCGCAGATTTGCACAGTGGGGCAGAACCGCAACCAAACCTTTCTTACCGCGGATTACGCGGATGCGCGCGGATCAATACCTGCTTACCACTGATCTCCACAGACACCACTGATCTGAACGCTTAACAAATTCCTTACTCGTGCTAAAGCCAGCGAAGCTGGCGATATTCTTCTAGCCCACAGCGCAAGCTGTGGGTGCCGGGTACAAAGAAAACCCAAAGCCCGCATAGCGGGCGGCATAAAATTCCTGAATCCCAGAGATATCGCTCGTCATAAGTCGGAAACAATTTGAATACAAAGAGGTATCGGTTTAAGTGACAGCAGCTTTTCCTAACCATTCTTGAGCTGCTTTGCGCGAATCAAATAAGCGGAAGTGGTTTAGACGTTTTTCTTCGTTCACCATGTCGCGGAATTTGTTATTGAGCTGAGCGTCTCCAGCACACACGACCGCGAGACGAATCCTGTAGTTCCGCAGCTTTTGCAGGATTGTCCCGGCTTCTCCTGAACTCAGGTCAAAGAATCTCGGCGGCAGATTGCAGGCATAAAGGAGGGTGGATTTGATACGCGCGGAGAAACATGCCTCGATGATGAGATCTACATCCCTGGCTGTGCGCAGGAACTCGCGGCCCGGTGGACCTTCCATGAACCGCAAATCTCCGTCTTCGGAAACCGTAAGAGCCGTGGGATTGTCGCTATTCATTGGCAAAACGCAAGGTCCATCGCATCTTTTCGCGTTCATTCATACCTTCGTCGCTTTTCTTTTACCTTACGCGCAGGGTTTTCAACCGTTCTGCGGCTGCTTCTGAGGAAATGGGGCTGTAATAGACCTCTTTGAGGAAATAGGGTTTGGCCCGTGCGCCTACCACTGGAAGTATCTCGATATGCCAGTGGTAGTCCTCATCGACCGTTTTCCAATATTGAAGGATATTGGATTTCTGATAGGTATTGGGAACGGAATGAAGCACCAGGTGGAAGGAATCGGAAATGGCGATAACCCGCTGCAGCGTGCGCCGCAGCATACTACTGAGTTCCGCGATATTACCTGATTTCGAGGTGACCGTCCTTTCAAACGAAGAATCGTGTTTCCGGGGCATGATCCAGACCTCGAAGGGAACCCGCGACGCGAACGGGCACAGCGCAACATAACCATTGGTTGCTTCGACAATCCTGATCGGAGTACGCATCTCCTGGCTCAAGCTATCGCAGAAAACGCAGCGTTCTTTTTCCAGGTAGTAATCGCGGGAGGCCCGCAATTCATAGAGCACGCGCCGGGGCACAAAAGTTGTCGCCGTAATTTGGGAAACAGGATGATCGAACTCCTGGCCCGACAATGCCCCATAATTCTTGAACAATGTCACATACTTGAAACGTAAATCCTGTTTCAGGTCGTGGATGCGGTTGGCGGCCATGAGCAGGAATTGGGAAATCTCGGCATCGGAGGATTGCCACAGCTCAATGTCATGGCGAATGCTCTGCACCAGGACCTCGTGCGCACCGACGGTGTTCATTACGTCGTAGATGCCTTCCGAACGCCGCTGCGGCTCGCCTTCGATCCGATACAGAGGCGAAGGATGCACCACGGCCATCACCGGGCCTCCACCCGATTCGCTGGCAGGCAGTGTCGAAATCACCTGCGGCTGACAAGGAGATCCGGGACAAAAGGGACAACCTTCCAACGGCCGGCTGCTCCCCTCTTCACTGCCGACGATCACCCAGGAGCGAGTGATGGGATCCTTACGCAATTCCATCTTTCTAGGAAAACACCGGCAAGGGACAAGCGTCAATAGAAGCTGGTGCAATTAAAAAATGCAATTCGAACTTCTTCCTTCATTCTGTTCCGCATCTTGTTTTACGCCGACCTTTTTGCGCCTATTGCCCGGTCCAGAAGATTGCGTTAAATAGCATCTGGAATGTTCCTTCGGTTTGGGCGCGATGTTGGACGCGGAAGCCGAACATTACGACTCTTCCCTTCCCTTTTGTGAAGCTCACGACTGCGGCCTTGCGTTCCAGGCGTTCTGCGCCGTGGGCGTAACCCGAGATCAGGATGTCGCGGGCATTTTCGGGATACCAGGCGATGATCGAGCGTTGCATGTCGGGCGCCGGTAAGGAAGTTTGAAAGGCCAGGGGAGCATCCACGAATGCAGCTATCTCCTGAGGCATGCCGTAGCCTACCGGATGGTTGGGATCGACATAGACGCGCAAGAGCGAACCAGGAATATTGAAGTCGGCGGTGTTGACCGCTCTGCGTCCCTCGGTGGGCGCAGCGCCGGCGCCGGCCACTGGATTGCGGACCGGCAGATTGAATTCGTCTCCGAAGAGCACCTCCGAAGCCCGGGCCAGGGTGATCAAGGTTCCACCTTTTTCAACGAAATCCCGAAGAGCGCGCAGGCCTTCTTTGCCGATGCCGCCGCTGTATTCGGGAGGGAAATCTTCAAAATAACCTTCGCGGCTTACGCGTCCTTCGAGGATGACCTCGCGGGTGCTGTCGGGCAAGATGATTACATCGTACGCAGCATTTAGATTGCCGGCTTTGACTTCTTTGTTCTCGATGTTTTTCAAAGGAAAGCCATATTGGTCAAGGACGAATCTGGTCCAACCCTCATCGATGGAAGCAACATAGGGCTTATACAGGCCGAGGCGAACTGCTTTGAGCTGGGTCGCATCTTGGGGAAGTTGCTGCCTGGGCTCAAGGCGAAGATGGAACTTTTCGGCATTGGCGGCCAGTTGAGGATGAGCGGCAAAAATCATCTGTGGCGGCTGGCTGGGAGCTTTGACCACATAGGCGCTGCCACCAGCTTTTTGCATAGCATTGATCAGCGCGAAAACATTATTCTGCGTATCGGAGACCGAGTAATAACTTCCATTGCCGCTGATTCCGCCCTGCGGCCAAGTCACGCTTTTGATGGGTGCAGTTGCCTGCTGCTCCTGGGCAGAGAGCTTGGTTCGTTCGGCGCGCACACCCATCATCAAGGGGAGCGACCACGCTGCCACATCGTAAGGCTCAAGGATGCCGCTGTTGGGAGCAGGCCGCACCTCGGGATAGTGTTGGATGTCCATCATCTCGTCGACGAACCGGCTGTAGGGTTGGGCGGTGGGAATGACAAACTCCTTGTTGTCTTTGGAGGCATACACCTCGACGCCGTGCTGAAGCATGAGTGCAGCAAGGCGCGCGGCGACGATCGGATCGCGCTGGCCTTCCACGGGAATGCGCCAGAATTCTGAAGCATCGGCGGAGCGGACCGCTTCACTGGCCATGCTCGCAACGCCGCGCAAAAGGTCTTTGCGATACTTGGTTACGGTCTCCAGTGCGGCGTCAGAGACGATCAACTCATAGTCTATAATGTCGCGTAGCCGCCAAGTGCCGCCGGGCCAGGGATTGGGAAAGTTGATCTGCTGCTCATATTGGATCAACCCTTTGGCTCCGCCCTGGAGTTCGGTGGGCGAGATCTGCATGGGAGTCGCGATGCGGGCCGAAGCCACTTCCGTAAGAACTCCGTACATGTTTTTCCACCAGCCTGTATTGCGCGTGCCGCCGGGCCAATAGGCGTCAAAGGAGTAACCGTAAATGACTCCCGATTTTCCTGCCTCTTCCAACCGCCAGCCCATCGCCGCCCCCATGAGGTTATTGCCGCGATGCACGAGCGGATTGACGAGCTTGGCTACCGGATCGGCGTTCGGAGGAATATAAATACGTGGGCCGAGCGAGCCCATCTGGTGTTCGTCGAGCCAGAACTGAGGAAACCATTCGTGGTAGACAGCCTGGTTCACGTTTTGCGTCTCGATCTGGGTGAGCATGTACCAATCTCGGTTGTCGTCGTGGCCCACATAATGGTGATAGAGATAAGGCATGCGTCCGCCTTCGTATTTTGTGCCCAGGTGTTTGCGGTACCATTCGGTCACCATGGTTTCACCGTCAGGATTCAGCGATGGCACCAGCAGGACTATCGCGTCATTGAGCCGATGCAGCGTCTCAGGATCCTTGGCAGTCACTAGCTTGTAGGCCCATTCCATCGACATCTGGCTGGAGCCGATTTCGTCGGCGTGAATGTTACAGGTGATGAGCAGGATGGCTTTGCCGTCGTTGGCAAGGGCTTCGATCTCTTCCGATGAACGGCCGCGAGGATCGGCCAGCTTGCGCGCGATCTCCTTATATTTGGCCTGATTGCGCAGGTTTTCTTCCGTGGAAATCACAGCCATGATCATCTCTTCGCCCAGAGTGGTCTTCCCCAGGGTCTGAATTTGCAGCCGCTTGGAGGCAGCCGCCAGCGCCTTGAAGTAAGAGGAAATCTGGCGATAGTCGGCCAACTTGCGATCGGCGCCTACTTCAAATTTGAGGAACTCTGATGGAGAAGGAGTGTTTTGAGCCGCAGAGATTGCTACGGACAATGCGATCAAAACAAGGAGGGAAAAGCTCCTGAGCTTTTGCATGGTGGTGTTCTCGGGAATTAGAAATTAGAAAGCGTAACAGTATGCACCTTGAGGCGGGAAAAACCAAAGTGATCAATGCACTCGGGCAAAATCGATGTAGCCTCGGCGGACGTCGGTGCTGATGAGTCTTGCCCGCAGGCGGTCACCGACATCAAGTCCTTGCTGGCCGCGCACCAGCATTCCTTCGATGTGGGGGTTGAGCGCGCGGACGAATGTGCCTTTTGATCCGGCGCCGGTGACAATGGCATCGAAGACCTCGCCGATGCGATCGCTCATGGCTACCGCGGCAATTCGCTTGGACATCTCTCGTTCGACGCGGCGCGCCTCGTCTCCTTTAATCGTGCAGTTCTGGGCGATGGCTGCCAGTTCGCTGTCTGTATAAGGAGAACGATGGTGGACCAGGACGGCCTTGACCAGTCTCTGAGTGACGACATCGGGAAATCGGCGATTAGGAGCGGTGGAGTGAGTGTAATCCTGCACGGCCAAACCAAAGTGTCCGATCTCCGGCTCGCCGGGGCGTTCCAGGACGTATTCTCCAGGTCCCATGAGCTTAACGACCGCAAGCGAGAGATCGACAAAGTGCTCAGCATCCTTGGCTTTCATTTTGACGAGGAACTCGTTGAGCGCCTTCGAATCCGGCTTGGCCGGCAGCTTCTCGCCTTTTTGCTCGGCCAATTCGACGATCCTATCCCAACGTTCGGGAACTTTTACGATTCGACGCAGGGAGGGAACGTCCTTCAACAACGTGGCGACTACGTGGTTGGCGGCAACCATGAAGTCTTCGATCAGTTCAGTGGCGTGGTTCTTTTCCTGACGGGCCACATCGACAATCTGGCCCTTCACCAGGACCGGATGAGTCTCAGAGCTTTCCAGAGTGAGCGCTCCGTGGCTGAAACGCTCGCTTCTGAGGGCCTGCGCAACTTCATCCTGAAGCTTGAGTTGTGACTGCAGTTCGGAGGAAGCCGCAACTTTGGGAGGAGCGGCGGCCCGTCCTTCCAGCCATGCGCCGACCGAGTTATAGGCTAGCTGCGCTTTGTTGCGCACCACGGCTCGATATACATTGCTGGAACCAATGTTGCCATCGCGTCCGACTACGTATTCAACCACGACACTCAGCTTGTCGACACCTTCCAGAAGAGATGTATCGCCGGTCGAAAGTTCCTCGGGCAGCATGTGGAAGTTGCGAACATGCGTGTAAACAGTCGCAGTTTCCTTATATGCATGCTGATCGATAGGTGTATCGCGGGCGACAAAGGCATCCACGTCGGCAACGCCAACCAGCACCTTGGTCTCGCCATTGGACAGGCGTTCGGCAACTTCGATCTGGTCAAGGTCTTTGGAAGTGTCGTTGTCAATAGAGGACCAGAGCAGATCGCGCAAGTCACGAATATCTCCACCCGGCTCTACCTTGGGTGGATGCGATTTCAAATCGGCTACCTGCTGATGAACTGCCGGCGGATATTCAGGCTCAAAGCCGTGCTCAAGCATTGATTGGCGAGCCATTTCCTGAAGATCGACGTGGACCGCTTGATGATTAGGCATAATGGAAAAGGAAGAAACAGACTAACATGAATC
The DNA here is from genome assembly GCA_035939495.1 of Candidatus Angelobacter sp. Taxonomy (GTDB): domain Bacteria; phylum Acidobacteriota; class Terriglobia; order Terriglobales; family Acidobacteriaceae; genus Angelobacter. Next base: position 154,020 of record DASZFU010000041.1, on the reverse strand, counting down.
GCCGTAATTGCCATGATTGCCACTTTGGCGGGGTGTGATTAGAAGTGCGAGTCAAAATTCGAACTCGGGGGTGGTTTCAGCGGTTCGCCCCGAAGATTGATACTGAACAAATCAAAGTTCGAATCCCTTCGAATCTGCCATATTCTTCAACAGTTTGGCGATAATGCAGATTCCGGCGTAGTAACGGAAGGTAACAATAAAGTTTTCACGCCGGTGTCCCGCAGCATTTGATAAACCTGTCCATGCGCTTTCAGCTTATTTTGCGTCCAATCGCTTGGGCGTCTCGCACCATGAATCTGGGCTTCAAAGTTGTCCGAAAGTCATACACTCGTTTCGTGTTTTTACGGATATCATGACTCTCGTTTGCGCATAAATGATTGACTGGCAATGGACTTCGTTAGCAAACCTTTGTGAACGTATTTATCACGCCCGGATTAACCCGGCGAGGTTCCCAAACAGCCCCGTATATTACGGGCTGATGTTCTGAAATCTAACTAGCCAGCGACTCCACTTCCGGGGAACGCTGCCACTCAAGAAAAAGAAATAGCTAAACCCGTTGTCCTGCCTTCCGTTTGGTTGAGCAGATGAATCTTCTCGTCTGCTCTTGATTGGCTTCGGAGAACGGCTGGGGGCCCGGCAAGGAAATGAACTCACTTGGGAACAGATCGGTTTATGTCGGCTAAATTCCTGGGCTTTATATCCGTCACCGTAGGCATCGTCATTAAACGCATAAATTCTTATTTCATCACACCGTTGAACGCAGGCTTGATGGGCAAAGTGAGTGAAGATCCTTTTTCGGCGTTCATTTGTGAGTGGCGCGAAATCGGACATAGGTTGCGCTGCCGGCAGCGGCATTTACTCGATCTCTGCCAGTGGACAGGTACACAACTTTGGGGGCGCAAGAGACTCGCTGGCTTGCTGGTGTTGCTACTTGGCCTGAACAGCCTCGTTGTGGGACAAAGTGTTGCGGATGCCAAACTCTGGTTGCATCTCCTGTGGTTGGTGGTGGCGCTCGCGGTTGGCGGTGGAACCGCATGGCTGCTCGTTCGGAAAAGCTGCTCCGAAGGCGCAGGCGTGATAAGTCCCCTCTATGCCTTGCTGCTGGCGGTCGCTCTCAGCTTTCCCGCTCTGGCCTTCGCCCAGATGCAGCCCAACCTGGAAAACGGCTTCAAGGCTTATGGCTCGCACGACGGCAGCAACCTGGATAGCGTCGGCCTGATGAACGGCAACTGGATGCTGCATTGGTCTTTGTTCCCCGACATTGGACAGCGCGGCGATCATGCGGCCAGCTATTTTTTCTCCGTCAATTCCAAGAACTGGCAGGCCGTCTGCGTGCCCGACACCAGTTCGCCCACCGGCCTGAATTGCCATTGGGGAGCGGGCGGAACGGGCGTGGTTTTGAACCATTCCAATGACCTCAGCGTCAATCGGACCATCAATATCTACGACAGCGGAAACGGAACGGTCGCCTATCAGGGAATGGGCTACACAGTTGCCACTCCCGATGGCTCCATTCACCAGATGTATGGAGTGCCGGGCACCGCCGATGCCCAAGGCGATCTCACGGTCTACGAGAGCATCGACACCAGTGGCTATCGCATCCTGCTCAGCGGAGCCGATAGCAATGGCGTGTTGATCAACGTCATCCTCCTGGACCGGCATGGCAACCAGTACCAGGGCAACTTCCCGACAGCTTATGCCGCGTGTTCCAGTTCCCGGCCGGAGCGCAATCAGCCACCCCAGCCGGGCAACGTAGCGCCCATTATCGATGACGCTCCCATCGGCGATCGTTATTGTCCGCAGACTGCCTTTCTGTACCAGGTGACCGACCGCAACGGCAACCAGATGAGCTATCAGGGGCCACAAAATCCCAATGCTGGTGTTGATACTCTGGGCCGGGGCCAGCCGCTGGAAACCGGGGCCACAACCACGGACTTCAGCGATTGCGTGAGCCGCCTGCCGATCACCCATGCCAATCTCTATTATTACCCTGGACCCAATGGCGCCACCCAGTCGATCAAGACCTGCTATGCAGCTTTTCCCATGCAAACGAACTTTCAGGCCAAGGTTGGGAATACCGGAGTGACCGAGGCCCAGAACTACAGTGGGAACTACAACACGCTGCTAAAGGGCTACGTGCGCGAGCAGTTGGTCACCGTGGTGCGGCCCGATGGCAACAAATGGACATTTGACTATGACAACTACTTGGAAGTCAGTTCCGTAGGGCTGCCCACGGGCGGATCGATCAACCTGACTTGGACCACCATTGCTCTTCCTAACTGTGGCCTCACCGACTACACTCCGGTGAGTCGGGCGGTAGCTACGCGTACCGTGACGGACAACAACGGGCATTCTTCGACCTGGACGTATACCTGGGGCGCTCCCGTAAACGGTGTGCTGATCAACAGCTTTAACGACCCTATGGGCGACGACACCATGCATACGTTCACGGACTTGGGCTGTGGGTTTTATGAGACGCGCACGCAGAGCTACCAGGGGTCGGGTACATCGCGGCAGTTGCTCCAGCAGGTGGATACCAGCTATGCCAGTGCGTTGTTCGCGGTTCAGACTCCGGGGGCCAGTGCGCTTGGTAACGTCGTGCCCACCAGCATCCAGACCACCATTTATCCCAGCGGGAAAGTAAGCCTTGTAACCAAGACCTATGATTCCTGGCTGGGAACGAATGCTCCCATCTTCGGCAATGTGATATCGGAAAAAGTCTATGACTGGGGGCCGGGCGTTCCGGGACCCTTGCTGCGCGAGACCGATACCAGCTATGCATGGCAAATCAATGGCAGCTATCTGGCCGCCCACATGCTCGATCTGCCGGCGTCAGTCATCGTCAAGGACGGCAATGGCAACCGTGTCGCGGAGACCGATTACACCTACGATGAATCGCAGTACCTGACTACCGCCAACATCGCCATCCAGCACGTAGCTGCCCACAATCCAGCGCGCGGCAATCTGACCACCGTGAGCCATTGGCTCAATCCCGGCAACAGCTTCATCACCAACCATACCAACTGGTACGACACGGGCGAGGTTTACCAGCAGATCGATGCTCTGGGAAATACCACGACCCACAGCTACGATCCATTTTACGTTGGGGCCTATTCAACCAAGACCTGCAACGCGCTGAATCAATGCGTCAGCGGCACTTATGATTTCAATACGGGCTTGTTGACCAGCTTCACCAATGCCAATGCCACCGCGCAGGCCAGCGGCAACCAAGCCGGAGATGCCGCCCATACCACCAACTATGTTTACGACTTGATGGAGCGGATGACCTCGGCGACGCTCCCGGCCGATCCCTCGGGCAATCATCCGCAGACCAGCTTCAACTATCCCAGCCTGACCACGGTTGAGCGGCTGCACAAAGTCACCTCCAGCCTGACCGATGATGCTTTCACCTATTTCGATGGCTTGGGCCGAAGCATTCGCACCAAGCACCTTCTGCCGGGCGGCAACAATGCCCTGGTGGACACCAGCTACGATGGCATGGACCGCGTAGCCACAGTCACCAATCCTTATTTCACAACCAGCGAGCTGACTTATGGCGTGACCCAAAGCCACTATGACGGGCTAGGACGACCCGTTCAGACCATCCGCCAGGACGGCAGCATCAGCAGCATTTCCTATTCTGATAACTGCACCACCAGCACGGACGAAGCGGGCAAGCAGCGCCGGGCCTGCACGGATGCCTTGGGACGGCTGATCAGCGTAGACGAACCGGGGGACAGCACGGCCGGTGCTTCTCCGGTGGCCAGCGGAGGCGGCAGCGCAGCCACGGCCACGGTGACCATCAACGGCAGCGAGCAATCCAAACAACTACCGATCACGCCCAGCGGTCCGCCGCCCAGGTGTCAGCCAGGGCAGCTTTGCGATGGAAGCGGAGGCGGAAGTGGACCCAGCTACATCTTTGACGCGGGAACGGTCGTGCTGACCATTGGCGGAAGCACCTATCGCGTGGCCTACAATGCGTCGGATACCAGCACCACGGTTGCCGCCAACCTGGCCAATGCCATCAATGGCGATGGTTCAGGTGTGGCCACGGCCAGCGCTTCGGGCGGAACCATCTCACTGCAATCGCGGGCTACAGGCAGCCAGGTCAGCTTTGCGCTCGCCTACTCCTGGACCTGGGACACGGCTGACTTTTCCAGTCCGTCGTTCACGGCTTCCGGGCCGGGCACGCTCAACGGCGGCACCGACGGTCCGGCGGTGTTTGGAGGGCACGCTTACGCTACGCTCTATAGCTACGATGCTTTGGGCAATCTGGTGCAGGTCACGCAGCAGGGTGGAACCAGCGATACCAGCAAATGGCGGGTACGGCGCTTCACCTACGATTCACGCTCGCGCCTGCTGACCGCCAATAATCCCGAATCGGGCACCATCACGTATTTCTATGACAACAACGGCAACCTGACACAGAAGGTGATGCCCTCGCCCAATCAGACCGGCACAGCCAGCCATACCATCAGCTACGCCTACGACGCGCTCAATAGGATTACCGGCAAGGCGTATTCCTGGCAGAACTCCCAAAATGGGAAGTTGCCGCAAGGCACAGCTGTGGTGAGTTACACGTATGACGAAAGGAGCAACGGCATCGGCCACCTGACCGGCCTGACCGATCAAGCGGGTACAGCCACCTACAACTACGACATTCTCGGACGAATGGCGAACGAGAGCCGGACGATCAATGGTGTAACCAAGGCCATGAGTTACGCCTACAATCTGGATGGATCGGTGGCCACGATGACGTATCCGAGTGGCGCGCAGATTGCCTACACCGTAGATTCAGCGGGCCGGATGATGTCCGTCGTGGACGCGACCACCGACACCAATCCCTTGCCGGACACCTTAGCAGAAGCACCCAATTACGTGACGGGAGCCACCTACAACGCGGCGGGGGCGCTCACTGGGTCTATCTACGGTAAGAACAACAGTTTTTCGGGAATCACGAATACCTTTGTCTACACCAACCGGCTTCAGCCTTGCCGCATGATGGCGAGCACGAGCGGCGCGGTCTCCCCGAATTGCGATGCCAGTTGGGGCAACGTCCTGGATCTGCGTTATGACTTCCACCAGGGCAACGGCAATAACGGCAATGTCTATAGCATCACTAACTACCGCGACCAGAGCCGCAACCAGACGTTTACGTACGACGCTCTCAATCGTCTGATTTCGGCGCAGAATGCTGGAACGGATTGCAACCAAAAGCTTCCTGGCGGACAGACCGAGTACTGGGGCAACAGCTATGTTTACGACGCCTGGGGCAATCTCAACCAAAAACAGGTGGCCAAATGCTCGGCGGAGAGCCTGAGTGTGACAGTCGCGGCAAATAATCAGTTACAGGGCGGGACCTATCTGTATGATTCCGCCGGCAACATGACTCGCGACAACAACGGCATAAATTATGTTTACGATGCCGAGAACCGGATCAGTTCGACTTCCGGATTTACTTATGTCTACGACGCGGACGGCAATCGCGTGCAGAAGATCAACGGAAACACCACGCCGACTACTGGGACGTTGTATTGGTACATGTCATCTGGGATTGTTGCCGAGTCAGACCTCTTGGGAAATTTGCAGTCAGAATATGTCTTCTTCGGCGGCGAGCGCGTAGCTCGGAAGGACTTTCCAGGCAACGCAGTTTCTTACTACTTCTCTGACCATCTGAAGACTGCCTCGGTGATCACAGATGCAGTTGGCACTCCTAAATCAGAATCGGATTACTATCCCTGGGGCGGCGAGCTTCAGTTCGCGAATGCCGACTCCAATCACTACAAATTCACCGGCAAAGAACGGGATTCCGAATCCGGCCTTGATTACTTCGGGGCCAGATATTACTCCAATGGCCTGGGACGTTGGATCTCTGCTGATTGGTCAGCAACACCAGTTCCAGTGCCGTACGCGGATTTAACTGATCCTCAAACTCTAAATCTGTATGGCTACGTGCGTGGCTTACCAACTACTAAGGCTGATGTTGACGGGCACGGTTTTTGGAACAAGGTAGGTAATGCCCTCGCATCGGATGGCTGCTGGTGTGACGACCAAGGCTTAAAAGGGCATCGTGCAGCAGTTGCTAAACAGAGGCAAGAATTAGCTGCGAAGGAACAATGGGAGATGGTGGATTCTCCTTGGGCGAGGCAGTGGGCAAAAGACCATGGTGGCATTTCTCCCCGCGATGCGCTAGCGATGGGCGCGATGGCATATGTTGGAATTCAGGCAGGGTTTGGCTACGGTCCGGAACCAAACCCATCAGTTCCTGCTGCAGAGGAAGAACCACCGGTTGAGGTCACGATTTCTCGCTCTAAAAGTCCAGCGTCAGCGCAGCACATTGACGACGCCCAGGCCGCCGGGCATCCAAAAGTGGTTACACTCGATCGATCAGGCACACAAGGCGCGGCTAGGGCGGCTGCTAGAGGCAGGGCTGCGACGAGCGGCACTGCAACTACTCCTAGCATGGACCGTGATGAGTATCCGCCAAAATGCTGTGCTGAAGGTGGTAGGGGGGCGAGTGTGAGATCGATTCCAAGCTCAGACAATCGAAGCGCAGGTGGTCAATTGGGAAACCAAACCAGAACGCTGCCGGACGGAACAAAAGTTAGAATAAAGACTGGGCAATAGCGGAAATGAAGAACGAAACAAAACTACTATTACCGTTCATCACTTGGTCTGGTGGATCAGGGGTGATCACGTGCCCTCTTGTGGTAGACAGAGACCACAAATCTCTGCTCTCTATGCACAATGGCCTAACTGCTTTCGAAGGAGGGTTGCGCATCTTTGGCACTACGCCTGGCGCACTTCCTGCTTTGCAAGATTGGAACATACAGGACGGCTGGCGTTCGGAGTACAGAGAGCTCATCAAGAAGAACCTTGTTTTTTTCGCGGAGGACGCGTTCGGCAACCAGTTCGCTTTTGATGACGAGAGAGTTGTCTATTTCGACGTTGAGAACGGACGCGCCACGCCCTTCGCGAATTCATTTTCTCACTGGCTAGCGATCATCCTTGAAGACCCTCTGGATACATTGCAGTTGGTGTTTTACAAGAACTGGCTCAATCTCAATAAGGGTGAGCGGCTAGAGCCATCGGAGCACCTCTGCCCCACGTATCCGTTTGTTGTTAAGGCTGATCCTCCATTGCACGAGCTCTACAGGGTCAACAGCTCACAGGACATGCGATATAAGGGTCACTTTGCCTATCAGATCAAAGACGTACCGGATGGCGCTCGGATGAAGATAAAAGTTACCAATTAGACCGCAGCACTCTTCCTTTGCCCGCTAGTTTAGTTCTGCGATTCTACCGTGCCGCCGACCCGCGACCTTGGTACTGGCCCGATGCCGGTGGCGATCCCTATCCCGTCAGTTGTGGCGAATCCACTATGGCCAGGGACGCGGTTTCGACCTCTGGAAGCGTGGTGGTGCCAGCCACATGCTTCGCATGTGGTTTGCGCTGCGACACGTCAACTCCTGAGCGGAAATTATCGCGATGCTGAGGAAGTCTCGCGTGGTAAACAATGAGTAACAATAAGTGTTCACTGTGGTTCCTTGCTGGTGCCATTCGTGCCGGTAACTCCTTGGAAACACTTGCTTTTGTCGCTCTGTCACAGCAGAGGCCGCTAGCTCCCCGATTTAATTCCAATTTAATTTGACAAACTCTCCATGTTCGTATATCATTCGCTATGGTAGGTGGTCAATTCACGTCATTCGCGGGGACTTTAACTTGAGCCGTATTGCAGGCGTGAGCGAAGTGGAAGCCTGCAGGCGAAATCCTGAGCGCAAGCGAAGGATCATGCTGGAAACCGTTTGACAAATCGCGTCATTCGTGGGGACGGTAACTTCCGTGGGCTCACTTTGCACAGGTTGGCGGAGCTATGCTCACAAGTAAAATTAGAGATTCTCAAAAAAAGAATTCTTGGTACCCCCCACCCTGGTATCCTCTAACCACCTTCTAACAACCTTTTTGGTCCGCCAAAGATCAAAAAAGACAGCGAAGTAGATTAGATTATTCTAATTATGTGTTTACAAAGTAAACGGCCACGGCCCTGACTCGCACTTTTAATCACACCCACTTCGGCGCACCTCAGCGCAGGCAGAATTGCCACAATTTTTGAAACGAAGATCGTTAGTGCGGGCGAGGTATTGACCTGATTTTGCAATGAAGATCATCAGCATTGGCGAGGTTTTGTGGGATGTTATTGGAGAAGCCGAACATGCTGGCGGCGCGCCCTTTAATTTTGCGGCCCATGCGCGGCAGTTGGGGCACAAGGTTCTCTTTGTCAGTGCTGTAGGTAAAGATCGTCGCGGAGACCGGATTTTGGAAAGGATGGAGGCGCTCGGTCTTTCCACGATTTATGTTCGCTCGAATGATTATCCGACCGGTGTGGTTAGCGTAACCACCGATTCCCGTGGCCAGCCTGATTATGTGATTCATCGTCCAGCAGCCTACGATTTTCCGCAGTTGAGTCAGGCTGAAATCAAGGAACTACTGTCACCTTCGCCGGATTGGATTTATTTCGGCACTTTATTGCAAACGAGCGGGCCGGCGTTCCAGTTAACCAGGGTCTTGTTGACGGCTGCCCCTGGCGCACACCGTTTCTATGATGTGAATCTTCGCCGCGGCTGCTATACGCCCGTGCTTGTGCAGGAGTTGATGAAGCAGACGACCGTGTTTAAGCTCAACCAGCAGGAAGCAGACGGGATGGCAAAGATGTTTGGCAATTCGTTTTCTTCGCTGGAAGATTTTTGCCGAAGCTACGCAGGCCAATTCCGGTTCGAAGCGGTCGTTGTAACTCTGGGCGAGTCCGGTTGCGCTATTTTTATGAATGACTGCTATGCGGAGTTTCCTGGTTATCCGATGAATGTGGTCGATACTGTAGGGGCGGGCGATGCTTTTTCGGCGGCCTTTGTCCATGGATTTTCCGCTTGCTGGGAACCGGCGCAGATCGCGGATTTCGCCAATCGCGTGGGCGCGCTGGTTGCGGGACGCCCAGGAGCAATTCCCCGGTGGACGATTCAGGAGGCGCTTGAACTCGGAAGGAATAGGAAGCCAGGAGTGTAACTTACCCGAAACTCCAGGGAATTTCACGTTTCAACCCTTACCGGCATAAACTCATTACTCTATGGATTCAACCAGCAAGGTTGTATTTCTCTTCGATGTCGATAACACTCTGCTCGACAACGACCGCGTTACCGCCGACCTCAAGCGTCACCTGGAAAGAGAAGTAGGCCATGAGCGGCAGCAGCGGTATTGGGAGTTTTTCGAGCAGATGCGGAACGAACTTGGCTATGCCGATTACCTGGGCGCATTGCAGCGCTACCGGGTCGAGTATCCACGCGACCCCAGCCTGCTGACCGTTTCTCATTTTATGGTGAACTATCCGTTTGCCACGCGGCTTTATCCGGATTCTCTGGACGTGATCGAACATGTAAGGCAGTGGGGAAGGCCGGTGATATTGTCCGACGGAGACGTTGTGTTTCAACCCCGCAAGATCCAACGCTCAGGCATCTACGATGCAGTCGATGGGGCCGTGCTCATCTACATTCACAAAGAGAAAGAGTTGGATGACGTGGAGCAACGTTTCCCTGCCGATCACTATGTGCTGATCGACGACAAGCTGCGCATCCTGACCGCAGTCAAAGAGATCTGGGGTGAACGAGTGACGACGGTCTTTCCAAGGCAGGGGCACTATGCGCTTGATGCGCAGGCCGTCAACAGCCTTCCGCCAGCCGACATCAGCATTCAGCGCATTGGGGAGCTGCTGACCTTCGATCGATCGATATTGCTGCAAACGGCGTGAGATGCGTTTAGGGAATTACGTAGTGCAGCGCTCCCGCTTCCTTTTCTGGCGATGCAAACGTACCAGGCCTTGCCAGCTAAAGCTTTGATTGTTGGGAAGGCAATACACCGTGGAACCGTTTTTCGCGTTCTTCGATTCCAGGGCTTTTACGCTGCATTTGTCCAACTGCCGTTTCTCGATTGGCATTCCCTTAAGGACCGAGCCCACATCGTTGAGCATCAATTGGGAATTTTCGAAATAAGCATGGCCGGTGATGCCGGTGTGAAGTTGAGAGGCGTCGATGGTATCCAGGCCGCTCAAGATAACGTACTCTTCTCCGGCGCGTGGCGTGCTGGAGTGAAACCAGAAGTCGGAGAACTTCAACGCCTGGTCGCGCGGAGATATATAAACAGTCTTCCTGCGAAAAGGCCCGCACTTGGGGACCTGCTCGACGAAGGTCTGGGCATCAACATCAGGCGCAATCATGATCAGCTCTCCTAATTTCTCCTGTGAAAGATGCAATCGAAGCAATGCTTGGAGCAGCAAACGGTTGCCGATGCTGTGCGCAGCAATATGGAGCCGTTTACCTTGCGGAACAGCATGGATCAGGTCAGCGAGGAAATCGGTGAAGTGCTCGACCGACCACTCGTTGGTATCGTAGTCGGCGCCATAGGCCAGCAGACGGTTCCGCGAAGGCCAGGCATAGCCAACCACAACGGCATCGAACTGCGCCCGCTCGACAATTCGCAAGCCAAGCTGCAAAGTCTCATCGAAGGAATACTTGTAGCCGGGAACAAAGAGCAGCACATCTTTTTGCCGGTCGAGAACCTGGCGCAGAAATTCCTGCTTGTCGAAGATCTTCGAGGTGTTGCATCCTACGAGGCTTCCGGCGGGATCTTCGCACTTTAGACCGTAGGTCATGTGGTCTTCGGCAAGGTTGCGGCTCCCGGAAAACTCAGCGGTGTCTTTGTCGACCACCATTCGATCCGTAGCAAATAAGACGTCGGCAAGATATAACTGCGGCGGACAAGGCTCGGGGAGGTGAGTTTTCACTGCGCACCGCAGAGGCGAATGGCAGCCTTGCGCGAAGCCTGCAAGGGCGAGGATGCAAAGTAGAGGAAATTTCGGGAGAGAAGCCATGACCAAACCTTTAGCCACAGAAATCACAGCCTAGCAGAGCTAGAACCAAAAACCAAAAACCACCACGGAGGCTCGGAGACACGGAGAAAAACAAAAGACTAGTCACGAATTAACGTCGAGTAGAGGGGAAGCGCACAGCGTACTAACGTACTTGTGTTTCTTCCTCCCCTCTCTAAAATTCCGTACGGCGGGTTTTCCCCAGTACGGCTTCAAACTAGAATTCCCCCCTGACCTTCATCGGACAGACCCTAGCTAACGGCCTGCGCGATTTATACAGGGCGTAAGTCCAGATCTCCGAGTGAGAGCTCAGTCCGTAGTCGGGTTTACACCCAAGCGGTACTCCCCTCTTCTGACAGGACACTCTAGTCCAGAGGCCCTTGGCTCGCCTGTGGGTTATTCTGTCCCACGGGGTTCTCGCTTACTATGGCCTCATCCGAGACTCTCGGCTCCTCCTGCTCCGGCTTATGTTCTTCGCCCGTCAGGTCGTACCGGCACCGAGAGGTTCCCCAATTTACTCTGCTGGTCTCTATCCGCCGTGCCGCCTTCCGTACCCCGGTGGTCGGCGAGGGTACCTATGACTGTTGCTTCCCTCTCGCCCTCTGGCCTTCGCCTAATTCGTAGAGGCTCGGCTTCCACTCTTCCCTCCGTCATCGGATCTAAAGGGTCGTGTAACGAGGCTGCAAAGTTCGCTTTATGCTACGGCCCGGTGGATTTGCTAGCGCGGCTCCGACCCGCACTTTTACAATCGAGCTTTCATCCCAGAAGTCACCTCCACGAGACGTCGATTATGACTACGTGGGCAAACAGTCAATCTCCCACGACCGGATTTGCACCGGATAGACCAGCAGCCTTATGGGCTGCGTGCGAATGAACACGAATTAAGATCAGGGCCAAAAGAACCTTGAAAATCTTGTTTTTCCTGCGAAGAATTTATTTACTTTTTCTCCGTGTCCTTGTGTTTCTCTTCGTACCACGAGGCGCTTCGAAATCATGATTTTTCTCGCAAATCCCAGATCGGACTTAACTACCCAAATCCCTCTCTGCGGTTTCTGCGTACTCTGCGGTTGATTGGTTGATCTTCTCCGTGTCTCCGTGTCTCCGTGGTAGGTTTTGGTTTTTGGTTGGCACTGCCACGTTGTGTTCCTTTGTAGTTAGGATGTTGGTTTTCCTTTGCGGCCTTCGCGTCCTTTGCGGTGAACCGGTTTTTTGGTTGTGGCTCGCTACGCTATATCTCCATGGTGGGATTTTGGTTGAGGCTCTGCTAGGCTGTGCGGCGATGGGCCTTGCCAATCGAAGTAACGGAGATGATGCTGCTTGCCTTCGATCATGAGGGCGGCCTTATAACCAGGGCCCACGTCTATGTCATATAGCTTCCATCGCGCAACTTCGTTGGGATGATCTGCCACGCGCAGTAAGGCCGGCTCGGTTCCGGGGGCAAAAGTTACGTCAAAACTATCGAGTGGAAGGGAAAGACCTTCCCCCTGCGCTTTAATGTAGGCCTCTTTGCGTGTCCAACAATAAAAGAAGGCTTCGGCCCTCTGATCCTGGGGAAGAGAGAGCAAGGTGGCCACTTCGTATGGCGAGAAGAATCGCTCGGCAATCTCCTGGCCGCCAAAATCGACGCGGATTACTTCAATGTCGATTCCCATGATGAGTTTGCTTGCGACTCCCATCAGGGCAAACTCACCTGAATGGGAGAGATTGAATGTAAGTCCCAGGGGATTTTGTTCGGGGACCAGGTCCGGTTTTCCTTTTGGTCCCTCACCGAAGCGGAGTTCCAAGGGTTTGAGCGCAAGATAGCGGCCAAGAACCGTTCGTACCATCCCATGAGAAACGAGAAAACGGCGGCGATCACGCTCAAAGTAGAAACGGTTGGCTCTGGCAATCTCAGCGGGTGGAAGGAGTTCCCGGCAGCGCGCAACTACAGGCTCCGGTTGCGCCAGGCTGACACGCCAGATATGGACTTCCCCGGGTTGCAGGAAGCAAGACTTCGGTTCAGCCGGCCACGTTGAAGCCGGGTGATCGGGCGGGATTGGAATCGGGTGATCGGGGGAGCGTGTCATCCGTGTTGAAGCTATCAAGAGCAATGGGAAAGAGGCAAGAGATTTGGTAATTGGATAATTTGGTAAGTGGGTAAATTGAAATGCAGCGCGACTTATTTGGCAACTCAGGGCTTTGACGTGGAATCCGAACTAACAACAACTGAGGTGAAAAATGAGATTGAGAGTTGTGTGGACATTTGTGTTTGCTCTGCTTCTTTCGATGGGAGTGACGGCCCAACAAGATAACGGTGGTATCAAGCAAGATGCCAAGGATGCTGCTCATGCTACTGGAAGAGCAGCCAAGAAGACCGGGCGGAAGATCAAGCATGGAACCAAGAAGATCATCAATAAGTCAGCCCGCGCCACGCGCAAAGGCGCTGACAAAGTTGAAGACAAGACTGCGCCTCCGCAGTAGATCGGGGGTTCAAAAATAGGCTTGTGTCAGTCTTTTTGACCATCCTACCCTCGACGCAAGAGCTTGCGGAAAAATATCGCTCACTACTCACCAGTCGATTCATCTTCCTGAGCCAGGTTCCAGGAGGGCTTGCGCATTTCGTGCTTCCCGCTGATGAGATGCAACAAATATAAGGCCACCATCACGCCAGCCACGGTATAGCCGGTAAGAGTGTTGGGGGGCATTACCATGATTGTGCAAATGAATACAGTCCAAAGGATGGCCAGAAGGTTGATGGTATTGCTCCATTGACCCAGATGCCAGGGGCCGCGATTGGCAATCCACCCTTGCTTTTTGCGCCAGCCTAGAAACACAGGAATGATGTAGGAGATATAAAAGCCCACAACGCTGATGGAGGTCACCACCGAATAAGCGCCGCTGTAGACCAGGGCTACAAATGCCAGGGCCACAGAAAGCCAGATGGCGCGTGACGGTGTCTGGCGGACGCCGATGCGGCTCCAGTGTCGCCAGAGTGGCATGCCTTTGTCCCGCGAGAATGCATAAAAGGTGCGTGAAAGCGAAGTAACGGATGCCATGCCGCAGAACCACATGGCCAGGACTGTCAATCCTAGAACTGCCGCACCTGCGCGCTCGCCGATCGTTCTCTGCACGATGGCCAGGACGGCGGGAATGGTGTTGCCACCGGCGTCCTTGGTGGTTAAGACCTGTCGAATGTCAGGGATGACCCAGGCGAGCGAGAGCACCAGCAGATATCCGAAAAAGCCCGAGACCACTACTGCCATCACCATGCCCCAAGGCGCGCGGCGTCGAGGATCAACGGTCTCCTCGGCAATGTGGGCTGAGCCGTCGAAGCCGGTGTAGGTCCATTGGGCTTGCAACAATCCGAGCACAAACAACCAGGCATAGGGCGCATGTACGGGCGGATCAGAAGGAGAAGCGCGCAGCAGAAAACTGAGCGGCTGTTTTGGGGCGAGAAACCACAGCGCCGCGATGAGGACCACGACGCCCAGGATGTGAACGGCCACGCTTACATCGTTGAGGCGAGCCACCCAGCGTACGCCGTAGTGGTTGATCCATCCGTGAGAGAGAAGAATCAGGGCATATACCAGAAGGATGGCCGTATTGGTCGATGGAAGCCTGAGTAGGGGAACCAGAAAACGCGCGCAGCCATAATCGACACCTGCAACGACAGTGATAAGCCCAACAATGTTGAACCAGGCAGTGAACCAGGCCCATGTTGGTCCGCCCAGCTCGGCCGCCCAGTGATACATTGCGCCAGAAGTAGGAATCGCGGAAGCAAGTTCGGCCATGCTCAACGCGACAAGTAGTGTCCCGATCGTGACGATGGGCCAGCCCAGAGTCATTTCCAGTGGGCCACCCATGGAGAGTCCGTAATCATAAAGAGTGACTGCGCCAGTGAGGATCGAGATGATGGAGAACGATAAAGCGAAGTTGGAAAAGCCGCCTACAGTGCGAAGAAGCTCTTGGGCATAGCCGAGGCGTTCCAGATCCTGAGAGTCGGATGCTGGAGAGGTTGGAACCAACGGGTGCGCGGGTTTCAAGGATGTACCTCGCGTTTCAAATGAAAGCCTTCAAATGCCGGAACCCGTACCATTCCTGCGAAGGGCCCTGCCTGCATTCGTGCCGGTCAAGCGTCCGTTTTCGAATTCGAGTTGGCCGTTTACGAAGACATACTTCACGCCCTGCGGGAGTTGCGCTGGCTCGGTGTAGGTGGCCCTGTCAATGATTGTCTTTGGGTCGAAGATCGTAACGTCGGCGAAGTAGCCTTCTTTCAACTGGCCACGGTTGGTCAGGTGCTCTCGCTGGGCTGGCAATGATGTGATCTTTCGGATGGCCTGCTCCACAGGAAGGAGATGCAGGTCGCGTGCATAGTGTCCCAGAAAACGCGGCATACTGCCGAAGGTGCGCGGATGGGCGTGCGGTTCGAAGAGCGGTCCGTCGAGGGGCATCGCATTGGCGTCGAGGCCGATGCTGGTCCAGGGTTGTTTCAGACCATATTGCAGGTCCTCTTCGCTGGCGATGAAGTAGAGCGCGCCGGTTTGGCCCTTGTCTGCCAGGATGAAATCGATCAGCGCATCTAAAGGATCTTTTTTCTGCTCGGCGGAGATCTGTGCAACAGTCTTGCCGGTGTACTGTTTCAAGTCTTTGTTAACAACGGAGGCCACCATTACGCCGGGCGCTCCTCCGGCATCCAGATAAAGGTTCTCCCAATCGGCATGAGCTTTAACCAGTTCGCCTTTAATGCGCGCGCGGATTGCTGGATCGCGGAGGCGTTCGAGGAGTTTATTCAGTCCTCCATCGGCGGACCAGGGCGGCATCGCTGATGCCAGCGCGGTTGCGCCGGCGACGTAGGGATACATGTCTGCGGTTATGTCCTGTCCGGCATCCCTGGCGGCCTGGATCATTGCAACTACCTTGGTCATGCCACCGGCGCGGCTCTTGCCGCTGACTTTCAGGTGAAATATCTCAACCGGCAGATGGGCTTCGCGGCCGATGCGCAAAGCCTCTTCGATAGCGGCGGTTTCGCTCTGTCCTTCGCTGCGCATGTGGCTGGCATAGATTCCGCCGTATTGAGAAGCCACTTTCGCAAGTTCGATCAGCTCTTCGGTTTTGGCGTAGTGTCCAGGTGGATAGATCAGGGCTGTGGAGATTCCAAATGCGCCCTGCTGCATAGCTTGAGCGACCAGGGATTTCATCTTTTCCAGTTCGTCGGGCGTAGGAGCGCGATTCACGTCACCTAAGATGGCCTCGCGCACCTGGGCTGCGCCGACGTAAGTGCCGAGGTTCAACGGAGTGCCCTGGCTTTCCAGTCGATGGAAATAACCAGCCAGATCAGCCCAATCGACCTTGAGGTGATACGGTTCGATGGAGGGCTGCAAGGCTTCCAATGTGATCACGTTTTGCGGAGCGATGGAGCCGCCTTCACCGGTGATCTCGGTGGTGATTCCCTGAGCAAGCTTGCTGATGGCCCGGTTGTCGACCAATAGAGCTACCTCGGATTGGCCCAGCATGTCGATGAATCCGGGAGCGACAACCAAACCGCTGGCATCAATTACGCGCTTGGCTGTCGAGTCCTTTAATTGGCCGATGACCGCGATATGATCGCCTTGAATGCCGACATCACCTCTGTACCAGGGATTGCCGGAACCGTCGATGATCTGGCCATTGCGGATGATCACATCGTAGGTCTGTGCGGATGAAAATGAGGTCGTGGTGAGGAGAAAGAACAAAAGCAGGGCGCGGCTCATGCGACATAAGATAACACCAAAACTAAGAGCTAAGAGCCAATGGCTAATAGCTGATGGCTAATGGCTGGCAGCTAATGGCTTAATGATCTCGCTCAGGATGTCGGGTTTGGATTCGTCTCGTACCAGATGCGGGAATCTTTCGCCTTCGTGGTAGTTGATGATGTGGGTCTTGAAGAAGTCGCCATTGGCTGCGAGTAATTCAATATTCCCGCCACTGGTTTTGCCGGCTTTCAACGCGTCTTTTAGGACGTCGCCGTTAAACCGGCGGCCGTTTACGGCTACGATTTCCATACCGGGAGCGATGCCAGCCTTGGCGGCAGGGCTGTCGACGATTACGTCGCGAACGACGCCTTTTTCATCGAGATACAATCCCAAGGAGAAGCGAGCATCGACTTGATGGTTCGTTTTTTCCAGGTTCTTGGTGATGTCGCTGGCATTATCGTCATAGACCAGCTTCCAACCGCCGTTGAGAATGCCGCCAAGGGGTGCGCCGGGACCATAGGTATCGAGGCGTTCACGCAGGAATTTCTGCCAATCGTAAGGGACCACCTGGTTGAGGTTGCTGGCGACATCTTCAAAGGTATAGGGCACTACCTTCGGCTCAGTATTCTGGCCTCCGTGGAAGAGACGGCAGAAATCATTGAGTGATTTCTGTCCATTGGTTCGTTGCCGGATTAGGGTGTCGGCATCGAGCCAGATCAGGAAACCTTCGGGATAGAAATCCACGCCCCGCCGCCAGTTGGCAAATTCCGGGGGCGCGGCGTAGAGGAGTTGCGCGGCATCGGCGGTGTCTTGCAACGGACGCCAGCGGCGTCCGGGCGTGTGGTCCAAAGTAGCGGCAGTCTCCGCGGCCTCGTCGAGGAATTGCTGCTTGTTCCAGAGTCCGCTGCGAGCGGTGAGAATTTCGCCCAGGTACTGAGTGAGGCCTTCGTAAACCCAGAGCAGGTCACCTTTCATCGGCTCCTGATAGTCAGGAGTGGCCAGCCCTTTTGGACGGCGATATTTTCCATTCCACGAATGCGTCATCTCGTGGGGCAACAGGCTACCCGCCAGGATGCGCAAGTCGTCGTCGATCATGGTGCGCTCGGCGACCCGGTCGTCACTGGACTGGTGATGCTCAAGACCGAAATGCGCAACGCGATCGCTCAAGGTCAGCAGGAAATGGTATTCACGGTAGTGGCGCGCGCCGAAGAGAGCGCCAGTCTCGGCCACGAGATTTTTAAATTCGTTCACTGTCTCAGGCGGCAATTGCAGAGCGGCTTCGCTATCGGCGGCAATGTCGAGATAGTGCTGAATGGGCCCCTCAGGGGTGAGCGGAATGCGGCGAAAATGATGGCCTGTGAGTACCGGAGAATCGACCAGCGTGGTTAAAGAAACGGTGCGGAAATTGATCTGTCCGTTGCTTTCGTTGTCTACCGGCAAAGCGGTTCCATAGTGCCAGTCCGCGGGAATTCGGAGCGATGCGGTGATGGAAATATCGTCAGTGTGTTTGCCAGGTTGATAAAGCACCAGTTGATTCCAACTCACCATGTCGAGTTGGGCAGTGGCAGACGCGCCGGAAGAAAATCCTTCGGCAGGCGCAGGCAAAAGAAGATCGAGATGGACTTCAAGAGTGTTCACGCTGGCCGGAACATTCACATGCAGGGCAAATATTTCCTCGAGATCGCGCCTCCAGGTCAGGCGCTGTCCGTTGCCGTAGAACTCGATGCCGGCCACATCGTTGATAGGGCCCGTAGGCGCATGCTCGCCGGGAATCCACTTGGGATAAACAAGCGTCACCCGGCCCTGAGCAGACACAACGGGGATTTGAAGCTGTGCATGCAGGATCTTTTCCGGCGCATGCGTGGCATCCACGACAACCTGGATAGGTCGGGCCGGTGCGGGAGCGGTTGCCGGCGAGGATTTACGCTGGCCAAAGCTTGTAATCGAAACTACGAGTAAGACGCACACTATTGTGCGTTGGTACAAAGTCAGCATTATGGGCTTCTCCGGGCAAACAATTCAGCTTAAAGAATGGAAGAGGCAGATGCAAGCCGAGACAGAACCAGAAGTAACTGCAGAAATCGGGAACCATTCGACCGCAGATCAGGAATTTACACTGATAAACACATATACCACTGATCGAAAAACTGGGATCATTGAAACCGCATAAGGGATTTTCGCAGCCCACGGAACAGTACCTTGTAGATAGCTACGCCTTTTTTCTGGTTTTCGCGGGTTTGGTTTCTTCGCCGGTTACGCTGGCCAGTACTTTGTCGAAGGCTTCTTTGGCAGTCATCTCTTTGTTGCGGCTTTTGTTCTGGCGGTATTTGTGTTCGCCGCCGCAGGTGCGGCAACGGGTCTTGAGGACTTCGTCGCCGGCCATGGCCACGATGGAATGGTCGGTAGTGCGTTTGCATCGGGAGCAGTGATCGTCGATGTCGTCGCCCAGTCGCATAATTACCTCCTCATCTCCATTCTAAATTCTCTCACGGATGTGATTAAATCTTTGACGTGCCTTCCAAACCGCATGGCAAATTCATAACTTTTGAGGGTCTCGATGGCTCCGGCAAGTCGACCCAACTGAAGAAACTTGCTTCTTATTTGCGATCCCAAGGCCTTGATGTGGTCATCACCCGCGAGCCTGGAGGGACCTCGCTGGGAAGCAGGTTGCGGGCCGTGCTGCTCAACTCGCGGACCTCGGGGCTTTCCAGTATGGCGGAACTAGCGCTCATGTTTGCCGACCGGGCCCAGGACATTGACGAAAAAATTCTCCCCGCTCTGCAACGGGGCCAGTGGGTGCTGTGCGACCGTTTCAGCGACTCCAGCGAAGCTTACCAGGGCGGTGGCCGCCGATTGGGCAGCGAGGCAGTGCATGATCTCCATAGAATTCTCTGCCATGACCTCAAGCCCGATCTGACGATTCTGATGCTTTTTGATCTCTCTGCAAGCATCGCTCGCGCACGCCGCCGCAACACGGCGAAGTCGAAGAAAAAAGATGAAAACCGCTTTGAGAAAGAGAAGGAGGCATTTCATCAACGCGTTATGGACACCTATCTCGCCATCGCCAAACGCGAGCCCCAACGGATCGTAAAAATCAATGCGCAAGAACCTATCTCGGTGGTCCATCGGAAAATTGTGCAGAGTGTGGAAGAGAGGCTGATGAAGGGCAGCGGCTCTTAGCCCTTAGTTTTTAGCTTTATTCAGGTGATCGTTGGCTAAAGGCTAATCGCTAATGGCTAAGAGCTTAGAAGCCCATTCGTGTTCACTCGCGTTAATTCCTGGCTAAGGTCTTCCTGAAGCTTAATTGGGAAGGATTTGCTGGTGTGAGGCGAGCCAGCCTAACACTCTCGATTCGAATTCTTCATGAGCTACGCTCCATGCTCCCGTATGCCAGGCGTGGGGAACGAGCCAGAGTTGAACGTGGCTGGGCGCGGCCTTGGCCAGAATCACGGAGTGCGTGGGACTGATCGAATGATCGTCCGTTCCGTGGATCAACAATATTGGAACGCTCGATTGGATTACCGCCTGCAACGGGCTGGGCTCCAGTAGATCGATCCCATAACGATAGCGTGCATAGAGTTGTGCGCTGGCAATCATGGGCCTGCCAACGGTCTTTCCAAACCAGTTGCCCAGATGCAATGGACCAGAGATTCGCTCAAAGCTCATCTCGCGTGCTGTTGAGAATGAATCTTCGGCAACAACAGCACAATATCGCGCCTCGTGTGCCAACGACTGCAACACGAGCGCCGCGCCGTAGGACTCACCAAAGCCATAGACACATTCGGGAGAATCTTGGCTATATAGCCACGAGACCCATTGATGAAGATCGCCTGATTCTTTCAGGCCATAGGTGGCAATCTCGCCGCCGCTTTCTCCATGAGCGCGGGCATCGGGCAGAAGCACGGCATAGCCACGGTCGAGGAAGATGGAAGCGTAGCCGGCAACGCCTTCGCGGTTGTCGGTAATCCCGTGCAAGAGAACAACCGTCCGATGGTTGAAGTTCGCGGGACGTACATACCATCCTTTCAGCACAGCCGAATCGGTAGCACTGATGCTGACCTCCTGGAGCTCCGCTTGATAGCGTTGCCGGACAAGCTCGGCGACCTGCTGACGATGGCGGAGCGGCCGGTGACCCAATTTCAAGCTGGCCTCTGCAATGACGATGCCCGCCAGGATGGAAAGCAATACATAAAGTCCTGTGATGGCCACGAGGAATTTGGGCCAGCGTCGAATGGTTTTGTTGCCTTTTGCCGGAAACATGGTTCCTGAATAGAAGACGTTGAGTTGGGGGGAATTATTACAAGCTGAGGGAAAGAAATTCTTTTGGCCGCGAATTTGTGCGAATAAAAATGAATTGGATTTTAGGCTTAGTTCTTGGCCTTTAGTATTTGGCTTTATTCGGTGATCGTTGGCTAAAGGCTAATCGCTAATGGCTAAGAGCTTGGAAGCCCCATTCGTGTTTATTCGCGTTAATTCGTGGCTAAAGGGGTTCTGACTTGGTTATCGGCGGGACGCATTTGCCGGATGCGGTCGAAGAGCAGAGTCATCTCCTTTTTTCTTTTCTTGCTGCCGAGGCCTGAGCCAGTCTGTAAACGGATCGGTGCTTCCCAGAAGAGAGTGGCGCTTTCTATCCGAAGCACGACGTAGTAATAGGTGATCTTTGTATGCCCTTGATGGAGAACGAATGTTTCCAAACCAGAATATGTGAGCGCATCCACAGGAACGCGGAAGCGCTGGCGATCACCTTCAAAGAGGACCTCGCGTCCAACCTGGTCCAGCAGCAATAATCCGATGTCGCTGGCAGAATACAACATCAATTTTCCCCAATTCGCTTTGGGTACGATTTCAACATGAAGCGCGTTGGGATTATCGGGATTTACCATGCGCTTCGGCCGCAATGCCAATTCGCGCCGCAAGCGTTTCTTGAGGATCCGATTGGCCAGAAAACTGGGATTCTTCAGGCCGACCGTTAAGCCGCCAATCATAAAGACGGTTGCAACGCCTAACATGCCGAATGCAATGAACTTCCCGTGTGGCGTAGCCGTGACCTCGAGTATGGTTGTCGCCCATAGCATCAGGCCGAGGCCAGCAAAAAATGTAAGCAGCGGAGCCAACGTGAGGATCGTTCCTCCCCAGATCATGGCGCGACTAACGACCTTGCCGGCGTATTCAGGTTCGACAGCGCTGATTTCGACCGGAAGATCGTGCTGAACAGTTGGGGCAGGCTTCTCCGTAACCGATGATCGGAAGGCAGATGCTCCGGTAATGTTCTCGAGCATTTTGAATCTAGGCGCTAGCGCAACCATCTCCGCAGAGGTTGCTTGCAATGTACGCAACAGCATTTTGCCTCGGGCTTGATCAATGGGATCGGCTTTGGCAACGTTGGGTGATTGAATCACTTGCTTTGCTGATAAGTAGACGGGACATCCGCGCGAGCCGCCCTCCTGCACGGAGGGACAAAGATCAATTCCCACGCCCAGATAAGGAATGGATGAATAGACAGGCGCGGCGCAAAGAGCAGCCAGTTCGTGAGAAGAACCGGTTTGCAAGGCATTCAATACGGCAGCAGACGCCTTGGGGCTAAGGGACGTGACGTGACGCATCATCCAACGCTTGCATATTTCGCAATAGGGTTTTCGCGAGCGCTGGACACCGGTAAAAACACCGACAAGCATAATGATGCTGGAATCAAAGCCGAACATGAGCCAGTTCATCCCTGTGCTGCGGGTCGCCGATTCCTTGGAGCCACCCACATCACGGACAACATCGCTCTTCATGCGCGCCTTGATATAGGCGGGTAACAGATCGGGCCGCGACATTGCACGAGGTCCCCAGTGGTAGACCATTCCGCAATAGAAATAGCCAAGGTAGAGCAGAGCTGCGGCACAAAGTCCGGCGAGTCCCCCGAGCAGCCAATTGCGGCAATGCCCCTTGCCCACGGCCAACCTGATGAGCCCGGCAACCGGCAGAGATACCAACACAGGCATGACGATTAGATAGTAGTAACCGTTGAGAAACAGCCAGAAGAGTAATAGCGCCATCAGGGCGGCTGTTGCAATGGCAGGCAGGAGCCAGAGCAGAAATAATCCCAATCGAACGCCTCCACTGGCGCGGTAGAAGACTCTCCCGGGAAATGACTGGCGTTGATTCATGGCACAGAATCAGCATATCCAAGGATTTCCGGGGGTTTCCAGAAGAAAGTTCGTGACTTTCAGACAACAGTAACATCTGCAATTAAAATAGCTTTCGACATGGGTTTTTCTGATTTTTACGGCAATGCGGAAGTTGTCCAGCGGCTGCGGGAGATGCTGAAGCGTGACCGCTTCCCTCATGCGATCATCCTTGCGGGTCCGGAGGGAGCAGGTAAGTACACGCTGGCGCTCAAGCTGGCGCGCACGATGAATTGTCTAAACCCCACTGCAGAGGATGGGCTTCCCAGCTATTGTGGCTCATGCTCGAATTGCCAACGGATTGCCGGCGCGGAAGACCTGGAAGCCCGATGCGCCGAAGCGGTGGAGTTGCGGGAAGGAATGCGCGAGACCGACAAGCGCGAGGCGCGAATCTTGGTTCAGACTCATCCAGACGTCTTGATCATTCCGCCTGATCCGCCGCAAATGATGATCAAGGTCGACCAGGTGCGTCATGTGATCGGCACAATTCGGTACAGACCGCAAGAGGCGCGACGGCGTATTTTTATCTTTACTTCTTCCTCGTTCATGAAGGAAGCGGCCAATTCCCTGCTGAAGATACTGGAAGAGCCGCCGGAATTTGCTACGATTTTGCTGCTCGCACGGCACGCGGGAGAGCTGCTTCCCACGATCCGTTCCCGCTGTTTGATTTTTACCCTGTCGCAGCTTTCCGTCCGGGAAATCGAACAACATTTGATCGAGCATCGGCCGGAATGGAACGATCGCCAGCGGCAGCTTGCAGCACGCATCAGCGGAGGTGCCATAGGCAAGGCGCGCTCTATGGATTTGGAAGGTTACATAAAGTCACGGAAAGATGCTCTGGCAATCCTTCACGGCGCGTTGCAAGTCAATGACCACAGCGATCTTTTTCGAACCACAGAAACCTACAGGGCAGGGGCTGAAGGAAAAGAAAAGACCGACCAACTCTTGGCTGCTCTTTACTCCTTGTTAAAGGATATATTGGCCATCCTCAGCAACACTTCAGAACTAGTGCGAAATGCTGATATCACCTCTGAACTTAGGAGCCTTGCTGCCAACGTTAACTTTGAATGGATTACAAATGCCACACGCCAGTTGTCGCAGTTTCAAAATGGGATGCGCAGGAATGTACTTCGTCCTCTGGCTTTGGACGCGCTGGCGCTGTCTTTAGAACGCTAATTGTCAACAAAATTTTACAACTTTGGTCATTTGAATCCGGGGCCATGCTGTGATACGGTAACATCAACCCGCAACTGAATTCCCGGCACACTTTTGGGTTCAGGCTTTCGCTTCCCGGTTGACGCCTGCGTCGGCGGCGACTCTCATTAGCGGGAGACGGAGCATACAAAAAATGAAAGACTCGATGGAATCCACAGCCGCACGTCAAGCCCCCGAACCAGCCCACGAAGAATTTGTGAGCCGCAAGCTCATTCGACCTTCTTTGAGCGCGCCTCCGCAAAGGACGGAGCCGGTTTCCGAGCGGCGTGAGCGCCTGGAACGCACCGACCGCATGCCTTCGCCAAGAAGGGTAAACTCTGCAGACCAGACACACGCGGAGAACTTCTATTACCAAAAGCAGATACAGAGCCAGACCCCGGTGGTTGTAGTAATGAAAGACGGCGATCAGATTCAAGGGTTAATTGAATGGTATGACAAAAACTGTATCAAGCTGACCCGTTCGGGTGGGGCCAATCTCCTGGTGTATAAACCCGCAATCCGCTACATCTACAAGGCTGGCGAAGCCCGGAACCCGTAGAGACTACGTAATTTGGGTGATTTGGTAAAGTGAGTCATTGAAAAACCCGATCCGGTTCATCGACGGTGGCTCAAATCAACACACAATTCAGCTAATCTCTTCCATTGACAATGCAGGTAAAAGTCCCCTAGTATCTACAAGTTACACCCTGCAACGCGACTTAGGAGCGCCCGGCAAGTGATCAAGCTCGATATTATCAATGAGGTCGTAACCAAAACCGGTATCACCAAGACTAAGGCTGAGTTGGCGGTAGAGACCGTTTTCGGAAGCATGAAGGAATCTCTGGCCAAGGGTGAACGCATTGAATTACGCGGCTTTGGCGTATTCAATGTGCGCCCCCGCAAAACCGGAATAGGACGCAACCCCCGCACCGGGGCCGAGGTAAATATCCCGCCGGGAAAGGCAGTCCGCTTTAAACCCGGCAAGGAGTTGCAGTCCATCGACTAGCCGGGATTGGCGCGGTTTTGAATGCCAGAAGATCCGTTGTCTCCGTCGTCGTACGAGGTTCTTGATCCTGAACCCCAGGAAGCGCAAGTCATTGTTGTTCACCCCCCGAGCCCTCGGTATTGGCTGCATATTCTTTTGTTTCTGGCAACGATACTGAGTACGCTATGTATAGGCGCCCGCCTGCAAGATAATTTCAATCACAGCCAAACGATGCTTCCAGTGGGTGATTTTCTCTTGCCTTGGCGTTGGGCGCTCGCCGATTGGCGGCGGTTGGCATTAGGGATTCCTTTTTCAGCTTGCCTGTTGGGAATCCTTACGGCCCACGAAATGGGCCATTACATTTTGTGTGTGCGACGGGGGGTTAATGCTACTCTCCCATTTTTCCTGCCCGCTCCTACGCTGATTGGAACACTAGGGGCGTTCATCCGAATCAAGTCGCCGATTCAGACCCGAAGAGACCTCTTCGATATTGGCATTGCAGGACCTATAGCCGGATTTGTTGTAGCGGTTCCGGTTCTTTTCATTGCGCTGATGATGTCTAAGCCGGTAGCTGCGCTACCCGACCCCAATGCTGACACGCTCACTCTGGGGGCGCCGTTGATTTTCAAGCTTGCGCAATGGCTACTGAGAATGATGGGCGGGCAGGTCGCGCTTGCACAGCCCAACGTGAACCAGATCCTGCTACATCCAATGGCCGTGGCGGCTTGGGTAGGAATGTTTGCCACTGCACTGAACTTGCTTCCGGGGGGCCAGCTTGATGGGGGACACATTGTCTATGCGCTCAGTCCTCGGGCACACCGTAATAGCTCGTGGCCGATCATTGCCGGCTTGCTGGTGTTGTCATGGTTTTTCTGGGGAGGCTGGCTTTTGTGGGCGGTGGTGCTGAAGCTTACCGGGCGGCATCCACCTGTGCCGGAATTTCCAGAATTAGACGATAAACGAAAACTGTTGGCGCTCTTTGCTTTGCTGATGTTTGTGATTACTTTTGCCTATGATCCGTTTCCGGGCTCCGGTTGGGGCAATGTGGTGAAGATGATCAGGGGACAGTGATTCAGGTGCAAAAGCAGAAGCCCCGAGTTTGTGTTGACCCATTCACCTCGACCAGCGGCTCGCTATAGACCCTTGCCGACCTGCGTTCCCTCGTAGTCTCTTTTCAGATTCTTCGTGAGTGCGATCTTTAATCAGCCTTCAGGCTGAAGCTCGGGCTCCGGGCTCACTGCCAACCGGGTAAATCGGTCAACCCCTCGGGGCTTCCATTTTTGCACTTTAAACATCTCATGTTCTCCTCAACCAGCAGTTCGCTATTTAGACCCTTGCTAGCCCTTCCTGCGCTTTTCGGCTTGCGCCGCGCGCTGGTGACTTTAAGCTTGAGCCCCGGACTCGCCGCCAACCGGGAAAACATATTGAAATGTCAAAGAACGATTGTGAATCTACGCCCTTTCCAATCTAAGTCAAGAAATTTAATGCGTCTGTAACCTGCACAAAATAAATAGGTTATAAACCGTCCACAGGGGCATGTCGAAGGTTTGTGCAACCTGGATTTAATCGCTTGTAAAAATGCGGTGAAAATTCCAATTTCGGAGTTTTTCAAATGTGCAAATGAAGTCCAAAACCGCATGAATAGCGGATTCTCGTAATCGAAGGTGAGTCCCCGATAACCGTAGAAGTCATGTCCAAAAGTAACGCCGCAGGATGTTCTGCGAATAAAGTCTGGAAACAGCTAGAGCAGATTTAAAGTTTATAATTTGTAAATTATCTTCTAGCTTGTGGCTCCTGGCGGCTAGCCGGAAAACGATTTGTAATTGAGGTAAATAAAGAAGCCTCGCTTAAGCTTGAGAACAAAGGTTGTAAATTTAAATCCAAATTTTGACTTCCCCCCATGGAACAGCCGCAATTTGAGTTTCTGGTTGTTTGCCAAGATATTCTTGAATACCGCACCATTACCGGTGCTATTCAGAAAATCAATGGGGCCGTGAACTATACCGCGAACAATTCGACTGCCCGCGCTTATATCGCTCGCCGCAAGATCGATGGAATTTTTGTGGACACTGCCGTCCAGGAAGCGTTGGAACTGATTCAAGACATCCGCAATGGCAGCTCCAACCGCTACTCCGTCATATTTGCCTGCGCGAGAGCCGTTGATGCTCCCGCCGTATTGCTCAGCGCCGGAGCAAACTTTGTTCTACAAAAGCCGCTGCTGGTTGAGGGAATTGCGCATGTATTGGATACGGCTATACAGATGATGGAAGCCGAAAGAAAACGCTATACGCGCCATCAGCTCATGGTTCCGGTGCTCATCCGGCAGCGAGAAAGGGAGCAAAGGGCAACTACGGCCAACATCAGCAAAGGCGGTATGGCGGTGCGATGCCAGGACGCATATGAAGCCGGCGTCTCGGTAGACTTTGCCGTCAGCCTGCCGATAGGAGAGATCAATGGCCATGGACAGGTGGCGTGGGCCAATACCGACGGCCTGATGGGAATCAAGTTTCATCTGCTGCCCGAGCCGTATAAGAAGTCGCTCGCGAGTTTTCTGGATCAGAGAACGGACTTCAGCGCAGCGAAACAACCATAGGTTTCAGGCTGCGCCGCTCTGGCCAGTCCAGTCGCCTAACAATTCCAATTCGCCGCCGGGATCGCGCTTCTCTTGGGCGGGCTGAAAGATGATGTGGTTGCCCTGGCGAAAATAGGGGCATATCAGGCTCCAAGTCTCGAAGCCGCTGCCCGAGATGGTAACAATCACGGCGTCAGTAGCGGACTCAGTCAGGTTTCCCCAACCGGGACCTTCCAAGGTTGCCCTGGCGCCGGAGCTGTTATCCAGATAGATATCATTGACTGTAACGATTGCGGTGGCTTTTTTGTCCAATGCAATCTCCACCAGGTCTGAGTAAATTTCTTCACGTTCTTCTTCGCTGTCGTACTCCACTTCAAAGATCAGGTTTTCCTCGGGAGTGATGACAATGGCAGTAGGCGTGAGATGGTCTTCTTCTTGAAGTGACTGCTGCGCTTCGTGCAGAAACTCATAAGCGAGGGCTTTCAGGTCGCTCATAAACAGGTCGCCTCGTGCTGTAGAAGATCCTTGATCGTCTCGCGGCGACGGATGAGGCGCATGCGGCTGCCTTCCACCAAGACTTCGGCCGCCCGCGGGCGCGTATTGTAATTGGAGGCCAACGACATGCCGTATGCACCCGCATCGAGAATGCAAAGATAGCCTCCTGATTCCACCTGAGGCAGCTCGGTATCGCGGGCCAGGAAATCGCCGCTTTCGCAGATAGGGCCAACGACATCCATGCGAATCGGCTTGGCCCCACCGCTGTTTTGGGAGACTGGGACGATTTCATGCAAAGCACCGTAAAGCGAAGGACGCAGCAGGTCGTTCATGGCGGCATCAACCACGGCGAAATGCTTGTTGTTGTTTTTCTTGTTGTAAAGGACACGCGTGACCAGCACGCCTGCAGGAGCTATCAAGGAACGGCCTGGCTCCAACAGAACATGCAATCGCAATTTCTTGACTTGGCGCAATGGACGAATGATGGCCTTGGCGTAACTGGCGACAAGCTGTTGAAAATCCGTGGCCTCAGAGCTTTTATATGAGATACCCAAGCCACCACCGGCATCGACAAAGCGAATCTGGTGGCCCTCGGCGGCAAGTTGCAGGATCAAATTCGCCACGCGTTCCACAGCCAATGCAAAGGGCGCCACATCGGTAATCTGGGAGCCGATGTGCAGGCTGACGCCTGCGACTTTAAGGTATTTATGCGCGGCGGCCCGCCGGTAAAGTTCACGAGCATCGCTAAGAGGAATGCCGAATTTGTGCTGGTGCAAGCCGGTTGAAATATAAGGATGGGTCTCTGCCCGCACATCGGGATTCACGCGCAAGGCGATATTGGCTTCGATGCGCAGCCGGGTAGCACATTGGCCCAGGAGTTCGAGTTCCTCTTCACTTTCCAAGTTAAAAAGAAGAATTCCAGCTTCCAGGGCCAGTTCCAACTCTTTTGCTGTCTTGCCAACGCCAGAGAACACAATTTTTTTTACGGCGCTCTTGGAGGCCAGACGCACACGATCGAGTTCGCCTCCGGAGACGATGTCAAAGCCGGCGCCCAGCTTGGCAAGTATTCGCAGAAGACTCAGATTGGAATTGGCTTTCACCGAGTAGCAGATCGTGTGGGGCGTGTCGTGAAACGCCTGCTCAAAGACACGATAACGCTCACGGAGCGATGAGCACGAATAAACGTAGAGCGGAGTTTCATATCGCTCCGCCAGTTTGCGCAAGGCAAGACGTTCGCAGTGGAGTTCTCCCTTTCTATATTCGAGCGCTGGTGGACGAACAAGCATGACCCGCGATTGTAACAGGCAAGAATGCGGTAGACTGAATCCGGGGTAAGCTGGATGAAGTCTTTGCTGCAACTGTTGGTGTCGCATCCTTATGCTGTACTTTTTGTCTCTGGATTGCTGGAACGTTTAGGCGCTCCTCTGTTCGCTTCGCCTGTACTGATTGGGGCGGGCGCACTGGCGGCAACAGGCAACATGCACTTTGATGCCGGAGTATGGGTGGCCTTGCTGGCGTGTGTTCCCGGCGACATTCTCTGGTATGAGTTGGGGAGAGCCAAGGGTGATTCCGTACTTTCAACCCTGTGCCGAATTTCGTTTGAACCCGATAGCTGTGTTCGCCGCTCCAAGCTCCTTTTTGCAAAAGGCGTGACCCGGAGTGTGCTGTTTTCCAAATGGATCCCCGGCATTTCGCATGTTGTACCCGCCATTGCCGGACTTACCGGCGTTGCACGAGAGCGTTTTATTGTTGCAGATGCGCTAGGATCGGTGTTGTGGATCGCCGGCCTCATGTTGCTCGGCTATCTTCCACTGCAGCAATCCCTGGGAGCAGGCTTAGGAACGGCTGTCGGACCGACTGTTTTTGAAGCAGGCGTGGTATTGCTGATAGCCACATCGGGGATCAAATACATTCGCAAGCGAAGGTTTATCCGTGACTTGTACAAGGCCAGGATCAAGCCTGAGGAGTTACGTAAGCTCATTGATTCCCACGAGAGCATCGTGATTGTGGATCTTCGCCATCCACTGGATTCAATCACCGATCCCCGCATCATCCCAGGCTCGTTGCGCATCTTGCCGGAAGATATCGCCAGAAGAGTTACCATGCTGTCAGGCAAAGGAGAGGTCGTCCTTTACTGCACCTGACCGAACGAAGCCACGAGTGCCCGTGTGGCACAACAGCTACAAGCGCTGGGCATCAGCCACGTGCGTCCATTGGAAGGAGGTTTTCGCGGCTGGAAAGAGTTGGGATTCCCTCTGGAAGAGCCAACAGAAGTGGATTGGAAGACCGCAAGCGTAATTTGACGCTCGCGAGAGGCACATCATAAAATCAAATCACTGCCCCCTCGTTCAACGGCAGGACAGCTGACTCTGGATCAGCATATCGGGGTTCGAATCCCTGGGGGGCAGCCAATTTAGAATCAACAACTTACCTCTAAATAAGCCCGCACGCAAGTTATTGATTCTACGTGGATCCAAAAAGCCCTAAACACCACGAAAGCCGGTTTGGACGTTCCGTGGTCTGACGGTCAGTTCGGAGTCGAGCAAACGACTCTATGCTTTGCCGACTGAACGCGCAATCCAACCAAAGACGCGCTGAATTGACTCGCGCAGCTCTTGACTGCTCTCCAATGGAGAGATCATTTCACCAGAGCAACAGTGTTGGCATGCATTTAGGTAATAGCAAACGCCTCTCCCCGCCGCCTTGTGTCCAAAGAATGGATTTCCGGTTGAAATCTCGCAGAGTACCGTCGTACCCTCTTGACTCCCTAACAGCTCAAAAGAGGAACGACACTCCAGAAATGGAGCGGAGAATAGTCGTGCGTGATCATCAGCGGTTGGCGAGCATTGAAGTATTCGATCCTCGCTGTAACTTTCTTGCACGTGGACAAAGGGAAGAATAGATTGCAGCCCCCCGTCATTTTTGTTTTCCCAGGCGGTCCAGCAGGTGGCGAACAACTTGCCACCTTCGACAACATACTTCCGAAGTCGCTCATAAAGTTCAGAGTGGCCAACTTTGACAAAATTCTCGCCTCGGACCAGAATCACTAACTCTTGGCATGAAAGAGCATCATGTTCGCAGATATCCTCACCCAGTTGGGCTATCAGGGATCCCCGTGTCGAGACGACATCAAATCCAGCAGCACCGGCCATCTCGCCAAGCTGAGCCGCAAACGATGTCTCGTCCGAGATAAGTAGAGCAGGATGGCTGCCGATCTTTTTCTTCGTGACATACATTTTGACAATCCAGTCGCCATCCTGGATTAAAGAATCAGGCAGTTCAAGCGGCCCTCCGAGCTTTCGATGCAGACTCTGCACTAGACGTCTCTTTGTCTCGATATCGTCCTCTCGAAGTAGCCTATCTTGGACAATGGCGTTTGTATCCGCATCAAGGAGGGCCGATATCGTCGCCGCCCAAGCTCTCACGCATGGTGCACTCGCTTCGAAGATACTCTTGAACGCGGCAATCGTTATAGAGTTCGGCACGGCGTTCATCCACCGAACCCACTCAGGTTTAGTAGGCGTGGATCGATGAACGATGTAAGACATACTGGACAACAAGAATTCCAGGACACCAACCGAAACACTGGATGGAGAAACGAATTCGAGAGCCTCTGCAAGGGCCTCCTGTTGCAAGAGATCTTGCGGTCGATGATCGAACGCAGCCCATGTCTGATAGCGGTTGAGAAACGACTCACGGAGTCGTGCAGTTCTATTTGCGTTGCCCGACAGATCCTCGTTCAATCTCGCGAGCAGTCTCGAAAGCCCTGATTCGAAGTTGTCAGAAAAATCTGCGTAGAATTTCCCTACTAAAAAGCCTGGCAATTGGCAAGGTCTATGCAAGAGCGGCAACACTTTGACTCGCCTGCCATGAATCTCATCATTTAGAGCAATTTCAACTTCTCGGCGCACCCACTCCGACTCGACCGATTGAGGAGATAAAATAACGCCTAGATACGTGCAATCTCTGATGGCCACTTCAATCTTCTGAATGAGGGAATCTCCCACTCGGATTTCCGCCTCATCCAACCAAGAGCCAATTCCATGGCCTCGCAGACTCTCGCTCAGTCGTCTGGCGAAGGGCTTGTCAGCATGGCTATGACTGAGGAAAATGGAAAGCACTAGTAGATGATACACACCTAGTCGCGAGCCAAGGCAGTTGGGCTTCCTTGGGGGAGGTTCTTCCGGCGGCGCGGAACACTCCATCTTTGACTATTTTCGTTTGCATTCATGGGTAAGTCATGTGGGCCACAGGCGAAGGGTGCGGAGGAAAGAAAAGTCTCTTGGTGTCCGTTGTCGAGGCGGATTAGCTGCCCTGTGGTGTCCATGAATCGCCAAACTGATTCAACCGAGAGAGGCATTTGAACCAGTTGACCATATTGCAAAATCCGTAACTCTGGTGTATTCAATAAATGTCGCTATCTATTTGAGGTTGAAAGAGTTGCCGAAACTCTGAGTTTCGAGTCCCTTCTTTGGCCACCACTTCTGAAAAACCTGCGGTTACGAACGGGGGACCAGTCAGTGCCCAACCGAGCGCTGAGACGGCTGGAGTGGTTCGCTTCGGCGCATCGAGCGGGAGACAGGAATCCGGCAGTCGCGAAGCGAGCGCCTCACAGCGAAGGAAACATGTGTGTTTGCGCTGAGATCCACCGACTACCTTTGTTCTGACGTCGTTGTCTCCTTTCGAATTCCATCCGGATACACAGGTTTCCCGAGTTCTTGAGCATCCCGGATTTGGTGGAACGGCGATGACCAAGCCCGCAATACATCTGTCAGTTAATGCCATAGTTTTTTGCCACGTAACAGCAAATCGGATGACAATGCTTCAGATTTCTTTCATCGACGGAAAAACACGCACCGAAGCCGAAAATCATGGATCTTACTTTCATGTGCTCACTCGTACCATGGCAGTGGTAGGATTGCATAAAACGGATTTGGCAATAGGGGTCTGCATCACCAATTGGTTAGGGTTCCACATTGCAGATCCCGGCGAAGACGGTTTTTTTGAGGGTCGGCTCAAGACCAGGACGGCATTTGCTTTGTTGCCCGAGGTGGCCGATCATTGTCAAAACTACTCCTTCTTCCTTCCTTTTGCTATCTGGTGAAGAGTTGACATGGCTGATGCTGCGGTTATCACGCAATGGGATCTTGCCGAAGCCGAAAGGCTCATCGAACATCCTGCTGTGAGACTTCTGAGGAGCCCAAACGCATCCCTTACATTGACCTTCCTGCATAGGGCATTTAAAGAGCATCACTCGATCTCTATTCCTGAATCCCACCTGCGTGCTCGGCTGCAAAATTTCCTTGATGAGGCGCGATTGCACCGCCCCGGAGATCATTCATCGGCGCGGAATCTCGTCTTGAACTCATTTTTCGCCAGATTGAAGAGATTGTGCTGTTTTCGACATCGAATATCGAGCGGCGCATCGCCGCACTGAAGGAGCAACAGGAAGTATTACAAGCCCAGATCGATTCCATCGAGCAAACGAAGACAGCGGAAGCATACACGCCGGTACAGCTTACTGAACGATTCGCGAACGCGCTAGATTTGGCGCGCGGCCTTGCTGCGGATTTTCGCCAGCTCGAAGAGAATTTCAAGGAGGTGGCCCGTGCGCTCGCTGAAGCGCAATGTTTGCCAGGCACTACCAAGGGACGCATCGTTGGTCAGTTACTCGACACGCATGCCGCATTGAAAGATTCGCCCCAGGGTCAAAGTTTCTACTCATTTTGGAACCTGCTCTCCTCTCCGAGTAGACAGCAGCGTTGGCGAGACTTAGTTCGTCAGATATACAGTTTGGAAGGGATCGATCCGGCCCTTCGAACCAACAAATTGCTCGAGCGCCTTTCAAGTAGGCTACTTGTTGAAGGGGAACGCGTCGTGCGTTCGAATGAGCGTATGGCAGCAACATTGCGTCGAGCGTTGGAGGGCGTGGCAACAGGAGAGGAGCGTCGGCTGCGCGAATTGGTGAGAGAAATACAGCAACTGGCGCTATCCTGCAGGCTGGATCCTCCGGACGAGAATGCCTTTACCGAAGCTGGGGGACCGCCTGATGTTTTCGGGAGCTTCAGTCGATCATTCTGGCAAGTTGATGCCACCGGTAAGGTGACAGGCGAAATCGAGTTTGCTGAGGAAACTCTTGATTGGGATATGGTAAAGCGTTTTCGGAACTTAACTGACTTAAATCTCAGCAGGTTGCGACAGCAAGTGCAAGCATGTCTAATTTCCGCCGATTCAGTTTTGTTGTCCGAGGTGCTGCGGACGTTTCCTCCTCGCGAAGGCATCCTGGAAGTGATTGGCTATCTCGTGTTAGCCATGCAGCAGGCCACTCACTACGTGGCAAACGATCAGTTCTCAACCATTCTAATCACGCACGGCGAGAAGCTGGAAACTTGGCGGTTTCCGGAGGCCCTGTTCGCTCGAAGTTGACAAAAAAGGTCTTATGGAGTCGATGACATTTCCACCACGGTCGTTTGTACTGGCATACCTGTTACTAAGCCCGATTTATCGTGAGGATCGCGAGCAATGGGAGACTCTTCGCGCAGAGCGCGATGCCATTTCTCATTATTTTCGGGAGATTGGACAGGAGCTTGTCATTGATGAATCCGAGGGCTATGCATTCCTCCGGCAAATCGAAATTGAGGGCGTAGACCGAGTGCCCCGCATCGGACGCCGTCAGCCGCTGGGCTATACGGCGACTCTCCTTCTGGTTTGTTTGCGCGAGGAACTCGCACGATTTGATGCCGCCCCAAACGATTCAAGCCGGCTTGTTCTTACACGGGAACAGTTGCGCGAGCTTGTGGGACAATTCGTACGTGAAACGAATAATCAGATTCGCGATCAAAGGACAATTGATGCAGCTATCAACCGAGTCGTCGATCTAGGTTTTTTGCGGACTTTCGGTGCTGCAGAGTCAGATAGCTTTGAAGTGATGCGTATTTTGAAGGCGAGGTTCGGTCCTGCGGAACTGGAGCAGGTACGAGATCGACTGAAACGGCATGCTGAAGAGAGAGCCTGAAATAGGGTTAGAGCAAGATATATCGGCGAAGGCGGGCTATAGGTTAGACCGGCTTGAGTTGTGGAATTGGGGTACGTTTCACGACCAGGTAGAGGTTCTTGAGCCACGATGCGGATGGTCGCTGCTGGTCGGAGATAACGGCTCAGGGAAATCTACCGCTATTGATGCGTTGCGTACCCTGCTTGTGCCGCCCCGAATGCTGAATTATAACGACGCTGCCGCCGATGGGCGCCGCTCGACGGGACGTGATCGGACTCGTCTTTCATACATACGTGGCGCTTGGGCTAGTTCCAGCACCATCGACTCAACAGCTCCAACCACCCAATATCTCCGCCAGCCTGGCGACCTGAGCGGCATTGCGGCCGTGTTTACAGATCCTTGTCAGAATACGTCCGTGACCGTTGCACAAATCCTTTGGGAGCATGAAGAACGACCGCGAGAGTTGTACGCGTTATCACAAGGTCGCCGCACCTTGCGCGATCTTATCGCAGGTCAGCAGAATACAGCCGATATTAAACGCGCAGCCCGTCGCAACAACTGGGAGATTGAGGATGGCTTCACTGCTTATGCAGAGCGCATGCGTGCCCTGCTGCACATTCCAGGAGACAAAGCTCTTGAAGTTTTCAATCGTGCAATTGGGATGAAGGAGGTAAACGACATCGATGGTTTCGTGCGGCAATTCATGTTGCCTTCCGCTGAAACATTCCTTTTTATACGCGATACAGTGCAGCCGCACTACCGAACATTGCTGGATTGCTGGACAGCGATTGAAAGAGCGGAAAGGCAGATTGTCCTCTTGCGGCCCGTGGCAGATGCTGCTGAGCGTATAGCTAGTAGTCAGACGAAAATTGACGAATGGAAAAATCTGCAGGACCTCATCGAGCCATTTTTCGCAACACGTCATCTTGCTCTGCTGCGATCCTATTTGGTCGAATTGACAAACTCGTTGGAAACCACCGAACTCATCCGCGCAAGCACGGCAGAACGGCTTGCCCGACAACGGCTCGAACGCGACGACTTGAATGGGGCGATCAATGCAACTGACGTCGGCCCGCGACTTCAGGCAATTGAACGCGAACTTGGCTATGCCGAAGAGGCTCGCAAGCAGGCGCAGCAACGACTGGAGAAGGTCGAGCCGGCGGCCCGCATCCTGGGCGCCAGCACCGCATTGGCCGATGCAGTGGCTTTTGCTACGGCCCGCCACGAGTGGCAACAACGAGAAAAGACGGAGAGTACGCTGGCCAGTGAGGCGGAAGAAACGCGAGCGGCTAAGCGCCATGAACAAGAGCTCGCGCTTGCAGAACGCGCGGACAAGCTGGCCGAACTTGAAAGTGTTCAGCGAAACCGCGTGAACATTCCCCGTGACTTTCTTGCAGTCCGTTCCAGAATCGCCGCAACGTTGGGAATAGGAATCGAGTCAATGCCATTCGCTGGTGAGTTGATTGAAGTGAAGGAATCATACGTCGAATGGATTGGAGCCATTGAACGGTTGCTACGGGGGTTCGGGCTCTCGCTTTTGGTGCCGGAACAACTGTACCGACCCGTCGCCGAGTTTATAAATCGATCCGTCCTCGGATTGCGGCTCGTCTTCCACCGTGTTCCCGAACGCGGGATGATACCACCCAGCCTGTCGAATGAGCGAGTGCCAGGGCGGCTGGAGTTTCGAACAGACCATCCATTGCATCTTTGGGTAGCAAATGAGTTGGTGCGGCGTTACAACCACCGCTGCTGTGCCTCGATTGCTGAGTTAGAGGGATCTGATCGTGGAATCACGCGAGAAGGCCTTGTGCGTGACGGCACCCGGCATATCAAAGACGATGGCAAACCCGTAGATGACCTGACCGCGCGTATCCTGGGGTGGACAACGCACCGGAAGATTGCCGCCTTGCACCAGCAGGTACTCGACGCCGAGCATCGTGCCGAGGCTGCAGGGCAGGCGGTAATGAAGGCAGCGCAAACTGCTGGTCAAGCGCGGGAATGTGCGAATGCGGCCTGCGAGTTGTTGCGGATTACCGCATTCTCGGAGATCGATCCCCGCTCATGGAGTGATAGGCTCATCCAGCTTAAATCCGAGCGGAATCTCTTGGAGCAGAGTTCCAAGGAGGTACTCGAACTTCGGAACAGATTGCGCGATCTGGATTCATCAATCAAGTCAGCAGAGGAAGATCTGAGCAGGCTCGATGGCGAGCTTGGCCTTATTCGAGATCGTTTGGACAAATGCAATCAAGGAATTGCGGATCGTAATCAGCAAACTCTAAAGTTTCCGGATTACAACCATGCGGCGACCGAAAAGGCATTTGCTGGAATCGTTGGGAATCTTGCACCGTTGACACGTGACAACATCGACGTCCTTGCGCGCGCTACTGCACAGAGTTTGCAGGGGAAGATCAGCTATGAGCAAAGTAAGGTCAACGATGCTCGCGAAAACATGATCGGCAGCATGGGGGAGTTCTTAAACCAATTTGGAGAGTTCAAACAAACATTAGCGGTGGAGCGTAGCTACGCTGAAGGTTTTGTGACAGTTCTTCGCCGCATAGAGGATGAAGACCTTCCGCGTCACCGTGAACGGTTCGAACATTATCTTAACGAGAATCTTGTCGGCGATCTCCTGATGTTGAACCGCAGGTTAGAGGAGCACCAGGAGGCCATCGAAGGGCGAATTGAAGAAATCAACAAGGCTCTGCGTACCATCCCCTATTCAGACGAAACATACGTTCAGCTCCGCCTTATTAGCCAGTCGAAACAGGAAATTGCTGAGTTTCGGAGGGATCTGCGCAGCTGTTTTGAGCACGGCATTGCCCCGGCCCCAGAAGAACGACTCAGGATATTTGAGCGTGTCCGCCTTCTGCTGGAACGATTCCAGCAAGATCCAGAAGGGACCCAACGTGTAACCGATGTGCGGAACTGGTTTGCTGCTGGCATTCGTGAGCTCAGTGTTTCCGGTGATACAGAAGTCAACTACTATGCGGCCACGACAGGAAAATCTGGCGGCCAAAAGGCGAAACTGGCATTCACTATTCTGGCATCCGCACTATGCGCGCAATACGGGCTCTCAACAGCCCCAGAAAATGCTTCAAACTTCCGGCTGGTGGTGATTGACGAAGCGTTTTCGCGCACCGATGAAGTTAATTCTACTCGTGCGATGGAGCTCTTTGGGCATCTTGGATTTCAGTTGCTGATCGTAGGTCCATTCGACGCAAAGGCGAAGCTCGCCGTGCCTTTTGTTCAGACCATACAACTAGCATCGAATCCGGCCGGCAATCGTTCGCGGTTGGTGGCGCTGTCAAAGGAGCAGGTGAGCTCAAATACGACACAAGAGCAATTAGCAGAGGAACATATGCGAACAGTCGCGGCACGGGAAGCAGCGGCGTCGGGATAGAAATCAAGATGTTAAGACCGGAGGAGATACTGGATGCGGCGCGTGCAAAATGGCCAGCAGTGCTGCGTGCTGAAGCCACGAGAGAATCGCTTTTTCCTCTTCGCATACCATTCGGAAGACCCCAGCCAACCGCGGATTTTGCACTTCTTCGGCGAGAAATAGAGACCCTGGCGAATACCCCTGCCGCATGGCAGATTGAGTGGGACGAGGTTAATACCCGGAAATGGGGACGCCAGCGACTTCCATCCCGTATCACATTCGCGTGTCCGGAAGACCTTGCGCAAACGCTGAAGCTATTGGATGAATTTCAGCGCTTTCGAGCGGCGCTGCAGTTGGCGCGAGAAATGTGCCCCAAGCTGGAGCCATGGCTAAGGGCCAAAGCTCACCGGATTCCTGAATATCTCAACGAATGGAGTGGACTAATATCGGTATGTACCTATTTTGATGCCAATCCGCAACCAAACTGCTTTGCTCGCCAGATACCATTGCCAGTACACACCAAGTTCATCGAAGAGCACGTTGGAATTTTGCGCGAGATGCTAGATGTCGTCCTGGGAGAACGTGTTAACGATTTTGCGGATACTTTTGAGGGAAGATTTGGCCTGCTTAGCGATCCTCCGCAAGTCCGCTTTCGTTTCCTGGATAATATGCTACGTACAGAACTTGACTGGCCAGTCAACGATTGCTCGCTGCCGCTGCCAGTTTTTGCTGCCCTCCCTTGGGAGATTCCACGCATTATCGTTGTAGAGAACACGGATGTTTTCGTATGTCTGCCTCAGATCCCATCGACTTTGGCCATATTCGGAGGTGGAAAGGCGGCGTCATTGCTGCCTGCCTGTGAATGGATGAATTCTGGAGACCTGCTTTACTGGGGTGATTGCGATGAAGCGGGTTACGGCATTTTATCGGCATTGCGTTCATATTTTCCGAAGTTGCGCAGTGTGCTTATGGACGACCGTGCTTGGATGAAATGGAGGCATCTGGCGGTTCCAGGAAAGCGTGATCTTGCGACAAAACATGAACACCTGATCGCAAGTGAACGAATTGTCCTTGAGGCGGTACAAACTGGTCCGTGGGTGCTTGAACAAGAGCGAATTCCAGTTATCGACGCCGTACGCGCGCTATTGGCGGCCGTTGCCTCGGATTCGCAGGAGAGTTGCTAGAAGCCCTCGTCCTTTATTGGCTCTCGAGGGATGGATTCGAGTGCGCACGAATTGACCACACAGGCATTGATTTGCTGGCGAAAAACTGCCGCACTGGCGGTCTCATGGGAATTTCCGTCAAGAGTCGCAGCCGGTTTCGTGGTACCGAAGCGGTTTCGCTCACATGGAAGAAAGACCATGACAAAGTTAGCGCAGCCTGTGAGGCGTTCCGCTGCACGCCTTATTATGCCCTGGTCGTAGACGCCGAAGACAAAATCAAGATGTTCATTGTCTCAAAAGAACATTTCATGAAGATTGCGCCACCCGACAGGATGAACATGCATTGGGGAATGACGTGCAAACATCTGGAGAAATACAAAGGTGATCCTAAAATCAGATATGTGGAACTGACTGTCTCTGGGGAATCATGGTGGAACGAGCCGCGACAAGTAAAAAGAGAACCGAAGAAGTAGCCAAGACCGACGCTGCAACAAGGCGCTGGAAAGGGCAGGTTCTGATGCTCATTGTGCCGCTGACATCAATTGGCTTCGGTGCCCATTTTCAAATCGTGCGGGCACACTTCTGGTTCGCTCTTGTGGAAATCATTTGTTGTCTGGCCGTCCTTTGGGGAGGTTGGAAGTTTTATGAGGCGTATTGGTATAGGCTGGACAGTACAACTTGGTACGACATCGCAGCAAAAGGCTGGCTCGGAAAATTAACATGGGAACAGGTCAGTGAGTTGATGAAGCAAGACCCTGTTCACCATGAGAAGGATGGCCGCGCCGGCTGAACTTTTTTCTCCAGGCCTCAATTAACAATAAACTTAACCGGCCTCACCATCGACCGGGCCTCGGGATTGTAGTAGTCAAATAACAACGACGGGGCAGTACTGGCGTCCATCCTGAATCGTGGGCGGAAGGTGAAGTTAAATTCGACACCTCCAGCTCTCGGCCACAGATAGAACACGATATGTTCTGGAAGCAAATCGTAGTGGGCTACTTCGTAAGAGTGGTCTTGAATGGCCGCATCCAGAGAGGCACGGTCCACGTCCACACCGGGTGGCAGGCCGATTTGCGCGAGCATCATGCCGTATCCTTGAAATCCGATTCTCTCCGCTTTGACTGTGCAGCGCACGGCCTCTCCCACCTTCGCCTTCGTGTGGTCAAAATTCAGACCCAGGCGCAGAGCCCGCGTTTCGCCCAACTTCAGGTTGCTGTCTTTCGTCGCGACGGAATACTCCCACGGGATGTATTCCACAGAAACGACCTGTGCCATCAGGGCCGAAGTATCGTTCGGCCGCCGGACCTCAACTTTGTTCGCTCCTGTCCTTATCGAATGCGGCAAAGGCACCACGACCGGTCCAGTGATCTCCGCGGGCCCTGGCACTCGT
Organism: Candidatus Angelobacter sp.; assembly: GCA_035939495.1. Taxonomy (GTDB): domain Bacteria; phylum Acidobacteriota; class Terriglobia; order Terriglobales; family Acidobacteriaceae; genus Angelobacter. The sequence goes on along the minus strand of DASZFU010000041.1, from coordinate 113,052 downwards.
ACGGAGGCCGCCTGCACTCCATTCAACCAGACCGTTGCCATTGAGGGGCCACCGGGAATGTTCCCGGTGGGCATGGCTGCGATGATCGCATCAACCACGTTGACTGTCGCTGCTGTCGAAGGCCATGCGCCGTCGTGGTCTTTCCCTTGCAGCAGGAAGAGCAGTCCCCGGCGCGCCTGCCTGGCGGATTGCCCGTCGACGTCGGCCGAGGCCGGCAACAAGGACAGAGCTTCCACCGCAAGCGCCGTCGTTTCAAGGTTGCCTGTGTGTCCCCATCCATAGAACGGCGTGGTATTCAACTCAACGTTCCAATACGTGACCGGGCCCTCATCGTGCGCCATGCTCAGCAATCGCTGGCGCGCCTTCGCCTGATAGTTGGTGCGCCCCGTGGCCATCGCCGCGAGTGCGTAATTCGCAATCAGATAGGGCTCTTTCCACTCATCGATCTTGTCCTCAAGGTAGTGCATGGCTTTTTCAGTCGCCGGGCCTATGGAACTGTGTGCGGGGTTCGAGGGGCCGGCTTCCGCAGTCGCCAGCACTCTTGCAAGGTAGGCCGTGAGGGTCGTGTCCGCATGCGGTTTGTCATCCTGCCAGTATCTTGAGGCCCAGCTCCCATCCGGCTGCTGCTGTTTTACGATGAAGTCGCGCGCGTTGTTGATAGCGCTCTCATCCACGTCGATGACTGACTTAGCGTCCAGCAGGACGCGCAGAACGTTGGCTGTGACCGCCAGGTCCGAAGGACCTCGCCCCCAATAGGAGTAACCACCGTCTGGTCCGCGATAGGCGAGCAGCCGGAGGTAATCTTGCTGAATGTATTCGCGCGCCCTGCGTGCAATCGCCGCATTGGGATTTTGCGGCCCATTCGGATCGTCTTGTCCTACCTTCTTCAGAATGCGCAGTGTGCGGAGGTTAACGAGCATCACCGAGGCAGTTTGCTCCGCGCAGGCGTTGGGCCAGTTCGCCATTGCCTGGGCGCTTTCGACAAGGTGCGACATCAGGTTGGGATACAACTTGATTAACACGCCGCTCGGGCCTTGGACCGAGTGTTCGGACGTGGCGAACTCGATCTCCGATTGGCTGCCTCCCAGCACGTCCGTTGAATACTTCAAGATCTCCTCTCCGTCGGGATGAACGTCAACCGTACGTTCGATAGAATCGCCGCTCTTGCCGTTGGATGCCGTGACCCGCTGCTTACTGTCTTTCGTGCTGGCATCGACGCGGAAAGGGAAAACGGCTTCAGCACTCCCACCGGTGGGGACTGTGATGTTTTGGAGCGGCGGGGCCAGGAGCGAAAACCAGCGCTCCGTAGCCATTTGCACACTCATGGCCAGCGGCTCCTTTGAGTAGTTGCGCAAAACCACAGGCAGCGAGATTACATCACCTTGGGTCAGGACCTTGGGTGGATCGTGCTCCACAAAGAACGGCTGGAAGGCGAGGAGGTCCTTTTGAACCGTTCCGGTCTTTCCATCCAGCGTCGACGCCACCATGGAGATCGACCATGTCGTAATGTTGTCCGCCAGTCGGAAGCGCAGTTGCGCATGGCCCCGGCTGTCCGTCACTGTCTCCGGGTCCCACAGAAGCGTTTCGGGAAAATATTGGCGTAGTCTCGGCGTGAAGCCCTGGATCGGATGACCTACGCTTGGCGACGATGGTGAGGGAGCGGCGACTTCAATCGTGGAGCATGTTGGGCAGCCCCCTCTGGTTCCAATGTTTTGTTGTATAAGGAAAGTCGGTATGGCGTCCGCAACCTGCTGGCTGGGAGCAACATTCAAGGCAACATCCAGGTTGGTCACGTCGGAAGAGTGAACGGGCACGCGCGCTACGATGCTTTCGGTGAAGCCTGCTCGCGTGAAATGGACCTCATAAAGTCCAGGTGGCATGTTCCGCACGGTGTAGGCGCCATCGGCGCCGGTGGTGGCTTCATAGAATGATGTTCCGTAAAATGACGCTTCGTCGGAGGGCCTCTTTCCTGGCCCGCGCGCCTTCACCATCACCCCTCTCACTGCCGCACCCGAAGGGTCCGTGACCTGCCCCTTGATTCCACCTTCACCGCTGGTGAGAGACGTACTTTCCGGTGTTGGTACCGGCGCCAGGTCCCTGCCGGTCTGTTCCGTCAAAACCCCACTGAAGTCCGCTACGGAGAAGCCATATCTGTTGGTGATGGGGCCATCGCTCATTACATGCACGTAAGCCACGTGCTGCGTCACAGGAGTGGCCGTGGTCACCCGATGGGGCCTGTCAGGATAAACGGAATAACTCTTGATGCCTACGCTGTTTGCATAGAAAGCCCCCTCATTGAACGTGAAATGGTAGGGCGTGCCCCAAGGGTCTTTCAGCTCTTCGGCGGAAAGCTTTGCCGCATCCAACACCGGTAGCAGCTGTTCGGTTGTAGCTGGGAAGACACCGGTTTTTCGGAAATGCTCGGCCAGCGCCGCGTCCAGGGCGGCGCTCTCCCGCTGGAAATATTGCATCCGCGAATTGCAGACGTTCACGTCATCCGGCGAGGGCCTTTTTTCGGTGCCAAAAATGCCGTCCGGCCCGGCGCTGGTGACCATGACTACAAAATAGTTCTGTTGGACCATATGGTCGTATCGGTATTTGTTTCCCCACGGATCACGAAGAGCGTCAAGGTCGATCTGCTCCTTCCTCAGCAAATCGCGCAGCGTTTCATGGTCTCGCACATACTTTCCGGTTTGTGTGAAGTAGTTTTGTCTTGCCCGTTCAATTGCGTGACAGGTCTTTCCGAAATAGGGCCTCGCGGTCGTGGCTACTGAAAAATCATCTCCGGTATTTCTTTCACGGTCGGGGCCGGCGCTTTCAATTCGCAGGACATCGTACTGTCCTTCCACCGAGAATATTGCCGCATAGGGCGTTCCCCAGGGGTCTCGCAGGGCGTCGAAATCAATGCCTTTCTCCTTGAAGGTCGCCTTCAGTTCCACCAGGTTGTGCGGGTAGTCTTCGGTCTTTACGTAGGAGTCCCCGAGAATCAAGGTCAGATAGTTTGGGCGCGCAATAGTGGCCGCAGTGAAATCATCTTTGGTGTTCGGCAGCTTGTCTGGCCCCATGGTCTTCAGTTCCAGCACGTCCTGGTTTTGCGTTGAAGAGAAGGACACTTCATAGGGCATGTCCCAGGGGTCTCGCACTGCGTCAAAGTCAATGTCATTGTCTTTGAGAGTGCTCTTCAATTCGGCCAGACTGTAGGGGTATTTGCCTGTCTTCTTGTAGGAGGCATCCAGGGCGCGGACAGTGTCGGCGACACTCTGCTTAATGATCTTCTCGAAGAAGGTCGCGGATAGGTCTGCGAAGTAGTTCTCCCCGCCCCTGATTTCGATGTGGTCCTCTCGGCGGCCGTCATGTGGTTCCGCGTAGCCATCGTTCACCAGCGCTTCCGCCACCAGGTCGAGTCCATCCGGGAAAGGCCGGCTATTGTCCCAGGCCAACAGGTCCTTGATCGAGAGACCTCCGATCGTGAGCGTGCTCCACTGATACCAGTCATAGTTCCTGAATCCAAGCCCTTGGCCCCCGAAATCACGATCGGTGCGCACGCGCTCGGAAACCGCTTTGTCGAAGACTACCGTGCCCAGGGCTCCCTGGACAGGAACTCCCTGCGCCGTGGTGATATTGAAATCAACTACCGCCTGCTCTCCGGGTTTATAGCTGCTCTTCTCCAGATGGGTTGCCAGCACCAGTTCCTGTTTTGCCGGATACAGGACCCGGGCAAAAGCCTGTGGCGAGGTGCTGTCGGGCTTGGTGGTCATGCTATTCGCGACGATGCGTAATTCGCCCTGGAACCGCCGGTCATAGGGAAAGATTACCTTGCCATGACCGCCGGTCAAGTGGACGGACTTGGACATCAGCGCCTCTGACTCCCCAATTACCTCCACTGCCAGTTCGTCCACCTTGGTGTTCACATCGATGTCCACGGGAATGTCATCGCCCTCGCGATACAGTGTTTTGCCGGGACGCAAATGCACGTAGTCGGTTTGCTCAAAGCCAATCGAATCGGATTCGGTGCCGGACAGTCCCTTGCCATCATGCGCCTCGAAACGCAAGTAAGCATCTCGCGTTTCATACATGGCTCCTGCACTTCCATAATCGTTGATCAGCAAATGGGAACCAAGGCAGTCCTTTGGGATTTCCAGGCCTGTTATCTTGACCACACCGTAACTGTTGGTCTTGGTCTTCCTGAGAGACACACTCTCCAAAGGATGGGCTGCGTCTTCCTCGAATGTTCCCCTGGAATTGGGCTTCAGCGCCGCAACCGATAGCTCCACGGAAGCGGGCGTTCCATCAGCATAGTAGGTAGTGAGGTAAAGCTCCGGCGGCGCTGTGCCGTGTAGGGGCACAACGGGCTTCATAAAAATATGGATAGGCTGATGTGTCATGCGCACGTCGAAACGCCGTTGCTCGGTGCGTTGGGTCGAGGCGTCCGTAACGTAGGCCGCAAATTCCAGGTCCTCGTACTTCAGGTTACGATCTTCGGAGAACTGCTCGAAATTGCTTTCGAAGGGGACCTCGGCGGTAAACGTGCCATCCGCTTTGAGTTCTCCCGTGGCCACTTCGTCCTCGTTGGTGTCGTACCGCTGTGTGCTGTAGTCCCATGTGCGGTTGCTCACGCGCACAATGCGTACGTGTCCCTGTTTGACCATCTCGCCGAACAAGTAACGTGCCGTTACCTTTACCCGCGGGTTTTGGCCCTTGAGGTAATACGGACGGTCCGGTGATGCCTCCACGCTGAAACTTGGCAGGTCGTAACGGCTGACTTTTATCGTCTGCTGTGCTTCACCGCTCTCATACCAGTCTCCGCTCGACAAAGAAGCGTTGATGTTGAAGTCTCCCAGCCGGAGGTTGCTGGGGACCTCCCAGTCTGCGCTGGCAATCCCGAACTTGGAGGTTGCGAGCTTCTTCCGAAACGCATTCAAGTGCTCAGGGTCGGTGATCGTCAGCTCCACCTCGCCGCCCGGCAGGGCGCTGTTGTCCGGGCCGAAGGCCTGCACTCGCATGTGTACGGTTTGTCCGGGCTGGTAGATGGGCTTGTCTGTAGTCAGGGCGAACCGCGGCCCGGCCGGGTATTTGAATCCAATTTCCTGCTCTTCGATGAGCACCCCGCGGCGGGCGGAAACCGTTACCACTCCGCCGGAGTATTTGTGCCCGGACGGAAGATCGAAGACAAACAGCGCATGGCCTTCCCCATCAGTCTTGGCGTTGTGGACCACTGGTTTAGTCTTATCTTCGCCGTCACCGGAGTCTACCGGTTGGAGTTTCAGGCTTGAGGAGACACCCGTCCCAGCGTAGGGAGCACCTGTGTAAGGATTTTCAACCAGCACGCGCACCGAATACTTGGTCCCCGCTCGTACCTGGTTCATGGAAGAAGTCCGTATCTGGAAAGGGTCCGTGAGAATGTTCCGGAGCTGTATCGTCCCTGTCACCGCAGCATAGGCGGGCGGCCCAATCGGCTGGACCGTGAACTTCAAGCGGTAGGTAGCAAGCGCCGACGGACTGTTGGTTGGCAACGCCTTCTCGCCTAGCAGAAGGTTGTTCAGAAAGTTTCCGGGATCGAGAGTGATCTCAGACGTACCGGCTGCAGCCACCTTGTTCTCAGCGTCCAGGAACTGCATCTCGAGATTGCATCGCAGCTGCTTCCCGGACGAATTGGAGAGCGGCAGCACAAAACGCACTGCTGGCTGATAATCAAACCTGGCTCGCGACTCGACGACGCTGACGGGAGTGAATTTGTCTGGTACTTGCGCGGGCGAGACTACAACAACGGCTAACGCGAGTGTCCACAACCACCCGGCTGGCTGAATGCCCATCTGCTCCTGCTTCCTGGGGGTATGGGGCAATTATCCCATGTTACAAGAACGCTTACCGAGGAGAATGTTGCAGTGAAATTCGTGTCTCTCTAGCTGATCTGCTATCGCCAGCGAACTGAATCGTTCACGAGTGAATCGTTCCGGTGATCTGCTGCATCTTGTATTAGTCAACCGGCATGCGAGAACCGTCGCAGATGGCCAGTCCTGAGATAAACTCCCCTACTGATTGGAGGGACTGCAATGTCATTCACGGAATGGGTAGCGCGCAAGCTGTTGGTTGTAGTGCTCCTTGGTTCCTGTCTCCTTTTTCTTGCCGGCTGCGGCAACAACAGTAAGGCAGCGCCGGTTGCTCCTCCGCCACTAACCGTGGAAGTAGCCACGGTCATGCAGCAAGACACACCGATCTACAGCGAGTGGGTAGCAATACTCGATGGCTACGTGAATGCACAGATCCAGCCGCGCGTTTCCGGCTACATCATTAAGCAGGACTACAAAGAGGGTTCGGTGGTAAAGAGGGACCAGATCCTGTTTGAGATCGATCCTCGTCCCTTCAAGGCTGCCCTCGACCAGGTAAAAGCCCAATTGGCGCAGGCCGAAGCCCAACTCGGCAAAGCCAACCTCGATGTCGAGCGAGATACACCCTTGGCGCAAGCGCGGGCCATCGCACAGAGCCAGCTCGATACGGAAATTCAGGCTAGGCTCGGCGCGCAGGCGCAGGTCATGGCCGCCAAAGCCAACGTCGAACAGGCGGAGCTCAACATGGAGTGGACCAAGGTCACGACCCTGGTGGGCGGGATTGCCGGCGTCGCGCAGGTGCAGATAGGAAACCTGGTTGGACCGACCTCGGTTTTGACTTCGGTATCGCAGGTCGATCCGATCAAGGCCTACTTCACGGTCAGCGAGCAGACGTTCACGGATTTCCATCGCCGCTATCCTACGGAAACCAGCGTAGAGGAGCAGCGGAAGCACATACCGCTGGAACTGATTCTTGCCGACGGCACGGTCTATGAAAAGAGAGGCAGCATTTCCTTTGCCGACCGCGAAGTGAACCCCGCAACCGGGGCCATACGGATCGCAGGCATCTTTGCCAATCCTAACAACCTTCTTCGACCAGGGGGCTACGGACGCATTCGCGCATCGGCGAGGACCCAAGAGGGCGCGCTGCTGATTCCTCAAAAAGCGGTGATCGAGTTACAGGGAAGTTATCAGGTGGCGGTGGTCGGCAATGACAACAAAGTCAGTATCCGGCCAGTCAAAGTTGCAGATCGAGTGGGAAGGTTGTGGATCGTGACCGAAGGGCTGAAAGCCGGTGAGCGCGTCATAGTGGAAGGGCAGATGAAGGTGCGAGACGGCGCTCCTGTCAACCCGGTTGCGCCCAAGGCGGGAGGCTAGAGATGTCAAAGTTCTTCATCAATCGCCCCATCGTCGCCATGGTGATCTCGATCCTGACCGTAATTGTCGGCGCGATCACGATTGTCAGCCTTCCGGTGTCTCAGTTCCCGGCCATCGCGCCTCCGGAAGTGCAGGTGTCAACCACCTACGTCGGCGCCGACGCGCAAACTGTGGAACAGTCTGTTGCCACCCCCATCGAACAGCAGATGAGCGGCGTGGACAACATGAACTACATGTACTCGGTCAACTCTTCGACCGGCGAGACGCGGTTGATCGTCGACTACGATGTAAAAACCGATCCCAACACCGACTTGATCCTGACGCAGATACGCGAGACGCAGGCAGCTTCGCAGCTTCCCATTGAGGTCACGAGTTTCGGCGTTACGGTGCAGAAGACGCTCACCGCGCCGCTAATGCTGATCAGCCTCTATTCGCCGAGCGGCATTTACGACTCGAAATTTCTGGCCAACTACGCCTACATCAATCTCTACGATCCTCTGTCACGCGTTCCCGGAATTGGCAGCGTGCAGGTATTTGGCGCGGGCAAATATGCGATGCGCTTGTGGGTAAAGCCGGACCAACTGGCGAAGCTGGGAATCACCGTCCCCGAAATCATCAACGCCATCCAGGCACAAAACACCGTGAATCCAGCCGGCCAGATCGGTGGCGAGCCCGTGCCTCCAGGGCAGGAATTCACTTACTCAGTCCGGGCGCAGGGCCGGCTCACCACCCCGGAGGAGTTTGAGCAGATTGTCGTCCGCGCCGCTCCGGATGGGGGCATCGTGCGCGTCAAAGATGTTGCGCGAGTGGAACTGGGAGCACAAGACTACTCGGTCACCTCACACCTGGATGGAAAGCCGAGCGCGATCGTTGCTGTGTACCAGTTGCCAGGTTCGAATGCAGTGCAGGCCGCAGAGGGAGTGAAGAAGTTGCTGGCGGAAGAGCGGCAGCGGTTGCCGCAGGGTGTGGACTACGGCATTGCCCTCGATACCACGCGCGCCGTATCCGAAGGCATTAAAGAGATCGTGCAGACACTATTGATCGCCATCGTGCTGGTGGTCTTTGTTGTGTATATCTTCCTGCAGGGCTGGCGCGCAACCCTGATTCCCCTGCTCGCAGTGCCGGTTTCGCTGGTGGGGACATTTGTTCTTTTTCCGGTCTTTGGCTTTTCCATCAACACTCTTTCGTTGTTCGGGCTTGTCCTGGCAATCGGTCTGGTTGTAGACGACGCGATTGTGGTGGTGGAAGCGGTCGAGCACCATATTGAAGAAGGCATGTCGCCGAAAGAAGCGACATTCAAAGCCATGGAAGAGATTTCCGGACCGGTGGTCGGTATCGCGCTGGTGCTCTCTGCCGTGTTCATTCCTACGGCGTTCGTCCCTGGAATCACCGGGCGTTTGTACCAGCAATTTGCCGTGACCATTGCAGTTTCGGTCATTATTTCCGCCTTCAATGCGCTTACCTTGAGTCCGGCGCTCGCCGCCCTTCTGCTGAAACCGCGCAAGAACAGCCGGGGCTTGTTGCGCAGGTTCTTCGACTGGTTTAACCGGGTTTTCGCGCGCGCCACAAATGCCTACATACGAATTTCCGGCGGGCTCATTCGCAAGAGCGTGATTGGATTTGCAATCCTTGTTCTATGCGCGGTCTTTGCCGGGGTCTTCAGCACCAAGCTGCCTTCCAGCTTTCTTCCTGACGAAGATCAGGGTTACATGTTTCTGAACTTGCAGCTTCCCAACGCGGCGTCGCTGCAGAGGACAGAGGCCGCTGCTTCTGAAATCGAAAAGGTCCTGGCCGAAACTCCCGGCGTCCAATCCACCGCGAGCGTCATCGGGTTCAGCCTGCTGAGCCTTACCCGGTCAAGCTACAACGCATTCTTCTTCGTGACGATGAAAGAATGGAAGGACCGGCAGAAGCGGGAAGAGCAGTATCAGTTCATCCGCAATAGCATCAACCGCAAGCTGGCCGGGCTCAAGCAGGGTATTGCGTTTTCGTTTTCTCCACCGGCTATTCCCGGAGTAGGAACCGCGGGTGGATTCACTTTCGTGCTGGAGGACCGGGCGGGCAAAGAGGTTGAATTTCTCGCCGGCAATCTCAACAAGTTTCTGACGGCGGCGCGCAAACGCCCGGAATTGGCCACCGTCAATACCACGTTTCTACCCAGCGTGCCGCAGCAGTTCATCGTGGTGGACCGCGACAAGGCGTTGAAACAGGGCGTCGACATCAAAGATGTCTATCGCACCATTCAGACCTTCATGGGCGGCTCCTTCATCAACTACTTCAATCGTTTTGGCCGGCAGTGGCAGGTGTATGTAGAGGCGGAAGGCGACTATCGCGGGCGCGCCGAAAACGTGGGCGAGTTCTATGTTCGCAATAACAAGGGCGAGATGGTTCCGCTCTCCACGCTGACCCGGTTCGAGTCGCGCGCCGGACCCGAATTCACCATGCGTTACAACCTGTATCGGTCGGCACAGATCATCGGCGGAGCGGCGCCCGGTTACAGCTCGGCCCAGGCGATGGCTGCCCTGGAACAAGTCTTTAAAGAGACGATGCCTCCCGAAATGGGATACGACTACATAGGCATTTCGTTTCAGGAAAAGAAAGCCCAGGAAGGCGTGCCACCGTCTATGATCTTTGGCTTTTCGTTTCTGGTGGTGTTTCTCGTCCTGGCCGCTCTTTACGAGAGCTGGTCTCTGCCCTTCAGCGTGCTGCTGAGCACGCCAGTTGCGGTGTTTGGCGCGTTCATGGTTCTGTGGCTGCGCCGCCTCTTGCTTGGTTTTTTCCTGCCTCCTTATATGGTGCAGATCGAAACTGATGTGTATTCACAAATTGGGCTGGTGATGCTGATCGGGCTGGCCGCCAAAAACGCCATCCTGATCGTGGAGTTCGCGAAAGATGCGTATGAAAAGGGGCAACCTCTGGCGGACGCCGCGTTGGCCGCGGCCCGATTGCGCCTGCGTCCCATTCTGATGACATCATTCGCATTTGTGCTGGGTTGCGTGCCGCTCTGGACCGCAAGTGGCGCCGGGTCGGTGGCACGCCAGATCATGGGCACCACCGTGATTGGCGGAATGCTGGCGGCCACCATGATCGCGATCTTCGTCATCCCGGTGCTGTTCGTGGTGGTGGAAAAACTTTCGCACAGGAAAATGGGCGACGTTGCTCCTGCCCCATCGCCGTTGCCGGCGCAAGGAGATGATTGAGATGAAAAAATTCACTGCTCTCACTTTGATGTTGCTCCTGCTTGCTGGCTGTACCGTTGGCCCGAATTACAAGCGTCCGAAGACTGACGTTCCTGGTGCATACCGGGGACTGGCGCCCGACCAGGCTACGCCATCTGAATCCGCGTCTCTGGGCGATCAGAAGTGGTGGGAAGTTTTTCAGGATGAGCAGTTGCAACAGCTCATTCGCGCGGCATTGCAGCAGAATTACGATGTCCGCATTGCCGCCACACGCATTCTTGAAGCGCAGGCCGTTTTGGGCATTACGCGCGCCGACCAGCTTCCCACAGTCACCGGCGGTGCTTCCACAACTAATCAGCGCACACCCCGGTCCAAGGTCATTCCTCCAATTGAATCAAGCCCCAGCCAGGTGAATCTTGCTTTCGTCTGGGAACTTGATTTCTGGGGCCGCTATCGCCGGGCCACGGAAGCCGCGCGCGCCAATTTGCTGGCCAGCCAGTGGGCGCGGCAGGAGGTGATCAGCACTCTGGTCAGCAACGTTGCCAGCGCTTACCTCCAGCTTCGCGAATTGGACCTCGAGTTGGAAATCTCCCAGCGCACGCTGGCTTCGCGCGAAGATTCCCTGAAGTTGACCAAGCTTCTGGCCGATCATGGCGCTACTTCCATGCTCGATGTGCGCCAGGCCGAACAACTGGTGTTCACGGCAGGCGAGCAGATTCCCAGCCTGGAGCGGCGCATCGAGCAGCAGGAAAATTTCATCAGCACGCTTCTGGGAAAAAATCCTGACGCCGTGCCACGCGGCCGCAAGCTTACGGAGCAGCCCCACGCTCCCCAGGTCCCCGCAGGTCTTACCTCGGCATTGCTGGAGCGTCGTCCGGACATCCGCCAAGCTGAGCAGCAGTTGGTTGCTTTCAACGCCCGCATCGGCGTTGCTAAAGCCGCATATTTTCCCCAGATCGCCCTCACCGCCAATGGTGGCTATCAAAGCTCGGCGCTTGGCAGCCTGTTCACGGGTCCCGCGGGCCTATGGAGTTTTGGCGGGTCGCTGGCCCAGCCTGTCTTCGAAGGCGGAAGGCTGCGCAGCAATGTTCGCCTCACCGAGGCGCAAAAGGAAGAGGCAGTTCTCTTCTATCAGCAGACGATTCAACAGGCTTTCCGTGAAGTTTCCGATGCGCTCATCGCTTACCGTAAAGACCAGGAGTTTCGCCAGCAGCAGGAACAGCTCACCGGATCAGCGGAAGACGCCGCCCATCTCTCTGACATCCGTTATAAGGGTGGCGCTACCAGTTATCTGGAAGTCTTGACCAACCAGACCAATTATTTCTCGGCCGAACTCAATCTGGCCCAGGCCCGATTGAACGAACTTCTGGCTCTGGTTCAGCTCTACAAGGCCCTCGGCGGTGGATGGCAGGAATAATCCTGTTGTTTCTCCCTTGGGATGTGCCAAGATTTTTGTTATCGCTCAAATCTCCTGGAACTCCTCTCCAATCTGCCGCAACGCCGGATAGAGCTTCTGGTACGCTCCATATTGACGATTGAGCAACGCTACATTCCGTGGTTGAGGCTGCATAATTGTAGAGACACGGACAGCGCCATCACATGCATGCTCCACCGTTGGCCAGCCACCCACGCCTACGCCTGCGAGCAACGCTGCACCGAAGGCAGCACCTTCTTCTGCGGCCAGGACTTCCGTGGGCATGCCATAAATATCCGACTGAATCTGACGCCACAGAGGCGCCCGCGCACCACCACCACCGAGACGCATGGATCCGACTGGCAGTCCGAGTTCCTTGAGAATGGTCAGGGTGTCCCGCAAGCTGAAAGCTACGCCCTCCAGAATTGCCCTTATTACGTGGGCCCGTGTGTGGCTGGCGGTGATTCCGAAAAGCGTGCCGCGTGCATTGGGGTCGAGGTGGGGTGTGCGTTCACCCATAAGATAAGGTGCCCAGAGGAGACCAGCAGCGCCGGGAGAGACACTCGCTGCTTCCTCCATCAACTGCTCATAAGAATCCCGGGTACCGTTAGAGTTCGTTCCAAATTGGTCCCGAAACCATCGCAGGGAGAGTCCCGCAGCCTGTGTAACGCCCATGACATGCCAACGTCCCGGAATGGCGTGACAAAAGGTATGCAATCTCCCTTGCGGGTCCCGGCAGGGGCCATCGGTGGCTGCGAAGACGACTCCCGATGTGCCAATGACGGCACTGGCCGATCCGGGGCGGACAATTCCCATTCCAACAGCGCCAGCCTCCTGGTCCCCGGCGCCAGCAACGATTGGGGTCCCTTCGAGCAGGCCTGTTGCCCGCGAGCCTTCCGCCGAGACATGGCCTGTGATTTCTTGAGACTCGAAAAGTCGCGGCAACAGGTCCGGGTCGAGGTCCGATGCCTCAATCATCGGAGTCGACCAACACCGATTGGTTACGTCGAGGAGCAGGGTCCCGGAGGCGTCCGCTACATCTGTAGCGTACGTGCCGCTCAAGCGAAATCGAACATAGTCTTTCGGCAGGAGAATTGACCGGGCCCGCTTCCAAATCTCCGGCTCGTGCTCCCGCACCCACCAGATTTTGGGCAGAGTGAAATTTGTAAGTGCTGGATTCGCAGTCAGCTCAATCAGCTTGCTGGCTCCGAGCGCCTCCGTCATCGCCAGGCATTGGGCTTGCGTGCGCTGATCACACCAGATGATCGAAGGGCGTAGCGCCTCTCCATGGCCATCGAGCAATACCAGGCCGTGCATCTGCCCGGCTAAACCTATAGCGTCAACTTCGTTTGCCCTTATGCCCGCCTGGGAGAGACACGCTGGAACGGCTATGCACGCTGCACGCCACCAGTCGTCGGGTTCCTGCTCAGCCCAGCCCATCTGAGGGCTCAAGATCGGGGCATGATCCGCGGTAGCCGAGGAAACAACCTGCCCGAGTTCGTCCACCAGAACAACCCGCGTTCCACCGGTGCCGACGTCAATGCCAAGAACCTTCATGAGTCCTCAGAGACACCCCATCGCAATTCCGACCATCTCTGCCAACTCGCAGATTCTGCGATGACTGATCGCCCGCAGCCTAGATCTCGGTTCCGCTAAATGTACTTTCCGAACGACCGTGATGTCCTCAGCGCGAACGATGGAATCTTCAGGCAGTCCCGTTTCTCCGGCGGCGAGAAGTATGTGGGTTGGATGATCCGCTTTATGAATGCTCGTCGAAAGCGGGATAACCAAGACAGTGTCTGCCTTTTCGTGTCGATTCCGGGAGTTCAGCGAGACAATGACGACGGGCCGTTTGCCCTTCTCGGGAGGATCAATCGGCAACTGGACAAACCAAATCTCGCCGCGGCCTGGCATTTTTTGCGCTGCGGCCATCTATACGTCCTCATCAACAAATTGAGCAAGAGCGAAGTCGCCCCACAGATTTTCTTCGGCGCGCAATTCCTCGGACCGGCTGTCGTAGTAATTTGTTACTGCTTGTTCGACGGCCTGTCTTTTCCGTTCCGCCTTGAGTCTACGCAACAGATCATCCAATATCGCGGATGCAGATCGCCTCCGATCTCCCTTCCGTGATGCCCGAAGTTCGTTCAGCAACGCGATGGATTCCTGCGAAAGCGTGAAACTCTTTCTCTCTTTTCGCTTGCCTGTAATTTCCCGTGCTTTGTGGGTGCGCGAAGCTTTTCTCATAGGCATTTCTCCTATACCTAGTATTACCTAATATCATACTTTATGTTACCGTGACACAAAACTTGGACACTACCCAATATCCAATCTCACGGATCATTTCGGTTCCAGAAACACACCCAATTCGGCCAGCGCGATCGATACCGGCGACTTTATGATGCGCAGGCGAAGCCGGCTTGTCTCGATGGGACTCTCCAGACGAATAAGCCGGCATGAACCGATACTTGTAGCTTGTGCAATCTGCGTCCAGACATCGTTCTGCCATGCCTCGAGTGCCAGCGCTTCAATGCGCTGGCCGAGGTGAATAGCTTCACGGAGGCGAATCACGTTCAATTCACAAAATCTGATTCAGCATGGAGGAAACTCGGCATTACGGAAGCGGCACTAAGCCGATACGTTAAAGCCGGGAAAGTGCCAACGCCCAAGATTGTCCAAATTGGCCGCATGAAGTTGCACTCTTGGAGCGAATCTGACATTGAACATCTCCGAGAACTCCTGCCGAAGATTGCCAACGGCAGGAAGACCCGGTATCAAAAGCAACGGAAGAAACAAAAAACCCGGAAGCCCAAACCTTAACCAGCGGACGCGCCCGGTGCGCTAACACCGAACGCGCCCTAACCAGATCGCCCCCAAGGAGGGCAACTTGGATGACAATCACGTTAAACGCTCCATTCCTTCGGCGCAACCCAAGCGCCGGCGCCTTAACCCCCGCTTCAAACACCGGCTCTACGAAACCCTCTACGATTTAAACCGAGGATTTGCCCTCACGCTTGAATGCTTCGAACGTCTCGAAAGGCTGGCATTTTTCCGTCGCGACTATCTCCGCGCCTTTCACAACATGGCCGATGAACTCCGCGCCAGAACCAATTACGAATTGACCGAGACCCTGCGCGATCGTGAGCAACGGGAATCGGCGCAGTTTGGCCGTCTTCGTGTGAAGTGGGAACGGCGCTTCAGGAGTCCCGGAGATGCCGTCTTCAAACGGAGAAGCAAAACGTCTGCCTGAAGGCCCGCGATTCCCACTCTAACGCGCCAAAAGCGGACGCGTTGGGGACGCCGTTCGCGAGCGACTCGCTCGAACGCTGATACTGGTAGTGGGTCAGTTTCATGGAAACTGCTGCCGGCTTATGGAATCCAAGAAGAATGATTCAGTCGTCCCTGACGGGACTTCTGGTTTATGTACCGTAACCCCAGCATTGGGTTCGGCGCCAAAGAGCAGCGCCGAACCATGCTACTTTCAAGCATCCCCTGCGGGGATTGTTCTCTTGCGAGGCCGCCAGGCTAGCCAACCAGCGCCGCAGGCGAGGCTGAAAGTAGCCCGGCATGGAGCGTTAGCGGAATGCCGGGGTACTTGTTCCACTCGGGATGAGAGTCTCGCAGGGACGGCTGAGTCGGTACAATGGCGCTCTATGTCCTATACGAGCATCCTGGTGCATTACGTGTCCGCCACACAGGAACGGGCCGCTGGTCTCGATGCGTTGCAGCCAAAACTATGGGCGTATATGGGCGGAATCGCCCGCACCAATGGCATGAAGGCATTGGCCATTGGGGGCGTGCGGGACCACGTCCATCATCTGCTCTCGTTGCCGGCTACGATCACCATTGCTAAAGCCGTGCAACTGATCAAGGCAGGTTCCTCCAAATGGATGAACGATCAGAAAAGAACAAAATGGTTCGGATGGCAGGAAAAATACGGGGCGTTTACCATCGGAGTATCACAGAAAGAAGTCACAATTCGTTATATCCGTAATCAGGCGCAGCATCATGCCAGGAAGAGTTTTGCTGATGAACTCAAGATGATTTTGAAGCGGCATGGGATTGTTTCCTTGGGCGAATGACTCAGCCGTCCCTGCGGGACTTTGTGGGATCGGATGGTTTACCCGGCATTCCGCTAACGCTCCATGCCGGGCTACTTTCAGCCGCGCCTGCGGCGCTGGTTGGCTAGCCTGCCCAGCCTGATGAATCATGCAGGGCAGGCTATGGTGTTGATTCAACAACACCTTTTCTTTGAGTGAACCGTATTGGGGCTATTTTCGGCCGTCCTGCGGGTGCGGGACTGGAGCGATCTTGATTCAGGTTCAGCGTCAATCACGTGAGCGCTTAAG
The DNA here is from genome assembly GCA_035939495.1 of Candidatus Angelobacter sp. GTDB lineage: Bacteria > Acidobacteriota > Terriglobia > Terriglobales > Acidobacteriaceae > Angelobacter. The sequence continues at coordinate 96,908 of DASZFU010000041.1, read as the reverse complement.
CATCCACTGACTGGTTTGGCTCGCATTTCCAATTTACATCCGGGGCATTCCGCAATGGGTTGGGTGCTCGTTTTTATCTTTATCTCCCGTAGTATTCTTTATCGATAACGGTAAAGTCTTATTCTCAAAATTACAGGCCGCAACGATGCCTGCAACCGCAGTACCTGACCCTGACCATTCTCATCGCCATTCAGCCTTCTGCCTCGTGTCCAGTGTTCACCTTCCAGAGTTTCCTCATCGATGCTGACGATCCCCGCAATCGGTGGGCCCGGCGTATTTGGGGAGAATGTAATGGTGAGGTTGCCCACGCCGGTCACGATGTACTCGTCCGGCGAAAGCTGAAGAAACATTGCGGCCCCGCGTTTTCCTGCTTCCGTTGGGTTGGATCGCACTGCAGTGAAAGTGAAGTCGCCTAAAGACATGCGTCCCGTTCGCTGACTTTCTCCTTCCATCAGGAGCGTACGGATTTTGCCCTCCGCCTGGGCCTGCAGGATCTGGGGAGCAAGATGGGCCAGGGTTGCGTAGATTGTCGTCAGAGTCCCATCACTCGGCTCGTCCCCTGAACGCGCGCCCTGTGCGCCATCAATTCCAAACGGGGAAAAGCCGATGGCCTGCAACTCTCCGATCGCATACAGAGCATTGGCGGCTCCAGTGGCGTCTCCGATGGCTTCCGGCACAAACACCGGGTTTCCACTACCGTGATATTTCCGACTCCACTCGGCGAAATTTTCGAAATAAATGTCGGGAGAGAAAAAGTCCAACGCGGGCGCGCCGACACGCCAGATATCGAGCGAATGCGGCAGCGGGCCGCCACTGTTGTACTGTCCAGGCTGGTAGTTAGGGCGGATCAAAGCCGCGTTGGTGAACATCGGCAACGCATATTCCGCTTTGCCTGCCACAACCACGCTATTGACATAGCGGGCAAAGTGCCAGGCCATGAACAGGTCTTCGGTGACCTGGTTTTTCCCGAACATCTCATCCCATGTGCCTAATTCTTTTCCGCCAGCGGCATCCCAGATGACGCGAAACTCCGGGCTAAGCGTATGCTGCTTGAGAAAGAGCTGCAAGTCTGCCGGCACATGGGCAGCGAACGCCTGGTCGGCCACAGCGGAGTGATCGCGCGCCTCGGGAATCACGCCGACTTCGTTTTCCACCTGCATCATGATGACAGGAACCGCCAGCAGGATTACAAAGAATTGTGATCGAACGAATGCTTTGCAGGACACGGCACATCTCCTAGGGTTCACCAGCAGGATGAATTTTCTGGAATCTCTTCATTGCTCTGCGTTCTTCGTACTTCAATCGGGTAAGTTGGCTTCGCTGGCGATCGTGAATTGCGTTTGAGTCCCCGGAAGCTTAGCCAGCCCATCGCGTGCCGCCGGCTGGCCTCCACCGATCCACACCTGAACTGCGCCCGGCACAATGCGGTGCTTGCCGTCACCATCCACGAGGCTCAAATCCCTCTGCCGCAAAATGAACTGCACAGTCTTACTCTGCCCGCGACCGAGGTGGATTCTCTGGAAACCCCTCAACGCGCGCAGCGGCGCTCCGGCAACACCTGAATGCTTTAGGTACAGCTGCACCACTTCATCGCCTGATATCGCTCCGGTGTTGGCAACATCCACTGAAATCGTTACAGTTCCCTCTGCCGGAATCGATGGGTTATCAATACGGGCGTTGCTGTAAGAAAACGTTGTGTAGCTCAGGCCATAACCAAACGGATACAGCGCGTCTCCGTCGAAGTAACGATAGGTGCGTTTGGCCATGGAATAGTCTTCGAAGGGTGGGAGTTGGCCGGCTGATTTATAAAAGGTTACGGGCAATCGGCCCGCGGGGCTGAAATCACCCGCGATGGCTTCGGCAACGGCCGCGCCGCCCTCGCCGCCGGGATACCAGGCTTCCAGAATTGCAGAAACATTTTGATCCGCCCAATTTACAGCCAGCGCACTTCCATTCAGCAGCACCAGTACGATCGGCTTACCCAGCGCATGAACAGCTTCCAGCAATTCCTCCTGGGGCTTGGGCAGGTCAAGGCTGGTGCGATCGCCGCCCGCAAAGCCTTCGGCATGGACGTTCATCTCCTCGCCTTCGATGCGCGCCGAGAGGCCCAGCACCATGACCACAAGGCCGGCGTTGCGCGCTGCCGCAAGCGCATTCTCCTGTTCAATTTTGGGAATGCTCCATATCAGACGCGCTTCGGCAAAGCGGATGGTCTGGAAGTACTCGATTTGGATTTCGTACTCGTGGTTTTGCTCAAGATGCAGGAGCTTGGTCTGCACCGTGGCGGGACGATGGGGCGTCCAATCCTCGACAACCACGTATCCATCAAGCCGCACGCGATAGCCATCCTGCCCGGAAAAACCAAGCATGTAGTCGCTCGTAGTGGCCGGCGAAAGAATGCCGGTCCAGCGGACAGAGTAGTTTTGCGTCAATTGAGGGGAAACCCCGGTAGTGCCCCAGCGAAAATCCACGGTCGTATCGGTGCGGGTCAGAATCGGATCGCCTTCCAGCTTAGTATTGGAAAAGTATTCGGCTTTCAATCCGTGCTGGCGTCGCGATTTGTCGGTGAACAGCGCTGCGGCTGGAACCGCTTTTGTGGCTGGACCGATCAGGCCAGTTCCTTCAGCGTAGACAATGCGCGATTGCGAGAAGCGTTTCTGAAGTCCACCGAGGATGGTTACGGGTTTGGATGGAGTCCCGTTGTAATTGCCCACAAGGCCGTCGAGGCTATCGGCATCGGGGCCTAGGACGGCGATGGTTTTGTATTTGCGCGTTAACGGAAGAAAGTGGTCTTGGTTCTTGAGCAGCACGAGGGACTCTCGCGCCGTGCGCAGAGCAAGCTGGCGGTGTGCTTGTGTGTCGTTCTCGACGGGAGCAATTTTCGAATATGGAACCATGTCTGCTGGATCAAACACCCCTAGCTTGAATCGCGCCATAAACAAACGCTCTAGCCCGCGATCGAGATCAGCCTGAGGAAGGAAACCCTGCTGCACCGCCTTAAGCGCCGCGTCTCGCTCGTACTTCACGCGGGTTTGCGGGGACCCGCAGATCAGATCGGTTCCAGCCTGAATCGAGGCCGACACGCCCTTTTCAATCGAAGCGGAAAAATGATGGCCGTTGAAAGTATCCGACACGGCGCCACAGTCGGAAACCACATAGCCTTGAAATCCCCAATCCTTCCGCAAGTGCTCCTGCAACAGCGCGCTATTCGCGCAGGCAGGCGCTCCGTTCACTGAGTTGTAGGCGCACATCACGGAGCCAGCTCGGGCTTCCATCACGGTAGCCCGGAACGCGGGCAGATACGTGTCCTCCAGATCATGGCGCGCCACCGGAACATCCACGCTGTGCCGGGTTGACTCAGGGCCGCTATGCACGGCGAAGTGTTTGGGTGTGGCCACGGTCTTCAGATATTTCGGGTCATCTCCCTGGAGGCCTGTCACAAACGCCACTCCTATCCGGGACGTCAGATATGGATCTTCGCCATATGTCTCCTGTCCACGTCCCCAGCGCGGATCGCGAAAGATGTTGATGTTCGGAGACCAGATCGTCAGCCCGCGGTACCAGTCGGCCGATCCATCGTTGTGCAAGGTCGCGTAATACTTGGCCCGAAACTCAGTGCTGATGGTGTCCGCAACCTGGTGGATCAGCGGCTCGTCGAAGGTTGCGGCCAGGCCAATGGCCTGGGGAAAGACTGTGGCAGTGCCGGCACGCGCCACTCCATGCAGGCCTTCATTCCACCAGTTGTATTCCGGAACACCAAGGCGGGGAATGGCGTCTGCCGTGTGCCCAAGCTGGGAAACCTTCTCCTCGAGCGTCATACGCGAAATCAGATCACGCACGCGGCTTTCAATGGGCAGTTGCGGATTTTTGTATGGTGACTGATCCGCCGATGGCTCATTTGCGCCATGGTTTTTCAACGGATAGGAAGGATCAACTACCGCCCAGTAGGCCGCCTTGGGTTGCAGGTGCTCATCGAAAAGAAGAGGCAGATCGAGCCGCCGAATGAAATAGCTCTTGAGCCAGGTATGGTCGTCCGCCTGTCCCCAGAATGTGACGGAGCTGATCTTCCGCTTGAGTTGCCGAAACGCGTTGAAGTATTCGCGATATCGTTGCGCCTGCTGTTCCAGTAATGTCTCAGGAATGCTCGCATAGCGGCTGGTGCGATCGCTGTAAACACTCATGTCCAGCTCGGTGATCTGGTTGTCTACGCCGAGCGCGGAAAACATGTTGACGGTTTCGACGATCTCCGCGGCTGCTGGAGTCCTGATGTTGCTGTGCATCTGGTGTCCAACGCCATCGACCGGCACGCCGCGTTTGCGCAAGTTGCGAACCAGGTTGTAGAGAAACGTCCGTTTGGGCCGTTCGGTGGTGTCGTATTCGTTGATGAAGAGCTTCGCGTGCGGCGCAGTCTCGTGAGCTACCCGAAAAGCGGTCTCGATGAAGTCGACACCGGCGATCAGGAACCACGGGCTCTTGCGGAAGCCATCGGGCTCCCTGGGGTCGATGACCTCGTTGACGACGTCCCAGGCATAGACATCTTCTTTATAGTGCGAAACCACACCGCGTATGTGGTTTTCCAATCGGCGCAGAAGCAGAGCTTTGTTTTGTGGCGTGGGCGTCATGTCCAGTCCGGCAGTGTCTTTGAATAGCCAGGCTGGGACCTGTTGATGCCAGCACAGGGTATGTCCTCTCACGCGAATGTGATTAGCTTTGGCAAAAGCCACCAGGGCGTCGGCGGGACCAAAGGTAAAACTCCCTTCCGTGGGTTCGATTCGCGCCCACTTCATGGCATTTTCGGTGGTGATGCTGTTGAAATGCTTCTTCAGCAGTTCGCTATGAGGGCCGGTAATGTCGCCCGGCCAGATGGCTGCGCCGATGGTGAAATAGTCGTGAAACGTCTGATAGAGAGAAGGAATATCGGTCTCAACTGCGGGGGTGGGCGGGGTTTGCGCCGCCATTGCGCCTGGAGTCTGTATGCCCGCCAGGCACAACATTGTCACGAAGCCACGGATGCTTTGTTTGATACGCAAACTAGCCAGGGTCTCCGCCGCTAATACCCGGAGAAGCCAGAAGTCAGGAGTCAGAAGAGGCAAAGTGCATCGCCAACGAGAACAAAATTCACGTTGCAACGCGCATAACCGACTCATTGAATGCATGGACGCGCTTCGCACCGGCACTTACCTCACTCCTAACAGGATTTCCACCGTAAGCTGATCCAGATGTTCGTACGGCAGCCTCTTTTTGACGATCTCATCTTTATCAAAAACATGCCCAAGCAGGGCCTGCACATTCTGCTTTGAGTAATCTGCAATGGAAGGGATGCCATTGCCGGGCTTCGAAATCTCCTTGAGAATGCACTGGATTTCCTTGTCGGCATTCCATTGTTCCGCTTTTTCCTTGAGGATGAGATAGGTCTTCATGCAGCCACGGGCAAAATCCTTGACTCCCTGGCAATCTTCCGTCCGGTAAGCATGCGCATCAAAATGGCGTGGTCCCTGATAACCGACGTCCTCGAGGAATTTCACCAGCCAGAAGGTTGATTTCAGATTGGCTGAACCGAACCGCAAGTCCTGGTCGTAGCGTCCGGGCATCTGGTCGTTGAGATCGATATGAAACAGCTTGCCTGCTTCCCAGGCTTGGGCTACGCCGTGCACAAAGTTCAACCCTGCCATCTGCTCATGGGCCACCTCAGGATTGACGCCCACCATCTCGGGATGATCCAGGGTGTAGATGAATCCCAGGTAGTGGCCGGTGGTAGCAAAATAAATGTCGCCACGAGGCTCATTGGGCTTGGCTTCCAGAGCGAATTTGAAGCCATAACCTTGATCGATGTTGTACCGGCAAAGATAATTCACGGCTGCGCGCATGCGTTTCACCGCCTCCTCCGGCCGCCGGCACGCATCAGTCTCTACGCCGTCGCGGCCAAACCAGAGGACAAAGATCTTTGCGCCCAGCTCCGCCCCAAGGTCCATGGCGCGCATGGTCTTCTGCAGAGCGTAGGCCCTGACATCCGGATCGTTGGAGGTGAATGCACCATCGCGGAACACCGGGTGAAACGTAAGAGTGACGGTTGTCATGGGCACAACGATCCCATGCTCTTTGCAGGCTTTTTTGAATTCCCGCACAATGCTGTCGCGTTCGGAGGGAGTGGCATCGATGGGTACAAGATCATTGTCGTGAAGATTGACACCCCAGGCGCTCACCTCGGCCAGCATGGCGACAATGTCAACCGGCTGAAACACCGGCCTGACAAAATCCCCAAACGGATCACGGCCGCGGTTTCCAACTGTCCAGAGGCCAAATGAAAATTTGTGTTCCGGTTTCGGTTGATAGTTATGATTGCTCGCTGTCATACAGCCTCTCCTGTTTCAATTTTCTGCGAATTATTTTCGAAACCACGTCAGTCCCGTCGTTTCCCAACTACGTCGAGACCAACCGCGGCAACCAGAATGCCGCCTTTAATAATGTCCTGGATAAAATCGGGGACGTTCTTCAAAGACATACCGTTATCCAGGCTGACCATGAACAGCGCACCCAGACATGCGCCCAGCACCGTACCTCGACCGCCTCTCAAACTGGCGCCCCCGATTACGCAAGCCGCAATCGCGTCTAATTCCAGCAGTGTCCCGGCATCCGGCCCGGCGCTGCCCACGCGCGCCGTGTAGATCACCGCCGCCACCGCAGCGAGCAGGCCCAGAATGGCGAACGCCAGGAGCACATGCACACGCAAGTTGATTCCTGAATATTTCGCCGCCTCGGGATTGCCGCCAATCGCATAAAGATAGCGTCCAAACGGAGTTTTCCGGGTAATAAAAACGCCGGCCAGCGCGATCACAACAAATATCAGGACTGGAACCGGAACGCCGGAATAAGCATTCAGCATCAGAACAAACCCGACGATAAGGCCCACAGGAAAAACAATTCGGAGGATCAGTCCAAGGTGGCCCCACGGCTCCTGGGCATGGCGTTTGCGCATGGCGTTTTGGCGGACGACGATCCACACGACTGCGGCAACAGCCATTCCCATGAGAACAATTCCGGTTGTATTGTCGAGATATGCCTGCCCAAGACTGCGGAACCACGACACCTGAACCGGGTATGTATTTCCGCTGCTGATGCCTTTGGCTACTCCACGCCATGCCAGCAGGCCACCGAGAGTAACAATAAAGGATGGAATTCTTACATAAGCTGTCAGCCAGCCTTGCAGTGCGCCCACAACTAAGCCAGTGACCAACGCCGTTAATAAAGACGGAATCAGCCCCCAATGCTGCTGCACCTGCACCAGGACCGCCGCCATTCCCGCCAAGCCAACCAGAGAGCCTACGGAAAGATCAATTTGGGCGGTGATGATCACCATCACCATGCCGACCGAGAGAATTCCGGTAACCGCGGCCTGACGGATGAGATTCGAGAAGTTGCGCGGCTCCAGGAAGATACTGTGCGTGAGTACGGCAAAGATCAGCCACAGAATGGCGAGGGCTGCAACCATGGTGTAGGCGCGGTTGATGCTGAGGGAGAACTTCCGCCGCGTTGTGCCTTCGGGCGCCGAGTCTGCTTCAGCCGCCATCTGCGTGAGCGCCGCGTTGCTGTTACCATCCACCTTGAGCTCTTTCATGAGGCTCTCTGCCCTGTGGCGCATGACATCACGGCTTCAGGAGTAGCTGCGTCCCGCGTGAATTCACCCGTAACTCTTCCCTGATGCAACACCAGAACACGGTCGCAAAGTCCCAGCACTTCCGGCAACTCTGACGAAACCATCACCACAGCCAGGCCCGACCGCGCCAGATCATCAATCGTCCTGTAAATTTCCTGTTTCGCTCCTACATCGATGCCGCGCGTGGGTTCATCGAGAAAAAGAACTCGCGCCTGGTTCAAGAGCCATTTGGCCAGCACAACTTTCTGCTGGTTGCCTCCAGAGAGGGTCCCGGCGATGGTAAACAGTGATTGAGCTTTGATCCGCAGATCGTCGAACAGCGGACGGCTGGCCGCGATTTCCCGCAACTCATTGGTCAGAAACTTCCCGGAGACACGCGGCAGCGATGCCAGAGTTACGTTGGCAAGAATGCTCTGCTCCAGCACCAGCCCGGACCGTTTTCGGTCTTCCGTTACGAATCCAATGCCGTGTGCGATGGCGTCCGAAGGGCGCTTGATCTCAACTTCCCGGCCATTGATCAGGACTTCTCCAGAAACTTTGCCGGGAAAAGATCCAAACAACGACATCAACAGCTCCGTTCGTCCTGCTCCCATCAGCCCAGCAATACCCAGCACTTCGCCCCGATGTACAGTGAAGCTGACGCCATTGACCACCCGCTTGCCACGAACGTTCTGATCTTCTGCCGTAATATGGCGTACTTCCAGGAGAGGCTCTCGCGGCGTTCGCCTGCCGGCAGGGAATAGCTGCGAAACCTGGCGGCCAACCATTTTAGCGATCACACGTGGCTCATCCATCTGCCCGACCGGCTCAGTTCCAACACTACGGCCATCACGCAGGACAGTGACGCGCCGGCTCAGACGAAAAACTTCTTCCAGGCGATGGGAAACATAGATGATGCCGATTCCCCGGCGGCACAAATTTTTAAGGATCGTGAATAGACCTTCGGCCTCAACATTTGTAAGGGCGGCGGTTGGTTCATCCAGAACCAGGATTCGCGCCTCATGAGAGAGCGCTTTGGCTATTTCCACCAGTTGTTGAACACCGACGCCAAGTTCTCCCGCTTTCGTGCGAGGATCGAGTTGAAGCCCTAGTTCGCTTAGAAGAGCAGATGCGCGCGAGTAGAGCTGTTCCCACTGAATCATGCCAAAGCGTGTCGGCTCCCGTCCCAGAAAGATGTTTTCACCTACGCTCAATTCAGGAACGAGCGACAACTCCTGAAATACCACGGCCACACCTGATTTTTCCGAATCACGCACGCTGCGGAAGTGGCGTAAAGTGCCGTTAATGTAGATCTCTCCCTCATATTCGGTATACACGCCGGCAAGAATCTTGATCAGCGTCGATTTTCCGGCGCCGTTTTCTCCCACCAGGGCGTGAATCTCGCCGGGAAAAAGATCAAAACTTACGCCATCGAGTGCGCGCACGCCGGGAAAGGATTTACCGATGACTCGCATTTCGAGCAACAGCGGGCGGTTTGTGGGCGTCTCCGTCATGGCACGGACATAGAAGCTTACTGCAAGGCAAGCTTCGGCCACTGATCGCGGGGAAGATTGCGGTAAACATCCTCCGCCTTCAGAAAGCCGTCTTTGATTACCGTCTGCGCAATGTTGCTCTTGTCCACCGCGATGGGCTCGAGCAAGAACGAAGGAACATCTTTCGACCCGTTGGAAACCTTTGCGTTTGAGTCCACTGGGGAATGCCTGGCCAGCGCAATAGCAATCTCAGCCGCGCGTCGCGCCAGCGGCGAAATTGGTTTATAAACGGTCATGGATTGAGTTCCCGCGACGATGCGCTGGCACGCAGCCAAGTCCGCGTCCTGCCCTGAAACCACGACTTTGCCGGAAAGTTTCTGCTCTTCGAGAGCCTGGACAGCGCCGCCGGCGGTGCTGTCATTCGAAGTAACCACGGCAACGATATTGTTGTGGGCCTGGGTAAGGGCGTTTTCCGTGTGTCGAAGGGCCTCGCTCGGCAGCCAGTCTTTGGCCCACTGGTCGGCGACAATCTTGATGTCGCCACGGTCCACTGCCGGCTTCAACACGTTCATCTGCCCCTGGCGAAAGAGGCGGGCATTATTGTCGGTGGGCGATCCTCCGATCAAGACATAATTCCCCTTCGGCGCGCGGTCGAGCACATACGTCGCCTGAAGTACGCCTACCTTTATATTGTCGAAAGAAACGTAGAAGTCCACATCGCTGTTGCGAATGATGCGGTCATAGGCAAGCACCGGAACATTTTGCCGCTTAGCGCTCTCCACGATGGAAGCGGCGATCTCGCCGTTATGGGGTACAACCACCAGGACGTCCACGCCTTGCGTAAGCAGATTCTCTGCCTGGCGAACTTGTACGGAATCATTTCCATCCGCGGATTGCACCATGACTTCCGCGCCCAACTCCCTGGCCCGTTGCTCGAAGAGATCGCGGTCGCGCTGCCATCGCTCGAGTTGCAGGGAATCCATCGATAACCCAATCCGGATCGGTCCACCCTTCCCGCGGGCAGAGCTCCCATTCTTACAGGAAGTCACTGCCAGCAGGCAAAGGAGAAAAAGGAAGAATGCAGGACGCCAAGGAGCTTACGTGGCTTGAAGTAAGGCATCGTAAACACAACAAAAATTCCTTATCGTGTACGTTAACGGCGATGATATAGTACCACAGGCATTGAGTGGCCAATCTTGCAACCTGCTCAGGGTCTGGCCAAGCCTCGGCAAAACGAATCGTGTGAAACAGGTTTTGACAGCAGAATCCAGGGCCGCAGGTGGTGGTCAATTGTCTCGACAGTGTAGAGATAATCTTTTCGCTATATTCTGCACGTGCTTCGCGTAAAACAGCGCTTTAGAATCTCGGCGCCCCCGACGGAATTTGAACCCGCGTTACCGCCGTGAAAGTGAAGTACCCTGCGGTAACTTATTGAAACTACGCGATACGGATGGCCTCCCAAAACGCGTAAAGGCACTCTTAGGACAAATAAATGGACCATAATTGGACCAAAATTCTAATGGCTCTGCAACAAAATTCTAGCCTAGTCCGGTTTCATCAGACCTTATTTGCGCTGCCGGCGCTTTGCGACTCCCATCTTTTAGCTCATCCTCCCATTTTTCCTGTCGCCGCAATGCCTTCTTCCCTGCTTCAGTGTTTTCTCAAGCATCGGCAGGTTTTTTGCCAAGTTCAAACCAGTATGGCCGGGTGTCGCCTTTCCATGAAACAAATTCCGCCGCGCAGTGCGCACGTGCTAGTCTGTTCGCTTCATCCACCGCTTTCTGGTTTACGTCAATGTAAAGCGGATGCTTCCGATGTGAGAGGAAGAGCAAGTGCTGAGGAGTGAGCGGAAGCGTCACTTCAATATCTTCCTGCGCTAATCCTGGACTCCGATAAAAAGGTGGAAATGTGTGCGCCTTTGGGTTGAACCAAACGCAGGGGGTGTCTGAAGTGATAAACCCCAGATCGTCGTCGGTCACAAAGATTGACATCTCCATGGCCATGTAAAGCGGAGTCTCAATCTCGAGGCTAAAGATCACCATGTCTTGAGGGGCCGTCTCAACCATCATGCCCGTTTGTCGCGATGTGTCTGGTTCCGTACTGTGTTGTTTTTCTAGCGATGTGACCATGTCATGAACCTGTTGCAGAGTGTTCCTCAAATTGTCACCAGCTCTGATAGCTCTGGAGTGCATTGCCGCACTAAACAGACAGAGCGTGACTTTGTCCTGGATACCCAGTTGTTCCCTGCCTAGTATTTTTTGGCGAACCTGCACAAATTCATTTTCCAGCCCGGCCAGTGTGTTCTCCAAAATTAGATTCAAGCTGACCATCGGGTAGAATGATGGTGTATCTGTCAGTCGCCGTAAACGATTTTTGTGGTGACTTATTCTTCCTGCTCGTGCCGTCCTTGTTGATGCGCCAGATGTATGGAGCTTGGCCAGACGGGATATGCGGGTCGCACCATGCCTTCAAGTAACAATTTGGAATGATGTGCTGCTTCAAATAACCTCCACTTCCACTAAAACCAACGACTTCATGTCATCAATTTGGCTAAATCACCGACCAGGAAGCATGTTCACGCCGCGCATACAAAGCTCCGAGAAAATCGTTTCTCGCTCGTCTGTCCAGCCGTCTAGCCAATTTTCATCCCAATGCTTTTTTAATTGCTCATCGGAAGCACTGAAGATGTCCTTCATTCGTCTGGGCACTTCAAGGTGGTCTTCAGTAACGCTTGGAACGGTGCCGTCAACGGTGTGCCGCGTCCCGGTGTCGAAGTTCCAAATAATGACGCCAGTCTGCTTAAGCTGGAAGGAAATTCGCGAATTGGCATCGATTCCTAGCTGCTGGTGCAACAGACCGAGTTGAACCCACGTTGAATCTGCATGACTTCCCCGCCTTCTCGATCATTATAGGGCAGTGCTACTCTGAATGTGTGATTCAGAAACCGCTAGATCAAATTACAAAAGCAAACATCGAGAGCCTTATCACTGCGAAAGTCAGTGAACGGCGCACGCTGGACTATAAGCAGCAGTTGCCGGGTGGAACTGACGAAGATAAGCGCGAGTTGCTGGGCGACGTGGCGTCATTCGCAAATGCTTCAGGTGGTGACCTACTATTCGGCGTTGTTGATGAAAGGGATGCCAACGGAAAGCCAACCGGGATTCCGGCGTCTGCTGACGGATTGAGCGTCACAAATATCAATGAGCAAATCGCACGCATTGAAGCGTCAGTACGGGATGGCATTGCACCCCGCATTCAGGGGATTGAGTTTGTGCCGATCGATGGTTTCAGCAAAGGGCCAGTGCTCATCGTACGGATTCCGAAAAGCTGGGCTGGGCCACACATGGTTACATTCAAAGGGTCATCCCGCTTCTATTCGCGAAACAGTACGGGCAAGTATCCGTTAGATGTTGCCGAAATACGCTCAGCATTCATTGCGTCAACAGCCATAGGAGAGAAAATGCGGGCTTTCCGAATGGATAGGCTATCGAACATCATGAACGGCGCAACCATTGCACCTCTGGGTGACCACGCGAAGATTGTCATACACATGGTGCCTCTCTCTTCACTTGACCCTACTATTTTTCGAGATGTGACTAGAGAAGCTGCAAATCTTTCCGCAGAACTCAAGCCAATTGTTGGTTCTCCGACCACGCGCAGATTCAATTTCGATGGATACCTACTATCCAGAGACAACTCATTTGTTCAGGTCTATCGATCTGGAATAATCGAATCAGCAGACGGAGTATCACTAGCACCGTGGTCAGAGGAAGAGCGCAATCGCATAGCCAACATTGCTATTGAACAGGAGATCATTAGCGCGGTGCAACGTTACTTGCGAGCACAGCAACGTCTCATGATAGAGACGCCAGTGTTTGTAATGGTAACGCTAATTGGTCTTAAGGGTTTTGCAATGGGGTCAAGACGTCGTCATTTTCAAGTCGAGAAGATCGACAGAGACGTTCTAGCACTTCCCGAAATCAGCATCGAGAATTATGGCGTAGATGTTGCAAGAGCTTTACGACCGGCATTTGATGCGCTTTGGCAGGCGTGCGGATTCGAAGGAAGTCAAAATTACAATGCTGCGGGCGACTGGGATTCACCCCGGCAAAACTGAGGGAGGTTGTCACGCCGGGCGGGGTAGGGATTCCAATACCAAATCGGCGCTTCGAAGCCAGGGACGGAATCGCTCAGCACTACACACCATTTGGGATTCCAGCGACAGGCATTTTACTAAATCCGAGAGCTGAGTTAAGTGCTTGTGCATGAGGGACTTCAAGCTCTTAGGCGCTAAATGCAACTCATTGAAACAAATGGGTTAATATTTATGTCTACTGCCGGGATTGCATTTTCGGCAGACAAGAAGTACCATGAATTTGTCAGCGTATGAACGGAGCGGCCATTGGTTGCGCGCTGACCCCGCCGGGAAACCGGCCTCCACCCAAGCGTGGATATAATCAAGAGGTCCGATTAGTAAGATTGAACGGCTCCCGTTAAAAGGAGCCGTATCTATTTCGGAGCGGGTTTAATGGGCCGGTTATTCAGAACATTGAACAGGATAACGTAAAAACCAATGGGGGATTTCGTGCGCGGCCGGTTCCCGTGGTTAACGTCGCGTGCGTAGGCACTCTGGACATACAGATTGACGACTCCTTTTTTTCGGGAGGCGCGAGAGGCGGTGAAAAAGATGTCGTATTCGATTCTGTTTCCATCGCGGTCAATGAGCGCCACGGAGAAGAAATTGTCATGGCTGGTGTGAAAGCATTTGCGTTGGCCTAGCGACTCGATGATGGCGGGGAGCTGCTTTGACAGCTCGTAGCGCGGAAAATCAAAAACCCGCGTCTCGCGGTCATCGGCGTAGAACAGGGCGTTATCGACCGCTTCACCATCGAGGATGCCGCGCGTGAAGCAATGCAGCGAAAAAATAATGTCAACCGTGTAGATGAGTGCGGGTTTGTCACCCTTCGCAGGCTGCTCATACCGACAGGTGCGGGGATGCAGGTGGCTTAGCTCATAGCATTCCCGACCAAATTTAAAGGGCTTCCATTGCATTTGCCGCGTTCGCTCTGTGGGTTATAGCTTACCCTACCATGCCGCAAGTTCAGATGTTCGCCGAATTGGTATGTCCTTAACTCAAAGAATCGCCTCCAGATACGGACGCATAATCTTTTCGACCCGATTGACTTGCGCATAGTGAATGAGCGCTCGGCGATTGGGCCGTTTGTGCTGTTCTCGGTAGGTGCGCAGTGCTTCAATTGCGATGTCGAGACCAACCTTATTGCGATATTTGAAACAGTCCGCGATGGTCTTCTCAGGTGAATAAATACGAATTGGGACCTGATCAATGTTGATGACCTGGACGCCGGCGCTGAACGCTGGCTCCGAAAACCAAAAGACGCGGACAGGCAGGCCGTCGAGATGGGGTACCTGGGAGTGGCTGGAAAGTGCAAGATCAATGGCATGAGGTATCTGAGTCGTAGGTAGTGTCCTAATTTGAAGTTCTCGCCGGTTATGGCCGTTGGCCAGTATTGCACCATTCTGCGAAGCAGCCTATAAACGCTTACGGGCAGCACCCGATGTATCAGACCGAACGCAGCCCTAACCAAAACGCACAACAGAGGTGCATCATGGCTGTCAAGCAGCATAACAAAATCCGCGTCTATCATTCGCTGTTCAAAATCAACCGGGCCTTTCAGATCGTAACCCGACACCTTCAAAATCTTGCTCACACTGGCCTTGTGTCAGGAATGAAAATGGGGATGTTCTGCGGATTCGCGCAAGAACTCCAGGCCCAAATATCCCACGACGTTGTTGACCGTATGCATGGAATCGAAGACGAAGAAATGTATCGGTGGGAGCAGGTGAGGATTGAGCGAGAGAAATACCTTGACCCCGACAGACCCCGTTAGTCGATAGCGGTACGGTTTCATCACTGTGCCGCTACTCCATTCTGAATCGCGTTACTCACCGTTGATCTAATCCACTCAGACAAAGTTTGCTCACTGGCTCTTGCTGCTGCTTCCATTGCCCTTAAATCTGCTCCAGTGAAGCGAACCGGCACGATGCGCCCCTTGGCTTCACTCTTTGGCAATCGTGGCCTACCGACTCTCCTACGCCTCTTGGTTTCCGGCATTCCTGAACTCCTGAATAATTGCTGCTTTCACTGCTGTTTGTGGTGATATGACCGGGGGAACATGCAGGACGGTGACATGCCGTTTTTTCTTTGGCGTGTCGGCATCATGCATCCATGCATACGCCTTGTCTGTCTTGGGATGGCCACGAAGGTGAAAGACCTCAACAACTCCATCCCAAACTGTCTGGCCTTGAAACGTCTCTTTGACGGGCACACTCTCAACATGCGTGGCCTCTGCTCCATGCAGCTTCAGAATCGTTTCTTTCAATTCCTCAATGTGCTTCATGCCGTTGCTGCCTCTACCAGATCGCCAACACTCCAGAAATCCCGCTCAATCCCAGCTTCCATCGCGGGAGTGCAGCGAATCGTAATGTGACGTTTCACGAAATTGTAATAGGCGAAGTGAAGACCAACGGCAGCTTCAAAGTTTTCAGGCTTCTTGCTGAATGCCAGAGTTAAACGAGTCAACCGGCGCATGTGCAGCCGCGTGGTAGCGTTGAGACGTTCAATGTAGCTAGTAGAAACCAAATCCATGTCAGGGGAACCAGCAATGCATTTTTTCTCAGTGGTAACGATCTCTGGCGCACTATACCGGCGATTGGGTTGCAGAGAATCGTCCTGAGTGTATGTCTTGATGATCTGGCCATAATCGACATCGGCACCCATAGATTTTTCGACAGCTTCCACGTATGCGCGTAGGCCATCGGTTGAAATCTGAACACGGTTGCTCATCCGGTTAGCAACGTCCTGCACAAAGGCATTAGCGGTACGGGCGTCACGCTTGCCACATTTGAACGCGGGAACCAATTTAGTTTCTGCATCCACAGCGCAGAACGTCCAATCGTCACCATAGCGCGGGTCGTCGTCAACACTCACATGCTTTTCTTTCTTGCCGATGAATCCCCAAATCTCATCGAACTGTAGCAAGCGGCAATTCAGATTACGCATCTTCTGATTCATCAGCGCAATGCAGCCCTGGCCGACGCGGACGCCTAGCCGCATGACCGTATCCCGATGAGTTCCGGTCATACGTTCAATCGCTCTGAGGCTGCATCCTTCGGCCAACATGCTCACGATTGCAATCTGTTTGTCTTTGCTGGTTACGTTTGCCATGTCAATAACTGTATTACAGAAATTATTCTTTGTCAATAGATATTTTTGTGATACATTTATTTCATGATGACCCTTATTTTCGCTGTGCTGCTGGCCATCGCGCAAGCAACGCCCCCAATCCCAAGGCAAACATCCAATAGCGCCGCTGGCGCTGGCGATTCCATTAAGAAGCAAGCTAAAAGCGATAGTTATACATCCTCTGGAGCGTCTGTTCCTGTAAACGATGTCAAAACAACCGTTCAAGCAAATGAAGGCGGAAACCAACCAAGCTACCCAAATGCAGACCAGGCCATAAGAGTTCGCGAACTTCCCGCCGTGTCTGTATCGCGGGATTGGATGGACATTACTGGTTGGATGTTCGGTGGAATCTTGGTCATTGTGAGCATTGTCGGTACCATAGCTGCATTTAAGAATCTGGCAAAAATCGAAGAGCAAATTAACGACGCTAGAAAGTCCAGTGTAGCAGCTACTGCCATTGCCAAAACCACTGCTGAGGCTGCTCAGGCCAGCGCTCAGGCGATCATCAATTCTGAGCGTCCTTGGATGTTTCTTGAAATTAAACGGTTGGGAGACTTTGGAAGCAACACTTTCGAAATGATTTTTACTAATCAGGGTAAAACTCCCGCTGAAATTGTTTCGGTTCAATATCATCTCAATCCGCGAAAATCTACTGACGATTTCCCACCAGCGCCTAGCTAGGGGGACGACAACATGGTATGGGCGCACACTAGAATGGTAGCGCCCGGAAAAACTTGGATTAACGAGGGAGAGCCTTATTTCTCGCTTCCCCAGAACTTCCCTAGTGAGATGTGGGACGACATCACAAAAGGCAAAGGCCGAGCCATTTATTGGGGAAGGATGAGATATCGCGATCTGATTCAGAATCCAGTTAGCATCAACGCACTCGAAATACCTGACCCGAAAAATATCCACGAAACATGTTTTTGTTACTTCTGGAGCCCACGGTTTGGATGGGTTTCTTATCACTGGCCCACCCGGATACAACAAGCACACATGAGATCAACATAGAGAGAATTGAATTTCTAAATGACATGGCAACACCTATTTCGTTTTTTATTCGCCACAGTGATTTTGACTCTGCGCCATAGCAGAGTCAAGCCCCAAGATGTTGTGGATATAGCCGAAAGCTATTTTTGGGTGCGCCGGGCAAATTAGGACACTACCGAGTCGTAAGGCCGTGGTGGGCAAGCGCAGAAATCAGGCAGATGACTGCGCGTGGAACGCGTAGAGCAATTGCCACCCAGTCCGGGGCGGTGAGCGGCGGAGCGGTGGCAAGGCGATAGAGACCTCGGCCAATGGATTCAATTTCGCCGGTATCGCGGAGCGCATACAGGGTACGGGGGTGAATCCCGAGGCGAATGGCCTTGCCGGTGCGGAGCATTCCGCCGTGCTTGGCGAAAAGCGCCCGAGCGGAGGTGGTTGATGCAGGGGTTGACATTACAGGATAAACTCCTCGGATATTATATATTTTTACCGATGCATTTATCCAAGGGTTTTAAGAGAATCGCCAGGAGAGCACGCCTGCTCCGGGTCAGGCCAAGCCTCGGCAAAACGAATCGTGTGAAACAGGTCTTGACAGCCGAATCCGCGGCCGTAGGTGGTGGTCAATTGTCTCGACAGTGTAAATTTAGCTGAGATCGCAATCCAGAGAAAAGTGAGCTTTGTATTTGGTGCTACCGGCATCAAGAACCATTTCTTATTGCGTTCCGCTTCGCTTCCACCCCAACACGCGCAACACCGGCGCGCGTTGGGGACCCCGGAGCTGCGCGCAGGCCTGCGGCGCAAGGAAAGGACTTTTCGTTTCTTTACCCAGCATTTACGAGCCAGCACGTGCGCAAAACCGCGCCCACGCTGACTCGACATGCTGGTCGCGGTAGGGATGCGGATTGCTCCACACCCCCCGCACGGATCCGGACTTGAGGAATTACCTCATCCGGCTCTTGCCTTAAGTAATAACGGGTCGGCGGCGGGAAGGATACGGATGACAGATTCGGGCCGGGGTAGCCAGCGGTCGATCAACCTTTGCACACGTTTCCAGGTTACAGTAATGAAGGTATACATTCGCCAGGAGCGGCGATACCACGCCCCTTACACAAAAGGTAATTTCCAGTTTGAAAGAACAGTGACGGGTTGGCGAGTTAGATACCCGGCTCTTGATCTTCGTCTTAAGAAGTAATACATATATGGCATTTGACGCGTTCAACCAAAGCGGCGAAGGCTCAGCATCTGAATGCTGCTCGGGGCCTACTTCAGCGCCATGTTGCCCTGTCCGAAGCAGTCCAGTGCCTGTCTCACCAATTCGATCTGTCACAACGTCAAGCCTATCGCTACCTGGAAGAAGCCTCGCACCTCGAACGGCCAGTCGCAATACCCGAGGTCACGGTACCGGTTACCTTGAAGCTCCCCCCAGGCACGGTGGAACTGCTCCGCAAGTACGCGAGAAGCAGCGGTGTAACTATCGGAGCGATCGTAGCTGCGGCGTTGCAGGCGTTTCTGCGCACTCGGAAAAAGCATGGCTGAGTCGCGTCCCAAGACCGGCTCATTTCAAGTTCACGTTTCCTATTTTTTTGATCGCTTGCTGGAGCCGAAGCTCGTGCAGGCGTATGACATTCTGGTGCCCTGTTGCGAGCGTCCAGTCGGTGGACGCGTGAAGGAGTTCGACGATGAGAATGGCGGCCATCTATGCAAGAGTATCGTCCGAGCAGCAACGCGAGGAGAATACCATTGCGAGCCAGACAGCAGCGCTGATCGAATTCGCCAAGAACCACGATCTGGAAGTGCCCAAAGAGTGGGTCTTCGAAGATGAAGGCTATAGCGGAGCGACGCTGGAACGGCCAGGCTTAGAGCGGGTGCGGGACTTGGCCGCCGAAGGGCAGATCCAGGTGATGCTCGCCTATTCGCCCGACCGCTTGAGCCGCAAGTATGCATACCAGATTCTGCTGATCGAGGAATTCGCTCGCCATGGAGTCGAGACTGTATTCGTGAAGTCGCCCCACGGCGACAGTGCGGAAGATCAACTTCTGGTTCAGTTCCAAGGCATGATCGCCGAATATGAACGAGCGCAGATTCTGGAGCGCTCGCGTCGCGGTAAGCGACATCGGGCGCAAGCGGGCGAGATCAGTGTGATGAGCAATGCTCCGTATGGATATCGTTACATTCGCAAGACCGACGAAGCACCCGCTGCCTACATGGTCGAGGAAGCTGAGGCTCGTGTAGTGCGGCGCGTTTATGAGATGTACACAGTTGAGGGACTCAGCATTGGGGAGATCGCACGGCGGCGGCTCAACGTCGAAGGCATCCCGGCCCGCAAGGCAAGCCGCTGGGAACGCTCGGTGGTTTGGGCTATGCTGCGCAACCCTGCCTATCGCGGCCTCGCCTGCTTCGGCAAGACGCGTATCTCGACCCGGACGCGAGTGATGCGCCCGCAGCGTCGGCGGGGTGTGACTACGCCCAATGCCACAGCCGGCCACGAACGTCCACGCGAAGAGTGGATCGAGATTCCCGTGCCCGCCCTAGTTACGGAAGAGAGCTTCGCCCAGGCCCAAGAACTGCTCCACCAAAACAAGATACGCTCGCGCCGGCGCACCATCGCACCCAGTGTTGTACAGGGCTGGTCAGTTGCGCCAAGTGTGGCTACGCTTTCTCGCGAACTTCGGCGCAAACCAGCGCACGTAAGCTTCATTACTACAAGTGCATTGGCTCGGACGGCTGGCGAAAACTCGGTGGCCCGGTTTGCGACAACGGCCGCTTCATCCGACAAGAACTCCTCGATCAGATCGTCTGGACCGAGGTGATCCGCCTGCTCGAAGACCCTGCCCTGATCCAGCAGGAACTTGATCGTCGGCTGGTAGCCGCCCGCAACGCTGATCCAACTAGGAAGCGTGAGCAGAGTCTGCAGAGAGAGTTAACTCATGTTGGCAAAGGTATCGACCGACTACTGAATGCCTATCAGGAAGAACTCTTGTCGATTGAGCAGTTGCGGGAACGCATGCCTGGGCTGCGTCAACGTCAACAGACACTCCAGGCTGAGTTGCAAGCCATCGCTGACCAGAGCAACGACCGTGTTGCATTCCTTCGCTTGGCGGAAACACTAACAGCGTTCCTTACCCGCTTGCGTAGCGCGGCGGAAACCCTTAATGTCATTGAGCGCCAGAGAATCGTGCGACTGCTGGTCAAAGATGTCTTGGTCGGCGAGGACACTATTACCATCCGTCACAGCATTCCGATTCCTTCCGGTCCACCCAAAAACGGAGACCCAGAGGCGTCAGACGGGCAAAATTACCTTTTGTGTAAGGGGCGTGACACTGCCCCCCTGCGGTGTTCCCTCCTCACTCACCGTCAGCTTCCCCTCTTCCAGCACGCCCGCTCTCAGCCATTTCTGGATGAGTCGCACCACGCGCCGGTCTCCGATCCGATGCTCGATGAACTTCACCAGCCAAGTTTGCGACAGACTGTCGAAAAAGGCTCGGATATCCACGTCGAGTATCCAGTTCACTTTCTTCTCCTCCACCCCCAGATAGAGTGCATCCAGCGCGTCATGCTGGCTTCGCCCCTCTCGGAATCCATAGGAGAATTCGGCAAAGTCCTGTTCGTAGATCGCATTCATCACCTCCACCGCCGCCCGTTGGACGATCTTGTCCTCCAGCGCCGTTACGCCGAGCGGTCTCATCCGCCCGTCGCTTTTCGGTATGAACCGTCTGCGCACTGGCTTGGCCCGATACGCTCCTCGCTGCAATCTATGGGAGAGGTCCTGAAGGTTCGCCTCAAGGTCTTCTCCGTAGTGTTGCCACGTCTCTCCGTCCACGCCAGGGGCCGCATTCTTCTCCAGTTGCTTGTATGCGTGCTCCAGCATCTGTGGGTTGGAGACGTAGTGGAACAGCGCTGTGAATCTGGTCTCCTTGCTTTTCCTCGCTACCTCTCGCACCCGTTCCAGCGCACTATGCACGTCTTCCCGACTCTGCGTTCGGAACGTGTTTTGCTGGCCCAGGTTCCTCTCGACCAAGTCCCTTCCCTCCATCCCCTCCGCCCCCGGTTGCCCGGCTTGGTTCGGAGACTTCTCCGGTACTATGAACCTGTCCGACTTCCCGGCTTCGTTCATCATCGGCTTCTGTCCTTAGACTTCCCGATACGGCCCGACTCCTTCTCGGGCGAACCCGGGATCCCGGTTCCCGTGCATAGCGTGTCCTTACGTGCCAGGGTCTGCGACCTCGCGGGACCCGATGTGCCTCGCGTTGGCGGCACCCCGGTTGTTGCCTTCCGCATGTAGCCACAGCGTCGGCTTCCCGAAGTAGAAATTTCGCGGCTCAATAACCCGGCCCGTACCTTCCCCTGTCAACGCTTCAGCCAAACCCTCGCGGGTCTTGCCGCATGACTCGGGGTCAATGTGGTTCGCTACTCCTTCACTGTGTGACTCTTTCATTCACTACGCTATGCCGGTCTCCCGGCGCTTTCGGCTACTTTCAGCCGCCCCTTCGGGGCTGGTTTCTCGTAGCCTGGACGATTGACTCGCACTTTTAATTACACCCGGCAAAGCAGAAAAAGCAAGAATGCAGGACGCACAGGGAGCTTGCACGGCTCGAAGTCAGGCATCGTAAACACAACAAAAATTCCTTATCGTGTACGTTAACGGCGATGATATAGTACCACAGGTTCGACCGGGGGGTGCGCGAGTGAATGATTGGCGAGGAAGGGCCCTGAGCTTCTGTGTGGCGGTGTTCGCCCTTTCCGCAGAGCTGCTCGCGCAGGCAACGGGGTTCCCATCGCACGCGGTTCTTGCTGTTGCGCGGGATGGGGTGGAGGCGCCGCACTACCGTAATCCGAATCTCCCGGTGGAGCAGCGCATAGCTGATCTGCTGGCCCGCATGACGCTCGAAGAAAAAGTTGCGCAACTCCAGGGCGCGTGGGAAAACCGCCAGTTCTTTTCCGATCCCCGTATGCTCTTCGTGGACGAAAAAGGAGCATTCCTTCCCGAGCGCGCCTCTGCGCTGATCAAAAATGGATTGGGTGAAATGTCCCGCCCCAGTGAGAACCGCAGCCCGCGTGCCATGGCGGAATTCACTAATACCATGCAGCGCTGGATCTCGGAGAACACGCGTCTGGGCATTCCCGTGATCTACCACGAGGAATGTCTGCATGGCCATGCCGCGATTGGCGGCGCGTCGTATCCGCAACCGATTGGGCTTGCCTCCACCTGGGACCCCGGTCTGGTGCAGGATATTTTCAGCGCGACGGCCGCCGAGGTCCGGGCACGCGGCGCTCACCAGTGCCTTACGCCTGTACTTGATCTGGCTCGTGAACCGCGATGGGGCCGCACCGAAGAGACCTATGGCGAAGATCCGTACCTGGTCGCTCGCATCGGCGTGGCGGCCATTAAGGGTCTTCAAGGAACAGGACCGTTCATCGACGGCTTGCATGTGATGGCGACGGCAAAACACTTCGCTGCGCATGGCCAACCAGAGGGCGGCACCAATGTTGCCCCAGCCAACTATTCGGAACGCGTGCTCCGTGAATATTTCCTTGCTCCTTTTGCAGCCGCTGTCCGTGAAGGTCATGTGCAGAGCGTGATGGCCTCTTATAATGAGATTGACGGCATTCCCTCTCACAGCAATCGGCATTTGCTCGACGATGTCCTGCGCCATGAATGGGGGTTTGAGGGCGTGCTGGTCTCCGACTACTTTGGAATTGCTGAACTCATCCGCCTTCATCATGTCGCCGGGTCCAAAGAAACTGCGGCCAAGATGGCGCTGGAATCCGGTGTGGATATAGAGCTTCCCTTTGTGGAGGAATTCGGCACCCTGGTGGACCAGGTAAGGCAGGGAAAGATATCGGAGGCATTTGTGGACCGTGCAGTCGCTCGCGTTCTACGCCTGAAGTTCCTGCTTGGGTTATTCGAGAATCCTTTCGTCAACCCCGATTCCGCTGAAAAAATCGCCAACAGTCCGGAACACCAGAAGCTGGCCTTGAAAGCTGCTCATGAAGCCGTCATCCTGCTCAAGAACGAAAATAATCTGTTGCCGCTTTCCAAGGCAAAATACAAACACATCGCGGTAATCGGCCCCAATGCCGCCGATGTTCACCTGGGTGGCTACAGCGGGAAGCCCGGACGTGGTGTGAGCGTGCTGCAGGGCATCAAGGACAAAGTGGGCACCAGCAGTGAGGTACTGTACGCCGAAGGCTGCAAGATCACCGAAAGCTTCCCAGATTGGGACGCCGACAAAGTCGTGCTCGGCGATCCTGCCCTGAACGCGGGCCGCATTCAGGAAGCAGTGAAGGTGGCGCAAAAAGCGGACCTGGTGATTCTGGCGCTGGGCGGCAACGAACAGACCTCACGCGAAGCTTGGGCGCCCAATCATCCGGGCGATCGCGATAATCTCGACCTGTTGAGCAAACAGGATGATCTGGTCAAGGCGATTCTAGAGCTTGGCAAACCTGTAGTCGTCTTTCTGCAGCACGGCCGCCCGAACTCGATTAACTACATTGCGGAGCACGTTCCTGCAATCGTGGAGGGCTGGTATCTGGGACAGGAAGGCGGTACGGCAGTGGCCGACGTTCTCTTCGGCGACTACAATCCCGGCGGCAAGCTGCCGATCACAGTTCCCAGATCCGCAGGCCAACTGCCCGATTACTATTACCAAAAACCATCGGCCAAGCGTGAATATCTAGGCAGCACCACGCAGCCTTTATTTCCTTTTGGCTGGGGTATGAGCTATTCCACGTTCAAGTATTCCAATCTGCACATAACCCCGGCCTCGATTGGTCCTCAAGGAAGGACGACGGTGTCCGTGGACGTGAGCAACTCCAGCGCTGTTGCCGGAGATGAGGTCGTTCAACTTTATATTCGCGATGAGGTCAGCTCGGTCACGCGGCCCATCAAGGAGTTGCGTGGCTTCCGGCGCATTACTTTAAAGTCGGGCGAAGCCAGGACGATGGAATTCACGCTGGGGCCGGACGAGCTCTCGTTTTTGAATCGTGCAATGGAGCGGGTGGTAGAGCCGGGCACGTTCAAGATCATGGTTGGCGGCAACTCCGTGGACCTGATCGATTCAACTCTGACCGTGGTGGATAAGTGAAGCATGAAACGAATTGGAGTTCATAAGATCGCTGAGCTGGCCAAGGTCTCCATTGGCACGGTGGATCGCGCTCTGCATGGCCGGCCGGGAATCAGCGAAGCAACGAGAGAGAAAATCCTGCGGATCGCAAAGAAGCTTGATTACAAGCCGCATCCCGCCGCGCGTGTTCTTTCCGGTGGAGCGAATGTGAAGATCGGCATCTGCATTCCCAAGGAAATCCATTTTTTCTACGACCAGATGCGTTCCGGCATTTTCGAAGAAGCGAAACGCGTGAGCGGCCTGGGAGTGGAAATTCTGTACGCTCCGGTACAGGCTCTGGGTAAGGGCGAGGGACGGGTAGCTCGCGGCCTGTTGGACCGCGGCGTGAGTGCGCTGGTGCTCACACCCGGTGATCCCGATTCGGTTTCGCCGCTGATCAATGAGGCGGAAGCGCAGAACGTCCGCGTGATCTGTGTTACCACGGATGCCCCCCAGAGCGATCGCTCCAGCGTGGTATGCGTTGATCCGGACCTCAACGGCCGGCTGGCCGCTGAGCTTATGTCGAAGTTCGTGGGACCCAAGGCCGAAGTGGCGGTCATCACGGGAATGCTTGCAACCGAAGAACACAGGCTGAAGGCGGAAGGATTCTGCGCCGGCTTTAAGGATGAATGCGGCGGCGGTATCGCCGCCGTACTGGAGGCGCACGAATCGGAAGACGAGAGTTATCAGAAAACGTGCGAACTTCTTTCCCGGCATCCCAAGCTAGCTGGAATCTATGTGAGCACGGTGAACTGTCTTCCTGTGTGCAAGGCACTGCAGCAGGCGGGCGGCTCAGGCCATATTCAGCTCATCACAACCGACCTTTTTGCGGAGATGGTTCCCCATCTGCTGACCGGAATCATTCGTGCCTCGATTTACCAGAACCCGTACCTGCAGGGACAGATCGCCGTGCGGCTTCTGGTTGACAACCTATTGAACGGAATCGCGATTCCTCATGCGAGCTACCTGAACCCGAGCATTGTTCTGAAAACAAATGTTCACCTGTTCCGAGAGGCACAGGAGGGCGGCAACGTGCAACCGACGGCGAATCGCCGACTTGTATCGTTTGTGAGCTGAGTGGAATTCAAGGAGTGTTCGCCCAAAACCTTTCCTCGAGCTCTTTCGCTTTCAACACTGTGATTTGCCTACAGTCGCTTATCTTTATTACTATAGCGTCCAGCCATGGCCAAGCCAGTAATCCACATGACGGAAGCAGAAGCTGCCAGCAAGTTCGCCGAGGTGCTGGCGCGCGTGCGCGCCGGAATCGAAGTCGTGATTGAACACGATAAGCTGCCTGTAGCCGTGATCCACGCGCCCGCTCCATCGCGCCGCACCATCTCCGAGTGTATTGCGCTGGCCAAGGTGCACGAGGAAGAAACAGGAGAAGTGCCGGTGATGGATGTCGATTTCGCCGCCGATATGGAAGAAATCATCAAGAACCGCGAAGTGTGGAACCCGCCCGAGTGGGAATAATCCTTGATTCCAGCGTGATCATCACTGCTGAACGCAGAGGGCACAGCGTGCGGCAAATCCTCGAACAGGTGCAGGCCAGCCAAGGGGAGACCGAGATCGGCTTGTCAGTGGTAAGCGTAGCCGAACTAGTGCATGGAGCGTATCGTGCGAAAACACCGGCGCAGCAGCAGGGACGCCTAGCCTTTATCGAGCGCCTGTGCCAGGATGTACCTGTGCATCCGGTGACGCTCGACATCGCGCGGTTGGCCGGGCGCATCGAAGGCCAGCAGGAAGCCAAGGGCATCCGGATTGGGTTCGAAGACTTGCTGATCGGCGCGACTGCGCTCTACCTTGGCTATACTGTGGCCACATTCAATCTCCGCCACTTCCAAAACATCCCCGGCCTCTCCGTGATGCGGTTCTGAAGTGAAGTACGGTTGTCCTCCGCAAAACCTCGGCGGACTTGCGCAAAAATTAATCTAAAAAAGGCATCCCACCAAGCGAGCGTGTTACTATATCTTTAGCCGTTAACGTACACGATAAGGGATTTTTTCATTATTTTGACTTTGCAAACTGACCGCGATTCTTTATGACGTGGCGCCTGAGCGTTTTCGAAACTGCGGATCGACCGTGCCTCGAATCTGATCGTCCCACTCTCCGACAATCGGGAATCCGGACAACCCTCACAGCATTCGTGATTGTTTTTTACTGTTTAGCGCCGACTGGCTGGGCATTTGCCATTGGCCAGCAACGCTATGTAGCGACGTTCGGGCACGCTGGCGATTTCAGTCTCGCCAAACAAAAAGTTGCCGCGCCTCTTTATGTCGATACCAGTGACTATCCCGGCGTCATCCGCGCGGTTGGCGATTTGCAGCAGGATATTCTCAGGGTCAGCGGTATCTCTCCAGCGATTCTGAACAGCCCGCACCCGCACATATCGGGTACGCGCCCAATCATCATCGGTACCCTTGGAAGAAGCGCTGCCATCGACGAACTCGTTCGTGCCGGCAAGCTGGATACTCGTCCCATTGCGGGAAAATGGGAGTCGTTCATGATTCAGGTTGTTGAATCACCTTTTCCCAATGTTGCCCAATGCCTGGTAATCGCGGGCAGCGACAAGCGGGGCACGATCTATGGAATCTACGACCTTTCCGAACAAATCGGCGTCTCGCCATGGTATTGGTGGGCAGACGTTCCGGCCGTCCACAGGGACGTTCTGTCGGTGAAGGCCGGCAAGTATATTCAGGGGCCGCCTGCCGTTAAATATCGCGGTATCTTTTTAAACGATGAGGCGCCATCGCTCACTGGATGGGTCAAGGCAACCTATGGAAATTACAACCACCAGTTCTATGCAAGAGTCTTTGAACTGATCCTGCGGCTGAAGGGCAACTATCTCTGGCCGGCAATGTGGAACAACGCTTTCAACGAAGACGATCCACTGAATCCCAAACTGGCGGACGAGTACGGCATTGTCATGGGCACATCGCACCACGAACCGATGTTGCGCGCCCAACAGGAATGGAAGCGTCATGGGACGGGACCGTGGGACTATGCAAAAAATCCAGGTGTGCTGCGCGAGTTCTGGGATGAAGGCATTCAACGCAACAAAGACTACGAAAGCATTATCACCGTAGGCATGCGCGGAGACGGCGATCTGCCCATGTCAGGCGAAAGCAACGTGGCTCTGCTGGAAAAAATAGTTGCCGACCAACGCAAGATCATCGGCGAGCGCCTCGCCAGCGATCCCTCCAGGGCGCCCCAGGACTGGGCGCTTTATAAGGAAGTGCAGGAGTACTACGAAAAAGGCATGCGCGTGCCAGACGACATAACCCTGCTCTGGTGCGACGACAACTGGGGGAATCTCCGCCGTCTGCCCACCGAAGACGAGCGCAAGCGCAGCGGCGGCGCAGGCATTTATTACCACTTTGACTATGTTGGCGGACCGCGCTCCTACAAATGGCTCAACACGGTTCCCATAACCAAGATCTGGGAGCAGATGACTCTGGCATACCACTACGGGGCAGATCGTATCTGGATTGTGAACGTAGGCGATCTCAAACCGATGGAGTTTCCCATTGAGTTCTTTCTGCACTTAGCTTGGGCACCCGACCGATGGCCGAAGGAGAGAATTTCGGAATATACGCGCCTCTGGGCCGGGCGCGAGTTTGGCCCAGAGCATGCGGGCCGATATCGCCGACATCATCGCGAAATACACCAAGTACAACGGCCGTCGCAAGCCCGAGCTTCTGGATCCCGGCACTTATAGCCTGGTGAACTACCATGAAGCCGAAACGGTAGTGGCAGACTTCCAGAAAATCGTGGCGCGCGCGGAAAAAATTTACGAAGACCTGCCACCGAACCAGCGTGACGCATTTTTTGAATTGGTGCTCTATCCTACAAAAGCGAGTGCCATTGTCACGCAGCTCTATGTGACTGCCGGAAGGAACAGGTTCTATGCAAGTCAGGGCCGCTCGTCGGCCAACGATCTCGCCGCACAGACCCGCTCTCTGTTCCAGGCTGACGCCGACCTAGCCGATGCGTACAACCATAAGTTGGCGAACGGCAAATGGGTCCACATGATGGACCAAACCCACATCGGCTACACGTCTTGGAATGAACCAAAGAGCAATGTGATGCCTGAGGTAACGGAAATTGAAGTTCCGGTCGCGGCCAAGATTGGCGTGGCGGTGGAATCTTCGACATCGGCCTGGCCCAACGCGACCGGCGATTTGCCGCAGCTTCCTCCATTTGATGTTTTCAACCGCCAGCAACGCTACATTGATGTCTTCAATCATGGCAATACTCCCTTCTCATTTTCGGCAACCGTCAGTGTGCCGTGGATCCTCCTAAGCACCTCGCGCGGAACCATCAACAAAGAAGAGCGTCTGTGGGTGAGCGTGGACTGGAAGAAGGCCCCGCAGGACAGGGCTACCGGTGCAGTGAAAATTTCCGGCGCTGGCGAGGACGTCATCGTGAAAGTCACCGCGGTCAACCCCCGCGTGTCTGCCCACAATCTCGTGAATGGTTTTATAGAAGCCGAAGGTTATGTCTCCATGGAAGCAGCACATTTCACCAGGCGGACCGGCGCAGGCATGGTTCGCTGGGAGAAGATTGAAGATTATGGTCGCACCCTCTCATCGATGACTGTAGTTCCCGATACGGCTGGCAGCATCCTGCCACCGCAGCCATCACCCTGCCTCGAATACCAGATGTATCTGTTCAGTTCCGGAATAGCTCACGTCGAGGTTACTACAGCACCAACCTTGAACTTTGCACCGGGACGGGGGCTCCGATATGCAATTTCAATGGACGACGAACCACTGCAAGTCATAGACATACTTGCCCACAACTCTCGCAAAGACTGGGAGGCATCGGTAAAAGATAGTGCGCATAAGACCGACTCTATCCACAATATTGCCAGCCCCGGACATCATACTCTGCGGTTCTGCATGGTTGACCCTGCAATTGCGCTTCAGAAAATCGTGGTGGACATGGGCGGCGTCAAGCCTAGCTATCTTGGACCTCCGGAAAGTTATCACGCCTTGGTTTCCCACGATGGTCATATACGTTAACGTCCCGAATTCGCCGCGCATTTGAAAAACGATGGTGGCCAGGGACGGTTTTGTTCAGCGCTACACACTACGCAATGGAACTGCGGATTCAATCTGCGCGCGACCAAAGACATTGATCTGATCTCACATTATGTCTGCCAATAGACACCGGTCCAGTCGATCGATTTTAGTTCTTCCGTTATGGCAAATTTCTCGCGGAAATCCATAACCGCCTGGCGGCAAGCGGCCACTGCGCCAAAGTCATCAATGATCACATATCCGCCCGGAGAAACCTTGGGATAAAGATTTTGCAGCGCTTCCATCGTCGATCCGTACATGTCGCCGTCCAAATGAAGCAGCGCCAGGCGTTTTATGGGTGCGCGGGGCAGAGTGTCGCGGAACCATCCAGCGAGAAACAAGACCTGATCATCCATCAAGCCGTAGCGCTCGAAGTTCTTTTTGACTTCTTCCATTGGGACGGCAAGCTCCAGGTGCGTCCAATGCGGATCGTCTTTGTCAGCCGGATATTGCTCTTCATCCGGAGGAGGGCAGCCCTGGAAAGAGTCTGCCAGCCATACCTTTCGACGAACATCGCCAGCAGCCTTCAGTGCAGCGCGCATCATGATACCGCCGCCTCCCCGCCATACCCCGGCTTCGGCCAGATCACCAGGGACGTTTCGGCGGAGAACATCCAGCAGGCACCCGTGCAGGTTGTCCATGCGAAACAGTCCGAGCATAGTCTCAGCGGTGGCGGGCCAGTCTTTTCCATGAGCACGTGCCGACAAGTCCGCGCCACTTTCACCAACGTCCCCTCGGCGGTTCTGCTCAAGCCAACGCTCAATTTCGCGTCGCAGTGCGGGCTCTATCGCAGGCAACTCCAGACTCATTTCAAAATCGCCGGCATCGAGCGGATAGCGAATTAAAGTTTTCTTCAGCAAATGCAACCAGGCGGTTGTCGTTGCTAGTGAGAGCGCGATTCTTTTATCTGACATAAATTATTCCACCCACGGAATTAACTGCATGGGCCCAGGGGCGTGCCGTGCACCCGGGACGCCGAGCAGATGTTGATAGTTGTCTTCAAGTAGATTGCCTGGATCAGTATGCGTGTAGAAATCATACTTTCTCAGTCTTTGCTCCTGCGTCAGGTAGCCATAGTGCTTCAACCGGACGGCGAGATCACGGTGCTCACCGATCAAACCATCCGGCACGTTGCCGCAGTGGAAGTTTCCACCGTGTCCGGTGACTCGAAACTTCAGCCGAGCGGCTGGTTGATCGCGAAGACGGAAGAGAGACAGGCGGCGGAAACTCCCGAACAACCCATCGATTCGCACCTGATTTGGATCATCCCACAGGTAAGCAATCCGTAGATACCACGCGCTGGCCCTAGAGGCCTGCGCGACCGCCGCCCGAATCTTCTCCGGTCCGCTATTTTCCAAGACTTCATCACCATCAATCCAAAGGATCCACTCAGGATTCTCACTCGCAATCCTTTCCAGCAGGAAATTCTTGTCCCTGGCTTCATCCAGCCCCTGAAAAGGCGAACGAAAGACAGTTACAGAATTGCCGAAAGACTCGCAGATCGCAACCGTGTCGTCCGTAGAATGGTCATCGAAGACGAAGGCCCTTTGGCAGAGGCGCAGTGCTTGCGACAACACTTCGCGAATGTGGTTTGCCTCGTTCTTGATGCGCAATGCGCCGACGAAGCGCGCATCCCCAGAGGGCAGGACGTTTAAGGCTTGATGCTGTTCGTCCCATCGCCATTTCCAAAGTGTGCAACTCGGATCATATTTTGGCCAGTTCCGCTGCCAGCCGCGGGCCACGTAGGTCTCCGAATATGAAGTCCACGGCGCAAACGGCATCCGATCCAGAAGAAAAACGCACAGCGCAGGATTGATCCATCCGCGAGTCAGACTTGGCCCGTGCGCCATCTGCCACTCTTCCAGGCCAAACCAGCGCCCAATAGGAGTCGGGCGGCTCCGGGCAAATGCGGCCCGGCGGTAGAGCCCCAAGCCAGAGATAAACTCCGCTGGTGTGAATGAGCGGACTACTTCCGGCTCATTGCAATGCGGATACATGGCTTCGATTCCCAGCAACGAAAGTTCCGGATGGCGCTCCATGACCTCCAGGCTCTGGTGAAGCCACCGTGGCGGCAACATCGTGTCATTATCGACCTTGGCGAGAATGGGAGCCTGCGCAGACTGGATAAAATTGATCATGGCGGCAACCGGCGAAGCGTAGCTGGCCTTGATATATTTCACCGGCGCCGGGCAGTCGAGCACTGCCTGCGCCAGCCATTCGCGTGTGCCGTCCACAGAACTATTGTCGTTTACCACCAACTCTCGCACGAAGTTCCAGTCAGTGTTGCGCAGCAAGTTCGTAAAGCTCTCTTGCGTAAACTCGAGGCGGTTAGAAGCGAGATAAAACAAGTCAACACAGCGGTCCCCAATCATGCGTCCCTCCCCCATTTTGACCGGTAGAGCTGCCGGTTCTGATCGAACAGAGTCATGATGTCCGGACGGCTGCGGAAAGCGGAGGGACGATGGGCATGCTCCACTACGCAGCCATCCCAGATTCCGATCTTGAAGCCAGCCGCCGCGACTCGAGTACAGTAATCGTTGTCCTCAAAGCCGTAACCGACGAAACGTTCGTCCAGCGGCCCTATGCGAACATAAGTGCTCCAAGGTAAAAGAACACAGACAAAAGCGATGGCCCTAGGTTCATAGCGAAGATTAGCGGCAGAAGTTGCAATCTGCCTAGGGTTGCCAACCATTCCCTGGATGCCGGCTGAACATACTCCGATTTCGGGGTGGCGAAGAACCTCGGCCCAAAGCATGGAAAAACCATTGGGCGTGAGCAGATTAGCATCATCGTTCATCAATACAACGTCCCGGCCGGCCGCCATGATTCCCAAATTGGCATTTCGCGCAAAGATAAAAGGAGTAATTCCGGTGATCCACCGTACATCCGGCAGGCTGGTCTCGCCGATCGCGCGGGCGCCATCATCCACCACGATGATTTCCTGCGGAGACAGTTCCGGCTCAGCAGCTTGCAATGATCGAACGCAGGCAACAAGGTTTGCGGCATTTGCGGACGGCACAACCACGCTGAAGTTCATGGCTTGACCGCCCTGAGAATGATCGTAAGTCTTGGACCGTCAACGCTCTGGTCGGTCCGTTCCCATACCGTCTGGAACTTGGCGCGAACACCATAGCTGGCGGCGAAGCGTTCACGATAGGGGTTTCCTGCTTCGTAATACAAAAAGCTGCGCCGGTTCCAGAATGAAACATGAGTCGGGTCTTGAAATGCTCCAGAGCCTTCGGTGGTGGGCACCGCGATTTCCGCCTGCCCGCCGGGCACAAGCACGCGGTAGATCTCATTCATGGTCATGATCTTGTCGGGGAGATGTTCAATAATGTCCCAGGCGCGGACGTATTCGATGGAATCGTCGGGCCACGGCCAGGGAGCACGCAGGTCGGCAACTTGATCGACGGTGGGACCCGGAACGATGTCTACATTCACAAAACCGGCGACCGGCGCATCGCAACAGCCGAGATTGAGCTTCATGGGTCTCCTTTCGGGGGGCGGTTCCTGCCGTGAGGCGGCAGAAGACCCAGATTGATATAAGTCCGCAGCTTCGCCCATGATGTGGCGGGCATCTTGCGGAAAGCGTGACCAGTAGCGGTCGGTACACATCTTGGGACTAGTGTTGTTGGGATGAATCATGGCGACATAAAAGCGGTAGTCGGGCAGGACAGCCAGTTTGGGGTGGTTCTGGCTCCAGATAAAACGAGCGTCTTCACCCACTTGCACATTGGGGAAAGGAGCGCGCTGCCAAAAATTGCGCGTATACAGGAGTGAACCTCCGGCCAGCCAGGCCTTCTGGCCGGCAGGATAGGAGTACAGCCAGGTCTGGCTGGTGGAGAGATCGTAGAAGAGCATTTCGCGGAGTCCACAGACTTCCGCTTTCTCTTGAAAAAGGGCCTCAACCTGGTAGCGGATGCGATGGGGCGCTGACCAATCATCGTCATCCCAATGCATGATCAGATCACCGTGGCTGGCCTGCACACACTGGTTGCGCTTGGCTCCGAGTGTCTGCTTTTGCGACAGGCGCATGTAGTGCACTCGTGGGTCGGAGGGCACGACGCCGGCCACGGTGTCCTGGCCATCATCGAGAATGATCAGTTCCTTGCTGGGATAATCCTGTTGCAAGAAGTTCTCAATCGCCAGCGGCACAAAGCGTTGGCGGTCGGCTGTGGGCATGATGCAGGAGACTAGCGGTTGATTTTGGGCTACCGACATCAGCTCATTACTCAAAGTGGAATGCAACATAGCGCCCCGCAGCAGGAATCCATCCCAGGTTGCGATCAAGTCCGGCCATGCGCACCTCGATGGGATGGTGATCCAGAGAAAAAGTTACGTCGAGATGAGTCAGCGTGAGTGATACGTGTGCGGGCAAACGGCACAAGAACTCTGCCGCATCTTCGCGGCCCAAGGCACGTATCAGCCGGGCACGCAGGTAGGCGGCCATCCAGCCTACCCAGCGTTGCAGGTGATCCAACGGTTCACTTTCGGTGTTTTCGGAGGCGGGCACATCGAGAACTGTAAAGCCTGCGGGATGGACTAAGACCATTCGTCCATTGATCAGCCCTGGAGTGCGGTCATAATCTTCCGGAAATGGTGCGAGCCAATCTTGAGGCAATCGCCATTCATTGGGTGGGTCGAAGGCCAGACCGGGGCGCAGGGACGGAGTCCGTCCGGCGAGCGCGGCGAGTTCAGCCCACAGCGGATCGTCCTCGACGTTTCCGCCAGTGAACTCAGAGGCCATCAGCGCCAGAAAGTCCCAGATATTCAGTTCCAGGCCGGTTTCGCCGGGACGAGTGAAATCACTATATATATAAAGGTAGAGCGCCAAGCTCAGTAGGAAAAAGACTCCGCCATATTCCGTTTCCAGGGTGGTCGATGACTCGATCGAAGGTTCAGGTTCGACGGCTGGTGGCTCAACTAATTCCCTCTGGGATGAATGTGCAACCGCCGATTCCTGTTTGACGGTGATCGCTTGCTCGCTGGTATCTTCTGGCCGGAACGGTTCGGCAATGCGAGCCGGTTGGTCTGCCAGGGCCTGCGCACCGAAGTTTTTCTCAGACGGGGCGATGTTCTCATGCTGGGCTTGGCGCGGTGCAATTTTGCCGGGTTCCTCATTCTGTTTTGAGCGTGCGGGTTTTGCGAAAGTGACGGCCCGCTGAGGCTTCTTTGGCGCTTGGCGGGTTGGAAAAGAGTGAGCCGGCTTCGAACGGGCCACAGGTTTTGACGTCTCGGCTGCCTCTTCGGAAGCTTCAGGCATGAACTGCGGAGGTAGCGCCTCGGCCGGGAGATTGTCGTTGCCCTCAGATCGTTCTGCTGCCGCCTGCCACTGCAGCAAAGCTTTCTGAAAAGAGCTGGTACGCACAATAGCGGGAGCGCGGCGGAGCATCAGAGCCTGGATCAGCAGCATCTTCCGGGGCACTGACAATCCCGGAGTTGATGCTTCCGGCACGCACGCCAGCCAAGACACGCGGTGCGCAGGAGAATGATGGCGAGTTTTGGTTCTCGCAGATATTACGGCCTCGACTATGGGCTGCTCTTTTGAATCGACTGAATTGGCCTGCGGCAAGGCTTCTTGCAGGTTGGGGCGGGGAACGCCATAGATTCTGATCATGGCGTCCAGCATTTCTGTGGCCGTAGGTTCCGGCAGCCGCTGCACAAATTGCACGATGCGTTGCCGATGGGCGAGGAGTTCCATGGCGGGCGGCACATACTGAGGGGTGTGGACCCACTCGCGGAGGAGGGCGGTGATGGCGTCGTGTCCGCGTAGCAGTTCGCGCCACCACCATTGCGATGCCAGGGCGCCGCTCATCCAGTCAAGCGCGAGCGAGGCCAGAATTTCGGCGCGATCGTAAAACAAAACTGCATTGCTTTCCGCAGGAACCGGACCGTAGGCAGGCCGGGCAGCGGAGGCAGCAAGTTTTTCCAGGGAAGCGGTAACGGCGCGCTGCCACGAAGGATCGGGCAGAGTGTCAAAGGGACCGGCGCGCAGACGTGCGGGCAAGGGATCTGCGAGCCGTCGAACCACCAGTATGGCCGACTCCGGCAATCCCGCAGGATGCAGGGTAGCCGAACGCAGCATCCGGGTGAGGCGCTGCTGCTCGGCTTGCGGATCAGAAGACTTGCTCCTGATCCGCAGCCGACCTACAACCGTCGTGTTGGTTTGCGCTGAGAACATGGCCAACTGCATCCACAAAAGCTACCGGGGCTAAAGCCCAAGGATCTGGCAGCCTTAACACGGCCCTAAAGGGCCGTTCTTCCACCCTTTCTCCAAGACACAGTATTTCCTAGCCCGATCTAGTGGAAGACGTACCGTAATCCACCCTGAATGGTCGAGAATTGACTCGACGATCCAGGAGTGTTCACCGTATGGAAGTTGTAAACGCCTTCGAGACCGAGGCGCGCATTGAACTCGTGCAGCACACCAACTCCGACATAGCCTCCGAAGTTGGTGGTGCCCAAGTCGAAGTGATAGCCGCCCAGACCGGCGCGGGCAAATACGCGATTGGGACCGGGATTGAAGAAGACCTTTCCGCCTCCGGTGAACTGGTAAGCATTAACATCGATCCCAAATTTGCCGGGGAAGTGGTGGGCACCGAAGATGCCTTCCGCCGAGAAATGCGTATTGACGATGTACTCGAGGCCGGCGTTGAAGCTGACACCCGGATCAAAAGCAGTGCTGAAGTTTCCGTGCGGGATGGCCACGCCGAGGTCAGCGAAGATGGCATATTTGCCGTTGCCTGGAGGCGTGACGCCGGGTTCTTGAGGCTGCACTTCCGTGATAACGGTCGCAACTCCGTCCTGTGGCACCGCCAGCCGATACACACCTTCCCTGAGGCGGGTGAGCCCGTTTCCTTTCAGCGAATATACCCAATTGGTGACTGCGACCAGGCCAACATGCTTAATTCCATAGCCATAGGCCCCCACCGTCTCGCAGTTTTCAAACTTTTGTGGCTTGGGATTACCGGGGGCACCGGATGGCGGATCTATGGTTACGAACGTTCCGGTGCGACGGCAAGCGTGCACGACTAAGTTGGCGGCGCTTACGACACGATCTCCTCCACCTTTTCCGACGGCCGTCCCACCCGGGCGGGCGGTGGACGTGGCGCCTGACTGGCCGCCACCGGGATTTTGCACCGGACTCACTTTTTCAAGCGTTACGAACAAATCAAAGAGCTGCGGCGCTCCCGGTGCTGCTCCTTTCGCCGCCGGATATCTGCCGCTGATCTGGGCGGGCGGACTAACGAACTTAGAAGCGCTGGCCTGAAAGTCAAAATTGTTCCAGGAGCTATTGTTCATGAATGTAGGATCGCCGCTCAGTGCTTCAAGGTCGACACGAACGCACTGATGCTGATTGGCAGCCATCAAATAGAACGCGGCATTGCCTGCCCCCAGGGTCCAGGGCGGAGCATTAATGGTTGTGCATCCATCTCCGCTGCCATCTCCACATGACCCGGGCGGAAGGCCATGCGCTGGAACATCCACCGGCAACGTCGGATTGGGGGTCACGTTATCGTTGTTGGGCTGGGAGCCAATCAATGCCCAGTCCTGTGGAGCGGGCAGGCCAAAGCCAGCGAGCTTAAATGTTGCCCTTATACTAGGAGCATCGGCGCCGCTATTGTGCACCTTCACGCTGAAGTTGTTGCTCTGCGCCGCACTTGCACTGATGACCGAAGTCACACTTCCGTTGACGGTATTATTGATGTCTCCGGCGTCGAAGTGAATTCCTGTACAGTTGCCATCGAACGTGGCGTCTGCCCAGCTCGTTGTGGCTGGATTAGCGGCGGCATCTGCAAGTAACGTGTCGTTCAGCGCCGGCAAGTTTGAGGGATATAAGAACTGGCGGTCTGTGCCATCGGTGCTGGTTCCCACTGCATCGAGAATGAGACCGAACTTTCCCGCCATGGGAAGACTTGGACCGTTGACGTCTGAATTATCGATGCGAACGACAACGTACCACTGATTGCCGGAGCCGGCCACAACTGCCTTAATCCAAGCAGGCCCCGTTGTGACCGTGTTACCCCAAACCACCCCGCCGCCGCCGTTCGTTCCCTTCCAGGTTTTGATGTCGGTGCCCGGAACGGCTTGCGCCGTTGCGGCCGGCACACCGTTCGCGAAAGGCTGAATAACAATCCAGGTGTAGGTTTGGGGCACATTCTGCGTTTCGGGTGGAAGACTACTAAACCCCAGCACGACAGCATCTGAGATGTCGAAGTCGGTGTCGTTCTTCACTTTGAAAGAGAAATACAACATCGAACCCTGGGCGATGGCCTGCATCGCGCCATCCGGATGAGGCGTGCCGTTTTCAAAAGGCAAGCGGAACGCATTGAACCAGCCGGTATCAATGTCGGGGTCGACAGGGTTCGTGTTTTCACTGCCGAGGACAAGCACATTCGGGGGATTGTTCGGAAAGGTAAATCCGCCCATGCCATCTGACTTAGGCAGACCGGTAACCTGGGTAAAACACAGCTTAGGATTTGCCGCATGCGCACCTCCGACCAGGGTGAACACCATCGCGACCATGGCAAGAACAAAACTCAGTGTCGGAATTCTTAACCAAGTGCCTCTTACAATTGTTCGTTCGTATTTCATCTTTTCTCCTTTGTTGCTTGCCATGTCACAAGCTCATTCTGTTATTTCACCTTGACCGGGAAGAAGACCTCGGTGACGACCGTTGGATCATCACTTTGCGTGACCTTCAAGTAAAGATTGCTGGGTTGAGCGCCAGCCGCGACCCTTACGACTACGGAGATCGGTGTCCCAAGGTTGGACTGGTTGATCGTCACCTTTGTGGAGTTAGGCGGTGTCGGCGCTTGCCAGTTGGCTGCATCGTTGTCGAATCGGTAGGCCAAAAGATAGTCTTTCGGGGCTGTGGTGACCGTCACCAGAAAATTGATGGTGAGGCCGGCTGGCGTAGCTGGTACCAG
Organism: Candidatus Angelobacter sp.; assembly: GCA_035939495.1. GTDB lineage: Bacteria > Acidobacteriota > Terriglobia > Terriglobales > Acidobacteriaceae > Angelobacter. The sequence goes on along the minus strand of DASZFU010000041.1, from coordinate 58,417 downwards.
CAGGTTTCCGCTACCATCTAAATCACCCACGCCCGGCTTTGCTACGATCCCAATTCCGCTGGACAGCAGCACCTGCCCCCCGACCGGTATCACAGCAGTAGGTGAAAACTTGTCAAGTCCTGTGGGATTCAATCGCGACTTGACTTCCAACGACAAATTCGACGAACCAACAGCTCCATTCGGAATGGTGAGTTGCAAAGACCCCTTCTTGATAGTGGGTTGTGTTAGAGAAGGGGCTGCCTCGATGACCAACGAAGGGACATCGGACGTCAACACCCAACCCGCACCCGAGACCGACGTTTTCAGATCATAGGTATCGCCGAGCGTGGTATTCGCATTGAGTGTGTAGTTCAGGGCGTAGGTGCCAGGCGCATTGAAGACTGTGTTCGGCGGAGTTGAGAGCTGAACGCGAATGTCTCCCGTCGGCACAGAGATGACTGCCGGGAGCAAAGTAAACGATATTGAATCTGATCCCTGGGTGGGACTGACGACTTGCACGGAAACCGGTGTCCCCCCGGGCTGAGCAAACACCCCTGGAATCTTGAAAACAAGGAGGGAGTCTGATTGGGAGATGAACGTGATCACCGGCGTGACCGCACTGCCTACAAGGACAGAAACGGAATTCATTCCGGCCGCCCACAAGTTTTGCCCGGTCATGGTCAGCGTATCGCCTTCGTGAAGGTTCAACTTGGGCGAAAAATCCTGAATGCGGGGCTTAGAGCCGGTACTTCCAACTCCGCTTTCCAATTTAGTGACTCTCCCATCCAGAGCGGCCAGCGCCTGAAGAAGCTGATTCATCAGGCTGGCTGTGATTATGTCCCCTGGCTGTACGGGTTGAATTGGTTGTGCCATCACAAACTCCTTGAAATCAAATTTCGCTATGCGTAAGTGCTGTAGCTCCAACGATTGACATCAAAATGCGGAAAGCCGTAGTTGCGGACATGGCCACTGGCAAATATGACGTAGGCATTGGGAACAGCAGATGCACCGGTGTTGATCGCCTGCATGTTTTCCCTTACCCAATACAGCCAGACCATCACCTTGTCATTCAAATCCACAGGGGGATATTCGAATGCTTCGCGGACAAGATTGTTGAGTCTTGCGCCTTCAACAAATTGCGGCTTGCGGAATGTATCGCCCGCGAAAAAGCTAAGATAGTTAATTCCTTTTGAAGTCCCCACTCCGCTAATCGGCAAAATCCCCACCGGCGGAAGATAGCGGAAGAATTGATTTGCGTGAATTGCTGGGCCACTGCCGGAAGGACCTAGCAAATCCTGAAGTTGCGCCTGAAATTGCAAAAACATCGCCAGACCCTCAGTCGCTCGTCGTCGACCTGCTCCCGGCGCCCAAGAATCCAGCAGGTCTCTAGAAACCAGGGGCCTGCGCACCGCCCACATATCGATGAATACCAACCCGCCAGTGGCCGTCCAGTACAGAACCGCGAGCGGCACTTCGCAGCCGGTGATTGTTTGGGCAGTGCGAAGCTGGTCGATCAAGCCGTGGCCACCTGGAGGCGTTCCAAACGGGTCAGTAACGTTGGCGGCCCAATCTGTAACGCCGAAGCATTTGTAGGCCACCAGATTGCGGATATGGTTTACGTCGCCTGATTCTGCCAGGGTGAGATCGATCTGGATCAACTGGAACTGCACGCCATCGATTTTGTATTTGCTGTTGCAAGGCGCTGCGCCAGTGTTCACTCCGCTTACTTCAGCAAGGCCCTGATTGGCGGAGGCCGGGCCGATGGTCAGCAGATAGACACCCGCGCCGGCGATGTATACGCCGGACTGCATGGGCAGGCACTCTTGAAACACCGAGGTTCCGCCGTTAGTCGGGCTTGCCGGACGAACCAACGAAATATCCGTGTCGTTGTCGAGAAGCAGCGTGCCGCCATTGGGATTGATGGCCAGTCCCTGCTTGATGGAAAGCACCGGCGACGCTACGGTGCTCAGCGTTGCCGACTCCGAGACTTCCAATCCGTAGGCGACGCCTGAGCCTACCGCCTGCCCGAGCAAGCTGTGAGCCACGCGGTTGGCCTTTTGTTCCGCAGTCAGGTCTTCGCCGGTCAGCAGCCTTCCGTTAAAGAAGTTCACGGAGCGAGTGCGGTCGTTCACGATGGCGGTGAGGAGATTGCTGGGCATAGTGTTCTCCTATTTGCCTCCGCGCAGGCCGCTCTGCATCCATTCCTGCAACAGGCGGGTTTGCAGCAGAATCGGACGATTACTTTCATCCAGCGTGACTGCATGTTTGTCGTCTACGCGCCAGTTCTGGCCTGGGCCGATGTTGACCAGCGGAACATCCACTTCCGCCAGCATCAGGCAGTCTTCGGGCGGTGTGGCCGGGCTGGTGTCGCCGCCACACAAACAGCTCTGCGGCGGCCAGTCTTTATGAAACGTGGGACGAATTTCAGTGACCCAAATACGGAAAGCAGATTTCAAGTAGTCGCCAATCTGCGCGGGGTGAACGTGAAACTGGTTGAGTGGAGAACCAAAATGGAAAAAGGTCGCCGGATCCAAAGGTGAGGCCACGGGCAGCAGGGCCGCCCGCAAGGCATCTTCAAACTGCTGGAGGCTGGGGAAGAAGCCGGGATCGTTGGTTATCTGAATCTGGTCGAGCCATTTCACGAAGTCGCGAATGGCGTCTTCTTCCTGCTGGGCCGGCGGAGTGAGACGCAGTTCCAGACGAAAATCATCTACCAGCCGTGAAGGGGCCATGAGATCGTCGGCAGAGCGGCATGGCTCACCGGCAATGGGAACGGGATCCACCGGGCAATCGCGATAGCAGAGCACCAGCCACAGTTTGATCATCGACGCCGGGGGAGAAATGCCTAGGGCTGCCTGGACGGCGGCCTGGTTGGCAATCAACCAATCGTTTATGTAGGCGCACTGCGAGGGGCAGACGCGGATCATCTGTCCGCGTGGACTGAGCGCGTCTCCGCAGGAAACCGAAACCCGCGCGCCTTTGGCGGCCACATCCACCGAGACTTTCAGTCCGCTGATGGTGCCGTAGCCAACCAGGTCGCGGGCCATCCATTGATCGCGACCCGCGAGGTAGGCGAACTCCTGCTTGAAGTCGTCGACCCCGAGCAACATGCCGAAGGTGTAGTTCACGTGCTTGGACGGGTCGGGCGCTACTGCATCCGGCGTGGCGGCGAGTTGCGTAACTCCGCTGCTCATTTGTTCTCCTTTTCCCACCACACGCAAAAGCAGCGTGTGGTGGGGAATGACAAACCTGTGTCGCCCCTCCGGGGCTCAATCAATTTCTCGACGATTTCCCAGGGTTCCGCTACGCTCCACCCTGATGGGCTAAACTGTTCCACCCCTTCGGGGTTGGTTTTTCCAAACTCCGAAATCTGTTTCCATTCCATTAAGCGAATCGCATTGGGCAATCAGTCATGGGCTACAGCTCCTCTGATTCGAAAAATTGGTGTTCAAAAACTGGCGCTGGCGTGGCTGGCATGGTTGCTCGTGACTGATATAGCCGGAGCCGGCATAGCTGTCACCCAGCACTACCGGCCGCAAAAGCTGGGGTGCGCGGCTGCCGTGGTCCAGCACAGAATCTGTGCCGAGCCGAGCATCGCCCACGCGGAAAAATGCCCAGTAAAAATTGATCTTGAAGGTCGTATGCGCCGGCTTTTCCAGATCCAGCACGCGCTGGGCCAGATCGAGCTTGGCCCGGTGTGCCTGGGTATCTTGCGCATCGGCAACAGGCATGGGCAGAAAGACTGTGAACTGATGGGCCGCAGCCTGCACCAGCAACACGCCTTGAAATTGGTACCAGTCAAGCAGCGGCTGCGGCTGCCGGGGCAGGTCGGTAGGAAACGGCACATTTTCAAACTTGAGGTACGAGCCACGATAAGCGGCATTCAGCGCGTTGATCACGCCGTAACGGGTACGCAGGAAGGTAACCCACAAATCCGATCCGATGTCCGGTTGCCCGGGCACCAACCCGAGGGTGCTTTGAGAAAATGCGCTCCATTGCGGATACAGCGCATCTCCGGTGGACATTGAAATCGGATACGTCTGGTCAACAGACAAGTTCAAACTCTTGCGGTAGCGTTGGTCGAGATCATCTGCGCCCTGCGGCGGTGTCCATAAGGGAGTCTGCAACTTGGTGGGAAGTCCAGTGACTATTTCTGTAGCTGGGGCTGTATCTGTGGCTGTGGCCGTCGCTGGGGCAGCATTTTGCAACAGGCCCAGCGGCAATTGACGGGTGCGGAATTTTTCCACGATGCGCGGCCCAGTGTGGGTCTGCACCGGTGTAATGAAAACAGCAGGATCAGCGCAGTCTTCCAGAACCAGGCGGAGGGCCATCATGAGCCCGGGCAGAGTGCCGCGCGCTTCAAAGAAGACTGGAGCGTTTTGCAAAAAGAGCCTGCGTTTGGCTTCACTCCATGCGGGATCGAGCGCCACGCCAAACCAGTTGGCAAGCCAATCGAGGGCTTCGGAGGGAGCGCTGGAAGCATCGAGCAACGCCTGTACCGTACTGACGCGATCTTCAATCGAGGTATAGAAGCCTTCAATATTGGCCAGAAAACGATCAACAAACGACGCCGATTTCTGGTCCTCACGATAGGCCGAAGGCAGATAGTGCTCCAGGTAAGAGAAGCGGGGATAGTAGGCGCGCAACGCGCGAATTCCGGGCGTGAGCCTTCCGTTTCCGGCGAAGACGATCTGCATCTGCATGTAGCGGCCTGAAGCCTGCTGGAAGAGAAGCTCCCAGGTGTCGAGGTTCTGAGGCATCGGCGTCCAGGGAAGCTCGGTGCCATTTCCACGGCGATAAGGGCCCGGCTCCAATTTCCATTCCTGAACTGCGAGGGAATTGCGGTCGTTATGGGCACGGCTGAAGACGGTTACGCTGGTATCGGATGGAATGGCAGCATCGAGCACCAGTTTGTGCCAGGTGCAATCGGGCTCGCGGCTGTCGAATACTTTGGTGAACAGCGTGGCTTCATCGATATAGCGCGGACGCCTCTGGATGATCAGGGGCACGAAGCGGTCTTGCGAATCGTAGTAGACCTGGGTGGCGCCGCGCACGATGGCCCGTCCTCCAAACAAACGCATGGGATAGAAATCGGGCAGAGGAGTGAGCGTGAGCTGGTCGGTGTTGTAGGCGGCGGTGAAGGCCCACGACTGGTCGCCATTGGCGGCCACGACATACAAAGTGTTCTGGCGCTGGCCGCTGGGCGTCTGCTCAACCGGAATCATGGTGAAGTCGAATCCCAGGAGCGTGAAGCCGGCGCGATCGGCGGGCGCGAGTATATCCAGGACGCTTTCCAGCGAAACCGGCTGTCCAAGCTCCTGCCCGTATCGGAATCGATATATAGTCGAGAACTTCCTAGCCGGATTGCTTTCCAACAGCAGGACGGTACCATCGGGCAGCGCCTCGATGGCAATGGCATCGATGGTTCCCAAAGGTGAACCCAGACTGGGAGTAATGCCAACCGGAAAGGTGCGACGTGGATGCGGAGGAGCAGGTGAACCATCGGCAGGCGAGAACACTTCAGCCGGCTCGCGCGCAATATCAAGCGAAGCCTGGTCCTGGCGGATGACGGCAAAGCTGCGGTCCAGAGCCCAGAGGCGGCGGTTGGCGCGATCGAGAATCCAGACACCGCCACCGGGAGCGGGCGCCATATCGAAGGGGACAAAATCAATTTCCGCCGGCCACACAAACTGGCGTGGCGGCCCACCATGAAACAGATCGAAGACCAGGAATCCTTTTGGTTCCAGCACACCCACAACCAGAAAATGCAGTTCGGTCACAACCAAGCCGCTAAAGGCGAGCGGCTGCTGGGGCGTTTCCGGTACCAACACGCTGAATGTTCCATCCTGGGGGGTGCAGGTGCGCGAGACTTCATCCCGGGAGGCCCAAAAATGGGTGGTGGCGCTGGTTCCGGAGGAATTTACGAGAATCTCTTTGCCGGAAACATCAATCCAATACCAATTCCCAAAACGGTCTTGCCCAGCGCCCCGGCGTTGATCGATGGTGGGTGGCTGATTTCCCGGGGCACTGCGAAACAAGTTCACGCGCACACCCAGAGTCACCTCGGAGTTAGCAGCATTCCAGGAGAATGAAGGGCCTGCCGGCTGTATGGAATCGAAGATCGAGGAGACGCCGTCATACGTGCACTTCGTCCAATCATCCCGGCCCAGCAACAGGTGAAAGCGTGTTTGGTTGGAGTCCATCAGTTGCACTCCCCTGGAATGACCGGCAGTTGGGCCGCGTTGGTTGCGGTTGGAGTCTGCGATCCTCCTCCGCCACGCAGTTCGTCCAGACTCAAGGCAGGTCCGTTAGTCACGCTGATACCAAGAACACGCGGCAGTTGCAGTCCGGTAATATCCACTTGCGGTACTGAATTCCCGATTTGGGTCAGAAGCACTTCCTGCACAAATTCGACGCCCGAGGTACGCCCGGCCACCGTCGCAATTTCCAGAGAGATCACGGGCTTGCCCAACGGCCAGCCTTTGTACAACCCAGCCGGGCCGGGGGCTTCCAGCAAGATCGAGGGATCATCGGGAAGGGCTTGTGGTCCACCCACAATGGGAGCAAGGAACTGCAATATAGCCGCTTTTACGGCCTCGCGCACCGGCGATGGATTTATTCCGGGCAATACCTGGATGCCAATGGAAATCCAGATGCCCACATAATCCGGTCCTCGCAGGAACACCTCGGTCGTAACCAGGCGACGGGTATCGAGGAAGCTGCATACCGTATCGAGAAAATTGTTGTCAGGCGAAGGCGCATCGGGAGTCACCGGATCAAAAGTGGGAATCAACATCAGCGTGACTGCCCCTGGCGCGTCTCCGCCACGCCGGCTGCTCAATTCAGGGTGGAAGTTGGGAATGACTTCCACGCGGCCAATCTCAACTCCGGGAGTGCGCAAGGTAACGGTTTCAAAATCGTAGGCGGTCACCAGACGATCACGATGCTGAAGGTAGTGGGCGATCTGCTTCTCGCCATCGGCGGCAGTTTCGGCATCGGCCCCGCCCCAGGTGCGTACTGGATTGGTGACTTTGAAACCTTGTGGGAGCAAAGGCGCGGTATTGATGGATTCCGGCCCGACATTTCCCGCCGCACCCTGGCTAAAGTCATAGGTGGCGCGCAGGGTTGATCCCTCTGGCGGGCGGGCTCCATGAGCGCCATCACCATAAGTGATCTGGCCGGCCTCGGGGTCGAGCACAAAAACGTTTGCTTCAGCAGGTGGCGGAGCAGGGCTACCGGGCGGCAGTCGCAGGTCGGGAACCGGCACCTCAGGCCCGGCTAAGAATATGTCGGCTACTTCGGTCCAGGTCTGAGATACGCCTTGGGCGGTGGTCAGCGAGATGGTCACGGATTTCGCGAGCACCGGCGCATGAGAAAGCTTGATGGACTGGTCAGGTTCCCCGGTACCCGGCGGTAGCAATTCCCCGGAGATGTGTTCGCGCTGGCTTATGGGCGCAGAGTTGATGCCGAGCCACAGGAACTGGGCGGGTGTGGGAGCCGAGGGACGAATCCGCAACCAGGTAATGAGCCGGTCGTTGAGTGATGTATCTTCAAGCGACGGCGGCAGACCACCGACACCACTTTCCAGAGGATCAATGTTGTTCCACAGAGACAAGCTATTCTTGTCCGGCAAAGTTATGTCCACAATTCCCGGCTGGGTAAAGACATCGGTGGTGGGACTGGTCGCCAGCGGGCGATACTGAGGCACGCGGTTCAGGCTGTCGAGCAGGCCTCCGCTGGCGGGAAGATTGGGAATGTCGAACTCCAGAGTAACCGGTGACGGCGCAGTCCTCGTTCTACCAGCGGGCAGGACCGCAGTATTGTTGGTGAGGAAGGGAACTACACCTATGCTGAGCGTTGCTCCGGCAATCGCCGCGCGAGCGGCGTCCACCTGCAGCAACGGCGGCTTGTCGCCTTCGCGCACAAACAATGCGAGCCACAGGAAGCCATCGACGGTGTTACTCAGGTCCACATGAGCGCCTCCGGGCAAAGGAAATGCTGACGCTTTATAGAGCTGCGGGGGCGGATCCTGGGGTGTGCCCCGGAAGGAGGCGTAAAGCTGCTGGTAGTAATCCAGCATCTGCTGCGAGGGCGCGGCGATGGCTTCTTTGAAATAAATGCGGCCCTCAATCGGCAGAACGTCGAGTGGCCGGGTAGTGCTGAAGGGTACCTTGCCGGCGCGCACCTCGACACCATCGTTGAGGGTGACGGTCTGGAGCGGGCCTTTGTCGTTGCTGATGGTGACCAGTCCCTGGGCACTGGTGGCCGGATGCAGCGGCACGTTGAGCAGCTTCAGAAACTTCTTGCGGTTTCTTTCGGGAATCTGGTTGACGCGATAGAGCAGGCTCTCCGTCATGAAGGCGAAGACTTCGATCAGCGTGACGCCAGGGTCGCTCTTGTTGAAGTTCGTCCACTCCGGTGTGTAGACCGGAATGCGAGCGAGCGCTTCATCCAGGAGTTCCTGGTAGCGGCGGTCATCGAGATTGGGAATCGTCAACGGCACAGTTGGTTAACTCCCCAGCTTCACACTTACGTTCAGGCGCTGCTTCACCTGAGTGGCAACGAGTTTGTATTCGATGGTGGCAATGGCGGCCTGGGCGTCTGCCGGGTCTTGCTCCACCGTTACATCAGTCAAGGAGATTCTTGGTTCCCATAACTGCAATGCCTTGGTAATACGGTCCTGAAGTTGAAACCTTGTGGTCACCGTATTCGGCTCAAACAAGTAGCGCTGCAACCCGGCCCCGAATGTTGGCAGGTTCAAGCGCTCGCGTTCCTGGGTCCGTAGAATCACCTGGATTGCCTCACGAATATTGGTCTCGCCTTCAGACCACGCGATGCGGCCGTCATCACCCACCCGTGGTGGAAACGACATGCCCCGTCCGTAAAGTTGTCCTCCGTCCATAAGCTACGAATCCTTAATCCTTGGCCGAGAATTTCGGCAGGGGTAGACAGATCTGGAAAAACGGCATCCAGAAAAAAATGATGTCCAGAAGTTTTACGAAGATGAGGAGCAGGATCAGCGCCACAATGGTGATGATGGGTATGGAGAACGAGCACACCATGCCCCAGGCATCGCCACCCTGCCCGCAAGGAGTTCCTCCACCAGCATCAAGGCCCTTATGAAAGGGAAATGGCAGGACCGACATGATCAGGTCTGCGAAGCTCATGCCGCTCATCTTGTTTACCTGGCCGCACAAGGTGTCGGACATCACGAAGGCGGTGTTCTTATCGAATTTGCGCAAGCCCGCGGGAGTGGTGTCAATGGGCAGGCCGATGCGAATGGGACGCGCGGGCGCATCCGGATCAAAATAGGCCGCCATCTGAAAGGCCACAGTTGGTTCGCTCACCAGGGGCGGCGTGAGCGCGGCGCAATTGGGGCGCTCCAAAATGCAACGGATCGTGAACCATGCCGTGGATTGTGGATTGGCATTGGCCTGGGCCACCAAGCGAGGTGGAAAAGGCTGTGCCGGAGCCGGGGCAAGCGCTTTCACCGCATCCGTAATCTGGGTTTCAAACGCGGTACGGTCGTCCGTGCTGGCCATGCCCGTCAAGCCCTGCTTTCCGCCAACTGTGACCGTATAGAAAGGGAACAGGAAGGTAGGCCAGCCAGCCGTACTCCCCGGCGGTTGAGTCTGATAGGCGGTCTTGACACTTTCGAGCAGCGTTGCCGCGGCAACGGCCTGAAGCAATGCAGACACCATGCTGACGCCTTTGTAAACCGCGTTGGAAAGCGTGTTCCAGATCGGCTTGAGCGGGTCTTGGAGATTAGATCCATTCCCGTTTTGAATCGCCTGCCACAGGTCAGGCAGGTTTGTCTGGAAATAGCGGGCCAAGTCCAGCAGGATGTACCACGAGACTTGCTGAATCTGATCGTTAGCGCTCTGCAGGACGCCGGGAATCGCTTTCTGCCTCGCATTTTCCTGGTCCGATGTAAGGGGCGGCAGCGTTTGGTCGCTGGGGTCGGGAGGTTGGATTGCCTTGAAGGCCCGATTCGCCACATCTTCCAGGTTCTTCAGTGGAAAGATGACCTGGGTTTTGAGCAGCATCTGACGGGCATCGATCATGGACGGCAGAGCAGGTTGCCCGGCCGGATTGGGCTGCACAGCCTGGAGCAAGCGTTCACGGTCTCCAACAGGAATCAGGCCCACCAGCAAGCGGCGGTTGCGCTGGTCCTCTTCCATATAAACCGCGGGAGAAAGTGGATGGCGTTCTTCACCTGCCACCATCGCTCCGGGATCATTCACTGGCTGCCATTGCTTATTGACCAGCGCAAATTCATCGCAATCACGGGGATCAGGATTGGTCTTGTCGGCGCTCGCGTGGGGCTGCAGCAGGCGCAGGACAAAGCTCACCTTTTCCTGCGCGCCGGCATTGATTCTGCGATCGGGAAGTCCGAGTGTGCGGCACACCAGGCAGGTGGTCAACATGTAATAGCGCTGGTGTACCGGCTGATAGAGTTTCAAAACCTTGGGCGCATCTGAACTTGACGAAGCCGGCAGCGCGCCAATCACCCGGCTGCCGCGCTGCTGCAAGCGCCGCACTATGCGGCTTCTCGCGCGATGCAGCGCCAGCACCAGGCCGTTCTTGTCGGGAGACGGCGTTGGCTCATTGGGGGGAGAGGTCCAGGTCTCGGGCGCTGCCACATACTCGCTCAATCTCTGGGGCTCGGACTTGAGCAAGTTATGGAAATCATCCATGAAGGTATCGGTGGCGAAGCGCAGGATGGTGGGGGTGCGGAACTTCACCCGGTTGTCGTTGACCGTGGGATCGCCGGTCAGCGGCCACAGTGGGGCAGCCATCGTCCATTCGACATGTCCTTCGTTCAACTGTTTCACCAGATGTTCCCCGCTCCGGGCGTATAAGACGCGCTGATAATGCTGCTGCAGATCACGGTCTGGGCCTGCACCGTCCCGCTGAAGGTGGCCATGGGAGCATTCACCGTCACCATGCTCGCATCAACCTCAACTACGCTGGCCGTGACCTTGACCTGAGCAGCGGCGTTCACGGTGATCCCGCTGGCTTCCAACTTGATGGAGTTCCCATTACTGTCGAGAATTTCTATGGAGCCGGGACCATCTTGCAGCGTGATCTTCTGGCCACCGGGCGTTTCCGCGATGAATTGCTCCTGACCGTTCTGGTCGTTGAGCGTGATCTTGACTCCATTGCGGGAGCGCAGGACCTTTTTGTTGTTTTGCCCTGAGCCATCCATCGATTCCGGCGGAGAATCGCTGCCGTTCCACAATCCGCCCAGCACGTAGGGACGGCGTGGATCGCCGGCTTCAAAGGCGATGAGCACCTCATCGTTCACATCAGGAACGAACCAGCTTCCGCGATTATTTCCGCCCATAAAGGTCGCCAGCCTGGCCCACATCTCGTAGCGGTCCGATCCGGTATCGGGCGACCAAGGCAAAGTGACCTTCACGCGTCCATTGCCATCCGGATCTTTGATATCGCTGACCAGCGCGGGATAGATGCCGAACCATCTGCCACCGGGCGCGGAATAAGCGCCGGTGTGGAGCAGCAGATCAAGCGGCGAATTGTCGGAGATGCTGTGCATGGTTCCCTTTGGTCTATTGCGCCTTTCCAATTCCGGGACGCTCGCCGGTGAACTCGGTGCGAAAGCCATCCTGGCCATCGAACACATGTTTCACCTGCGTCAGGTAATACTTGCCGCTGAAGATTGGTCCCAGGGCCTGAAGATCAACGTAGGTCCCAACTCGCAGCTTGGCGTTGACCTGGGCCACGCCATGGGCAACCACAAAACGCCGGGCGGTCATCTTCAGCACGCTTTCGGCCTCCACCTGGGCTTCGTTGCTGTTGAGCGGGACGGTGTGCACCAGCGATTCTTTGCGGTCACCGAAGGCCGACTTTAGAATGCTCAGCCCGCTGGTGTCCCCGTTCAATTCGTTGTTGATGGCCTGGTCCGTAGCCTCATGGGTCAGCGATGACTTGCCGCCAACATCCCAGCCGTTCACGCTCACCGCCGTGCGCTGGCCGGCGAGATCGGCAGTCACCGTGACCTCTCTGAGTTCGCCTCCATAATTCATCTGGACCGTTCCGTTATTGCGCTTGGTTCGTGACTTGGCATAGAGGTTCCGATCATCCATCCAAACTTCCGCGTCGATACTGCGGGCGCGGTCGCGCATAAAAGCCAGGTCGCTCTGGTTGACCTGCGCCAGAACTTTGTAGGTTGGCCCGGAAAGATCGACGTTGGGTTGCAGGCCGTGGTCCTGGGCGATGCGATTGATCACATCGGAGTCGCTGGCGTCAGCAAAGGTGCGGGTGCGGCGAGTCATGCGCAGATCCTGGAAGCGGTCCTCGAGCAACACCGCAATTTCCGGCGGACTTCCTTCGGCAAAGACAGCTTCCATGGCCGAGATGCGTCCATCGAACATCTTGTCCTGATCGAGCTTCACCTGCATGGCCTTGCCGAAATCAAGCTTCTTGCGGTCAAAGTAAAGAAAGTCGATGGAATTGGCTTTCGGTCCCCAATTCCCAAAACGGGCTTCGCAGTGGTACATGCCATGCACATTCTCGGCAATGGAGAGGGCGAGCAGACCCTGTCCCAGAGCTGACTCTTCTTGTCCACCCAACATGAATGTAGGGCGGGAGATGCGAATGCCCGTAGTTGCTGCGCTGGCTGCCATGGATCAGTAGGCCTCCAGGCGATGACTGCGTTCCCGCTTCTTGTGCAAAGTTTTTTCCATCTGTTTCACGTTGTCCTTGGGAGCAGAATCATTGCCGCCCTGCGCTTGCTGCTCTGCCGGAGCGGGTTGTGGAGCGACTTCCATCTCATTGATTACGACTGCCATTGCATCTCCCTGTGCGTTTATCCGATTTGCGCGCCCGCGCTCAGAGTGCCATCTGCGCCTAGGCTCGCTGACAGGCTGGGCGGATTAAGGTCAATTAACTGTCCCGGTTGCAGCAGCCGGGGGTTTTCAATGCCGTTGGCCGAGGCAATCGCTTGCCAGCCGCCGTTGAGTCCGGCTGCGCCACCGGTGCCGCCCGGCTGATTTGCGGCCATGCTTTGAAGATTGGAACCCGCGGGCGCTTCAGAGAGAGGGGCAGTCCCTGGCGCAGGCTTGCCTTGGCGCGTGACGGCCGGCGGATCCTTGACTCCCAGGGCAAAGTTGAATTCGGTGATCTTCTGTTGCGACAGGGCAATGGCCACGCTGGCCCGCAAGGGACGCCCTTCTGCCGAAAACAGTTCCACCGACTCCTCCATCGACTCCATGATGCCGTCGAAAACGAATGTCCCCCAGACAAAACGGACGCTGGGCGGAATATATTTCGTCGTTCTCCCGCTACCTTCTTTAGTAGGCGTTATGAAATATGCAACCCGGGAAGTCAGCTTGCGTACGTCGTTGACCTGAGGCAGATCCAGCGGCATCTCGGCGGTCACATCAAAATAGAGAGTGACAGCGAGCTTGGTTGTGCCCGCTCCAACAAACTGGCGCGCCTGCGGCCCATTCTGGTCGCCAGAGCCGGAAGGCGCGGCGACCTGGTTGGCAAAACTCACCTTGAGCGAATCAGGGTTGAATTGCACTTTGGTCCACTTATCGTTGTGGATCTCGTCATGAAAGTTGGCGTCGAGTTCACGGAGTTCAGCCTTGGCCAGCCCACCCACCTGGGGTGGAGCATTCACTTGTGGTAGAGGCGGAGGCGGTGTCGGCTGCGGCGGCATCTAGGCTCCTCCCGGACGCTTCAGCGTCATCGACTCATAGGTAAGCTGCAACTCTTCTATGGCCACCATGCCATCTTTGGCATTGAGTGCGGGCGCTTTCAGTTTGGTCAAGAGGCATTTCTTCAGGATGAAGCGGACCATCTCCGTCTGATGATCGGCTGCGAGTATGACCACATCTGCGTCACCGCGCAGGTCTTTCCTCAATTGCTCGGGGGTACCGTGCTGCTGCGCGTCAAACCATTCCCACAGATCGAAGTTATTGGTCATGCCGCGCTTCAGAGTGACCTGACCGTAGTTCACGGCGCCCACCAGCCTGATCTGCTGGGTATTGTTCCCGCCTTCACGAATGGTTTTTACATCCATGGTCATATCAAGTCCGTCACATTCGGAAAATGACGCGCTGCACAACGGCGCTCCGGCAAAAAAAGGAACATTGATCTCGATTGAGAAATTGAAAGCAGTGAACGGATAGTTGGGGATCGTCGCCATGGCCTATCTTCCCTCCGTCACGAATGTGCGATCGGCCGTCTGCAGCAGCCGCACCGTCAGAAAGCGCATGGGCAATGAGGGAGCAACTTTCAACTCCACGTAGAACCGGCCCTGGTCGGCTGCGGCTGGGGTGTTCAGGCCGCCATCCACTACCACCTGGAACGCTTCGCGCGCCGTGCGTCCGGCGAAGGCCTCGCGATGCAAGAGTTCATCGAGCAGCTTTTCAAATCCGCGTTGCACGCTCCTGCGAAACTGATCGCTCAGCGGTTCAAAAACATATTGGTTTCCTACCAGCAACGCGGTCTTTCTCAAAAACGAGAGCAGCCGGCGGACATTGATGGGAACCAGTTCATCGTCGTCACTCAGAGTCACGGCGGAAAGGCAAAGGAATCCAGCAGGTTCCTGGCGAATCAGATTGACCTGTGAATCCTGAAGAAGCTGGCGATAGCCGCGCAATATGGCTGGCTCGAGCGCCACCACGCCGGTCAACGGCTCATTGCCGGGCGATATCCACGCCCCACGCTTGGATGAGCGTTTCGCCATGATGCCGGCCATGGCTCCATCCGGAGGCGTGGTCCGCAGGTTGCTGAGGTCATCTTCTTCGCGACCGATCAACCACGGGTGATAGACTCCCCCGAAACTCAAAGCCGCCGGCTCACTTTGTAGATTTACCTTGAGTCGCGACGCGTGGGCTGCAGTTTCGCGTTCACGATAGTGCGCGGGCACGCTCAATACGGCGAACAGATCGCCTCGGGCGGCGCTCATGCGGAGCAGCGCGTGATGTATGTCTAATAATGTCTGATCGTTGTAAGCAGTGGCCGTTTCCTGCCGCCAGCCGGTAGCGACGTCGATTCGAATCGCAACTCCATTGGAGTAATCGCTGGACACCGATCCGATCTGGCGACGGACGCGATAGTAGTAGTTGCCCGGCGGCTGGCCGTAGATCATCACCGTGCCCGTGGAGGTCTGGCGCTTCACGGTCGCGGTAGCAAAATTGGGATCTACTGCTTCTTCCAGGAAATCCACCGCTCCGGGCAGCGGGGTCCAATACAACTCGTAGCGGCCGCCTCCCAGGTCATTCAAGGCCAGCCCCGGAGCTGCGATGATCTGCAGATCACAGGGCTGGAATTGTCCGGCAGGCGGCTCACTCACTCGCGGAATTTCCTGTTTTGGATTGCACTCGGCAAAGTGAAACCATTCAGGATGCTGCAAGGGCGAGGAAAGCGATGGTAGCGGTAGCGGGTCGCTGGCAAATCTGAACCAGCCCCGCTGTATGGCATCGGGCGCGGCAACGATTGTGGCTTCTTCAATTCGCAGCGCGGCATGAATCCCGGTCAATTTACGCGGCGCGGGACTTTGATACTGGATGTAATAAGCCTCGTTGAGAAGATCGAGCGAGGTAGTATCAGCCAAAGATGGATCAAGAAATAAGTTGACTCCAAATGCCGCCAGCCCATCGCGCTCCAGCACCGTTGCCGCCGAGTGCGTGGCAGCTGTTGTAGGAAAGAATCCAGCGGTCAACTCATTGAGCACGGGCGGACTGGCCACTGCCGGATCCACGCCTAGTGGAAGATAGAAACCGCCTTGACTGGGACCGGCAAGAGGGAAACGCGGATGACTGGCCTCGGCCGCCAGTCCATGCGGTGTGTCTGTGGCAAGAAGCGTTGCGTCGTCGGGCAAGTTGCCCCAATAGCGAGGATGAGTTGGAGCAAGTCCCAGATCGGTCAGGCTCCATATTTCACCGGCATCATTCTGCACAAACAGATCCATGGTGATGCGTTCACAGATGGGTAGCGAACCCGGCGACGGCGGCGACGTCAGTCGCTGCCAGTACGACCTGGTTCCGGTGACGGAAACAAGCTGGCCGAGATGGTTGCTGAGCGGGGAAGTGTTGGTCACCGTGGCAACCGAGTCCACGAAGAACCAGAACACGTCATCATTACCGGCGGTACCGGGGGCGCCGGGAAAACTAAAGCGCAGCAGATCGCCAGCCACAACTTCTCCGGGCGAACTCAACGAGAGGCCGACGGCGGTTGAACCCACGCTGAAGCTGGTAGCGACCACAGAGTGGGATCGCAGGGCCAGACCGGCAACCAACGGGTCTGCCCAACTTCCAGGGGAGCGGGCCGGAGCAATCGCCTGCGACAAGGCTCCCACTTCCAAGCGAAACAAGCCGGGCAATGAAAAAAAACTGCTTTCGGCCTTGTTCACATCCGCCACACGGATCACCCAGCAACGGCGCCCGCCATTGCGGAAGAACGCCCTCACCGCCGAAGGAAGACAGGCATACACGGGCTGGTTGGATTCCGCGTCAGTGGCTAACACCAAGTCGTTGCCGAAAATCTCTTCGAAGTGCGCGATGTCCTCCACCATCACGGGCAGATGCAACGGCCCGCTGGCGGAGAAGCCCACGAACGCAGTGATGTCCATGCGGACCAGCGCATCGTTCGCGGGCGGCGCAACCACCTCAAATTGAATTCCCGGCAAGCGGGTGGCGGTAACCATGAGGACGCTACTCCATCTCCAGGCGCTCGTAGGCCAAAGTCAGCTCTTCGATGGCCACGTCGGTACCCTTGGCATTGAAGGGGCCATTGACGTTTTTGATAATGCGGGCGCGCAGCAATCTCCAGGTGGCCACCACGGCCGTGTGGTCTTCGTTTTGCAGCTGAATGGTGACCGTGCGCAGCGAGTTCTGATTACCATTCCGGATGTCGTTGAGCCATTGATAAAGATTTAACGAGCCGATCACGCCACGCTTCATGGTTACATCCGTGGCTTTGTTCATCCCTGTGATCTTCATCACGCTGTTTTCTTTGTGGTTGCCGGCGCGGTATTCGGAAACGGTAACTTCCATTCCGATGCCGCTGACTTCCTGGAATCCGGCTTCCGGCCCGTTGGTGTTGCCGGTGCCCAGGTCCACCAGAAAGTTGAATTGAACATAGGGCCGTTCGCGTAAAGTTGCCATTCAGTCCTCCTATTTGTTGCTGTCAGCGGTCCATTGGCCGATGCGGAAGATTACGAATTCAGCCGGGCGCAGGGCTGCTACACCGATCAGGCAAACCAGCCGGCCATTGTCGAGGTCGTTCTGCGTCATAGTGGAGCGGTCACAGCGCACGAAATATGCCTTTTCCGGCTTGTCTCCCAGTAACGCGCCGTTTTGGAACTCATTGAGCAGGAAATCGGAGATGGTACGGCGGACATTGGCCCACAGCAGTTCTCCGTTAGGTTCAAACACCGCCCACTGCGTACCTTTGTCGATGGAGTGTTCCAGGTAAGCGAAGTAGCGGCGCAGGTTCACATATTTCCATTCCGGGTCGGAGCTGATGGTGCGCGCTCCCCACAGCCGGAAGCCCCGGTCTTCAAAGAAGCGGAAACAGTTAATGCCCAGCGGGTTCAGCACGTCTTGCTGGGCCTTGTTGAGGACCTTTTCAAACCCGATGGCAATGCTGACCACCTCGTTCGCGGGAGCCTTGTAAACCGCGCGCTGGATATCGTTGCGCGCGTAGATGCCGCACACCGATCCCGAAGGTGGCAACTGGATCTCTTTGCGGGTCACCGGATCAAGAATCGTGATCCACGGATAGTAAAGGGCGGCATAAGTGGAATCGAGTTTCGCGCGTAAGGCGCGCACATCGGCGATGCCCTGGTTGTCGCCGCTGTCGAGCACCGCAATCCGATAACGCATGCGGGTGGCATGGGCGATCAGCAGGTTGAGAATGGTGCTGGCATCGTCACGATACGAGCCTTGATAATTAAAGGTAGAACCGGGCCCCGCCACGATGGAAATCTCATCGATGTCTTCAAACGAGATCAAGCCGGTTTTTTTCATGCTGACCGGATCAGATGTGCCTTCATATTCGGTAAAGGTAGGGCGCTCACCGTCATTTCCGCCGGTGAGCATAACGTCAATCGAGCGGTCCACATCGCTTGATTGTTCGTTGAGAAGAGCTGTTTTCAACGCAGGATCGGCGGCGAACAGGGTATTCAACAATGTGGCCCCGTCATCGGCGCTGCCCTGGCCTGGGGTGAGAGTCACAACAATGGGCACGGTGCGGGCGGTAGCCAGGCTGCTGGGGTTATCAGCGAATTGGACTTCAATTGAGTCTTCCAGGCCGTTGAGTTGATGCTTGCGATCAAGCGCCAGACCGGAATAGACCAGGCTCGCGAGATTAGGATCGTTGGGATAGATGGTAACGGTAGCGGTGATGACCCGAATCTCGTCGCCCTTGGTTGGGTCAGGATTGGCATACAACTGGCTCAGCAGGACTTGGCCGCTTGCCGAATTAAACCGCCAGCTGGTTTGCCCTTGAGCGGTATCGAAAAAAGACTCTGCTGAGGCAAAGACGGCTTGAGCGCTCAACGGAGAGTTCGGCGGAGAGGAGGCGAGCGGACCACCTAACGCGCCGATCGGGCTACTCAGCGGCGCTGCGATCACAACGATGTCTTTGTCGAACAAGCCGCGGGCTCTGGGTGGCCCGTTGGGACTGTCCTGTCCCAGCACATTCGGGCCAAGTTGCAGAGTGACGCGCACGCGCATGTTCCCAGAGTCCCCGGGGAAGCGCGCTTGCAACAGGATGGTGGAATCGGTCACGGCCAGCGGCCCACTCTTCTGGATGTTGGCTGTCGCCCGCCCATCCTTATTTTGTCCAGCACCGGGCGCTGCGAGGGGACGAAAGACGCGTGAGACATACAGCCGCGTTCCACCCTCTTCAAAAAAGGCGCGGGCCGCGTGCCACAGGTAGTTGTGGCTGGGAGAAGGCGTTGGACCGAACTGCATTTGTTGCCGGTCGCCGTAAGTGCGCTCAAACTCACCGATGCTGGTGATCACGTCGAGTGGAAGGTCCACGGGCCCATAACGGGCCGGCCCTACAAAACCGGTGGTGGTGGTGCTTAGTCCTTCGATGGACTTAGCGCGAAACGAAACTTCTTCGACGTAAACTCCCGGTGCAAGATACTCAGGCATTGCATTCTCCTCACATTCACGGTGTGACTAGCAAGACTGGCAATTCGCGGCCCGTGCCAGAATCAAGCGACCGCAAAACCAGTTCCTTTCCAAACTGCAAAGTAAAACTGTTGGCTGGACCAGAGTGCGCCGTATCTCGCCACACATTCGCCGCGCCCTGGTGCAGGACTCCCACCAGGTCAGGCAAAACCTGACCTGCCGGTTTAGGCACATAAAAGACCGAAATATTGAGTGGCCATGTCTGATCGCTCAGCTGGAGCGATCCTGGTCCCAATGGCGATGCGAACGGCGAATTCTGAGGCTCTGGATAGGGCAGAGTCAGCGACAGCGCGCCCCTGTTATCCCCAAGCCCGGTCATCACCAAAGATCCGGATATCTGGGCGGTCACCAGAGCCCAGGCCGCCGGCGCTTTGGCGACATCGTCCTTGAGCAGAGCGCGCACCACGGCGCTCGGTCCCGGCAACGGACGTGAAGGTGTTGAAAACATCGGGAGCCAGGTTGAATCCGGCGTCAACGATGAAAGCGGACTCGTCGCCAGGCCATATAACCCATGCATGGGCAGCAACACCGAAAATTGATAAGGGAGATAGCGATCCTGACTGTCAGACACTTCAATCGTGAAAGGGATGCTGGGAGGATTCGCGATCCAGAAGTTGTCGTCACCGCTGCCGTTTTCTACGCGCCGCATTCCGGGCAGGTTATGGAAGAAATACACGCCCGTATGGTTTACGTAGGCGGTGGAACGCAGGCTGGGAAATCCATTTGGATACGCGATTACCGTAAGTCCTGCGCCTGCAGGCGCCATAGCCGTGATGTCCCAGAAGCGCACTCCGAACGGCGCTACTAAAGTGAGTTCTTCGAGTACTTGAACTTGAGGGTTCATGGCTGTAGCACCTTCCCCGCCTGAAGCACTCGCGTCTGAACGTTGCCGGCTTCGGTGATCTCCAGCGGCGACTCCAAGCCGATCATGCGCGCCACATAACCGATTGAGATCTGCACGTTGGGTTTGGCTACATCC
Organism: Candidatus Angelobacter sp.; assembly: GCA_035939495.1. Taxonomy (GTDB): domain Bacteria; phylum Acidobacteriota; class Terriglobia; order Terriglobales; family Acidobacteriaceae; genus Angelobacter. The sequence continues at coordinate 38,284 of DASZFU010000041.1, read as the reverse complement.
CAAATGGCGCCCATGTCGTAGACGGAAATCGTTTCCATGATCAAATCAACCGTCTCGGTTGGGCGAAAGGTGTCACCTTCGGGACCGCCCTGGTTCAGGATTCCGGCGGGCATGACCGGAGTGTCTTCGAGAATCCGCATGGCTTGTCCCAGCAAGCGTTGCTGCTTCAGGGCTTCTCGTGCCCAGGCTGAAAGGATGTAGTGAAGATTGATGGGGAGCAGCGGGCGGTAACGCCGTCCATCGGGTGCGATGCGCGGCGGATAGTTCCTGATCTCGCCTGCGGGCGTAATGCGATAGAGATAAAGTGAGATGCCCTCTTCCATGGGCGTTTGAAAATTACGCGCCTGGTAAAGTTCGAACTTTGCTGAGGGAAATTCCGTACGCGAAATGCCGGCGGCAATCAACGCCAGAACAGCCTGTCCGGTAGCAGCGATCGCGTTGGGGCTGGCCATGCTTTCAGGCATTCCTTTCCGGCGCAGGGCCGAGAGATCTGTCGTACTTCTCCACCATCTCTTGCAACATCTGCACCAGGGTCCTGGCCGAGCGCGGCGTCATGATGATTCGGGTGTGCACCAAAACATCTCCGGAGTTGCCGTAAGCCTGGCCAAAATCAATCAGGAACTCAGATTCTGTAAATGCCAGTTCGAAGTGGTTCGAGGAGCGACCTTCAACAGCCAAGTTTTCTCCTTTTCCTGGCACTGCAATCGCCCAAGGCATGGACACGCTTGCTTCTATAAGCATGAGGACTGCCAAAGAAAATTTGGGATAAGTCGTTTGTCTTCAGCGGGGAAACGCGGTTAGTGGGAGCAGCGTAACGGGTGTGATGTTACGTGAATGTTACAGATGATACGGTTATAGGTTGTCCCACTGAGTATCGCCGTCGAAATAAACCACGCGGCGCGCAATCGTCCTGCCAGGGTTGGCAGGGTCTGGGAGTGTGACGGTTTTTGTTTGCCAAAGCTCAATCAGGTCGTTGGTCACTCCCGAAACCCGCTGTTGCAAATCTGCCCAACTCCTGAATCGGCCGCCAGTGGTGTGGGCCGCAATGATGGCTGCCGCTCGCTCAGGTCCAATTCGATCCAGTTGTTGAAGTGCTTCGAGCGCGTTTGCGCCTGGATTGTTCAGCGACAGGCGCACCAGTGTACGCCGCGTGCCAACTGGAGCGTCTGGTGGCAGCGTATTCGGCAATGTATCGTCGTAAATTACGGCTCTCTCCTGGTCCCATCGGCCATTCTGATTTTCCAGGACAACAGCTCGCAGCGATATGCTGTTAGGCAGCAAAGTCTCTGCGGGCACATGCGTTCTCCCGGGCCACGGTGAATCGAAGTTGACTCTCACGGAGTACTTCACAACCTTCCGCTCGCTTAGCACCTTCTCTTTGACCGGTTCTTCGACGCGCGCCGACATGGTAGTGTTCAATGATCGACTAATTGGAACGAGATTGGGATTGTTCCCAGCGCCATGCAGGTGGTGATTGAGCAAGTGCCCGCGGATGTAAGTCCATGGCCGGCGGTTCACGGCGAGCCATAGATTTGATTCCTGATACGGAGCACTTCCAGAATTTGTGCCGGCGTTAAGACTCAGCGGATTCGCTTCCATGGTTAAGCCAACCGGATCACCCAGGATCGTTCGAGTGGTTCGTGCCACCCGAGTTTCCGGTAATTGACCGTCGCCAGCCTCAGCGAGCAATTCGGCGATTCGGTTGAGGGCATCTCGAATGCGCACACCATCTGCCTGGCCGAAGTTACCCTCAGTGCGGGTCTTGATGCCGTCTATGATGGCAATGTGGGATTCAATTTCACTGATGATATCCGGACGAGGTGCAGGCGTTCTAGCTCTCAGTTCGGCCAGGTAGGCCGGCGCTGGAGTGGGAGTTGTCTGTACCATCAACTGAGCATTCACTCCTTCTCCCTGGAAGTACAGCGTGTGTTGTTGACGGCCTTGGCGAAATGGCCGTCGCAGAGTCCACCAGGTCCGCCACCACTCAGCCACGGCTGCGGCGCCGGCGCGCAACCGATCCAACAACCATCTGCCAGCCGCTAGAGCGCGGTCGATCAACCAAAGGATTCCGGCATCGACTCGCGCGCGCACATCGTCAATAATTTCGCGAATGCGGCTCCCGATTCCGCCCAAACCGGCGTAGTTTGCCAGGAACCCGATTACTACGGGCATGGCCATGTCCAGGCCTCTCTCAACTCCCTGGGCCGCCGGATCGATAACACCTTGGGCGATCTGAATCACGGTATCGAACACCGTGATGAAAATCTGGAGAATGCGGCGGGCATACTCAATCGCTGTTCGCACTGCCTGGTAGACAGCGACGACTGCTTCAATGATGCCGCTGAGTCCAGCCGAGGCGGCCAGCGCCGCAAGACGCGCGCCAACAATTGCAATGATGCGTCCCATGACCCACTGGACGGCAGACTCCAGCACCATCCGGCCCAGATTGCTCAATCGGTCCACCAGCATTCGCCAGAGACCGGCCGGACCCTCACGAATAGCGACGCTGACCCACTCCCACACACCCGTCAATACCCTGAGCATGGTCCGGATGCGGGCCACCGCAGGCTGGCCGATGCGCCGCGCCAGCAGGTCGAGCACATGGTCGAGCGAGATGCCGAGCACATCCAGCACGAAGCCGAACACCGCCCGCAGATTGAACCAGGAGGAAGGCGGTGTGATGCCGCGGTCGCTGACTGCATTGAATAGCCAACCCTGCACTCCATTCCAGAGATGCGTGAGGAAGCTGCCCATGAACCTGCCGACTCCACGCAAGATGGCCTGCAATGCGCTGCGAATGAACCGAATAGGCGCCGCCAGCACCGCATCCCATGCCCGGCTTGCTTTTTCCAGAAGCTGCTGAATAAGGTCGATGGGAATGCGCAAGGCACGCACCACGATCCCGAAGGCGGTGCGCATAGCGCCCCACAGATCGAAGTCGCGAAAAATCTGGCGCACCAGCAGCATGATGCTGGCGCGCGTCTGCTGCCAGGCTTCCGGCGTGGACCCCAGTTCGCTGAAAAATGGAATCTGCCGCAGGATGAGTGGAATGAAGAAATCAATAAAAGGATCACGAATGCAGGCGGGGATAGCGTTCCAAATGCGGGCGCCAAACTCGTAAGGCAGCCGCAGGATGTTGCGTACCACGGCCGCCACACGCCGCAGAAAATCCAGCACCGGCTGTAGAAAGGCGACCAGACGCTGGAGCGCATTGCCCACCCAGGTGGCCAGCCCCATGAGGTAGTCCATTGCCCAGTTCACCAGTTCGCCAAAGCGCTCAGCCAGCCACGTCAACCCGCGCGCAATAAAACCAATAATCGTGCCGGCCACGGCGCCTGCGGCATTGCCCAATCCGCCAACAATGCTGTTCAGTTTGTCAGCGATGAATTGCGCTTTTTCCCGGAGCCACGCGGCCACTCGGTTGATGGTCCTGATGATGCCGGGAATGATCTCGTTCTGGAGTATGCTGCGCCCATTGACAATGCCGCCGCGCGTCCCGAAATACTGGCGAATGGCTTGCACGCCCCGAATGACGCCGTATGCTATGGCGCCGATCGCGATGAATGGCCCCGCCGGCGACAGCATCAGGAGAATCCCGCCTACAATTAGCAGCGGGCGTTTGAAACGCTCGATGAAGGGAAGGATGTAATTGTCCCAGGCGCTCTGTGCCTTACGTTGTACCCACTGAAGAATTCCGTTCTGCCCCTCGGGACCTTCGCCAATACCGAGTTTGTTCTTGACCCAACGCCAAGCCCGCATCAGGGCGCGGCGAATGGGCGCTGTGATGTCCCATATCCAACTCGCGAAGGACTGGATCTTCTCCCACACGACTCCGCCGATACGCCGCAGAAACGCCCACACCGGTGCGCCAAAGCGGTCCCACAGTCCACCAAAGAAATCTCTGACCCGCGATGCCAGATGCTTAATGCGATCGATAATCGGCGCGGCGATGCCCTCAAAGACCTGCTGGATCTTGTGCGCGGCTTCGGTGAGGCTGCTGCAATCGCCTCGGGCAATCTTGGAGGCAGCGTCCCGTAGCCATGCCAGCAGGCTGGCAAAGTGCCCTCGTAGAGACGCGGCCAGGCCGGTGATGGCGCGCACCGGCGCCATGACCGTATCCACGATAGCGTCCACGGCGGCAACGATTTTCTGTTTAATCCACTCGAACGGACCCATGCGGATGATGGGCGCCAGACCGGGAGCAAAGCGGTTCACCAGGTCCCAGGCCCGGTCCTCGATCCAGTCAACGATCTGGCTTATGGGCCAGAGGCCCTGAACTCGCGCACCGCTGGTGCGCCGTTCGACGGTTGCTCTCTGTCCGCGTTGCGCCTTACCTGCTACCTGATGCGCTTCATGCTCAAAGACATCACCACTGGCTTGGCCGCTGTACATCTGTAGTACGGGCCGGCCCTGTTGCTGGACGACATGCGTGATCTCATGCGCCATCAGGCCCAAATCCGTGACACTCGCGCGCGAACCAAGATAGATATGCAAACCGTAGGTAAAGGCCCGTGCTCCGGTGCCATCCACGATTGCGCCGGTTCGGGCATCCGCGTGAACTCGCACCAACGCCAGAGGAATATCCAGGGTCCGTTCCAACTCCACGCGGACAGAATCGGGCAGCGGACTCCCGCCACTTGGATTGTTGACGAGTTTGGCCACCTCTGGTGACATTGCTCCGGGCGTGGCTGGCGCCGGGGAGGCACTGAGCTGGACTCTGGGCCTGGCCGATTGAGCTGGCCTTGTGGACGGCGCGGCGCCTCTCGCTGCCAAGCTGTGAGTCGCGCTTGCCAGGGCGGCGTTATAAATCGATCCGCTGAGCTTTGGTGAAACACCGCCTTGTCCCTCTCCCGTGACAGGCGCTGCCATTCCCGGACCGGAATTGGCGGCTGTGCGCCTCGCGCCGTTGACATTGATGATGAAGTTGAAACCCCAGGCAATGTTCTTGAGGAAGAGGATCGTCCGTCGCACTCGATGCCGCGCAACCAACCAGGCCGCAAGCCCAAAGCGTCGGGTGATCCTGACCAGCGAATTTTGCTCCCCGGTTCGAGGATCATGCCAGGAGGCGGAGAGGTTAGGTTGGTCTGACATCGAGAGGATCGATTCCGCTCCGGAACGCGCGGCAACTCTTTGGTCATACCAGGGCTCGGGAGTACCCGTAACCGCATCCCGTATCGGGACGGCTACGGGAACCTGCTCGGTTGTGTGGTTGTATTGAACTTCAAACAAATGCGAGGTTACGGTCTGGAGATAACCAACGTCCCACTGAGCAGTGGCCGCTCCCCGAGGCCCGGCCACCCGGGCCACAGATCGAAAGGCCGGAGACTCTGCGGACATATCAGCGCCCGGCTTCAAGGTCGCATTACCGGAACCTCCGGCGGCGAAGTCGGTAACCGTAAACACCGGATCACCAGAGCCAGCGCGTGGGGATGGCGGAACGGCTGAACCACGCGGGGGCAGCGCAGGCGCACGCGGTGGTCGCTGGCCAGTCGCCGAAGCTCCTCGCAACGACACGGCGGGTGCATCCTCAGGACCATAAGACACACGCGCAGACCTGCTCGCACCCGCGGCCTTTGCAGGAGTTTGGCGGAAACTTTCAGCCGCAGTCTTACTTTCCGCCTTCGGCTCCGTCTTGGTTGGTCCACCTGACATTGTCGTCGTTCTCTGCTCCTAGCCTCAGTAGAAAAAAACAAATCGTCATCCCGACGTCCTACCCGCGCGGAGCGAGGGTAGATCGGCGGGACCTTGCGTCTCACTGTTACCCACTGATTTCCATCTCCTATGTCAATACAGCTAGTTCGGCGCCAGAGAAACACGCGGCTGAGTATCTTGGTGCACACCCAGCCGCGAAGGATTACTAGTGCTTTCAGATTCACTCGATAAAAGCTGCAACAAATCCTGGGCCGTCAACCCGCGCGACTCCAGCCCAAGGTCTTTGCGTATCTCGATCAAAGCGGCGGCGAATTGAGCGCGTGCCTCCGGCAGATTCAGCGATTGCATGGCGGCATGGGCTTTTACTACGGATGTGCAACCGTGCAGCAGAAGAAGATGATTTAAGCCCTGCACCTGCCTCGAGAGTTGCGCCGCGCCGTCTGCTGTCTGCCCAGGCCGAAGCATCTCTTCCCAGTAGCCAATGAATAGTTTGTAAGCTTCCGCCTTGATCGAGCGAAGCTGGATTTCTTTGCTCTGTGCTGCTGCACGGCGAATGCTGCCCGCAATGATCGTGGCCGCAAGTAACAGCGCCACAGTAACAATGGCGGTCACCATGGCGACCGGAAAGTCAAGCCGGGCAAAAAGCACGACAAAGCGCTTTGCTGCAACAAAGCCGTAGTAGCCGAGCACCGCCGTGAGGGCCAGCGCCAACAGGACCCCGAAAATGCTGCCGATTAACTTCATACAAACTCCTTTTCTCAGATGAATTATTTCTTAGGTACTCTCTTGTAATCGCTCCATGAAGTGCCTGCTTTGCTCGTCACATCGGACTTCCAACTGCCTTTCAGACCCAGGCTGTTAACGGCCGCCAATCCAACAGCAAGCACGCTATTGAACACTCGGTTGAACGTTGCTTGTAACTTGTTGGTATCCGGATTCTTTTTCTTGCCGCCAAGCAGGACAATAGGATCTGGTTCATTAAGCCGAAACGTAGAGCGGGTGGGCTTGGTTGCCACTTCTCCTTCCTGCGTTTCAATTACATCAATATTCATCGTTGGCTTGGACGCATGCACTGTTACATGATCTTTGTCGCTGAGCCAGATAGCAGATAATCCCTTGCCTTCCGAGTTACCGAGACATAGGTTGGCTTGCGCTTGTAGCTTAGCACTCAGACTCTTGTCATCTGCCTGTGAAGCGGCTGCAGCTAATGTCTCGCCAAACCACATCTTCATGACTTTGAAAGGAACGTGATGTGATTGCCCTCCGGATTTGCCTTTCGGTGGGTCCACGGTGTGAAACCCTACGTTGTAGCGAGCGACGAGCTTGGCCTTCTTACTATTCTTGGGCGGATTCACAACCCCATGGACATGAAATTCAGATTCGCCGTCCTGCACCAAACTAAGCTCTGAGAGACGATAGCTTTTGGCCAGTCCAGGCAGTTTCGCTTCAACGTCCGCACGCTCGGCATCAGGCTTTGTCAGCAGCCCTTCCGCCATATCTACGGCTTTGTCGAGGTCCGCCTGCTTCTGCTTCTCTGTCCGCTCGTCCGGCTTCTTATCCTTCTTCCCAAACAGCGATTTAAATAAATTCTTCGCCGTCGTAACAATCCAATTAATGACAAAATCAATCGCCTTATCCACGGGCGCGCGCACTTTGGTATTGATAATGTTCATCACCTTGTCGGCGATCTTGCCCAAGCCGAGGAAGCCGGCCAGGAAGCTGATGGCCAAACTCAACAATCCGGCAAGAACGCTTTCCACCTTGGCCGCCGCGCCGCCGATTGCGCCGTTGGCGATGGCCATAACGGAATCCAGGAACGCCATCGCCACCTGGATGATCTTGCTCAGCTTGGCGATGAACACCATGATGGTGTCGTAGATCGAGATGATGGCCTGAATAAACGCGCCGCCGGGCACGAGCAGGCTGAGCACCTTGGCGACGGCCTTCTTTACCACCGTCTCCACGATGTAATCCATGATCCCCTGCATGACCATGTCTTTGAGGTTGGTGAGTTGGCTCTTGATCTCTTCCCAGGCGGCCGCCGGACCTTCAGTTACCAGCTTCTTCACGATCGTGAAGCCAATCTCCAGGCCTTTCACGATGTTTTCGCTGGTGGCTTTGACCAGCTTCTGCCGGATGTTGGCCCAGGTAATGCCGAGCACCGACAAAGCCAACTTGCCGAATTCGATCAGAGTGAGCGATTTCGGAATGTAGACGCCCGGCAGCGAGCCGGTTAGCCAATCGAGGAAGGCGGCCTTGAGATGGTTGCCGATGTTGTTGGCAAAGTTCTGGAAGCCTAGCTTGCCCGCCTTCACCAGGTTGCCGACAAAGCTGATTGGGTCTTTGAAAATCTTCTTGAGCGCCCCGCCTACTTTCTTCAGGTAGGGCATGGCTCCGGGCGCAACCACCTCAAAGATGATCTTCAGCAAGTCCCACACGGCATTTCCAGCCCAACTGAAGAACTTGGCCATGAAGCCGCCGAATACAGTGCCTACCTTGATGAAGGCCCTGGGCAGCAGGACGATGTCCATGATCTCCAGCGACTTGAGCGTGCTGATGAACAACGATGGAATCTGCTCCACAAAACCCAGCAGGTCGCTCAATGCGCCTTTGAACCAAGCCCAGCAGCGCGCCAGCGCGTTGGCTTTCTTAATGTTCTGCCACACCTCGTCTTGCCCGATCAGCTTCATGAACGGGCCGATCAGGTTGTCGGCGGTTTGCGGCACTTCTTCGCCGGTGATGGGGTTCTTGCCCAGCACGGCAATCAGAAGGTTCCACCCATCGGTGCCCTCAGCCAGCTTGGCCAGAGGCTTCAGGATTGCTTCTTTGATGAAGTCAACGATGCCGTCGACCAGTCCGCCGGCAAAATCTATGATCTGCCGGATAGGTTCAGTGAAGATGCGCTTGGCCCGGTCCCACACTCCGCCGAGGTCGAAGATGTCTGAAAAATGCAGCGAATCGATGAATTCGGTCAGCGCCGCCTTGATCGCCGAGCCGGTCATGCCCAGCGAACTGATCTGCTTGTCGACCCAGTTCCCGATTTTGTCAAAGATGCCGTAGTTATCGAGCGCCTGGCTGATCAGACCGCCGAAAGGAATGAGTTCGACCAGGGCGCGCAGCACGTTGGCCGCAGTGCGTGGCACTGAACTCATGTTGATGGGGTTGATCCCTAGGACGATGGTGAACATGCGGAAGCCCGGAATCAGGTTGGCCAATTCCGCAAACTTGTCGAGAACGTCTTTGATGCCCAACCGCTGTACCTTTGGCTGCGTGCGTTGCTGTACTTGGAACGTGTCGCCCCGCACCACCGCCTCGGACGCTCGATTGGCCTCCCGTTCGTAAGAATCGCCCCCACTGGGCGTGAAATGCTGGATGACCGGCTCGCCCTGTTGCTGCACGATATGCGCCGCTTCGTGTGCCATCAGCGGCAGGTCCGCGGCGCTCTCCCCCGGCCCAAGAACAATGTTGTTTCCATGAGTAAAGGCTCTCGCCGAAAGATCGCGGGCCGCGCCTTGTGCGCGCGAATCCGAGTGAACGCGCACCTCTTGCATATCTACTTGAAGGCTGTCTTCGAGTGCCGCACGTACTCCGGACGCAAGAGGCTGGCCGCCCGTTCGGACATGCGCCGTTCCCGGCCTCGTGCCCAGCCGCACGGCCGGTCCCAATCGCCGCGATACCGCGGCCGGTGTCCTGGTTGTGCGTTGTGGCTGGGCCGGTGCTGTGGTTCTTGGCGGAGGAACAGGCTGGCGAACAGGTTGAGGCGCGGGAAGGAAGGCGCGCGTGGCAGTGCCCGCCATGGCCGCCTACTGCCCAACCATGGCCAGAGAGGCGTTGCGGCGCAGCGGACAAACCGCGCCCAGCTTGCGATACTCGCGTTGCACTGCCGATTCCAGATGGCTGGACTTCATCACGCCACCCTCTTCCAGCGCCAACACCGAGGCATGAAGGGCAGCGTTGCGGATCTGTCCTCCAGTCATCACGCAGCGCCCTGCAATCTCCGAGAGCAACGTTGGATCGACCTCGTGAACGGCCGGTAAATGCATCTGCCAGATGTTCCACCGTTCCGACGCCTCGGGCGGACGGAAATCTACGACCACATCCATGCGGCGCTGGAAGGCATTGTCGATTCTGTCCACCGCATTAGTGGTTACGATCAAAATGCCTTCAAACGATTCCAGCCTTTGCAACAGGTAGTTGGTTTCCAGATTGGCATAGCGGTCATTGGACGTGTGTACCGTGGTGCGCTGCGTCAGCAGCGCGTCGCCTTCGTCCAGCAGCAGAATTACATCCAGCTCTTCCGCTCGCGCAAACACCTGGTCTAGGTTTTTCTCGGTTTCGCCAATGTATTTGTTGATCACCGCCGAGAGGTCCACGCGGTATAAATCCATTTGCAATTCAGAAGCGAGCAGTTGTGCAGCCAGTGTTTTGCCGGTGCCGCTCGGGCCGGAAAACAAGGCCCGCACGCCCGGATTGCGATCTGCATTGAGCGAGGAGCTTGCCCAGTCATGCAGTCGCTCGCGATGGCGGCAGCGGCTCTCAAGGTTATAGAGTTCAGAAAGGGTTTGCGTGGTCACCGCCAGCTCGTTCCAATCGCCCGCGGCATTCACGCGGCGCGCCAGAGTTTCCAGAGTCTGCCGGCTCAAAGCGCGGCTGGCTTTTTGTACGTCTAACATGTTCACGCGCGGCCGGCCGGCCACCGCCGCATAAGAAAACGCCAGTCGTCCCGCGCGCCGTATGTTTCCACTGGTCAGACGAAAGCGCTCGCTGATCAAATCGAGTTCTTCGGGATCCTCCAGCCCCAGGGCCTGCCGCCAGTGCTGGTGGCGCATCGATACTTCAGGGATTTTCAATGCCACCGTGAGCGCCCGTTCCACCGGAGGCCCGCTCACGCCGCCTTGCTTGTCGAGCACCACTCCAACCGGGCCTTTGAATCCGTCGAATTCCGGCAGCATCATGGTCTCGCCCGGCGCCGGCTCCAGCACAATGGCCGGCACTGCGTGAAGCAAAGTCGCCAGCGGACCGATGAGCCTCCAACGCTCGTCATCGGCTTTACCCAACCCTATGACTTCCAGCATGGCCCTGCCCAGCAAACCCGCGATTGCTCCCACCAAGGTGCGTCGTCCGTTGTGCTGCGGCCCGCGCACCATGACGGCGCGCACTTCGCCGGACGCAAACAGTGGTGGCAGAGCTTCGACCTGCTGCACAATTTCATCCGGCAGGGTAAGTTCATGCAGTTCAGAGAGTTCTTCAGGAGGTCGATGGCGCGCCCACGTTCCAATCCGCGCCGGACGCTCGCCTCGTATCGCATCCCAGAGAATTGTCGGAACATGCAACGCCCTGCCCGAGCGCGGAACATCAGCGTTGCTTACCTCTAATAGGCCCGCCTCCTGCATCCGCCGAATGCTGGAGCGCACCACATCTTCCGGTCCAAACCAGGAATGCAACAATCCTTGCGTCGGCCGGGGCTGGCCTGTGATTCCCTGAAGGTATTCGAAAAGAAATCCGAAGCGGGCATCTTCTTCCACCAGCCCAATGGTCATCAGCAGCGTCAGGGCGGTCCGGTCAAGCTCCACAGCTTCGCAGAGGGCGCGCAACGGCAGGTGGTGCTCTATGGACAACTCCCATGCCCCCAGCGCATCGGTCCACCAGTCACAGGCCTCTGTGGCCGACATGCCTGCGAGACCTCGCTCAGCTAATTCGTTGTTGTATCCAGCGAGAAATGGAAATTGGGCAAACGCCGACCCGAATGAACCCATGGAGCGCGAGACTTGCTGAATAGCGTTGAGCACCGCCAGAAAGAAGCACAGTTTGAAATGGTTCGCCGGCGTTGGCCGGAGATCGGCAAATGGGTTCGTGCGCCCCTGCATGTCGTCAGAGTGTGAGAGCACGAGCCGGGCCAAACCTCGGAACGCTCAAAACCATTTGTTTTCAAGGGCGAGGAGGTAACGTCTCCACCGATGTAACAGCAGAGCGTTACATAGTGTTACGTGCCGCCGAACGGGGGCATTTAGATTTCATTCTGTTGGTATCGAGTACTTGACCATCTTGCGGTAGAGAGTCATGCGCGAACAGCACAAAATATGTGCGGCTTTGTTCCGGTTCCAGTCTGTCGAGGTTAATGCGTTGATGATCTTTGATCGTTCATCTCCATACTTAGGTCTGGAGGATTGCAAAGTATGACGTATGTGCGCCGGTACGTCTGCCATCCCCACGGAGCGCGAAGAAGACAGCACGGTGACCGATTCCAGCAAATTCCGCAACTCTCGCACATTTCCCGGCCAATGATACCCCTTCAATCGCCGCATCAGGTCGTCTTCGATCCGGCGCGTCTGTACCTTATGCTTTTGGCTCAACTCTCGCACGATGTGCTCCACAAGTTCAGGAATATCTTCCAGTCGCTCGCGTAGCGGTGGCAAAGCCAGACGCACTACGTTCAACCGGAAATACAGGTCATCACGAAACTTCTTCTCTTTCGTCATTATTTCCAGGTCCTGGTTGGTGGCTGCTATAAGCCGCACCTGCACCGGCGTATTTATATTGCTGCCCAATCTCTGGACCGCTCGGCTCTCCAGGGCCCGCAGAATTTTGGCCTGTGCCAGCAGAGACATGTCCCCGATCTCGTCTAGAAATAGCGTCCCTCCGGAAGCATGCTCGAGTTTTCCCTCCCGCGAACTGGTGGCGCCGGTAAATGCGCCGCGCTCATAACCGAAAAGCTCGCTTTCCAGAAGCGCATCCGGCACTGCGGCGCAATTGATCGCCACAAACGGACGCACACTGCACCGGCTATTCCTGTGGATTAACTGCGCTACCAGTTCCTTCCCGGTACCGGTTTCCCCGGTAATCAAAACGCTCACGTCAACCGCGGCAATTTTGGCAATCTGGCTCCTGATCTGACGCATGATCGGAGCATTGCCCGCCAATTGTTGCCCGTCAATAAGGTCATCCCTCTCAAACAGAGGTTGAATCTTTCCCGGATGGCGTCCGATCAGCGACTTTAATGTTGCAATGATTTTCTCTCGGGGAGCATCTCGCACCAGCATGTCAGAGGCTCCGGCGCGCATCGCGCAAATCGCGCCTTCAGCGGAAACGCTGGCAGTCATGACTACGATAGGACAACGGGGATCAATGCGCCGCACCCCCTCAGTCAGCCGCACAGCTTCGGCATCCACAGTCGCGGAAGAAAGCACCACCATGCATTCCGGGGAACACTGATCTACAGCCTCCAGAAATTGGGCTTCAGAGTGAGTGGGCAGCATCTCGCACCCGGACATTCTGAGCGCCTCATTGAAGCTGGCAGCAGGAGCTTCTTTTTGCGCGAATACAATGACTTTCTGCAACACGCTTCTTTCCGATCCTTTGCGTTGCCGTTTTTCCAGTCATCTCTATATCTTTAGATTTCTGGAACTCTTACGAGGAAAAGCATTCTTAATACAGTAAGAATTGCCGCTAAAGGCATGAAGAACCATTTTCAACTACGAGATTATCTTGATTGACTCACTGGCTAGTTAACTTGGCCAAGGAGCTAAGCCCCTAATTAGATAGACGTAAAAAAGATGGGGTTCCCGGAGTCCGTACTCTTTATTTTTTGCACGAGCAGGCTTTAAGGGCAGCTGATCATTTTGGATTCAAGGACAAGAAATTAACGTTAGTTAATCTATGTCCCTAAATATTAATGGGGTTTGCGAAAACAGGGAGCCTGGAGCGAGCCGCAGCCGCAATTTTTCTTCTGGCGAACCGCTTCCGGTCAAGAATTGGATATCATTCTTGAGAATCTTCTGGAGAGCATTCGATGGCGCTATTGAACAGCAGCATGGCCGTGGACCAGGATGCCTTGCTACGTCGGCGGGCGATCCAGGTGATTCCCGGCGGCATGTATGGCCACTTGCGAGCCGAGGCGCTGCCTCCTGGCTATCCGCAATTTTTTGCTCGCGGCCAAGGCTGTCGCCTATGGGACGTTAACGGCAGGGAATATATAGATTTCATGTGCAGTTGGGGCCCGGTGGTGCTGGGGCACCGACATCCGGCGGTGGAAGCCGCTGCCAATCGCCAGATGCAACAAGGAGACTGCCTGAATGGTCCCACCGAGCACCTGGTTGAACTGGCCGAGCGCATGGTGCATCTGATTGCCCATGCGGATTGGGCGATGTTTGCCAAGAACGGAGGCGATGCGACTACCACCTGTCTAACCATCGCTCGGGCCGCGACAGAACGCCGCAAAGTATTGGTCGCTACAGGCAGCTATCATGGTTCCCTGCCCTGGTGTACGCCTAACCCTCTGGGTGTGACCGCTGAAGATCGCGCTCACATCCTCCAATTCAATTACAACGATATTGCAAGTCTTGACGCGGCCGCGAATGCGGCGTCCGATGATCTGGCTGCGATCCTGGTTTCCGCCTTCAAGCACGACTACGGCCGCGATCAGGAATTGCCAACCATGGCATTTGCGCAGCGGGCAAGAGCGATCTGCGATGCCACTGGGGCGGCGCTGGTCCTGGATGATGTCCGTGCCGGCTTCCGTCTTCACCTCGCGGGCAGTTGGGAGACAATCGGCGTTCGTCCCGATTTAAGCGCGTGGAGCAAGGCGATTGCCAACGGCTACCCGCTGGCTGCGGTCATGGGAAACAATCGCTTCCGGGGTGCGGCCGGGCGCATCTTTGTGACCGGCTCCTTTTGGTGCGGAGGTGTAGCGATGGCCGCTGCCCTGGCAACCCTGGAGACGCTGGAGAAAACCGGCGCCATCGAGCACATGGCGTGCATGGGACAACGGCTTCGCGACGGCCTTGCCGAACAGGCAGCAGCTCATGGGGTCGGCGTCAAACAGACCGGCCCGCCGCAGATGCCACTGGTCCTCTTTGAGGACGATCTGGAGTATAAGAAAGGATCATGTTTCACGGCCGAGGCTCTGAGGCGTGGCGTCTATCTGCATCCCAAGCACAACATGTTTCTCTCTGCGGCGCACACCGAGGCCGACATAGACGCGGCCTTGAAAGCAACCGATGCAGCCTTCGCGGTTGTAGCCCGGAGTTTTTGATTCCTCCGGGAGCGTTTTTGCCTTTCCGCAGATCAAGTGAAAATCAGGGTATCAGTGGTAGGTTTTGGCTTAGGCCGCTATGCGCGTTGAAACGTGAATTTGTTCTCGTCAGCACGCACTTTACGTCTTCTGACTCCTGACTTCTGGCTTCTCGGGGTATCAGGGGCGGAGTCCCTGGCTAGTTAGCACTTAGGTCTGCGGTTCTTCCACGGTTGCGCTTCTTCAAGTTGGCCGGCGAGTTGCAGCAGCGTTGATTCTTCTGCGTAGCGGGCTCCGAAGAGCATGCCAATGGGCAAGCCATCTTCTGACTGATGTAACGGCAAAGTGATCGCCGGCTGACCGGAAAAGTTGTAGGTTGAGTTGTAAAGCGCAAAACCGGCGATGCGGGGGTCGGCAAAATTCGCGTTGGGATCGTTGAAGTCAATCAGGCCCACCGGTAGAGGAAGATATCCCAGTGTGGGTGTAAGCCAGATGTCACAGGTTTCAAAGAATCCGGCAAACGAGCGTGACACTCGCTGCAGGTGGGCAACCGCGGTCAAATACTGGGCGCCGGTAACTTTACGTCCGCGGTCGTAGAAATTCCACGTCATCGCTTCAAAATCGGCAGGCAGAGGTTCGCGGTCCGCAGCCTTCGCTACACCGTCAATGTTGCGGACCAGACCGGTGCCGTAAAGGGTCAGGAACGACCGGCCTACCTTGTGCGCTTCGATATCAAATCCTGCTTCTGTCACCTGATGGCCGAGCTGTTCGCACAACTTTGCCGTCGCCTCTGTTGCGGCGACGATCTGGGGATCGAGAACCGCGCCATACGGAGCGCGCGTAGTGAAAGCAATGCGCAGCCTGCGCGGTTTCGACGAAACGTCGGCCAGGAAAGGACGCGCTGGAGGCGGCGCTGCGTAAGGATCGCCGGGCATGTATCCCGAAGTGGCATCGAGCGCTGCCGCTGTATCTCTCACCGTGCGGCTGACAACTCCCTCAGTCACCAGACCGTTCAGGATGTCGCCTATATCCGGCCCCAGCGAATTGCGTCCACGCGTCGGTTTGAGTCCCACCAGTCCGCAACAGGCTGCGGGGATGCGGATTGAACCTCCGCCATCGCTGGCATGGGCCACAGGAACCACGCCCGAAGCTACCGCGGCTGCAGAGCCGCCGGAAGAGCCGCCAGGCGTGCGATTCACGTCCCAGGGATTTCTTGCTGGACCATACAACCGCGACTCGGTGACGGGCGGCAAGCCAAACTCCGGCACATTCGTCTTGGCGAAAGGAATGAAGCCGGCGCGTTTGAACTTGGCAACAAGATGCGAGTCGGCTGTAGCGGGCGTGTCCGGCACAAAAGAAGAACCGGCGCGGGTGGGCATGCCGGCGCAGAAGCCGGTAATGTCCTTGAGCAGCAGCGGTACTCCGGCGAAAGGCTGGCCATCGGGCCTGAAGGACTTGGCCGCTGCCCGCGCCTGCTCATAACCACGATAAACCACCACGTTGAGCTTGGGGTTCACCGCCTCTGCGCGGGCGATTGCGGTCTCCAGCACCTCAAGGGCAGTAACCTCGCCCTGCCGAACCAGTTCGCCAAGCGCCAGGCCGTCTTTTTCGTAATAAGCGCTGAAATCCATGGTTCATGCGTTCGAGTCACGCAGTCTATCAGGGATCGCCATAACTGCCAAAAGTGCCAAATTACCGCAGTTCCGGCAAGAACGCTGAGCTGTAGCTCTTGAATTTTGTGAGCTCCCATCGGCCATGGCCATCGGTTGATTCGATGGCGAGCATCATGCCGTTGCTGGGGGCCGTCCAAACCGTGAAATCCAGCAGTTCGTATTTGTTCGCTTGAACAGTTTTGCCCATCACGGTCACGATCTCCGGGCCTAACCAATGGATCTTTGCGATGTCATCCATCTCGAGTTTGGGCTTGCCAGAGTCATCTTCAGCAAGCGAGTAAACAGCTCTTTCACAATTCTCCCGCTGGTTTTGAATGAGCGAGACAAAGAACCAAGAGACGTCCAGCAGGTAGAATTCACCAGGCAGGAACGCATATTCGGGCTCCTTGATCGAAAGCTCAAATGTGTCCTTGCGTTCTTCCTGGCCAGCCATTTCCTCCTTACATCGGATCAGTTTTGGCGACAGCCGGCACAACAAGAAGAGCTCTTGATCCTTTTCTCCGGCCCCGCCTTTTATATGGGAGGAGATACCATATGCAATCGGCTTGAAGTGAGGAGTGAACAAAAACTCCTGAAGCAATTCGCCTCCCCGTTCGTCCACACGACTCTTGACCTGAAGATTGTTATCTTTCAGTTTCCAGAGGACCCAATGATCAAGCGCTTTACCCACGCTTTCCGGGTCGCCATTGATGACAGTATATTCGCCTTCAGCAATTTTAGTTTTCTCCTGCGCATGGCACGGCGAACCAGCAGCAACGAAAGAGGCCAGCGCCAGACATCCCAGAACCAATGATTTTTCCAGAGTCATTGTGCGTGAGTCCTTGTTTACAATCTAAATTCAGCAAGTCTCAAGCATATGGCAGGCAGAACATGCCCGGATGCGGCATTATCGGGCATCGGCGCCGATGCCGCTCTTTGCCGTTTCTAACAGATCAAGAATAGGAGCTTACTCGAGCCGAAAGAGTTGATCTTAACTTTAAAACCAACTTTCCGGGTGTCAAGCAAAAGAAGTTTTTGTGGTTGCTTTGACGCACACCAGGAGTTCATTGTGACAAGCGTTTTCATTGGCGGTTCACGAGCAATTTCAAAACTCAATGACGTGATTCGCGAACAGCTCGATAATCTGATTACGAAAAAATGTGCCATCTTCATCGGCGACGCCAATTGAACTGCCTTGTCCGTTCCAAAAAATACTTTTCCGAAAAGCAATATCAGAATGTAACTGTGTTTTGCATGGCCGGCAATTGCCGTAAACAATGTGGGTGGCTGGCCAACCCGACCGATCACAGCTCCCCCAAAAACCAAGGGTTTCGAGTATTATGCCGCGAAAGATGCAGCCATGGCCGAGGACGCCAAATGCGGCTTAATGCTTTGGGATGGCGAAAGCCGAGGGACTCTGAATAACGTTCTGAATCTGTTGGGACATGGCAAGAAGGTTATGGTCTATTTAGGACCATATAAGAGCGTTTACAAACTGTCGAATGAACACGACCTCGATTCCTTGTTTGCCCGCTGTGATCAGAACACAATTCAGGATCTCAAGCGCCGCTTGGAGCCCCAACTGCGGTTCCATCAGCTTTAATCAAATTCTTGTCAAGCAACCTTCCGTTTCGATTGTGCCCCTTTGACATTTCGCTGCGCTGGATTCTTCAATCCATTTCCGGCCTCGCCTCCGGCTTAATCTCCAGGTCCAGCTTTCGTGAATTGCGCAAGATGCTGATCGTAAGTTTGTGGTCGATCTCCTGTCCAGTGAGGTAGCGATGCAGTTGATCGATGCCCGCAATAGGTTTGCCCTGGAAGGCAATCAGCAAGTCGCCCTCGCGAATGCCCGCCCGCTCCGCAGGACCGCCGCGCTGTACCGAAACCACCAGCACCGACGTGTCCCCGGAAAGCCCATAGTAGTGCACCAGTCTGCGGTGCAGCGGAACGTTTTGCCCCGCAAGCCCGATATAGCTGCGCGTGATCTTGCCATGCTTTATCAGTTCGCCGGCCACATATTTGGCCGAATCCACGCCAATGGCGAAGCACAGGCCCTGCGCGCCATGAATGGTGGCCGTGTTCACGCCGATTACATTGCCTGCCGAGTCTACCAGCGGCCCTCCGGAGCTGCCTGGGTTCAGCGCGGCGTCGGTTTGGATGATCTCATCGATCATCCGCCCGGATTTGGAGCGCATGCTGCGTCCAAGCGCGCTCACGACCCCCGCCGTCACCGTAAACTGGAAGCCATAAGGATTGCCGAGCGCAATGGCCAACTGCCCGACTCGTAATGAGCGGGAGCTGCCCAAAGTTGCCGCTGGCGCTGGAGAGAAGCCAACGCGCAAGATGGCCAAGTCGGAATCCGGATCTTCGCCGATGAGGTCGGCCATGCCGCTCTCGCCGCCGGGAAAGGTGACATGAATCTTCTCAGCCCGATGGACGACATGGCTGTTGGTTATGATCAGCCCATCGGGCGTAAAGAGAAAGCCCGAACCGCTGCCACCTTCCTGTCGCCCGTTCCGCACAGGCCCCTGCGCATGGATCTTTACCACCGCAGGGCTTACACGCTCGACTGCGCCGGTGACCGCCCGTGAATAAGCGTCGAGCAACCCGGCATCTTTGTGCTCCAATCTGCCTGGCGAAGAAGAAAAGGCCGCTTCATCTGGAAGAGCCAGCGGCGAAAACTCGGGAGTGTCTTGTCTATCTTGAAGTTCCATGCCAAATAATGATGCGCGAGAGCTGGAAAACGATTCAAGCCTCAGGGTTTGCAGCCTTGATTTTATAATGGGTCGAACATCATCGAGGCCTTCTTGTCACAAAACCCTTGTAGCTGGATTCGCAGCCGGCTTGATCCGGCTGCGCGTCTGCGTCTGATTTGTTTTCCGTATGCTGGTGGTACTGCGTCCCTCTTCTATTCCTGGGAACAGCACTTTCCTAAGGGGATACAAGTATTTCCGATCGAGTTGCCGGGCAGGGCCACAAGAATCGGCGAGCCTATGCCGAAAAGTGTCGCGGAACTTGTAGACCGTATTCTGGATGAAGCCGCGCCCTATTTTGACCGGCCAGTCACCCTGTTTGGACACAGCCTGGGAGCGCTAGTCGCCTTTGAACTTGCAAGGGCCATGGATCGCCGCCAGATGCTTTCACCTGCGAGGCTTTTTGTGTCTGCCAGCCGCGCGCCGCAAGTCCCACGCAGGCAGCCTCCAATTCACCACCTCGAAGATCGGGAGTTTATTCAAGCGATGGCAAAGATCAATGGAACGCCCGATGAAATCCTCAAGCATCAGGAACTACTGCATCTCCTCTTGCCTGCATTGCGGGCGGATTTCCGTCTCGCAGAAACCTATCAGTATATTCCCGGCCAACGGCTGAGTTGCGCGATTACCGCCATCGGTGGCCAGGAAGATGCATTGACCACCCGTGGAGACCTGGTTGCATGGCACTCACAAACAACCGGCGCCTTCAACCTGCGCATAGTTCCGGGGGCGCACTTCTTCCTGCAGTCACACGCAAGCAGCGTAGCAAAGCTGGTAGCCAATACGATAAGCCAGGTCTAAGTACATACTAAGTTAACGAATTAACATCTAACCCTGCCCATGCCTGCTGAATAGAACGCAGATAGCTTCTGTAGTTCACCTGCGCCTGCTGCTGCGACAGTGACGCCGACTCTTGGATCTTGCCGGCGAACCCGCTATTGGCTTCGCTTGTGCGGCGCGCGCTATCTTCTTCGAGTCCACGGACTGTCTCTGCGAAATTCCTATAGGCTTCCTGGCCGTGCTGCGCGCCGCTTGCATCCTGGGCGATCTTAATGTATTGCTGATACGCTTCAGCATACCGTTTGCTGATATCGCTTTGTATTTCACTGATTTCTTTGGCCAGGTCATTGTAGGCTTCCTCATATAGCTTCTGGCCGTGCACGGCCGCCTCCTGCGAAGCCTGCATCAGTTTTTGATATGCATCCCCGAATTGCCCTGCCATAGCTTGGATTGAGGATTGGGAAGAGGTTTTTTCGGAGAGGGCATCGCTGCTTGGATTCATCGGCTTTTCCTTTCTCTTGCGGGTGCGGTCGGGTTTTTTATGTTTTTGCATGTACAACTTTCCTCAGGCAAGCATTCCAACATAGAGTGGCAACAAACTGCAATTACCCTTGTTCCTTGGTCAGGAGCTTGGCCAGCATTGCATTCACTTCTTCATCCGAGAGCTTGTCCACATCGACACTACTTTGTTCCTGCTCATCGCCAATGCGGCTGATCTTCGCCGGCGAGGGTTGTTCCGTTCGCTTTAGGTGCTCGGCGACGGCCTCGCCAAATTGGGCTATCGTGGGTTTTTCAAACAGCGTTCTGATCGGGATTTCGATGTTGAACTTCTCGCGAACGCGGGAGATGAGCTGTGTTGCGGTAAGCGAGTGCCCTCCGAGTTGGACGAAGAAGTTGTCATGCACACCGATTCTTTTTATTCCCTGTACCTCTGACCAGATCTTCACCAGCGATTGTTCCAGTTCGTTCCTGGGAGCAACATACTCCGTCTCAACGCTCCAGCGCTGCTGCCCGGCGGCCGGCAAGGCGCGGCGGTCCAGCTTGCCGTTGGGTGACAAGGGTAATTCTTCCAGCAACACAAACGCCGCAGGCATCATGTACACGGGCAGGCTATCTTCAAGAAAGCTGCGTAGTTGTGGAACCAGCTTCCTGTAGAAAAATACTTCGGCAGGAGTGTTGGATAGCTTTCGCCATGATTTACGCGCCTGCGGGAGTTCGGGAACAACCACTGCCGTTGCCGGCAAAGGCGCACTCGAATCGTAGCGGCGCAACAAGACATCGAACCGGCCCTCAGTATCGGAGTCGTCCCAGCGGAGATCGACATCGTACCCCAACTGCTCGCCCAGGCTCCAGAATTCCTCCGGATCGGCCGCTTTGGTCAGGGCCGCCTTGGCTTGTTCCTTGACCCGGAGGGCGGTCAATGAGGCCGGCTGTGTTTTCACCAAGGCTGCGGCGTTTACTTCATAAGTAACGCGGGCGTTCGGCACTCCTTTGAGGGCTACGATGGCCGCTCCAGACTCTATCTTCCGCCGCGCCTGCTCCACGGTGGACTTGTCTGTCCGCCATTCCATCCATTCAAAGTCCTGGCCGCCGCTATGGATTTCGCCTGTGCGCAAAATCACGTCATAGCGGAACTGCGTAAGTTCGCTCAGATTGTGTCCGCGTTTAGGGCGCGCTTCCACTGCTGTAATCGCAGGCAGTTCATCCCGGATTGCGTGAAAGAAGGCCGGGGCAAGTATCAGTTCCTGCTCTTCATACATGCTTTGGGTAAGTCTTGAGCGAAGTTCGCTGACCGGATCGTCATCTCCCGATCCATGCAGAACCAATGATGTATGAAACGCTTCCAGCAGCAGCAGATTGCGCAGATCGCCGAGAAAGACGGCTCCCTCGGGAGCCAGCACGCGCAGCGCGCCCCTCACAATCGTCAGTAGATACTCAGCGCTGGGAAAATACTGCACCACGGAATTGAGAACAACTACGTCGAAGGAGCCATCCTCAAAGCCGGAAAAATCCTCCGCTGTTCGCTGCAGCAATGTGGTGCGGGAAAAATCGCTCTGCGATTCGCTGATTTGTTGTCTTAGATAGTCGAGAGCCACCGCTGAAAAATCAGTTCCCGCATAGAATTCGCAGCCGGGCGCGATTCTTGCCAGCAGGAGTCCGGTTCCGCAACCTATCTCCAGCACTCGCTTCGGACGCAAGGCAAGAATGCGGCTCACGGTCTGGTCGACCTGCTCGATCATGACCTCAGGCGGCAGTGGAGCCTGCGTATAAGTGCTTGCCCAACCTTTGATGTTGAACAGCGCTTCGTGGTGCTCGGAGGTGTGTTGGTCAAGTGAAGAATAGATAACCTCGTCGTAAACTCTCTGCCAGTGTTGAAGTTGGGCATCCCCCATGCGATCTGGCTCGCCATTGTGAACAGGCAAACCCGGATTCTGCACAATGTACGCCACCAGCCGGCGGTCGCCCACTCGGTCCTCCCGCAACATCACGACGGCGCTCTTGACCGAGGGGTGTGTGTTTAAAACGGTCTCGATCTCGCCCAATTCAATGCGGAACCCGCGCAGTTTTATCTGCTGGTCTATTCGCCCAAGAAAATCTATGGCGCCGTCTGCCAGATAGCGGACTTTATCGCCGGTTCGATAGAGACGTTCACCCTCATTGCCGCTGAATGGATCAGGCACGAAGCGTTCAGCCGTAAGTTCCGGGCGTTTCCAGTATTCACGCGCCACGCCGGGACCACCTAGATAAAGCTCGCCATGAACGCCAATAGGCACCGGTTCGCCGTACTTGTCGAGAACATAGGCGGCAGTGTTCGTGATGGGTCTGCCGATGGGAATGCTGGAAACACCGGAAGGCAAATTCTGGATCAGATGGCAGACGGCGAACGTAGTGGTCTCGGTAGGACCGTAGCCGTTGAGCAAGCGCGACGGAGCGCCGGAATCGAGCACGCGTCGAATCCATTTTGGATCAAGCGCCTCGCCCCCCACCAGCAAGCTGCGCACCGTGCGAAAAGCCTGCGGACACTCACGCGCAATCTGGTTGAACAGCGCCACAGTAAGAAACATGGCGCTGATTTCCTGCAGTTCCAGTTCCGCCGCGAAATCGGCCGGCGAAAGAAGCAACTCTTTACTGAAACCTACCAACTGGCCGCCATTCAAAAGCGCTCCCCAGATTTCAAAAGTGGCTGCGTCAAAAGAGAAACTTGAAACTTGGGCGATGCGGTCTCCAGCCCCAAGCTGCGCGTAATTATTGTTGCAAACCAGGCGGGTGATGCTCTGTTGCCGGATCGCTACTCCCTTTGGCGCACCCGTAGATCCT
Organism: Candidatus Angelobacter sp.; assembly: GCA_035939495.1. Lineage (GTDB taxonomy): Bacteria > Acidobacteriota > Terriglobia > Terriglobales > Acidobacteriaceae > Angelobacter. The sequence goes on along the minus strand of DASZFU010000041.1, from coordinate 15,119 downwards.
GAGGTATACATCACATAGGCAAGATCATCTCCGTCAGTAAGGTGATTGGGATTGCCGGCTGGGTAGCCGGAAAGCAGGTCACTCTCAACGCAGATGGCTGGCGCCGGCGCATCCGTGAGCTTTCCCACCAGCGAAGTTTGCGCGATCAGCACTTCGAGGCCCGCATCGTCGATCATGAACGCCAGGCGCTCTTTAGGATAGTCAGGATCAAGCGGTACATAGGCGGCGCCTGACTTGATCACCCCCAGGACGGCGATCACCATTTCAGGCGAACGCCGCACACAGATGCCGGCCCGGCTGGAACGGCCCACACCCAATGAGCGCAGGTAATGGGCCAACCGGTTTGCCTGGCAATTCAACTCTGCATAGGTCAATGACCGGCCCTCGTACACCACCGCGGGCTCCGTCGCATGAGCGTTCACCTGCTCTTCAAAAATCGAGGCCAGCGAGCGTGCACGGGGAAAATCGGCCGTGGTCGTGTTCCAGTCAACCAGAACCTGTTGGCGCTCTAAAGCCGTGAGCAGGGCCATCTCGGAAATGCGCTGTTTAGGATTGGCAATGATGGCATGAAGCACGGCCAGGTAATGCCCGCTGAGACGGGTGATGGTTGATTCGTCGAAGAGGTCGGTGTTGTACTCGATGCCTCCGACGAGAGAATCAGCGAACTCCCCTAAGGTGACGTTAAGATCAAACTTTGAGGTGCCGCTTTGAACGCTCGAATAAGGCGTGGTGGCGGTGGCGTTGCTTCCATCTTCCTGTCCCGAGGCGACCGTGGGAGCATTCATCAACTGGAATATCACCTGAAACAAGGGGTTGCGGCTCAAATCGCGGTCAGGCTGTAATTTTTCAACCAGCATCTCAAACGGCAGGTCCTGGTTGGCATAAGCTTCAACAGCAGTCCTGCGCACCTCGGCGAGCGATGAGCCAAACGTCGGATCACCCTCGAAGCTGGCGCGCATCACCAGGGAATTGACGAAGAATCCGATCAGTTTTTCGATCTCGCTCCGGTTACGATTGGCGACCGGAGAGCCAATAGCAATGTCATCCTGGCCGGTGTAGCGATGGAGCAAGACCTGGAATGCCGCCAGCAGGGTCATGAAGAGAGTTGCGCCATGCTGTTCACTCACGCGTTTGAGCGCGCCCGCGATGCCTTTCGGGTACTGCACGGCATAATATGCGCCATGAAAGGCCGCCACCTGGGGGCGAGGGCGGTCCGAAGGAAGTTCCAATTTGGGAATCCCATCCAACTGTCGCCGCCAGTACGATAGCTGTTTATCCAGTACATCGCCTTGCAGCCAGGCCCGCTGCCATAACGCAAAATCGGCGTATTGCACTGGCAGTTCGCGCAAAGTCGAGGGTTGTCCCGTGGCATAGCAGGTGTAGAGAGCGCTTAATTCATCGAAAAATATGCCCATGGACCATCCATCAGAAACAATGTGATGCATGGTAAGCAGCAGGACATAATCATAGGCGTCCAGGTGCAGCAGCTTGGCCCGTATCAATGGCCCTTGAGCCAGATCAAATGGGATGCGTGCTTCTTCGTAGGCAAGACGCACGGCTTCAGGCTCGCGGGCCTGGGATTCCAGCGGCCGGAGATCTGTAACCGGTAAATCCAGGTGCAGCGTGGGAGCTATCACCTGCACCACCTTGCCGTCAATCGTCGCAAAGCTGGTGCGCAATGCTTCATGCCGCCTCACAATTTCATTGAGCACGCGCCGCATCACGCCAATGTTGAGCGCAAATTTGAGCGGCACAGCCGAAAAAATGTTGTAAAACGGATTACCTGGAACCAGCTGATCGAGAAACCACAGGCGCTGCTGCGCGAACGAGAGTTCCAGGAAAGAACCCGGCGCGCGTTTTGGGATCTCCGAAGACGCTGCTGCAACCCCTCGTATCCGTTGCTCGAAGAGCTTTCTCTTTTCGGGTGAGAGCGTGGCCACCCGCGCCGATGTCGTAATGTCGCTCATAGATGCTGTTTACCCGGCTTGTTGCGGCCCGGCCCATGTCTCCGGTTCCGAATCAGGCAATGCCGAAATCTCATTGAACAAGCTTTCTTCCACAAGCTGCGCCAAAGAAGCCACGGTAGGCGACTCGAACATTGCAGGCAGCGGCAGTTGCAACTGAAAGGTCTTGTTCACGCGGGAAAGAAGCTGCGTCGCCAGCAGAGAATGTCCGCCAAGCTGGAAAAAATTGTCGTTGACTCCGGGTTGCTCCACCCCCAGCACTTCCGTGTACAGCCCGGCCACTGTTTCTTCCACTGTGGTGCGCGGCGCAACGAATTTCGCTCGTCCCTTGGATTGTCGCGAATCGGCAACCAGGGCGCCACGGTCCAGCTTGCCATTGGCATTGCGTGGCAGCGCCAGGACCCAGGTAAAAGATGAAGGAATCATGTAAGCGGGCAGATACTGCTCCAGGAAGCTGACGAGTTCGTCCGTTTCAACTTCGTCGGCGCGCGCCACCAGCCAGGCAGCCAGGCGGAAATCCTCTTCATGTTTCCACGCAAATGCGGCACACTCCTCAATCCCCGGATGCCGCTGGAGTACCGCTTCGATTTCTCCTAATTCAATTCGAAACCCGCGAATCTTGATTTGTTGATCGATCCGTCCGAGAAATTCGATGTTGCTGTCGCGCAAATATCTGGCCTTGTCCCCCGTCCGGTAAACTCTTGCGCCGCTGCCATGAAAAGGATCGGGAAGAAAGCGCTCAGCCGTAAGATCAGGACGGTTCCAATACCCGTGGCTTACGTTGTCGCCGCCGATCCATAATTCACCGGGCACACCCACCGGAACAGGCCTCCCATCGCCATCGACAATATAAGTCCGAGTATTCGCAACAGGGCGTCCGATCGGTAGCGAGCTGTAGTTGCCTTCCCGCCCGCAGCGAAAGACGGTAGCCCACACGGTAGCTTCAGTGGGGCCGTACTCGTTGAAGAGCGCAACCTCGGGAAAACGCTCAAAGTGGCGTTGCACCAGCATGAGCGGGCATGGTTCCCCGGCAACGATCACCCCCGCCAACTCAACCTTGGATCTGAGGTGGTCGAGAAGCTGGCTGTAGAGCGAGGGAATGGTGAGAAAGTGAGTGATCTTATCACGAGCTATTTCCACCGCAAGCTGGGCAGGATCGGTCAACACGTTGCGCGAAGGAACATGCAGCGATCCTCCTGTGCAGAGCGCCCAGAAGATTCCGGCGACCGAGCTGTCGAAGACAAAAGGCGAGAGTAGCAAGTAGCGAGCTACCGGATCGCGATAGTAATGCAGACGGGCCCAGGTTGAGTTAACCAGGCTCTGATGCGGCACACATACGCCCTTTGGTTTCCCGGTGGAACCCGAGGTATAAACCACATACGCAATGTCTGCTCCTCCGGCTTCATTCGCGGGCGGGCTGTGGTCGGGGTTTTCCGCAATCACAGCCACCTCTCGATCCAGGGCCAACATTCTTACTCCGGGCTCAGAGAAATGCTCAAGCATGTTCTCATGCGTAACAACGAGCGCAACCGCAGCATCGTCAACCACGGCTTTTAATCTTTCGGGAGGAGACTCTGGATCAAGAGGAACATAGGCAGCGCCCAGCTTGAGTGTTGCAAATATGGCTACAAGCATTTCCGCCGAACGATCGAGGCAGATGCCGGCACGGTCTCCTCTGCGAACGCCAAGTTCACGCAAGCGCCAAGCCAGTTGGTTTGCTTTGCGGTTCAGTGCGTCATAGGTAAGTGTTTGATCGGGGCCGGCCACTGCGATAGCGTGGGGCATGCGCCCCGCGGCTTCTTCAAACAGGCTGTGAATCGTGCGGTTCTCCGGATAAGCGTGGTCGAAACCCTTCCACTCCGCAAATAACTTGGCACGCTCCTCTTCAGTCAGAATCGCAAGATCGCCGAGGTTGCCGCCGGGATTCTCCACGATGGCTTGAAGCAGTACATTCCAGTGAGCAACCATTTGAGCCGCCGTCGCCTCGTCGAACAGGTCGGCGTTGTACTCGAATCCACCAATGATTGCATCGGATAATTCAAATAGATTCACGTTCACATCAAAGATGGCGTTATGACGCGCGACGCCACCCGTGTTGCCGCTCTCCTCCGGCGCACTTCCGTTCATCGTCTGAAGCTGGAACATTACCTGGAAGAGTGGGTTGCGCGTGAAATCGCGCTCCGGTTGAAGCTGCTCCACCAGCATCTCGAAAGGGATGTCCTGATTCGCATAGGCTTCCAGGGCCGTCTCCCGCACCTGCGCCAGCGCCCGGTTGAATGGCAGATCGCCGGCCAGGGTAGCGCGCATCACCAATGAGTTGATGAAAACGCCCATCACCTCTTCAATTTCGGTGTAATTGCGATTGGCGACCGGAGTACCCACAACAACGTCTTCTTGCCCGGAGTATCGGAAGAGCAAAACTTGAAACGCTGCCAGCAGGGTCATGAAGTTCGTGCATTCCCGCCGCTTGCTGAGCATACGGAGTTTGGCCAGTAAGTCCCCACCGATCCGAACCGGGAGAAGTGCGCCCCGAAACGAAGGTGTAGCTGGACGAGGTCTGTCGGTCGGCAGGTTGAAGGGAGCGATCCCCTCCAGCCGTTGTTTCCAGTGCGACAACTGCCGTTCCAGCAACTCGCCCTGCAGCCAGTTCCGCTGCCACACCGCATAATCGGCATATTGAATCGGAGGTTCCGGCAACGGAGAAGGCGCGTCCGCATGAAATGCGGAGCACAGGATACCCAGTTCGCGGAAGAAAATGTTGACCGACCAGGCATCACAGATAATGTGATGAATCGTAAGCAGCAGTGTAAACTCTTCCTGGCTCGTCCACAGCAATTGGGCGCGAAGCAATGGTGCGGTCGCAAGATCGAAAGGGGCGAGCCAGGCGTTCGCGGAAAGGCGGGCCAGTTCGGCTTCGCGCTCTGCCAATGGAAGATGCCGCAGGTCGACGACTGGCAATTCCACCTTTAATTCTTGGGAGACAATCTGTACCGGCTTGCCGTCAACAGTGGCAAAGCTGGTGCGGAGAATTTCGTGCCGGCGCACCATCTCGTTGAGGCTACGCTCCAGGACCGAAGGATCGAAGACCGCCGGAAACCGCGGTTCCATGTGCATGTTGTACACAGGCGTGCCCGGCAGAAGCTGCTCGAAAAACCATAGCCTCTGTTGCGCGAAGGACAGTGGCGCCTGGCCGCTGCTTTGCCGCTTGCCAATACGCGGAGGCACAGTTTTGCTGCTGCCCTTGAGCAGCTTTTCAACCAAAGCGCGCTTCTCCGCAGAGAGCCCTGCAATGCGTTCCTGGATTGTTTCTGTTTCTACGGCCACTATTCCATCTGCTCCAACTGCGTTTTTACCTGCTCATCGCTCATCTGTTCGACCATTGCGATCATGCGTAAGACTTCGTCGGACTCATTCATCATTTCATTCAATGCCTTCACCAGCCCGGCAATGGTCGGGACCTCGAAGATCTTCCGCACCGAGATTTCGACTCCCAGCGCAGAACGCAGGCGCGAAACCATCTGGGTTGCCAGCAGGGAGTGCCCTCCCAGTTCAAAAAAGTTATCGCCGGTGCCGACCTGTTCAATCCCCAGCAGGTCTTGCCATATCCCGGCAACCAGTTGTTCCATCTCCGACGCCGGAGCGATAAATGTGCTGCGCAACTGTGGACGAGGATGCCGGTCTGCCGGAGGAGCGGCCTGTGCTGCAGCCGCAGTCTGGCTATAGAGCATGGCCCGTGCCTGTTCGACGCGCCACGGCAGGAATGTCGTAGATATGGCGACCCGGGGCAAGCCTGATTCGATGGCCCAATGAAAAGCCGCCGCGCCTTCGGCGGGATGAATGGCATCTCTCAAAGCCTGCGCGCGGTGACCTTCCATCTCTGCCGGAACCACAGTATTAACCGCCATACCGACTTCGTCCCATGTATCCCATTGAATGGAGAGGGTTACTCGATCGCGGCGCGCAGCTTCACGATGCGCGAAAGCATCAAGAAAGCAATTGGCCGCGCAGTAGTCTGCCTGTCCGAATCCGCCCAACAGCGCTGCGAGCGAAGAGAACACCGCAAAGAAATCCAGTTTAGTCTCCCGCAGCAGCTCCTCGAGGACCAATGCACCTTGCACTTTCGGCGAAAACACTGCCTCGGCGGCTGCGCGCTCTTTAACCTGAATCATTCCTCCGCCCGCCACACCGGCGGAATGAATCACGCCGTTGAGCGGGCCAAAGCGCTCCCGCGCTGCTTGCAGCACCTGGCTCATCTGTGTGGAATCGGCGACATCGGCAGCGCAGACCAATATCTCCGCTCCCTCCTGTTCCAGGGCCGTGATCTGTTGGCGTTTGGGCGAATCTTCCGGCAATGGAGAGCGCCCCACCAGCACCAACCGGGCGCGATACTGCCTAACCAGGTACTGTGCAATCGAGAGACCGATGCCGCCCAAGCCACCCGTAATCAAATACACTCCCTCAGGGCGCAGAAGGGAGCCGTGCTGTGAGGTAGGCAAAAACGGTGTTGGCTCGATCGTTTCCGCCCATCGCCCGCGGCCGCGCCATGCCACAGCAGTCTCGATGGAATCGGATGTGCATTCAGCGGCAACCTGCTGGGCGGCATCGGCCGCCGGCCACTCAACGTCGACGTTGCGCCACGTGAGATTAGGCTGCTCATGCTGTGCGACCCGGCAAAATCCCAGCACCGTCGCCTTCATAGGATGAATCTCTTCGTAGCCGGTCACCGCATGAACGTGGTTGGAAACCACCGTCACGCGCATCGGCTCAGGACGCGATGCCAGCGCCTGCGCAAGATACAGGAGAGGATAGAATCCGCTGCCTTTCGGCTCCGCCTGTGCCCCCACATTCCAGAAATGAATAATGTGTTGCGGCAAATTCTTGGCAGCCGCAAGGGCGTTGAACATCGCAGAGTAATCCTGCGGTTCTTCAGCACGGATGTAGAAATGATCTTCGCTTGCGGTCTGAAATTCAGTTCCCGCCTCAACCTTTATTATGCGTGCGCCAATATCGCGGAGTTGGTCCGCTGCGGCCGCGCCCAGCCCTGATTCATCGAGAAAAAGCAGGCATACAGTCTCCGATCGAAGAGGCTGCGGCGGACGGGTCTGCCTCCACGCCGGCAGGTAGAACCAGTTTTTCAGATCTGGATTGCGGCTCAGATAAGAGATTTGCGACGTGGCGGCCGCAGGCTCAGCATCATAGCTTTGCCATTCAAAAGGATAGAGAGGCAGCGGCACGCGGCAACGCCGTTCACCTTCGTAATATTTCGGCCACGATACCGGAACGCCGGTGGCCCAGAGTTTTCCTGCAGCCATCGCTATCGAATGCTGATCAAGCCCTGATTCAATGGCCATCCCTTCGCGTTCGCGCAGGAATCTCGTCGCGAGTTTCGAAAGCGTTCCACCTGGTCCCACTTCCAGCCAAACTTTATGACCTTTTTCGCACAACGCTCGGCACCCATCGCCAAAGCGCACCGCCTGGCGCAGATGATCGACCCAATAGCGGGGCTCGGTGGCAGCCGCCTCAGTCTGCCATGTTCCAGTGAGATTCGAGATATAAGGCGTGGTCGGAGGACGCAGCCCAACCGCGCGCACGCGCGCGTGGAACTCATCCAGGATAGAATTCATGGTCTCGGAATGAAAAGCGTGCGAGGTTCGCAGGCGAACCGATGAGCCACCCGTTTTCTGGATATGATCCTCGGCTTGTCGTAGGCCGGCCTCGCGGCCCGACAAGATCGTCTGCCCTGGTCCATTCACGGCGGCGATTCCAACACCGGCGGGCAGCATGGCCAATGCTGCTTCCTCGGAAAGAAAAGTTGCCAGCATTCCTCCCGCTTCAGTTGTCTGCATGAGCTTGCCGCGAACAGCGACTAACTCGAGCGCATCCTCCAGCGAAAACACCCCAGCCAGACAAGCTGCAACATATTCTCCAATGCTGTGTCCGATCATGGCAGCCGGCGTAATTTCCCAACTCATGAGCAGGCGGGCCAAAGCATATTCAATGGTAAAGAGCGCGGGTTGCGCCAGCCATGTCTGCTGCAAAGCATCATCGGTTGCGCCGGCGCCGGTTGTGCCGCCAAAGATGGCCTGCCGAATGTCGCAGCCGAGATGTTTCTCCAACAAGTGCGCGCAGCGGTCAACCTCCTCGCGAAACCTGGGTTCACCTTCGTATAGCTCCCTTCCCATCCCTACACACTGCGAGCCTTGGCCCGGAAACATGAAAACCATGCCCGAATGTTCGGTGGCCACCGAAGTAAAAAAGTTCTGTGCGTCGCGCAACGCTTCGATCGCGCTCTCCCTATCCTGGCAGGCTACACATCGGCGGCAAAGGAAATGGCGCCTTCCGGCGGCAAGCGTGAAAGCGATGTCGGCGAGTGGCCTGGGAGGAGCGTTCTGCAGATCGAATAGCAGATTCTCGGTCATTCTTTCGAGCGCCGCTTCGCTGCGAGCCGAAAAGATCAGGATTTGCGCAGCTCGCGACTCGCTTGAGGGTTCGCGTTCCGGAGCTTCCTCCAGCACCATGTGGGCATTCGTGCCGCCGATGCCAAACGAGCTTATCCCGGCCCGCCGCGGATGCGCGGCAGGCTTCCATTCCGTCAATTGGTTTTGAACATAAAAGGGACTGTTTTCAAAATCGATCGCAGGGTTGGGCATTTGAAAATGCAAGGAAGGCGGCAACATCTTATGTTCCAGGCAAAGGGCCGCTTTGATCAACCCGGTTACGCCTGCCGCCACATCCAGGTGGCCGATGTTGGTCTTGATCGATGCAAGTGCGCAGAAATTGCGCTTTGAAGTTCCGAAAGCCTGTGTAAGAGCGCTGACCTCAATCGGATCGCCTAAGGGCGTGGCTGTGCCATGAGATTCAATGTACGTGATCGTCTCAGGCTCAACTCCCGCGAGGGTCATAGCTGTTGTAATCACAGCCGCTTGCCCTTCCACACTGGGGGCCGTATATCCCACCTTCTGTGATCCGTCATTGTTGATGGCAGAAGCAAGAATCACGGCACGTATGCGGTCTCCATCCCGCACCGCATCCTCCAATCTCTTTAACACCACGATTCCCACGCCATTACCGCTGACCGTGCCTTGGGCTGCGGCATCGAACGCGCGGCAGTGGCCGTCCGGTGACATGACCCCGCCCTCTTCATAAAAATAGCCTTTGTGTTGTGGGCCTCGGATCGATACGCCCCCTGCGAGCGCAAGGTCGCATTCATGGTTCAGCAGGGACTGGCAGGCCATGGATGCGGCCACCAACGAAGTCGAACAAGCTGTCTGCACGGTCACGGCGGGTCCGGTCAGATTAAGCTTATATGCCGTGTAGGTAGTGAGATGGTCCTTGTCGTTGCCAATCATCACCTGGTAGCCGCCCACCGCCGCCACGATTTCAGGGTTGGCCTGCACCCTGTGCATGTACGAATTCAGCGAGTTTCCGGCAAAAATACCGATGGGACCATCTACGTTTTCAGGAACATAGCCTGCATCTTCAAGCGCATGCCAGGCGCACTCCAGGAACACCCGCCGCTGCGGATCAAGGCTCTGGGCTTCGCGTGGCGTCACCACAAAGAATGGCGCATCAAACATTTCCGCATCATCAAGAGGCGCTCCGGCGTTTACGAAGTTGGGCTGCTGCAACACCGCCGGATCGTATCCGCAAGCTGTCATCTCAGCTTCTGAAAACGCGCGAATCGATTCCACGCCGGCACACAGGTTGCCCCAGAATTCGCCCAGATTACGCGCTCCGGGGAACCGTCCGTTCATGCCGATGATGGCGATGCCATCCAGCGTGGAATTGCCGGCAGGGTTCATCTCGATATGCCTTCCGAGCGTCGTTGAGTCTGTACCTGCTTGCGGCGAAGAGCCCGCTCCCGCGCTTTCTCGACTTTTGTTGCGGTGGCCGTGTTCCCGTTCAGAGATGCCGCCAGCGTTCGAATCGTGGGATAACGAAACAGATCGACGACTGAGATTGGGCTGGGCAGCTTTGCTTCCAGCCGGTGCTGGATCCGCACCAGCGTGAGCGAATTTCCTCCCACATCAAAAAAATTATCGTCAATGCCAACTTCAGTGAGATGGATCTCCTGGCGCCAGGCATCGGCGACCATTTCTTCCAAGGGCGTCCGGGGCGGCACAAAATGGACGCGAGCGCGTTGCTCGGGTGGAGCAGGCAGTTTCTGCCGGTCGATCTTTCCGTTGGTTGTGAGGGGAAAGGTCTCCAGTACGACTAGCGCTGAGGGGACCATGTAGGCAGGCAGTTTATCGCGGAGCCGCTCGCGCAGCATCGCAGTATCAACGCTGGCGCCGGCATTCGCAACGATGTAAGCAACCAGGCGGGGATCGCCCGGCGTGTCTTCTCTGGTAATCACGCAGGCGGACCGCACTTCGGGTTCACGCGTCAGTGCTGATTCAATTTCACCCGGCTCAATGCGGAACCCGCGGATTTTGAGCTGCTCGTCGGCTCGCCCTATAAATTCCAGGGTTCCGTCGGGAAGATAGCGAACCAGATCGCCCGTCCGGTAGACGCTCTTGCCGGCCTGTAATGGATGCTGAACAAAGCTTCCAGCGGTCAACTCCGGTGCGTTGCAGTAACCTCGGGCGAGGCTTTGGCCGCCGATCCACAACTCGCCCACCACGCCAATAGGAACCGGTTGGCCATTCGCATCCATCACGAACAATTCCACATTGGAAATAGGGCGTCCAATCGGTGGCGCGGAAAGGCACTCTTTTTCGCTCGGGACGCGCGCCGATGTAGCCACAACCGTATTTTCCGTAGGACCGTATTGATTGAAAACCGAAAACGGCAGGTCCGGGGGAACGCCGCGAACCAGTTTGTCACCGCCGGTAAGCATCACTCGAAGGCTGCCCTCCGCCGGAAACGGCTGCCGCACAACAATATCCAAAATCGGAGTCGGGATGAAACAGTGAGTCACGCCATGACCGGAAATCCACTGCGGCAAAAGCGCCGGAGAATAGCGGACGCCCTCGTCAACGATGGTGATGCTTGCGCCGGCCGCCAGATACGGCCATATCTCCCACACTGCCGCGTCAAAAGCTATGCTGGCAAATTGCATTCCCCGGGAACCTGGTTCAACGTTGAAAGTGCGGTTGTGCCATGCAACCAGGTTGGTGAGGCCCTGATGTGAAATCTCAACGCCCTTGGGCTTGCCTGTAGAACCAGAGGTAAAAATGATATAGGCCAAGGCATTCTCGTCGTAACCGGTTCCGGCATGAGTTGCCGGTTGTTGCTGAATGGCTGACGCTTCTTGATCCAGCGCAATCAGCTTCCTGTCCTCGCACTGGAAGCGTTTTGCTCCATCAAAGGTGGTTACCACGGCCGCCGCTCCAGCATCGGCCACCATCAGCTGAATACGTTCATCTGGGTATGCAGGATCGATCGGCAAGTAGGCTGCGCCGGCTTTGAACGCAGCCAGCGCGGCGATGATCATCTCTGGAGAGCGTGGAAGGCAGATCGCGACCACCGCGCCTTTCCTGACTCCCTGCTCTTGCAGATAGTTTGCAAGCTGGCTGGCGCGGCTCTCCACCTCGCCAAACGGCAATTCCTTGTTTTCGAAGATAATGGCCGTGGCTTCAGGATGTTTTGCGGCGTGGCGTTCAAAGGCTTCTCGCACTCCTTCATGCCGGGGAAAGGGTGCTGCCGTTGCATTCCATTCCTTTTGAATCTGCCGTAGCTCGGCGGCCGTGAGCAGTTGCAGCCGCGAGATTCGCTGGCCGGGATCGCGCGCGATCTCTTCAAGCAGCTTGGCGTAATGCCCTGCCATCCGCTTGATTCGCGCCGAATCAAACAAGTCTGTGTTGTACTCGAACGCTCCCAACACCGCATTCTGAGATTCGAAAAGCGTCAGATTCAGGTCGAACTTGGCAGTTCCCATCTGCAGCGCAGGTGTGGATTGCCTCTGTCCGCTATCTCCCGAAGTTCCGCCATCTCCTGATTTCACGATCGCCGAGGTGCTCATGAGCTGAAAAACCACCTGGAAGAGCGGATTGCGGCTCAGATCGCGTTCTGGATGCAGCTCATCCACGAGCATTTCAAAGGGCAAGTCCTGGTTCGCATACGCTCCCAAGGCGGTCTCGCGCACGCGCCCCAGCAGTTGCCGGAAGGTTGGATCGCCGCCCAGATTGGTGCGCATGACGAGCGAATTCACGAAGAATCCGATCAGCGCCTCGGTCTCTGTGCGATTGCGATTGGCGACCGGCGACCCCACGACCACGTCCTCCTGGCCGGTGTACCGGAATAAAAGCGACTGGAAGGCGGCCAGCAACATCATGAATAAAGTGGCGTCCTGTTCAGCACACAGCAAACGCAACCGGTTGATGACTTCTAAATCGAGTTCTATGGGATGACTTGCCCCTTGAAACGACGGCAGCGCTGGACGCGTCCGGTCGCACGGCAAGTCCAGCGTGGTCAGGGATGAAAGCTGGCTCTTCCAATAGCCAAGCTGGCGTTCAAGCACTTCCCCTTTCAACCAGTTCCTCTGCCACTCTGAAAAATCGGAATATTGAATCTGCAGCTCTGGCAGCGGAGAGGGCTGGCCTGTAATAAATGCGCCATAGAGCACGCCCAATTCACCCAGGAACACGCCCAGGGACCATCCATCCGAAACAATGTGGTGAATGGTCAATAGGAAGAGATAGTCAGCCTCCGCCAGCCGCAACAACTTAGCTCGAATCAGCGGCCCGTTGCGTAAGTCAAAAGGTTCGAGCGCATGTTCAGTACTGATGCGCAAGCTCTCCTGATCGCGCTCTTCGGGCGAGAGACTGCGAAGGTCTTCGACGGGCATCACCAGTTCCAGCTCAGGGGCAACGACTTGCACCGAAGCTCCATCCACGAGCGCAAAGGTCGTTCTAAGCGTCTCGTGCCGGCGGACAATCTCGTTCACCGAGCGTCGCAGCACCTCCTCATCGATTGGGAACATAAAACGCTGCGGACACGGCATGTTGTACAAGGCCAAGCCGCCCGTAAGCTGCTCCAGGAACCAGAGCCGCTGCTGGGCAAATGACATTGGGGACTTCTTAGTCCTCTTAGGACTTTCCCGATCGCGTATCAGGCGTGCTAACAGTTGCCGGCGCAGCTCTGGTGATTGCAGTTCAGCTTCAGAGAAATTGTGGCTCACCCTTAAATGCCTTTCTTCCTTCAGTTCCGCCTGTTGTCTCGTTATGGGAGATCACCTTAATAGAACGCAACAAGTGGCCCTGGCCCTTTGCCCTAATAGATATTCTTGAACTAAGGCACAATGAAATTGAGTTGGATTGTGGGTGTAGAATGCTTTCGGTCGCGCGAATCTCTTGCAAAAATGCAGCAAAAAAACTATACCTGAAGCGGGACCGGTTTCAAAAAAAAATTGTGAGCACCATCAACATCCAACCGGAAAACTGGTATGCCCAGTAGGTCGATTGTTACGGCTAAGATTAAAAATACCTAAGATAATCAACGTTTCAAAAAGGTTTGCTGGAAGTATCACTGCAATTTTTAACGAATTTAACGATTATTTAAAATCAGCGGTTCGCGCCGCTGTGCTACATTTGATCTCTTCAGCATGGAGTGATTATGGCCGAGAAAACCCGTCACGAAGAAGGCAAAGGTGAGGAGAGCAAGACTCCTCGCAGTTCATCAAAATCTGAACCAAATGATGTTAACGAACAGTTGGTTTCTGCATACAACAAGTACACGCGTGGCATCTACGATGACTCGCTGTCGGGTTGTATGCAACAAAAAGAGCACTATGCCGCCTACACCAAAGCCGGCCAGCAGGCCGAACTGGAAACCACACGCCGGGCCACTGAAGCGCACCGGAACTATGTGAAAGCCGCGCAGGAAGCCGCGCAGAAAGAAAATCCCCAAGAGGCCCTGGCAGAAGCATACCGCAATTATGCCGAGACTCTTCAGGGGCTTCACCAGGACTCGGCCCGCCAATCGCAAGAGGCGTACCAGGAACTGGCGAAAAAAGCTTCCGAAGCACGCACCCATAATCAACAGCAGGCGCGCAAGCACTATGTGGACTATCTCAAACACGTGCAGAGCGCCTGGTCGTCGGTCGACATGGATTCGCTGGTACCTTAACCTGGTACCTTAATGCCTGCCAACGTCACCCTTGCTTCTCAGCTACGATAAGGAATCTGGGCGACGTTGGTAGCTGCTCCTTGGCCGCCTGGGCCTCAGCTAACAAGACCTTGAGCGAACCTGCGTCCACGCACGCTTCCAATTCCTTCCGGTGGCGCAGGACACCTTTATAGACGGCCATTTGACGGTCTTTCCATCGTTCGGTTTCCCGAGACGAGACCAAACGAAAACCTTCGGCGGTCATCATAGGCTCGAGGGCTATATACGGTGGCATCCATGTGGTCATTACGAACCGCTTCCCTGGCTGGATAACTCGAGCCATTTCTTTCAGGGCTGCCGCTTTGTCCAGCACCATCCAGAAAGCATCAATGCTCATAATGGCGTGCACCGATATGGATGGCAGATGGGTATTGATGAAGCTTCCGACCGCGAATCTCGCTTCGACCTCGCCTTTAGATTCATTTGCGTGGGCGATCGCTTCTGGAACGATGTCAATGCCTATCAGCGAAGCTCCTGTCCTGCGCGCAACCCAGAGTCCGGGTCCTCCTCGGCCGCAGCCAATATCGAGCAGCGTGTCTCCAGGCTTTATCTTCAACTCGGCACATACCGTGTTCAAGTCAGAACAGGTCACGAAACCAAACGGATCAGCCTCTTCCGGATACTCATCTCCATAGGCCTCGCGCCAGATCTTCACCAGCAAGTCATTTTTCTGGGGTGTGCGTAAAATATCCCGGTAGCGGTCTTCCCGCCAGATAAAGCTGTTGGCTGCTGCCTGTCCGTCTCCCATTGATTTTCCTTTCCGGCCTGGATTGTTGTCCGCCCGGCGTAACTCCCCAAAATAATTCGTCATCCCGAAAGCCGTCAAACGGAGGGTGTGCGACGAGTGTAATTAAAAGTGGGAGTCAATTGTCCAGACTACGAGAAACCAGCCCCGAAGGGGCGGCCGAAAGTCAGAGCTGTCCAAATTAGGAGGGAATTCGAACGCCCAAGGTTGATTCTATTGGGATAAAGAGGTGTTGATGGCCCAGATTGAAAACCAGGTTGGTGTGGGGCGAAAGCCGTGATGGGATACAGCTGCTGTCCAAG
>DASZFU010000040.1:0-2081 GCA_035939495.1 Candidatus Angelobacter sp. | reverse complement strand
AGCATATTTCTCTTCAGATCAAACGCGGACAGTCCTGTGTGCGCGTCGTACCAAACTTGCGTGGGCATTTGATGACGGCGCAGGAAGTATTTGAACTTTTGCTCGTCCTTGGAGCCGTCGAGCACGAGCCAGTTCGTGGCGGGATAGCCGATACCATTGCTGAAAGCCAGGTTCAGGCCCCATCCGACCTTGTTGATAAAATCATCCATGTAGCTGTCGAGGCTGCCATCGTAGTTACTGGCGAAAATCATCCGCCTCTTGTCGTTGAGGAAGACCCAGCGCGCGAAGTGAATGGTGGGTACACGCGCGAGATGGCCGCGAACAAAGAAGTGGCGCGCCGCGTAGTTCACCAGCCAGAGCAGAAAGATCAAGGTCCATCGTCGAAATATCCCTGGCTTTATGCTGCCCATGGCGCTGAATTGATTGGTCACATAGATGTCTTCGAGCTGCGCAAGCTCGGCTTCGTGACTGGCATCGGGAAGCGGAGCGATCTCAGGATCGCGCTTTTCGCGGCTGCGGAGCTGGTAAATGAATACGGGAAGGTACAACACCAACAGCGGCGAAAGCGCCAGCAGTACTAGGGGCACGGCGAAGAAGTGGATTGCCTTGCGGAGCCACCACAGAATGGGTGTGGGTTCATCGTCAGTCAGCTTAAGCCGTCCGGCCAAGTTTTCAACATGAGCAAAGTCCCGAAGCAGCTTGTGGATCTCCTGCGGGCTCTTGCCGACGAAGAGGGTTTCGTTGTTTTGCAAATACGTCTCAAGGGCAATACGCAGGGAATCATCCTCATGAATCTGCTGCACCGACCTACCCACCCAATTTACATACGATGCCGCCGGTGGCTGTTCATGATCCTTCAGCCACCGCTCCAGGTCCGAATCCGGCGTGAAGCTCTCGCAACAGGCGAAAATGCGCCGTAATCCGCCGCAAGCGCGGGTCGCCAGATCCTTTCTGAAGTCGTCGGCATCGCCGTCCACATCCGCAATGAACGCAAGCGTCAAGGGATAGTCTTGCCGTGGCAACCCGTATGCATCGTGGATATCGTCGAGCGTCCCGTCCTGCAAGATCAAGAAGCGGGCGAAGTGCAGGCGATCAAAGTGAGCAAAAGGAAACAGGGAATTGTTGGGATCCACCTGGCCGGGAACGAGGTTCATGGAGGCAAGCAGATTGCGCAACTCCGCTTCACGCTCCTCCTTCAGTGGCGCCGCCACGAACACATTGGATTGGGGCATCATTGTGAGCAGTTACAGGGGGAGCCTCTGCTCGCACCGAAGTCAGGGTGTGCCGGCCGGCTGAAATTGCAGTGCGAAGTGAATCAATGGTTTCTGCTTCCAGTACACGCGCCCCAGGTAGAAGTTGGGACTGATGAGGCGAATCTCGTCGCGGATCCAGTGGGCCACCATGGAGGTTTCTGAGTAGTCAAGTACGATGCACTCTTTGTTGTCAAACCAACTGGGGCCTTTGTAGACCTTAGCGACGATAGCGTTGAGCCCAATGCCGAGTATCCGATTTCTAAGCAAACCCTTGTTGGCGTCGAAGGTCTTGCCTTCCCAGCAAAACAAGTTCACGAACTCGGCGATATCGGCGCTGAACTGTGTATCGTTGGCGATGATGGCGGTGCCCTTGGCAGGGCCATTCGGAATGTCTCCCGCAGGACTGCTGGAAAAAAGTTGATCCAAATCCTGGTTTGACATTTGCAATAGCTGAGGCACATCGTACGCCATAAACGCACTCCTGACTGGTGGACTGGAATTAGTGCGAGGGGCCCAAACTACCAAAGACTATTTCTTGTTGGGAGGAAGATAGGTGAGACTATGGCGGCATCAGATTGAATTGTCAACAGTTTTTTGGGCGGAGAGCAGCACTCCAACGACTGGGAGACTAAGTCGCAGGAGGGTGGGTTTGTCAGGCGACCGCAAAACCCAGCCGGCGATCAAGGTGCCGCGAGTATGACATCGGCAGCTTTTTCGGCAATCATATAGACCGAGCTGACGATGAAGAAGCCGGGGATACGGGGAAAAACGGAAGCGTCCACGACACGCAGCCCCTCGGTTCCATGCACCCGGAAGTCGCTGCTCAAC
>DASZFU010000039.1:0-72134 GCA_035939495.1 Candidatus Angelobacter sp. | reverse complement strand
GATGGAGCGCAGCCTGGAGATGGTGGTGAGCTTGGTGGCGGTGCTCAAGGCGGGAGCAGCTTATGTGCCTCTGGATCCGGACTATCCCGCCGAACGGCTGGGGTACATGCTGTCCAGCGCCGAGGTAGGCGTGCTCTTGCGGCAGCAACGGCTGGGAGAGCGTGGCGGTGAATATGCAGGTGTGGTGGTGGAGGTCGATGAGGAGCAGGAGCGCCAGCGGATTGAGAGCCAGAGCCGGGAGAATCCCGGCCTGCGGGTAGAGAGCCAGCATCTGGCCTACATTATTTACACCTCCGGATCGACGGGCCAACCCAAGGGCGTGATGAACAGCCACGGAGGGCTGCTGAACCGCTTGCAATGGATGCAGGCTGAGTATCAACTCGGGGAACAGGATGTGGTGTTGCAGAAAACCCCCTTCAGCTTCGATGTCTCGGTGTGGGAGTTTTTCTGGCCGTTGATGATGGGAGCGAAATTGGTGGTAGCACGACCGGGAGGACATCAGGACCCTGGGTATTTAGCCGGGCTGATGGAGGAGCGAGGAGTGACGACAGTGCACTTTGTGCCGTCGATGCTGGGAGTATTTCTGGAGGAGGAGCGGGGCCAGCAGTGCCGGAGCCTGAAGCGGGTGGTATGCAGCGGAGAGGCATTGTCGGCGGAGTTGGCGCGGCGTTGTCTGGGGAGCATGCCCTGGGCGGAGTTGCATAACTTATATGGACCGACCGAGGCGGCCATTGATGTGACGTACTGGAAGTGTGAGGCGGGCGATGAGCGAGGGAGCGTGCCGATCGGCAGAGCGATCGCCAACATGCGGGTGTATGTGGTGGACGGGAGGATGGAGACAGTACCGGTGGGGGTGGCAGGAGAACTATGTTTGGGAGGAGTGGGGCTGGCGCGGGGATACTGGGGGAGAGGAGACCTGACGGGGGAGCGGTTTGTGCCGGACGGGTTGAGCGGGAAGGCAGGCGAGCGGCTGTACCGGACGGGGGACCTGGTGAGGTGGCAGGGAGATGGGACGTTGGAATACCTGGGACGCATCGACCATCAGGTGAAGATACGCGGATTCCGGATTGAGCTGGGAGAGATCGAATCGGCGTTGGAGAGTCATCCGGGTGTCAAACAGGCGGTGGTGCTGGCCCGCGAAGATCATCCGGGCGAAAAACGGCTGGTCGCGTACGTCGTGGCTGGCTTCGACACTCAGGGGAGCGGCACAAGCGAGTTGCAGATCAACGAGATACGTGAGTACCTCAAGGGCAAATTGCCGGAATACATGGTACCCAACATTTATATATGGCTGGAGAAGCTGCCGCTAAGTCCTAATGGCAAAATCGACCGGAAAGCCTTACCAGCCCCGGACAAAGAGGCGTATGTCAGGCGCGAGTACGAAGCACCTGTGGGCGAGGTCGAGACGGCGCTTGCAGCCATCTGGGCAGACCTGCTGAAAGTATCGCAGGTCGGGCGCCATCATAACTTTTTCGAATTAGGCGGCCATTCACTGCTGGCAGTGAGCTTGATCGAGCGCATGAGAACCATCGGGCTGCACATCGACGTACGGGCCTTGTTTACAACTCCGACCGTGGCAGGGCTGGCCGCGGCCGCCGCCAGCGATGTCGACTTTGTGCATGTTCCGGAGAACGGGGTACCTGCAGGCTGCGAAAGTATCAAGCCGGAGATGTTGTCCCTGATAGAGCTGTCGCAAGGGGAGATTGAGACGATCGTAAGTGGCGTAACGGGAGGGGCTTCCAATGTGCAGGAGATTTATCCGTTAGCGCCCTTGCAGGAAGGAATTCTCTTTCTTCATCTGATGGGGGAGGGAAGTGATCCATACGTATCGGGAGTTCTCTTAAGTTTTGATACCCGCCTTGGGCTTGACCGGTATGTGGATGCTATGAAGACCGTCATCGAGCGGCATGACATCTTGCGCACAGCCGTAGTGTGGGAAGGACTGCGGGAGCCCGTTCAGGTCGTATGGCGAAAAGTGTCGTTGCTGGTCGAAGAAGTCAAGCTGGATCCTAAGGCCGGCGATATTGGCGATCAGCTTTATCAGCGTTTTGATCCACGGCATTACCGGATCGATGTGCGGCGGGCGCCGCTCATCCGGCTCTACATAGCTTATGACGAGCCAAATGAGCGGTGGGTGGCGATGATGTTGCGGCATCACCTCACAGGCGACAACACCACGGTGGAGGTCATGCTCGCAGAGATGGAAGCCCATCTTCTGGGCCGCAGTGAGCTGCTGCCAGCGCCCCAGCAGTTCCGCAGCCTGGTTGCGCGGGCGCGGCTTGGCGCTAATCAGGAAGACCACGAAGCCTACTTTCAAAAACTGTTAGGCGATGTTGATGAACCGACAGCGCCCTTCGGATTGCTGGATGTCCAAGGGGATGGGAGTGAGATCCAGGAAGCCACCATTTCCCTGGATGCCGCATTGGTAAGACGTATGAGGGAACGCGCACGCAAGCTTGGAGTGAGTGTGGCCGCCATCTGCCATGTGGCCTGGGCGCGTGTCCTGGCAAGCGTATCGAATCGCGAGGATGTAGTATTCGGCACGGTCTTGTTTGGGCGAATGCAGGGTGTGGCAGGATCGGACCGTATGATGGGGTTGTTCATCAACACGCTGCCGGTGCGAATTCCCATCAACGGACAAGGGGCTGAGGCCAGCGTGCTGCGGACCCATCAGCAACTGGGCGAGTTGATTCGTCATGAACATGTGTCTCTGGTTGTGGCGCAGCGTTGCAGTTCCGTGCAGGCGCCTGCCCCCCTATTTACATCTTTGTTGAACTATCGGCACAGCCTGGGTGGAACCATAGCTCCGTCAGCAGAAACAGAGCAAGCGTGGCAGGGAGTGAAATGGCTCCGCGCTGAAGGACGAACGAATTATCCCTTTGGCCTTTCCATCGAAGACGGGGGAATGGCTTTCACGCTCTTAGTCCAAACCGTGGGAGGAATTGATCCGAAGCGGGTGTGTGAGTACACGCGCAAAGCTTTGGAAAGCCTGGTTGAATCCCTGGAGAAAGAACCTGAAAAAGCAGTACGCACCCTCGATGTGCTTTCAGCCAGGGAGCGACACCAGGTTTTGTATGACTGGAATGCCACGACGGTTGCTTACCCATCTCACAACTGCATACACGAACTGTTCGAAGAGCAGGTGCAGAAGCAACCGGATGCAATCGCCGTGATGCATGAAGGTGCGTCTTTAAACTACAGCGAGCTGAATCTGCGCTCCAATCAGTTGGCGCACTATCTGCAAGGTTTGGGAGTAAAGCCCGAAATATGTGTGGGAATCTGTGCCGAGCGTGGGTTCAACATGATTGTGGCATTGCTTGCCGTGCTGAAGGCAGGCGGCGTTAGCGTGCCCCTTGATCCAACTCATCCAACCGAACGCTTGCATTCTTTGCTGAAGGACGCTGCCCCGGCTGTATTGTTGACGCAGGCTCAGCTGGCCAAGCAGTTTGAACCATCATTGATTTCTCTGACCTTGCTTGATCTGGATAATAGCTCCCTATGGGCAGATCAACCGGTGAACAACCTGCGCCCCATCGGCCCGCCGCTGCTGCCGGCCCGTCCAGCCTATGTAATTTACCAGTCCACCTCTGCCGGACCTAATGGAATCGTGGTAGAACACCAGGGGGTATTGAATCTGGCGTGGGTACACCGTCAGGCTCTCAATATAGGACGCGACAGCCGCGTTTTGCAATTTGCGCCGTTCTGCTCCGATGTTTCTATTTGGGAAATCTGGATGGCGCTGTCCCAAGGTGCTTCGCTCTGGATTCCTCCAAAAAATGGGGAGCTGTCGGGCGAGAACCTGGGCCAGGCAATTGACCACAACGAAATTACTCATGCGATTCTGCCCCTTTCGGCGCTGAATGGCCTGCCGGAGAACGCGCCTCTCCAAACTCTTAACACCGTGATCCTGACTGAGGAAAATGTCGGCAAAGCGCCGGCGCGCTTAAGACAAAGTCGCCATGTGATGAATGCTTATGGTGTTACGGCTGCTACCGTGTGTGCAACTCTGCACGCCTGCGGGCTACAGGAAGAGGGCCGCTCAGTAATTGGCAGGCCCGTGGAAAACACACAGGTTTACATTCTGGATGGCCAGCAGCAACCCGTGCCGGCGGAAGCCATAGGAGAGATATATATCGGAGGTGCGGGAGTCGCGCGCGGATATCTGAACGCACCGGAGTTGACAGCGAATCACTTTGTCCCCGATCCCTCTTCGGCCAAGCCGGGAGCGCGGATGTATAAGACTGGAGATCGGGGCCGCTGGCGTAAAGATGGCGCCATCGAGTTCATGGGACGCGGCCGCTCGCAGGCCAGAGTCTGCGGATTCCGCATTGATCTGGGCGAGATTGAAGCTGCTTTGCAGGAACATAAGCAGATACGGCAGGCCGTGATCATTGCACGCGAAGAATCAGAAGGCAATGTTCGCCTCGTTGCCTATGTCGTGCCCATAGAGCAGGCGGCAAGCGCTAATGAAAACAGCGCCGCAGCGTTCGAAGTCAGTGAGTTGCGTGAACATGTGCGCCGTAAATTGCCCGAACACATGGTGCCCGGTACCTATATCCAACTGGACAACCTGCCGCTGATCGCTTCCGGGAAGATCGACCGGAACAAGCTGTTGCAAATGGATAGTGAAGCTTCTGGCCAGAAACAGGCTGGACCTTCAACTCCCGCGGAAGAGGCTCTCGTCCAGATATGGCAGGAAATATTGGAATTGGAACGTGTGGGAATTCACGACAATTTTTTTGAGATTGGCGGGAATTCGTTGACGGCTGTGCTTGTCGGTGTCCGCGTGCAGGAAAGCTTCAATGTGGATGTCCCGTTGCGCGCGCTCTTTGAATCGCCAACCGTGGCTAAGATGGCCAGGCAACTTGCCGGCATCAATCAGGGCCAGGGGGCGTCAGGAACTCCCTCGGTCGTGGTAAGCATTCAACCTGAAGGTTCACGCGCTCCTTTCTTCTGCGTGCACGCCATTGGTGGACAGGTATTCGGCTATGCGGACTTTTCCCAGGAACTGGGCCTGGAGCAGCCTTTCTACGGATTGCAATCTCCTCCGCCGGATTATTTCCCGGAGTCATCCGTCAGCCTTGAGCAAATCGCTTCTCTCTACAACAAAGAAATTCGAAGTGTCCAGCCATGCGGACCTTACATGTTGGGCGGCTGGTCCATGGGAGGATTAGTTGCCTGGGAGATGGCGCAACAATTGATCAAAGAAGGCGAAACCGTCGGCCTGCTGGCGCTCATCGATACTGCTCTCCCTGCTCCTTACCGTGACGCAGATGATCGCGACGAAGATATTTCCATTTTGGGACGTTTCGCGCTGGAGATGAGCCGGTTGATCGGCAGAGATCCACGCCCCCTGGCCGAGCAATTCCTGAAATCGGCTCCGGAGGACCAATGGAACATGGTGGAACAAGCCCTCACCGAATATGGGTTGCTGTCAGCCAAAAATGCCCATGCCGACATGACGGCATTGCTGAATATCTTCACCAGGAATTTCCAGGCCATGAACAGCTATTCCATGAACTCGATTGATCTACCGGTGCTTTTCTTCCGGGCGTCGGAGACTATGGAGCATCTTTCGAGGAAATGGACACAATGGGCAGCCGAAGGCATTGAGATTCATTCCGTCCCTGGAGATCATTTCACGATCTTGCGCCGTCCCAATGTACGCGTCATTGTAGACATTCTGCAGCGCTCTTTGTCGATGGCAAACGAACAGCCGCAACGCGCTGTGAGTGCGGAAATGTGATTTCATCGAAAGCCGCTTGTAGCGACTGGATAACAGGGTCCAGTAAGCGGTGCGCTGCCCAGATTCCTTACGACTGGTACGAGCATGACGGCGAAGGCCTGTTCCAGTTGGTGGAAATGCTATATCGACGACGCTCATGTGTGCGCGACCTGATTACCGAGTTCCGCAACTCCATGAGAACGCCGTTCCCAAACTGGCAGCAGGCGGTCTTCAATCCTGGTAAGTCGAAAATTGTCGCCCACGTCGAACATTAACCATTCCTAATATGGGTCTCAGAGGCCTCGGTGTTTGTCACGGCAAGGACCAAGATTTGATTGACACGTGATGAACATTGAGGCTTTTGCAGCTACACTTTTGTGCTCTGTCTCGTCGTACGATCTGCATGCCGGGCATAAGCTAATCAATCTAAAAGGAATACCTGTAAAGTGTGTGGCAGACCTCCTGATGTTGCATCAGGTGGACGGCCACCTGCACTGGGGCGGGTCATTCCGCAAGTATGATCCATTGGACCCGAGCGGCCAATAAATTGCACATTTCCTAAAGTGGGCAATCTAACATAAGTTTTTATGATCTGTTGCAACGATTTGTCAGATACACACACTTATTAATAGAGAGCGTTGAAGCTGGTATCAAGAATATTTTTTGTCATGATACCGCAGACTGTAACTCTCCATGATTTGGAGGATCTATGAAACTTTCTGTACTTGCCGTTGCTCTTTTTCTTCTGATTCCCGGCCTTGCCTTCACCCAAACTCCAGTCGGCACTGCTTATTTCAGCAACGCCATCAACTGGTCGCAGACACCCGATCTTTATTTCACCGTTGCTGGTGCGCCGCCGAACGTCTGTGGCGACTTGGTGACCACCCGCAATGGATCGCTCCTCGTTTCATATTGCTGGATCAGGACAGATTCAAATGGCAGCGTGTTCAAAGGCCCTTGGAGGTGGGCTGACACGCCAGCTGACCAGACTGATACAAACGTACACTTCAATTGGTCCGATCCAAATCACAGCGTTACGTACTTCACAACGGGCCATATTTGGGACAAAACATGCCCTTCCGTCAGTATCTCCACCGCATCGCCCGGCTCATTTACGGGAGCTGCAACAGACAATCAATGGGGCGCGGGATTTGATGGCTCATGGACGAAGGTGAAATTTCATTTTTCAGACATTACGGGACCAAGTATCTACTGGGATGGCACAAGCTATAATCCCTCTGCTCCCGATGTGGCTTTCGACGGCTCTGTCTCTCCAATGCCAAGCCATAGCGTCAACTGGAGCGCCACATCGGTACCGCCCGCAAGCGCACATATACCGGGTCACACCTATCTCTGGACAATACACTTCTTTGATGGTGATTACCAGTGTTCACCCCTCATACGGTCATCGGTGTTTACCTACTGATCGACGTTGGTTTTTCAACAAGCTGCCCACCAGATTTTCTGGTGGGCAGCCCTCTGTTTGGATCAGATCTTGTCATCGATGGATAAGGTTTTGACCAAGAATCAACGGCTAAATTGGACTGAACCCCTAAAATGAGGCAATCGTGATAACTACACTCAAGCCCTACCAAGTGGCTCAAACATTAGCCGTAATTGTTTAGCGCCTTGATTCTCTCGTAAATATGAAATTTCCAACGATTGCGACAGCAGGTAATCTAGTGCGTGGCAGAAGAGAGCAGCTCAGAAAAGATCGCTCGGCTGGAGCGCCAGATCGAAGATCTGAAAACCGAGAATGAGCGTTTGCGCCGTCTGTTGGAAGAGGCGGTTCGAGCCAGCAAGCGCCAAGCCGCACCCTTCTCGCGTCAAAAGCCTAAAGCCAACCCTAAAACACCTGGACGTAAATCTGGGAAGGATTACGGTCGCCCCTGTCGGCGACCTATTCCGAAAATAGTGGATGAGGTCGTCGAAGTAGCGCTGCTCCAGGGGTGTCCGCATTGCGGTGGGAAGGTGAAGGAAACGGCAGTGGTCTCCCAGTATCAAGAAGAGATTCCTGCGCCCCGAGTGGAGACGACCCAGTTTCGGATTCACGTGGGAGAATGCGAACAATGCGGGAAGCGGGTCCAGGGGCGGCATCCACGTCAGAGTTCCCAGGCGGTGGGAAGCGCGGCGACAGGGATGGGGCCGCGTGTTCTGGCTCTGGCGACGGAGTTGAACAAGGATTTGGGACTGCCCTATGGCAAGACGGCACGGGTATTGAAGCAGGCCTTCGGGTTGTCGATCAGCCGTGGCGGTCTGTGCCAGGCGGTGGCGCGGGTAGGCCGCAAGGCCCAACCCAGTTATCAGGTATTGGTGCACAGAATACGTTCCGAACCCAGCGTGACTCCGGACGAAACTGGTTGGAAAGTAGGGGGACGGTTGCACTGGGCCTGGGTGTTCGCCAGTGCACGCATGACCGTCTACACCATTCAGCAGGGCCGGGGCTTTGAGCAAGCGGCGTCTATTCTGGGGGCTGACTTTGAGGGATTTCTGGTGCGGGACGGCTGGTGTGCTTATCGTGGTTTCACTCAGGCTGTACATCAAAGCTGTATCGCTCATCTGCTGCGGCGCTGCCGGGAGATGATCCAGGCCGCTGGCGAGGGTACCACCTCAGCCCAGTTTCCGAGGATGATCCAAGCGATTCTTCAAGATGGCTTGGACTTACGGGACCGACGGGATGAGGGCCAAATCAGCGCCCATGGACTGGCCGTAGCTCGGGGTCAGTTGGAAGCTCGCATGGATCGAGCTTTGGACGGCCGCCTCTGTTCCCCTGAAAACCAACGTTTGGCCCATCATCTGCAACGGGAGCAAAGGGCGTTATTTAGCTTTTTGTACTGTGAAGGATTGGAAGCCACCAACTGGAGGGCCGAACAGGCCATTCGTCCACTGGTCGTAGCGCGCAAGGTCTGGGGTGGGAACCGTACCCAGGCCGGAGCCTGTACGCAAAGCATTTTGTCGAGCATCCTACAAACCTGCCGCCAGCAGATGCGCTCCTTCGCTTCTTTCGTGCATGACTTGGTCTGTTCTCCTCAGCCCCAAGTCATCGACTTAACAATTCCTCCTATGCGCAAGTAGTCTCTCTCTACGCTAAACAAATACTCATTAGCCTTCCCTAATGTTTAAATCTTTGTATCCGCTTCCCCAACCTCCTGATGTTGCATCAGGAGGCCCTGTCGGCAATATCAATTCTCTGTAACGATTCTGCCTGCCGCTGTCACTAAATTAGCTATCTGGAAAAGAAGGTCTTCGGCACGTGTCTAGCCTATTTGCCTGTGTTGTTAATATAATCAATCGGAACTCGGTTCCCAAGTCGAACGTGCACCAGCCAGCGGAGGACTTTAAGAAATGAAATGGGCTCTTATTACAACCTTCCTTTTTTGGGGGCTAACCATAGGAGTTTCTTCACAACAGCAGCCCTCATCTGTGAGTAAAGATGTTGTTCTCTCGAAGGGGAAGCCGACCGTTTATATCGCATTTGAGCGTGTGGGAGAGCGTAAGCCAGTTTACGTAAATGAGAGTAATAAGGGTGTGTGGTTGCGGCTATATAACAACACGAATTGGGGTATTATGTTCTCAACTGCGAGCTTGTATATTCCGCCTAAGGTCGTTACCTTCACTTTGAGCGATGGGCAGAAAGCACTTGGATTGCGTGACGGACTTGAGGTTAATGCATGTCATGGCGTCGAGCAGATTGACAGCTATGAATCGTACAAGACGCCCAATGGCGGAATGGTGATAAATCAATCCGTGAAGGTTACCGATATTCCTATTGGCTATAATAGGGGCAGTGATGCTCACTCTAGTGCTTGGTTACAGCCGGGGCATTCCGTCCTCTTCAGCATTCCCAAGGAGCATCTAGCTAAGCATCTCGCAGTCTACATAAGTTTTAATTACGAGTGGGAGTGTGAGCAGGGGAACTGCAACACTGCCGAGCCGGAGCACCGTGTTTACTTCCGTGCCAGCAATCTGCCGAAGTCAGTCGCTACGAAATAACTCGAATGGGAAGAACACAAATGTAGGCAAAATTGTAGCTGCAGAAGCTTCAAAGAACCTGCAAACTCAATAGCATTCAATAAACGACCAGCTACAGATTCAATATCAATCACTTAGAAATAGGCGATTTTCAATAAACTTCAATAGGCCTTTGACTCTGGTTCGGGATCAGGGGGTGGAAAAGGTGAAGTGATTCATAAAATGGGGACAACCTTAGAAGGTTATCAACCCCAGGCTGATCAGCAGTGCCTCATCAACTTTTTTCATTATGGCTTGATCGACAGTGCCCAGACGTTTGACAAGCCGTATTCGATCCACGGAGCGAATCTGGTTGAGAACCACAGCAGAAGGTTTGGAAATGCCAGCCTTGCCAGTTGGAAGAATTACTTCTCTTGGATGGGGCGGATCGCTGAATTGTGAACTGATGGCCGCCACAATCGTAATCGGGCTGTATTGATTTGAGACGTTGTTTTGGATGATGAGCGCGGGTCGTGTTTTCTTGATCTCATGACCCATTGTGGGGTCAAATGCGACAAGATAGATGTCGCCACGGCGTGGAAAGCTCATGAGCGTTTAGTCTTACGGCTTTTCTTTACGCCTTTCGCAGCAGGAATGCGGGAAGCCATTTCTTCTTCCAAAGGAAACCACTCTGCGGCCATAGCAACATCCCGCTCGGCATTCTCAAGTGCTTCCACTTTCAAGCGCTGCCGAAGCGTTTGCTTTCCCTGAGCTTCAATAAATTGCAGTACAGCTCTGGAGATGAATTGGCTGCGATTTCCTTTTGGAGCCACCCGGTTAAGAACCGCCAGGGTCTTATCAGGCAAAACAATGTTAATTCGTTTACTCATAGCTGATGTTAATGATATTGATATCTGAAGCATACACACCTTTAATGTGTAGGTCAAGGCTGGTTTGTTCAGGGTGCTCATAATAAGACCAGCGCCAAGGATTTATCCCTGCTTCGCTGGTATAATGGCGGCCTGATTCCGGCCGTGGGAACCAGAAAAAATAGGTCGGAGGGCCACTGTGGGCGCACTCTTCACGAACATTCGATATAGCCTCCGCATGTTGTTCAAGAACTTGGGGTTCACTGCAGTGATCGTGATCACCCTGGCTCTTGGTATCGGGGCCAATACAACGATCTTCTCCGTTGTCTACCCCGCCCTTCTCGCGCCTCTTCCTTACTCACAGCCGGAGAATCTCGTTACCTTGGCTGAGAACCGGCCTCAGAGCTGCTGTTTCTTCACTGCGTCTTATCCGAACTACCTTGATTGGAAACGCACACAGCACAGTTTTCAGTCCATTGCGGGATTCGCAGTGGAATCTTTCACGCTCGCTGGAAATGGCGACTCCAGGGGAATACCGGGTGCCATGGTTACCGCAAATTTCTTCGCAACCCTGGGGGTGAAACCCATGATGGGACGCGATTTTGTCGATAGCGAAGAATTGTCCTATGAGTCTGGGCCTACTGTGGCGATCCTGAGCAATAGCTTTTGGCAAAGGGATTTTGGCAGTGATTCCAATATTCTCGGACGCCAGATTCGCCTGGATTCACGGCTGGTTACCATCGTGGGAGTCATGCCTCAGGAATTTGAGTTTGGCCCTGCGCAATCGCCTGACGTCTGGGTTCCGCTGCATCTCCGGGACTATTTCTCTACCGCCCGAAACTTTCGTTGGATGCACGCAATCGGCCGCCTCGCCCCCGGCATTACTGAATCCCAGGCCAGGGCGGAGATGAATGCCATTACGGCAAGGTTGATCCATGAATATCCCAAACAGAACGCAAACATTTTCATCACCCTTGGAACCTTGCGTGAGCATATTATCGGTAACGTACGGCCGTTGATGTTGGTTCTGTTCGGCGCTGTTGGCTTCGTTTTGCTGATTACTTGTGCCAATATTGCCAGCCTGTTGATGACGCGATCCATCGACCGCCGAAGGGAATTCGCTGTCCGCACGGCCCTCGGGGCTGACCGTCGTCATCTGCTCTCTCAATTGTTTACCGAGAGCCTGATGCTGGCGCTGATCGGCGCCGTGATTGGCCTGATTGCATCGAATTGGGGTGTCCGCTTCCTGATTTCAGCAATTCCCGGTTCGCTGCTTCAATCCATGCCTTATCTCCGTCATGCCGGCATCTCCTTGCCGGTGCTGCTCTTTCTGGGTGGTATTACGATCGTGACCGCGGTGGTGTTTGGACTGGTTCCCAGCCTCGCCGTGGCCGGTTCCCACATCAGCCAGGTACTCAAGGATGAAACGCGCGGTGGATCGAGCGGTGGGCAGACCCGCCTTCGCAACTGGATGGTCGTTGCGGAGATAGCGATTTCAGTTGTGCTGCTGGTAGGAGCAGGATTGATGCTGCAAAGTCTTCGCGCGCTCCGCCATCAAGATCCTGGTTTCGATGCGCACAATTTGCTGACCTTCGATATCTCTCTTCCCAATACCTCCTATCCGATGGATGAGCAATGGCCTAACGACGGTCCGCAGGTGCGGTTGTTCACCCAGAACTTCCTCGACCGGTTACGCAATCTCTCCGGTGTGCAAGCTGCGGCAGCTACCAACATCTTGCCTATCAACGGAAATATTTCCGGGAATCGGTTCGTCATCGAGGGAAAACCCACGGCTCCCAACCAGGAATACCAATGTCCCACGCGCAGTGCCACTGCGGGTTATTTTGAAACCATGAAAATCAAGCTGGTTTCCGGACGTTTCTACACCGCGTCTGATATTCACGATTCCAGACCCATGGTCATTGTGAATCAGGCTTTTGTGAAAAGTTACTTTGATTCTGGTGAAGATCCGATTGGCAGGCGCGTGCGTTATACCTATAATCCCAACGAGCCTTATCGGGAAATCATTGGCGTCGTGGGCGATGTTGCTGAAAACGATCTTGCTTTGCCGCCACCGCCCACCATTTACAACCTCGATCAGCAGCGGCCACTGCCCACCATGAGCTATGTAGTTCGCACGCAGTCTGAGCCAATGGCATTTATGGGCGCGGTGCGCAATGCTCTTGCGCAGACGGATCCTCAACTTGCGATGGTCAAGCCTCAGTCCTTTGAGCGAGTCACCGATCAGTCCAGGGCAGTTTTCCTGCGGCGCTACCCTTCCTACTTGATCGGTGGCTTTGCCAGTCTGGCCTTGCTCCTCGCGATTGTTGGTCTATATGGGCTAACTTCCTATACAGTGTTGCAGCGAACACGCGAAATCGGCATTCGCGTGGCCATAGGAGCCCAGCGCCAGGATATTCTTAGGCTTATCCTCGGCCAGGGCATGAGGGTGGCTCTTGTGGGAGTTGCCGTTGGTGTCTTAGCGGGATTTGGCCTCACGCGGCTTATGGCCAGCCTGCTCTTTGGGGTCAATGCCAGCGACGGCTTGACTTTCATTAGCGTTGCTTTGATCCTGGTTCTGGTCTCTGCTTTGGCATCTCTGATTCCTGCTCGGCGAGCTACCAGGATCGATCCTTTGATCGCTCTGCGTCACGAGTAAGATTTTTTCAACCATCAAGGAGTAATGGCTATGGGCCTGAAGCATGTTTTACGTCGGCTGATTCACTCGCCGGGGTTTACGCTCATCACAATTGTCACGCTGGCCGTCGGAATCGGAGCGAACAGCGCGATCTTCGCAGTGATTGACGGCATTCTTCTCAAGGCACTTCCTTACCCCGACTCCGACCGCCTGGTCGCGGTGAATCACACGGCGCCCGGCATCAATTTTCCTGACGCGGGCAGCGCACCCTTCTTGTACTTCACCTATCGCGACGAGAACCGTGCGTTTGACGCCTCCGGCATCTGGAAATCGCGGAGGGCGAGCGTTACCGGTCTGGCCGAGCCTGAAGAGGTTGACGCCACTGACATGACAGCAGACGTACTTCCCTTGCTCGGGGTCTCGCCGCTGATAGGGCACTGGTTTTCCGAGAAAGACGATTCGCCGGGCGCGGCGGAAACCGTGATCCTCACCTACGGATATTGGAAAACTCGCTTCGGGGGCAGCAGCGCTGTCTTGGGACAGAAGATCACCGTTGATGGCACGGTGCGCGACATTATCGGCGTCATGCCGAATTCATTTCGCTTTCTGACCGAACACCCGGCCTTGCTGCGGCCATTACGGCTCAATCGCACGGCGATCACCCTTGGAGATTTCAGTTATCGGGGAATTGGCAAGCTCAAGCCGGGCGTAACCCTGGCCGCAGCCAGTGCCGATGTCGCGCGCATGATCCCGATCGGAATCGATAAATTCCCGGTGGACAAGGGCTACAACAAAAAGATGTATGACGAAGCTCGCTTCGCGCCCATGATGAAGCCCTTGAAAGATGAAGTTGTTGGGGATATCGGCAAGACTCTTTGGGTGCTTTTAGGAACGGTGGGCGTGGTATTGCTGATTGCCTGCGCCAACATTGCCAATCTTCTGTTGGTGCGTGCCGAAGGACGCGAACAGGAACTGGCGGTTCGAGCTGCGTTGGGGGCCAGTTGGTCCCGGATCGCAGGCGAGTTGCTCCGTGAAAGCTTGGTGTTGGGAATTTCCGGAGGAGTGTTTGGCCTGGGTCTCGCATATCTTGCGCTTAAGCTCTTGGTGGCAACGGCGCCGGCAAATCTTCCTCGCCTTGCTGATATCTCGATCAGTCTCTCGGTATTCATTTTCACGTTAGTAGCCTCCTTGATCGCCGGACTATTCTTTGGATTGATGCCGGTCATAAAATATGCCGGGCCGCGCATCAATTCCCTGATTCGCGCGGGCGGACGGGCGCTCACCTCCAGCCGCGAGCGGCTGCGCACACGCGATATCCTGGCCGTCGTGCAAATGGCATTTGCCCTCGTGCTGCTCGTAGGCTCCGGCCTGATGATCAGGACGTTCCTGGAACTGAGGCGCGTTGACCCTGGATTCGTCCATCCCGCTGAGGTGCAGACGTTGCACATCTTCATCCCGGAAACGGACACACGTGATGGTGGCGCGGTAATCCGGATGCAGGAGAATATTCTCGACAGGATGTCTGGCATTACTGGCGTGTCATCGGCTGGCATCGTCAATGTGCTCCCAATGACGATTAAGGCGCCTATCAACGGACTCTGGGCGCAGGACCAGCCTGAGCAGGCTAAACGCGTTCCCAAGCTGCGTCGCTTCAAGTTTTTCTCGCCCGGCTTTCTCCAAACCATGGGCACTCCTTTGATCGCTGGACGCGAGTTCACGTGGACGGATACCTATGAACGGCGTCCGGTTGCGATGGTTTCTGAAAATCTGGCGCGCTCCATGTGGGGCAGTCCCACCAATGCGCTCGGCAAGCAAATCCACGAGAGCGCAGATTCGCCTTGGCGCGAAATCATCGGAGTGATAGGAGACGAGCGCGAGGACGGAGTTGATCATGCCGCGCCTGAGGTTGCCTACTTCCCGCTGCTGATGACTAAATATCAGGGCAATATCGAGAGAGCGCAGAGATCGGTGTGGTATGTGGTCCGTAGCTCCCGAATCGGCACACAGGGATTCATTCAGGAGATTCAGCGCGCTGTGTGGAGCGTGAATCCGAACCTGCCGCTGGCCCAACTGCGCACCATGGGTGAAATCTACTCGAAATCTCTGGAGCGGACTTCGTTCACGCTCGTAATGCTTGCCATCGCTGGGGCTATGGCATTGTTGATCGGCCTTGTAGGCATCTATGGCGTTGTGTCGTATTCGGTATCGCAGCGTCGCCGGGAGATTGGGATCCGGCTGGTGCTGGGTGCGCCCGCCGGAGGCGTAATGCGCATGTTTATACGGCAGGCATTCGTGCTTGGCGTAATCGGCGCAGTAACCGGGTCCCTCGCAGCGTTGGGTCTGGCGCGCCTTATCTCCTCCCTGTTGTTCCAGGTGAGCGCGTCCGATCCCTTGACCTATGCCTCGGTCTGTTCCGCTCTGCTGATCGCGACATTGCTGGCAAGCTATCTTCCCGCGCGCCGCGCAACCAGGGTCGAGCCCGTCGAAGTGCTGCGGACAGAATAACGTCAACCTGGCTGCCGTCGCGAGGGCACGCTTCCTTGCTTTGCGCTGAGATGCTTGTTTCCGCCCACTACAATCGTGGTCCCATCAAACTTTGTCAGAGTGAAGCCTTCAAAACCTTTTTCGGGATATGTTGCTGCGGTCTCCTTCAACAGCTCGATGGCAATTTCTTCACCCATCAGCAAGCCCAGCATATTGTCGGAAACACGCCAATGAAGCCCCGACATGTTGCGGCCTTCGCAGATGTTGAACGCCAGTTTGTTCAACTCGCCGAGGATCGTCAAATTGTCTTTGGTGGGAACCAGAGAGAGTCCATCGGCGGAAGCAATTACGGGTGGCGCGGGCCAGGGCTTGGGCTTGGTAGGAGTGCCGACATCCAAAACCGCTTTGATCATCGTGACGCACGCCCCGGCATTAACAGCATGGGCGGATGGAGATGATGGGTGTACCGGCGATCCCACACTCATCTCCTGGGGAAGGAAGAAGCTGCCTGCGGTTCCCAGTCCCCGCTTTACGTTCAATTGGCGATTGCGCTCAAAAATCAGGGGCAGCACCGATGAATTGAGTACATCAGCATGCAGAGAGGGATCCAAGGTGAAACGATGTCCCATGATTCCATCCACCAGATTGGCATAGGCTTCCGGCCGCAGTTTCCGATGTACGTACCATTTCTGGAAGAAAGCATGAGAATCGGTCTGATGTACCCTTCCAATCAGGCTAAAGAGCCACGCGACGCTGAAGGTGTTAAAACTGCTGATCCGTTTGGCCGATGTATAAGGGCTGTTGGCATCAACATCTACGTCGAGTCTGTCGAGAATAATGGCCGCGCGGAAATAGATCGAGAATACGTAATCCGAATTAGCAAGGCTGCCCAGGTCACGCACGCTGCGGATGAATCGTGGCGTAGGATCGATTACGCTTGGGCTGGGCTGAAGCGCTCCCTTGCCGTTCTCTACATACACATACTCGGGCAGGTTAGTCATGAAATCTGTACCCGTTCCTGGGCCGGTAACCACTTTCCCGGTCTCAGGATCACTCACCGGCAAACGGCTATGGATCTTGGGCACAAAATCAGTTCCGTCAATCCGGTGTGATTGATACAGGATTTGCGAGACGTAGGGACCGATATCGGCATCAGTAAACGCATAACGGAAAAGGTTCTGTGGAGTAACTGGCCGGGAGCCGTCAAAGCTGGAAAGCCTGCTCATGTCCTCAATCACTTGGCCAATCAGCGGGTTCGATCCATAATGGAGGAACGGAACATCGCTCACATAGTTTTCCCAATAAAGTTCCACCATTTCAGCGGCGCTCTGGGCGCCGGCAATTGACGAGGGCACAAGCTTTGATCTTGGTGACGGAGAATCGATTCCTTCCATCTGAAATTGCAAGGCACCCAATACAGACGAAAACTTCCCCGGGCCGCCGGCCGGCACTTGGTCAAGCGCCTCTTGTGTGCCGGCTCTCAGCGCGTTCAAAAAAGCAAGATATGCGCTGGGCACCACCAATCCATTGGCATCGTGGGGAAGAGTCTTGGAGAAATTGCCGGCGTAAGCCTGGTCTTTATAGAGTTCCTCATCGCCGTTGGTTTGGTGAGCGAGAGAGCTTTCTAGGTCTCGGGCTGCTGCCCGCGCCGCGGCCTCACGCATTTCTTTAAGCTGCTGCACTCGGCTCGCAGGGCCTTTGGCCTTGAAAGGTGCGACCTCGTTCGCTTGTGTTGCAGGAGCGAGAGAACCTGCGACCAGCGCCCCAGCGGCGCCCAATCCGGCAGTCTTCAGGAACCCTCGCCGGGTGGTTTCAGAGAGTGATTGAGATTGGTTTCCTAGAGGAGTGATATTGCGAATCGGCTTGCTATTTTTCATGGGGATTTTCAACCTTAGTAAGCAATAAATGAAATGGTTTTATCGTTGTAATGCGGTAAATAGTGTTTGGTAGTTTAAAGGGCTATTTCAGAAGCTTGATTGTTTTGATAGCAAAGTTTTGTAACTCGCCTTCCTAATTAAAACGCCGCTCAGTATAGCAAAAAATAAGATAAATGCATCAATTTTTTGTTTGATGCTAAGCAATAATCAGATTTTAAAATATTAAATATTGTGGAATTACAACTATCCATTATTAGATAACTTTAACTATTCCTGAAATGGGAACAAATATAAAAATCACGTTAAAGAAAATAGATAACCCAATGATTACCAATGCGCTGTGGATTCGCCGGTGAGCGGATAGTCTCTTCGATGTGCTTCAGGACAGGTCCGTTGACGTACTTTGGGATATGGACGGGGGCAAACTCTTCGGCGGTCTCAGAGCACGCTATTCGCTTCTTGGATTAGGTAAGTGTAAGAATCCTTTAAAGCAAATGAAATACGCCAACAACTCGGCCCAGAGTGAAGCACAGCGGAGTTTGAGGAAAGGTGGCTAAAGGGCTGAGCTCCACTTTGTTTCATAGGCCGGCAGAAGCGGCTTTCGACAAGACTCGTACAAAAATCTCGCGGTCAATATTTCCGCCTGACAATACCGCTGCTATTCTTTTGTTCTGCCAGCTTGTTTTATTTTTCAGTAACGCTGCAACGGCAACTGCTCCAGCGCCTTCCGCAACGTTATGAGTATCGCTGAAGATTACGCGCATCGCCTCTTCGATCTCGTCATCCGTGACCTGAACCACGTCATGAAGTTCTTCCCGCAGAATCTCGAAAGCCTGTTCGTGGACCCGCGAGATGGCGATTCCATCGGCAATGCGGGTGGAAGACTTTTGCTCTACGATTCGTCCGGCTGCAAACGATAAGGCATAGCTCGGCGCGCTCGAGGCGACTGCGCCAATGATTTTTGTTTTCAGGCCTAGTGCATTGCGTACGCTGGCCAGGGCTGCTGCGCCCGACCCCCAGCCGATTGGCACGAAGACGGCATCCAGATCAGGCACGCTGCGAAACAACTCCAGAGCGGAGGTGGCTACGCCCAGCACCAGCAAGAGATCGAATGAGTGAAGCCGTCGCAACCCGCGTTCCTGCGCCAGGACATCGGCCTGATGGTAGGCAGCGTGGAAATCTTCGCCATGTTCCACCACTTCGGCGCCCAGCGCCCGCATGGCCGCAGTCTTTTCGCGGCTGTTGCCCTTCGGCACTACGACCACGCTCTGCAGGCCGAAATGGCGCGCAGCCCATGTTTGCGACTGGCCATGATTCCCGGTTGTAGCCGCAATCACGCCGGGTACCTCCGGATGGTTCCGTCGCAGCCAGTCCATATAGGTAATGCAGCCGCGAACTTTGAAAGCTCCAACTTGTGTGTGGTTTTCATGCTTGATCCACACCTCGCATCCGGCCCGTTGGCTGAGCAGCGGCCAGGAGTGCTGTGGCGTCGGCAAGACAAATCGCCCTACGATCGCAGCGGCAGCTTCGATCTCAGAAAGCGAAGGCAGCACTTGGTTGGTGGTAGGGGACATGTTCCGGGATGACAATATACATCTTCAGATTATTTCAGTACCAGTTTTTGTTCACCAACATTTCGATTCTGCAAGGTGGGTGCTGAGTACATCGAGCGTCAACGAGCCGGCGCGGCAGAATTCGTAGTGATCCCCCTTTGCATCCACGAACTTCTTCGCTCCGGGGATGCAATCACTGACGGCGTCAGAATTCTCGCTGTTGGAGTGTTGGTCCATTTGACCTGTAAGTACAAATGTCTTCAGTTGCACTTCCCGGGCCGTACTCAGGGCGTCGAAGTCCCGGTATCCCATGTAGTTTTTCGCATACCTGAATAGGGTTTCTTCCCGGGTGAATGGAAGGTTGATTTGCTGATCGAGCTCAGTTTGCGGTTGTCCATTGGTCTTGGCCTGCGATATGCCGGCCATTGTGGAAAACATGGAGCTGGCTTTGGCCCGGCTGGCCGCGACCAAGGGAAGGAAGGCATCAATACTGCGTTGATAGAATGTTCCTTTATGGCCTTTTTTAAAAAGCTGGTACTCGCCATTGACCAGAATCAGTTCGCTAAAAACATCGGGATATTGCTTCGCAGCCACCAGGGAGATGCCTGCGCCGGAACAGTAGCCGATCAGACAGCAAACTTTGATGTCCAATGCTTTCAGAATGCTGAGCATGTCCTCGACATGCTCGTTAGGCGTCATCTTCTCTTGGCCTGAGAAATCCTGTTCCAGGTTCAGGATGTAACGGCTTTCCCAGGTCACGACATTGTAGTTGGACCCAAATTTCTCGAAGGGCGCGTGGGCCACGCTGACCGGAACGCCAAATGGAAGAGCGATCAGCAGGCTGGATTTCTTTTTATCCACAGCAGTATGGCAACACTGAAGTGTTGCGCCGTTGCTGCTGGATGCAGAACATTTCTGGAGTTCCATAAGGCAGGTCATTCCATGTTCAGATCGTGGACGCTCCCTGTGTTTTAAGGCAGGCCCATTCCGGCGAACCCTCTTTTTCCATCACATGTTGGAACGCGCCCTTGGAATTGATATTGAGCCGTTTCGAAGCTTTTTCGACTTCGTCCGTGGTTCTCTTGATATTGGCTTCGATGTCCGTCCAAAGCGCCTCTGGAGAAAGCGTATTCCCGGAAGCGATCTGGTGCCCGACCAGGGCGGCGCTGGCGCTGTTCGCCACCACGTCGGGCACGACCCGAACGCCATTGCCATGGAGTATGTTCCTGGCATCTGGCATCAGAGCAAGATTGGCGCCCTCGACCACCAAAGGTGCTTGTATGCGTGCGGCAAGGCCGCCATCCACCAGGTAAGAGCCGGCCGCCAGCACCAGCACGTCCGCGGGTTGGATGAGCAAGTCGTCGCGGCTTGCAAGAATATAGGATCGTGGAAGCCTGTCCTCGCTCAGCACTCCATTTTCATTCTTTGCTGCGATCAACGTGTCCAGGTCGGCGCCGTCTCTGGCAAGGACCGCCTTTTTGAAATCGCTGACACCTACAATTTTCGCTCCCGCTCGATTGAGATGCGACGCAACTCCGGCCCCCACGAC
The DNA here is from genome assembly GCA_035939495.1 of Candidatus Angelobacter sp. Lineage (GTDB taxonomy): Bacteria > Acidobacteriota > Terriglobia > Terriglobales > Acidobacteriaceae > Angelobacter. The sequence goes on along the minus strand of DASZFU010000039.1, from coordinate 51,488 downwards.
TCCGAATCCCTGAATCAGTACTCGAACGCCGTTCAAGGCTCCTTTCAAAGCTTGTTCTATGGACCAAAAAACGCCTTTGCCAGTCATATTATTAATATAGCCGGTCAACTCAAAAAGGCGGTCAGGGCACCTCGCTGCATCCGAACGCTTCTGCGCGAGCGCAAGCTGTGGCATATTCAACGACTTATAGATCTCGTCGAGCATCCACTGCTTGGCTCCCATGTCTTTCCCGAGAATCGTGTTATTCGACAAAAGCTCCTGGCACTCCATGGCAAACCGGTGGAGAAATGGCGTGAGCCGCGGATCGTCCGGCGACCCTTTGATTCCGGCTTTGGCGCCCCCAACCGGCGATCCGTGGACAGCCAACTTTAAAGACATATTGTCGGCAAGTTCGACCACCATGTCTCTCGTGACCGACATGTCAATCCTGGTGCCCCCGAAAGAAATATCTTTGTTGGAGGCGTTGACCACTAGATAAGCCTGGAAGCCTGTGTTGTTATCTTCAACTGCTATTTCACGGTAACTGCGCACAGCAATATCTCCTTGTGTTTCTTAGAACGGGTGATTGCTATCTGAATTCGCCCAAACAAAGGAGCCGAAACGGCAATTGAGACTCGCCTTTCCGAGGATCACGCTCGAACTACCCCTTGTCTCAGCCAAAGCTTGCGGAAAGCGCCCGAAATCGCCACCGATTTCGGCCGCCAGGACTTCGATGAATCGTCAATTATAATGTCGTGTTCGCAATTGTCAATCGAAGTATGACGCATTCCCGCTTCGGTACATTGTGTTTGCATGATTTCCAGGGCGCTGCCGGTTTGAACAGGAATGCAGCGTGGCGTTAGGAGCATCCATCGATGGATCTTGTTAGGTTTTTCCTGAAATACTCCCGCAAGTCGATGGTGCTGAGCCTGATTGCCGGGTGCTTGAGCGGAGCCAGCAATGCGGCTTTGTTGGCGATCATTAATTCCGTTTTGAAACACAATGGTAGCTACACGGCAGCTCTGGCCTGGGGTTTTGTTGGCTTGAGCCTGTTCCTGCCGCTTTCACGCTTCGTCTCGGAGTTTCTGCTCAGCCGGATTGGGCAAGGGGCGCTCTATAGCCTGCGGATGGAGCTTTCCCGGCAAATACTCGGCGCTCCTTTGCGTTATCTGGAAAAAATCGGCGCACCGGCCATCTTGGCTGTGCTCACCGAAGATCTGCCGAATATCACAAATACCATACTTACCATACCTTTGCTGTGCATTAACGTTGCGGTGGTGATCGGCTGTCTTGTCTATATGGGCTATCTTTCCTGGCCCCTTTTGATCGTTGTTCTTGCTTTCATGGCAATTGGCATCATCAGTTACTCAATTCCGGTTTTGAAGGCGCAGAGCTTGTTCCGGCTGGCCCGAAAAGACAGTGACGTGATGCAACAACATTTCCGGGCCCTTACTCACGGCGCCAAGGAATTGAAAGCTCACCGTGAACGCCGGTATGAGTTCTTGAACAATGCCCTTGAGGCCACTGCCGATTCTTTCCGGCACAACAACGTGTCCGCGATGAAGACCTATAGTGCCGCCGCCAGTTGGGGGCAAACATTGGTGTTTGTAGTGGTTGGGCTGATCATCTTCATACTGCCAAAGATCCAGCACCTGGATGGTCTGACTCTCACCGGCTATGCCATTGCGCTGCTGTATCTTATGACCCCCTTGCAAGTAACGATGAACGTGATTCCTACATTGGGACGAGGCAATGTTGCTCTCAACCGTGTGAAGGAACTGGGCTTCTCTCTCGGCCGTTATGACAGTGAAGAAGTCGCCGGGCCGGCGATCGCGTCTTCATGGAAGACACTTCGATTCGATTCGGTAACTCATAGTTATTCGCAGGAGGGAGAGCCAAACAGCTTTGTGCTCGGTCCGCTTAACCTCTCTTTTCAGCCGGGAGAGTTGGTTTTCATTATCGGCGGTAATGGGAGTGGTAAGACAACTTTCGCCAAGTTGCTGACAGGACTCTATGTGCCTGAAGGAGGCACCGTTTCCATTGATGGTCAGTCCGTAGACACCAAAGAGGCGCGTGAGCGATATCGCCAATATTTTTCATCGGTCTTCTCCGATTTCTATCTCTTTAACGAGTTGATGGGCATCAACGATAGCGGCTTGGATGGCCGCGCGGCGGACTATTTGAATATACTGAAGTTGTCCCACAAAGTTCAGATTGCCAATCGAAAGCTTTCTACGGTCGATCTTTCTCAAGGCCAAAGAAAGCGTCTCGCTTTGCTGACCGCGTACCTCGAAGACCGGCCCGTTTATTTGTTCGATGAATGGGCGGCAGACCAGGATCCTTACTTCAAGAACATTTTTTACACGCAATTATTACCCGAACTTAAAGCCAAAGGTAAAACAGTCTTCGTGATCTCTCATGATGACCGATACTATGAAGTGGCAGACCGACTTATTAAGCTTGAAGATGGTCAGGTTGTCTGGGATTCTTTGAGGGCACAGGACGAGGACCTGGGGTTAGCGCCTCCTGCTAAAGCAGTTGAGACGTGATGCTACGCATTTGGATCATCAAAGAGCTTGGCCAGCGAGAGTGAAAAACCGGGAAGGAGAGTTTCGTCCGTTAAAGGTTGAGGTTCTTCAACCTTGCAAACACCAGCATTTGAGTGAATTTCAACAAAGCGTAGAGTGGGATAAACAATCCAAACAGATTGGCAGCCGGAGCGAAGATATTGGTGTGTCTTCTTGGCGATCTCTTGTGCGGTATTTGTCGGTGAAATGATCTCCACAGCCAGAGCTGGGCTGCCATGGATTGGCGACCGATGAACATCGAGCTGATGTAGATGGTCCTTGGTTATGAAAGCGATATCCGGATTTCGTACCGTATTTGCAGAAAGCCGAAAGTCGATTTTGTCGGCTACTAACCCGATTCCCTTGGCTTCGATAAAATCGGTCAGAGCCCGTCGCAATCGGTAGCGGACGATGTTGTGATACGGAGTTGGCGATGGCGTTAAAACCAATTCTCCTTCATCCAATTCGTACCGGATGTTTTCATCTGCCGCTTCTTGGAGTCTTGTATACTCCTCAAATGTGAGCTTGGTTACAGTTCCCATTGCTCATTCACCTGCAAAACATTAGGTCTTTGCCAAACACACTCTGCGCATCAAATTAAGGATCACTCCCTTGAGGTTATCGCCGCTTTACTGTAAGTTCACCTTGGCATTCGTCGTCCCAATCAGTCCGGTTCGATTATCCATCACGCCCAGGCGGAAAACATAGTTGCCTTTGGGTAGATCAACGGGGATTTGGCAGGGAAAACCGCTTTGCATGAGCTGTTGGAATGTTTCGGGCTTTAACTTGTATTCCACAGAGCTGAACTGAAGGCGGACTGGCTTGCCGGCATCGGAATAGGCCCGGAAGCCGCATTGCACTTTGCCGTGTTGTAAACCGTCGGATTCTTGTTCGAAGCTCACGGCGCGCGGATCAATCCTGAAGTCCATGGGAATCTGGTTTTTAGTTTGTGGGGAGCGTGGCAGCACACTAGCTTGAAACAACATGGAGGTGGAAACCGGCATTTCTTTATTCAGCGCCGTGGCAAACGAGAACTCCTGCTTCTTGGGATCGCGTTCGTGGCGTAGCTCGGGATCCACGGCAAAATATCCCAACCGGTAACGAAGCTTGACTCCGGGACGATTCACCTTCACATGGATCTTGCGGAACTTGCCATCCCATTTTTTGTTTTCCGGATAATACCCAAGCGTGTAATAGGTCGAACCATCGTCGATGCTTTGGCGAATCGAGGTGGCGATGTCGTTCCTGTTGTAGAAGGAGCGACCTCCCGTCCGGCCTGCCATCTCGTTCATCGTGGTATGCTCGGCGAACCGCGCACTCGATTCCTGGCTGAGTGCGGCTTGAAGTTCCCGGCCACCCAGTGCCCGGCCGTTGCTGTCACGACCACTATTGCTGGCGCTGAAGGCTTCAGGTGCTGTCAATCCTCTCGGGTCTACTGGATAGATGGCGACCTGGCTATTGATGAGATCATCTGCGACCTTGGCAACATCGGCGCTGTGGCTCTGCCAGTCAAAGGTCGATGAGACCTGGAAATTGGGGCTCACATCGAAGGGGAATGCAGCCGATATCCAAATCAAATTCTTGCGTCCGGGATACCCCGAAAGAGTCTGCGCGATGTAGCCGAGAGCGCCCACTGTGTAATCGACACGAAACCTGAGCCGATCCTCCTCCACGCGCTGAATGGCGTCATTGAACCGGCCACCAAATGTATTGTCCACACCATTACTCAAAAGCAGTGAGTTTTGCCCTTTGAATTTCTGGGCCGCGGCCGTGAGTGTCTCGATATCGGTGGTAAAGTCCTGCAACAACCGTACTTTGTTTCCCTCAAGAGCGTAGATCGCAACCGGCTGCTCGGGCGGCATCTTCTTCAAGAACTTGATAAGTTCCTGGTGGGCGTACGCCATGTCTGTAAATCGCGTGTTGAGGGTGTCCAGCAGGATCACGTTAAACGAGCTGTTAACCCGGTAAGAGGGAGAATTGGTAAAAACGTTAGGAGGCAGCTTGGGTCGTCGATTTAAGCTCTCGCGCGACTCCGGATGCTGGAAGCTGAAGACCCGGACTTGTTGGAGTCGATCTTCTTCCAGCACGGTAAAATCGCGCGCTCCCAGGTCGGTCACGGGCGCGTCGTGCTCGTCGAGCGCCACTACATCGACAACCACCAACCGGGTTGTGGTTCGCAGGACGGGTATTGATTCGGAAGGCTGGTCTTGCTTCTGCTGGGCCTGTGCCGGTGTTTGTGAATCGGAATTGGAAGATTGTCCGGTTGGATTACCTGATTGCGATTCAAGGTGCGCGCACAGGATCAGGAGAAGAAGAAGATTTGCCGCAAACAAATAACGCTTTTGCCGGAGCTCAGTCATCTCAGCCTCCGTAGATTGCGAAGCCAAATGTGGTGTACTAAAGAACCATTGTAGCTGCTCATACGTAAAGTTAGGTTTTTTCTGGGTTAACTCTGGCTTAAATTCCGGGCAAGAGAAACTGGGAAGGTGAGTATGAGTATCTGGAGATGGCCAGAAAATTATGGGGCCGGTGGAAGGTCTTCTCCCCTTGGCAGTTTCTTGCCTGAAGCCTTGTTCCACCGGCCCTTTCGTGCCACTCCGTTCATCTGTTTGATATATAGTGCGCAGGTAAGCCGTAGCGTTACACTCTTTTTGCATCTTTTTGTAAGTTTTTCTCTAAGATATTGTAAGGAAACGGCTTAGCCGACAAAAAAAATCAGCCCGCTAGAAAACTATGCCTCCTCGGTTCTCGCATAACCTGCCAGCGCTCTCGGTTTCCACCAACCAGATTGTAAATACTGCCACGCGGGAGCCGGTTCGCTTGCGAGACATCTGCACGCATTGCATAAGTGATGTCACAGCGGCTTCAAGTCGAAAGACTTCGCCTTTGATTTTCAATTACCCAATTACCAAATCTTCTACTGCGTTCCGCCTCCAGCAGTAGTAGTGGCTGGCGTAGATGACGGGGCATTTTTCACCCATTTATCAAACCAGCTCACCATCTCATATAAAGTATGCTCAACGGACTCGCGGCCGAGGTATCCGTGGGCCTCATAGGGAAGTTGAACATAGCGCACGATTCCGCCGTTGCCTTTTATGGCCTGATACAAGCGTTCACTCTGAATAGGAAAAGTACCTGAATTGTCATCGGCCATTCCATGGATCAGAAGAATGGGATGCTTGATCTTGTCAGCGTACATGAACGGAGAAACTTTCATGTACATCTCAGGAGCTTCCCAAAGCGTGCGGCGTTCGCTTTGGAAACCGAAAGGAGTCAGGGTTCGATTATAAGCTCCGCTGCGGGCCACACCGGCGCGGAAGAGATCACAATGGGCCAGCAGGTTGGCGGTCATGAAGGCGCCATAGCTGTGTCCGCCTACGCCGATGCGGTCGCGATCGGCCACTCCCATCTCGACGGCTTTATCAATGGCGGCTTTGGCGCTGGCCACGACTTGTTCAACGTAGGTGTTGTTCATGGTGTCGGGATCGCCGATCACAGGCATGGTTGCATCATCGAGGACCGCGTACCCTTGAGTGACCAAAAACAACTGTGAAATCCCGCCAATGGTGGTGAAGCGATTGGGAGATCCTGCGACCTGTCCGGCAGTCCCAGCATCGCTAAACTCCAGCGGATAGGCCCAAACGATAGCGGGCAGGCGCTCGCCTTTCTTGTAGTTGGCAGGCAAGTACAGCGTGAAGGAGAGCGGCACTCCATCGGCGCGCTTGTAAGTGACAAGCTGTTTGGTGATTCCACGCAACTGCGGTGCCGGATCAGGGAAGTGGGTCAAAGCGCGGCTCTCTGAGCTGCCGCCCGAGCGGATGAAGTAATTAGGTGGCTCGCTCGGACTTTCATGCCGTGTGATGAAGCGGGAACCGTCGTCCGCCAGCAAAACCACCGCCGACTCGTACGTTCCGTCAGCGGATTGGAAGAGGCGTTGAGACTGGCGTGTTTGTAGATCAAAGCGGTCAAGGAAGGGAAGCTCTCCCTTGGGCGATGCTCCGTTCCCAGTCAGAAAGATCGAGTTGCCGTTTTGCCGTATGATCCTTCGTCCGTTAGAGAGTACGCGCGTCATCGGGATACCCGGATCGCCATAACGGTCGCGGACCGAGCGCTCCCAAATTAGCTTCGGCGCTTGTCCCGGTTGATTTGCGTCGATCAGGAACGTGCGTGTCCAGCGGCGGCTGCGGTCGTAGTCGTGTATCAGAGCGATCTCCTTCTCGCCCCATTGGGTGCCGCGGAAGCCGCCGATGCCCGCACCACCGCCGCCGGAACCGTAACGCTGTTCTATCTTGGCAAGTTCTGCCGGTTGGCTCGTAAAGGGTGGGTCCAACATCAACAGATGATCATGATAAGGAACCTTGGCCCGGGGATCGCCGCCATCCAAGGCTTCGGCCCAAACCAGAGTGGCAGGCTTGGTTGGAATCCATTCATAGGAGCGTGGTCCGGTCAGTACGCCCTCAATTGGCACATGCTCCGCTAAAGGCAGGCTGGCCAGCTTATGCTCCACCTTGCCGCTTCGGTCCCACACTTCAACGTCTTTGGGGAAATCGATGTACGGCAGCAGATACGAATAAGGACGATGGATTCTGGCCACGAGAATATGATTCCCGTCGGGTGAAGCTTCCACAAACGAGAATACTGCAGGCTTGCCTACCGGAGTTACATGACCATTGCGAGTGTCCACTAAAACCAGTTGAGATGAGGTGTAGTAGTCAAACAGGTCTTCATCATGCGGGTTTTGCAGCAGATCTTCATAAGTGGAGGCCGGGGCTTTCTTTCCGTCACTTTCCTGGATGATCGGGCCATCGGGAATCCTCGATTCAGCGGGAGGATTACCCCTTTCTTGCGGGACCGTTTGCACCAGGAGCGTCTGTCCGTCGGGCATCCATTGGAATTCATCGCCCACAATCGGATTGACCTTGAATGATCCCAACCGCCGCACACTGACTGCCGCAACGTCACCGAGCCACAATTCAATGCCGTTGGCCCCTGTGTGAGTAAAGGCAAAATGCTGGCTATCGGGCGACCAACTGGGGAAGCTTAAGTAGGCATTCTGCGGGACTTTGAAGTCTTGCTGTTTTCCGTCAGCAACATTGATGACGTGCAGGCCGGTGTACCGTAGCGGGTGGTGCCGGCCATTGGTGGACGGGTTGATGCGTATTCCGGCGAGGCGAAGCATAGGCTGGGCAAGATCGGCAATCGGCGGGTTGGCCAATCGGTCCACAACCAAAAGACGATCGGCCTTGGCATTGCTCACAGCCTGCGGAGTCGGTGGAGCGTCGAGAATATCGGGAATTGGTTTTGGCGCTCGTTGGTAGCCATGTATTACGGCTGGCTGCGCCTGACCGAAACTAAGCCCGGTCAAAACGAGAAACAGAACGGAAGAGAGGGCGGACCTTAAGAAACGTGATTTACGCATGGGGTAGCCTCACTTGAGAACAGGAGAGTCTAGTCCAAAGACGGTCGAAATTGGAAGGTGGAACTTCGGAAGCCGGTTCAATAACAAAGCCCCGGAAATCCTGGGGCTGTTGGTTGTTACATTGAAATGTTGACTGCCTTACGGAAAAACCGAGAACAGGTTGCTCAGGTCGGTCTCATTGGCGGCGTCGCCGAGCAGCGGGGTCACTCCGAAGATTTCTTCAATCGTGCGCAACGTCGAGCCATGCGTATAGTGGATGGAATTCTGGAAACCGTTGCCTTTGGCGAAAGGCGAGAGAACGATCATTCCGATCGGTCCGTCGCCGCTCGCTGCTTCGTCCCAGGTGATGAAGATTGCGCCACCATTCTTATACGCTGTGGAATTCAAAATGTTCGGTATGTTTTGCGAAAGCCAGTTATCGCCCTGCTTAATGGGATCGTTGGTGGGCGAGCAGCTATCGTGCATGTCGTCGCACAGGTTAGGTGTGATGAAGTTATATTGCGAGACGTTGTTGTTAGCCAGGTCCGACGCGAACTCTGTAAACGGCCGAATATGATTGATGCACTCTGCGGAATTTGGATTCAGGTTGTTGGTAACGTCAGTGAAATAAACAAACGGGTCGTGCTTTGGGGCATACTCACCACTGCTAGTCAAAGGACAGGTTGTTCCGGAAATGCTCTCCTGATAACTCTTCCAGGAAATCGCTTTGTTCTGGAGCAACGTCACCAGGTGCTGGGTCGTGGTGAGCTTATGGGAACTCGGATTCTTGTCATCCTTAATGCCAAAATTTGTTCCCGCTTCCAGCCAGAGATAGTTGGGCAGACTGGGATGGATTCCCGGCGGATTGAAGTATTGCTCGGCATGAGAGGCCATCGGCAGCAAGGTGTTGCTGATATACGGAGCTGAGCTACTGCCTTTGATCTGCGACCAGTTGTGGTTTTCCATGAGAATGATCCAGACCGTCTTGATGTGGGTCTGTGCTGTAGCAATGGTTGGCGCTCCAACGGCAAGGAAAAACAAGCCTAGATTCACCAGAAACAGCTTTGCAAATTTCATGTAGCTTTTGGTCCTTTCAAGCATCTTGAAGTTGCGGATCGTATTGATCCGCAGTGAATTTATTTGATGAAGATGAAGAACCGTTGAACAACGGATTAAATTTTGGGACAGAGCCAACAATCTGAAAGGCTTAATGTTGTCCTAATCCGGGAAACAGAATAGCTCCGGCTTCTATGTCCGTCTGTTTGAATGCTGGTTTGCGCCAAACTTGAAAATGCATGAACCGCGCCGCGTTTCCCGCAACCAGACGCTCCGCTGTCGCAAAATGCCCTAAATCATGCAGTTGATGTGTTGTTTACCTCCAATTGAGGCGGCGTGCATTGCCCCTGGATCGCCATTGGCTCATTTTGACGAAAGCGGCCGTGGCTCACTTGGCCTAACGATGGTCGCGCATCCAAAGCCTGCAAGGGGAAATGAGTATGAAGAGAAAGTTGCTGCGCTTGTTCTGCTTCCTGTGGTTGCTCGCTTTTTACGTGCCGGAATTATTATGTGCCGGTGACGCGCTGGAAGCCGCCCGGCGGGAGTACGCGTTACATTTCTTCGACGCGGAGGCGCATGTGCGCCTGGCCAAAGAACTCAATGATCATGGCCAGCGCCTGGCCGCTTTCTTTGTCCTGGAAGCGGCCCGGCGGGAGCACTTCGAGCAGGCCGAGTTCACACGAGCCTTTCGCCGCGTATTTCTAAACGACAATTTCGATAACAGCCCGGAAGCAGAGGCTCATTTGCGCGCACAGCTTCAGAATTCGCCCTATGACTTCGAGAAGTTGACCAAGCTTGCGGATATATACATCTCTCGTGACGATTGGACCAAGGCAGTTCCGCTTTTACAGCGGGCGAGCAAGCTCCAGCCAGATGACTTTTCGACTGTGGCAGCTCTGGCCCAGGTATACCAGGGCATGGATCAAGATGAAAAGGCACAAACGATAGTCTCACGCTGGACAAAACAGCATCCCTATTCTCTGCATACTTACCAGACGGAAATCCACGCCCTGATCAGTGCAGAAAATGCTGTAGGCACAAGGCTGGTCATAGAGAGAGCACTGAAGCGTTTTCCCAATGATGCTCTTCTGCACTTCGATTTAGGGCAGGTATTTGAGCGCAGAGCCGACCTAAAGGATGCGCAGAGAGAGTTTGAAAGAGCGGTGCAACTTGCACCCAGATCGGTTGACATACAGGGCTGGGTAGCACGCTTTTTTTTGAAGGCGAAACCCAACCCGCGTCGCTCCCTCGACCTCTACCTCAATGCTTATTTCCTCGATCCTGACTTCTATGAGACCGAGTATGCAGAAAGTCGAATCCCCGAACTTGCGCGGCAAGTTTTGGAAGAGCAGGAAAAAAACAGCGTTGCCGGAGCTGATATTCCTGCTGATCTGATGTCCCTGGTGCCTATGGTAGAAGAGACGCTCCTGAATGCCGCCAAGACAGATTGGTCTGCAGATTCAATGGACAAAGTCCTGAAAATCATGGGCAGCGATGATGAGGAGAACCGCTGGAACGCGATGCGGCTAGCAGCCGGGCACTTGAATGAGATTTCCGATGAGCGGCTGGCCCAGTTGCTGGAAGATCCCGACGTGCGCAAGCGAGGCATGGCTGGATATTTGGCCGTGCTTCGCGGGCATGACAAAGCCGTGTTGCTTATGAAGAAGTGGCTTGAAGATCCAGTGGAACTTATCCGTTATGACGCGATTTCTGCGCTAATGCTGTATGGCGACGCGGCGGATGGGAAGATCGTTGAGGAATACATTGCCAGCGGCAAGGAGCCTAATGCGCGGCTTCGCGAAGACGTCAGCAAAGGGTTGGCGCAAGAATCAAGAACTCCTCGCGAATGATGTGGAGCACAGCCGCCTGACTGTGTTGCAAAACGACCTATGGGCAAGAATAGGCTTCGGTCAAACACCTGCAATGTCAATTCCAGTAAGAATCTTGAGCGCAACCACTGCGTCGGGAATTCCACGGCTTCCACGCACACGCGGAACCCCTGACGGTCGCTTGCAGGAACCAAAGATTGCTCCCTTGATGTCTTTGGCGGTGGCCGAAGGAGCAGCCTGGCAAAGCAAGGCGGCAAGACCGGATATGTGCGCTGCTGCCATCGAAGTTCCAGACATGACTTGATATAAATCAGGTACGGCCTCGGGAAACTGGAGATCGGTGTCTGGAGCTGCAGACCGAATCCTGTCCCCCGGCGCAATGATCGTAGGTACATTTCTGCGAAAGAAAAATCGCTGACTGGACGAAAAAACCGGCACTGCATCGCACTCATCACATGCCCCGATTGACAGCACATCACCGTAGTTCCCTGGAGAAATCGCCGCTCCCCGGCCTTCATCTCCAACTGCCGCGACCGGGAGAATTCCTTGCTTGCACACCTCTCGCATGATGGGTAGAAATGACTTGCACCATCCATGCAAACCTATCGAAATATTTAAGACTCGTATCCCTTGTGTCATCGCCCACCGAATGCCGGCAACAATCCGGGCACGCACGTCGCCGTCTTCTATCACAACGGCACTTACCAACTTTGCCCCAGGTGCGACACCAATGACCGTCCCGTCAAGCGGACGCCCCGCAATGATCCCGGCGGTATGAGTTCCATGTTCGGCAGTATCAAACGGTTTCCCTCCATTGCGGGTTTGCTCTTTGCCGGAATCATCGAAATATACAAACTCTGCAACGGCACCGCGAAGCGCCGGATGGTCGCCGTCGACACCGGTATCCAGGTGGCCTACTCGTACGGATTCACCCGTTAAGCCATGCTTCCAAAGGGGGGAGATTTTGAGTCTTTGGATGCCCCAGGCGACCTCTAAGTCAGGCTTCCCATGGGTTGTTTCATCGATCGCTATTTGCTCCACCTTGAATCCTCCTGCGTAATTTAGGCAGTCATTGCAAGCTGAACACAATTAGCCACATTTGCCGCGGCCGTGTCCGTGTCAGGCAGGACCAGATTTAGTTCGTCCAGATTTAATTGGTCCGACAAGCTGAGCTTCAGGCGCTTCAACTGTTCGTCGTTGTGCGGCGGTATTGGCAAGAGTTGGAAGTGATTGTCCATACGCAAATCGAATTTGTCAGGGTAGGAAAAAAGTGTGCGGGACATCCTGTAAGCATGGTTGACATGCTTTATAGCCAGCTCATGCACGTTTTCTGCATAAAAATGACAAATCTGAGTTGGCGTCCACTCCTGTGGAAAGTGTCCCTTATACTGCAAACAGGTCTGGGTTCCCAATTCGGGGCCGGATGATTTCAGAATATTTTTGCCGACAATGCTCTTTTCGACTGGATGGAAGTCCTTGATGGATCCTTTGCGCAGGGCATATATCTCCAGAGGGATTGGCACGATAGCCTGAAAACGCCCCGTCGCCGCAATATTTCCCGTTCCAGTTTCAGATTTTGAAAACTGAGGGATTTCCGGTGGGAATTTGAACTCGTTATCCTGTCTGCCCAGGAGAAAGGATCTCAAGTCCACGGTTCGAGGCATCTCTTTTAACTCCTTGAGATCTCCTGGAATACCGATGTAGTATTTGTGGTCCGGTATGTCTGGAGCCGTAATAATCAGCACGTCATCCTTGTGCTCCAGATAAAACAGTCCATTTAAGACCAACAACGCATCTTTAAGGTGCCCATTATTCCCATTTGCGGTTTTCATGATGTTCTCCTTAGTAAGTTGGTTCAAGCCTGAAGGCAGGGGCGCGAAACAATGAATCCGCGTCAACTAAAGACAACGGAAATGAGAACAGCTTTTCCTCCACAAATTTTCACTTGAGCTTTTGATATTTCTCGAGGACTATTGATTAACGGATCCAAACACTTCAAACGCCGCCCAAAAGTATGGATGTGCCCTGGTTGGTTGATGTAAGAGCTGGTTCTGAGCATCTTGCAGCGAGGTTGCTACGGTCTTTCCCTTACGCATTGAACCATAAAAATTTCTCATTAACTCGGTTGTAGCTTGAAAATCTATCTCCCAGCGGCTTGCAACTACTGTTCTTGCTCCGGCAGCTATGAAGCTACGCACTAGGCCGTTGGGGTTTCGATCAATTTCCTGTTCAACGTCTGCGCTGGAGCAGGCCGAAAGCACTACTAACTCGCACCGATGCAAGTCGATCTTGGAAAGGCTGATAGCGGATAGCGCGTCTCCGCTATTAGCTCCCCAAAGTAGCAATTCTCCGCCAGTCTCGCGGGTCAACGCATGGCCGGAAAAATGAAAAAAGGAGGCTTGGGGCAGTTCTCTCCGTATCCGTGGAACAGTGGCTTGATGGTCTCGAATGCACTTTGAGTCAGGATAAAGCTTGGAAATGATTTGCACTTCATCATCAACTTGAGGGAGGGGAAGAAACGTTTCATCGTGAAAACTCAGAGCTCCCGGCGCCACAACCAATCCTCTTACGGGAGCATTGTATCGTTCCAGCTTGTGTTTATTCCGATAAAGTAACCCGGGAATGCTTATCGTCTTGTATTTCTCGCCAAAATAGAGGCCGTTAGGCATTACCATTGCCGCCCACGGTATGCGACTCAAGAAATCGTCACCTTCGATGAGCAACGTTCGTTCGGGATTCAGCTTTTGCGCCAGCGGCGCAAATAGGTGTGAGTATAAAATTGCTCCCTGATTTTTCAAGGCGGCCAGCGGCGACTCCCGATCGGAGCACAGTTTCAGGAAAACCTGCACTTCCTGTTTCACACTTGAAGGCGAAAGACCAAGTTGAATCTCCTGAATGCCGCGATCATCTGCAACCCAGGCCACGAAACTATTGGCGAATGGCACAAAAGAAACAAGAGTGGCATTGCTAAGATTTTTTGTTTTTTCTAAAAGTCGTTGCTTGGCGCTAAGATCATGAGTCAATTTACCTGAAAAGTTGCCCTCAATTTCGGCATTACGAAACGATTCCCAATCGGCGAGAGCTTGTGTGGAATCATGAAGACCGAAAGTTTCCAACTCCAGCAGGCGCAGATAGGCGGGGCGAACCGATTTTCGCCACTCCCAACGGTCCCTTTCCAAGTTGAGATTCCCAAAACCTCTGTTTCCAATGCTCATAGCTTGAACCAGATATTCTTCTTCACGATCCGGATTCCCATGAGCTTTTTCAATATCAGCTCGTGCTTTCCAGTAAGGAAGGGCGAAAGTAAAATTTTGCCGATCCCGGTTCAAATGAATTTTGTTCAAGCGCTCCTGTGCCGACGCGATTTTTCCCTGGTTGATCTCTGTTTCAGCCAGGTTGATTTCGGCGGCATTTTCAAACATTCGGGTAGTCGTATCTTGTGGCAAATGCTGAAACAGCTCGTAGGCCGAACCGAACTCTTTCATCGCGGTTTCATGGTCTGCAATTTCCTCCGCGGCTGTGCCAAGATCAAAATGAGCATAGGCTCGGAGATCGACATGCTTGCTTTGCTCGAGAATAACGACTGTTTCCTGCTGCAAGGCGAAGGCCAGGCGCTTCTGCCCCGTAGCTTCCGCCAGCAGTTTTAACTCTGAATAGAATTGGTGTGCTTGTTCAGGAGAATATATCTCATCGTTCCAGAAAGCTTGCAGGCCTGCCTCGTCACGGGTCCAAGCCTGCGTCCATCGGCCTTGGTCTCTGTCAAAAGATGCCTGCATTCCTAAAGCCCGCAAGCGTAACCTGGGATAAGAGAAGTTTTGAGCCGATGCCAACGCCTGGCCAATTGTCCGTTCCGCCTGCTGGAAGTTGTTCTTCATTTCCTGGCAGATTGAAGCTTCAATCAGATTTTGGGTTTCGATCCAGGGATATTGCTTTACTCGAACGAGAGAGGCCAAACGATAGCTCTCTTGCAAACATGCTTCTGCTTTCGACTGACGGTGCAGAGAATAGACAATTTCAAACTGGCTGCGGGCAATTCCTGCTAAATTTTCGCTGCCATGAAATAACTTTTCGGCTGCACGAGCATCTTTTTCTGCTCTCTCCCAATGTCCCTCCGAACTGGAGGAAATTGCAGATTGAAGATAAGAAACGGCCTCAGCGGGTCTGGAGGAATTTAGGAAATCTGATAGCCAATGCTCACGGTGGTCTATTTCTAAGGCAGACGCAAGCCGATGAAGTGCAGGTTGAAGCCGTGTTGAAGAAAGCCATTGCTGAGTGGCCACGGTCAGAAACCATTCGCTATTCAGCAGGTCAGCTTTCCTTGAAACTTCGTGGTAAAAGTTCGATGGTTCGTTAAGACTTTTTAATCTCGACTCGCGGGCTTTTTTTTTCCTTCTATGGCGTCCAGGTGCCGTTGAGCTTCACTTTTCCAGCCCGAATCTTTTTCCAGAGCGATGAGCCGCCTCCAATCGGCACGCGCGCTTTCCGGCATTTGGAGCTCCTCGTAAATGAGAGCACGATTGAATAAAGCAACATTATCGTTTGAATCATTTGCAAGGACCTGGGACAGGTCTTCAGCGGCACCCTTATAGGACTCCCCAGGAGGTTGAACTTCTTTTTCTTTCTTCGCCTTCTCAAAGAGAGCCAAAGCGTGATTGATCAGAAAATCCTTGCGTTGTGGTGGTGTCAATGGAGCAGCCGGGTCTATTTTGGCCAAGGTAGCCAACGCCTGCCTATATTGCCAGCCTAAGAGATTCAAACGGGCCTCATACAACAAACACCTGGGAGTCTCCCGCTTGTTCTCGCAAAATGATGTGATCGCTCCAGCCGGTCTCGCCGTTGTTATTAGCGATCCTTCCGTTCCGCCTTTTGTAATCGTTAATTCCGAATAAACAGCGCCAGGTATCCTGGCTTCGATCGTGCGATGGTCCCTGTAGGCATTGGCAAGCAAAGATTCGATGTCCGGACGTTCCTTGCGAGGGAAGATCAAAATAACGATGGAGACCACGGCGATGACGGCGCCAAAAACAACAAGTCCGAGCTTCCATCCCATCCTGAGAGGAGTGATACCCTCGGCTATTGGCTCTTTCCTCTTGGCAGACAATTGAACTTCCCTCGCCATCCTTTCAGCCAGCTTGTTCTGCCAATCGGGTGTTAGACTTCCAGTCTCAACAACCGGTGTCGACTCGAACGTGGAATAACGCACAAACGTCTTGAGCCGCTGGGCACATTCGCTGCAATCGGACGCATGCCGTAAAAGCGCCCTAGCTTCTCTCGTGTCTAACACGTTTGCAGCTAGCTTGAGCCAGAGATCCTCGTCTGGGCACGCCTGAGATTCCTTTTTTTTAGATACCTGTGACAATGCAATCTCCCGGGGCTGCCAACCAGGGCATCGCTCCCAATCGATGCCCCTTCCACCCCTATTTTCCAAAACGGCAAAAATCGCGTTCAAGCATTCGTTGAAATGGTGCTATGTTGCTTTTTTTGGTACAGTGTCCTTTGGACCTTCTTAAGTATACGGGCCAGCATAGTTTCAATTCCCTTAGGGCTTAGTTTCATTGTGGGAAGAGCAGCTATTTCCTCTGGTGAAAAACCATCTCGGAAACGGAGCCAGAAAATCATTTGGTTGCGCTTTGCATGAATACCCCTTGTAGCTTTTTTTAGCGCCTTCTCGACGTCGAGCGTCCATGTTATCTTTTCACTCCAATCCATCCCCAGGGCAGACACAACAATACTCCCATCGTCTAGTGGCTTTTCTTCCCACTCCCCGCCCCTCATTTTTGCATTCAGTCTACGAAAGTAATCGATGGTCAAATGAGTGGCCACTTTCTTTATATACCCAAAAAACCGCTCGTCTTCGTCTTCTTTGAATATTACTCTCCGCAACAGTTTGCAATTGTTTTCACAAAGCTTCAAGAAGACTTCTGCTGATACTTCCTCGACAAACGCGGAAGGCTCGTGTCCGAATTTCGGAGCGAGTTTTATAACGGCATTGGCTACGATGTGACCAAAACGTCTGATGAATTCCTTCCATGGTTCGATCTCTGTTCCATTTACCAGGCAGGCCTCAAGAAGCTCGCGGTTGGTCATTTGGACGTAGTTGGATTTGTTACCGGGCAAAGTACGGGGATTTTATCTTGAAATCTGAAACTAGAAAAGGGTCATGTCGAACTATTGGTGACTCAAGAGGTTCTGAGCAAGATTAGGCGCAAGTACTTGCAAAATAGAAGCTTACGAGACATCTGGAATTACTTTGCTGCGCGCTACTTTGTTCTGAGAATGCAATGTGTATTTTTTTGAGGGTTTTCAGTCTGCTGCTCACGTTTTTGAATATGAAGCGGCACAAATCCCAAAAATCAACGTCGTCAATTACAAGGAGCAATTGCGGTGCAGCAGCTTGACGAGGTCTTTCGAGATTCATCATCAGTGTAGAGCGTTTAACACAGGAGAAAAACATATGACATTGCGAAATGCCTTCAACTCGTTACTAGCGATTGCCTTTTTTGTTATGCCCCTGTACGCCTTGGGCCAATCGGGCGACAACAGCCAGCCGTGCCGGGTAAAAGTTGCCGCACCCCTTCCCGGCGCGACGGCGGACAACGAAGTCATGGTAGAGGGAACAGCCCATCTTCCCGCGGGAGGTTTCCTTTGGGTATTTATTGGATTGAGAGGACAAGCCGGTTACTGGCCGCAGGGAGGTGGACCGGCACAGCTCGACAATGAGGGAAAGTGGGAGGTGCTGGCACGATTGGGAACTGCTGATGACAAGGGAAGAGCATTTGTAATCGTGCCAGTCATTGTTGATTCTACGACTCATGAAATGCTTCAAAGGTACGTCAACGAATCTTCCAAGACTCATGATTTTCAACCCTTTCCAAAACTTCCTGGTGTTGTTCAGGGTTGTCCGATTGTTCCCGTGAATGTGACACGAAACAGAACTTGAAACTCGTCGGTGACAAGACACATTGTTTGTTACACGTGCCTTGCTGCTACGTCCGTGCGCGAAAGATTGAGAAGATTTTTAAGAACAAATCTCTACGAATGATTGCTGTCAAGGAGGATAATCCTTTGGCGTTCACGACCTCAAATATTCCTACAACTGCGCCGCTTCCGGAAACGCTCCCTTGGAGTGCGCCTGAGGAGATTCAGACATTAAAAGATCTCATGGCGAGTCATGGTGCACTCGGTATCGCAGAACAAGAGGCATTGGCTCCCATTGATCGGATTGCCGAAACTGCTGGGAACAACCTCGCATTGGAAAGAGCGGAAAGAGAAAAGCACGCGATCGAAGAGGCTAGAGACATCTATTCGCGGTTATCTCAGGCGGAACAAATGGAAACCGTCTCGCGAAACAAGCTGTCGGAGCTTCAACAACAGCATTCCAGGTTTGTTTGGGAGAAGGAAAGGGCACAGGGCGACTTTAAGGAATTCGCCGATGAGCTACGGCAACATCGTGTGCGTATCGGAATCCAGAATGGTCCGTTGGCCACTGCCCGCCGGATTATGGCGGAGGCAAGTGTAGCAGATCGTGTCGAACTGCAATCGGCGCACGAGGCCGAGAAGGCCCGGTTCGCCGTAGCGCAAGAAGCCTGGAATACGAACCGTTCCGAAGCCAATCGCCGCGCAGCCAAATATGAGGCTGAGAAAGCTGCGATCGAGGAGAAACTTGTTCCCATTGAGAAACAGCTTGGCGGGCTGCGGGAAGTCGGCATAACCCAGACCAGCTCTGGGCTGCTTTCCTGGGCAGGCTATATTGTGATGGCTGGCGCTGCCTTTGGAATAACCCATATCTTTTCCGCGCATCAAGACTCCGCAGACGACGTGATTTCCATTGCCATTTCCGGCGTCAAAGCACTCATAGGAGGAGATGGCATACATTCATTTTCTCAGCTATGGAACCCGCTCTTTCACTTCTTCGGAATCATCCTCGCCATGTTGTTTGCGATTGCCGCCCTGACGATCACTGCAGAATATACGCTGAGAAAGATTTATCCACGCTGGACTTATCGCCAGCTACGGAGAGCCAAGCCGGGCAAATCCCCTTTGTCATTGATCGCCGATCGCCTCAAGGAATCTCCCATATTCAAGCGCTCCCGCGAGCGGCGAAACGAAGATGAAGAGGTCGAAGTAGTATTCAATTCCTATCCACAACTCCTTTCCTGGCTGCCATACATCATGCTGTTTGCCTTTTTGCTGTTTTTGATCGGAGCCCTGACGCATGGAGGCACAAATATCCACTTTCCAACACCGTATCTCGGCATGGCGGTGGCTTTAGCTATGGCTTCCACGTTTGTCGTTTATGCAAACTTTGTTATTGGGCCGAGGCTACGCGAGATTGTAGAAGAGGGCGAATCTCCCAAGCTGGCTACCTTCGTCCGCTGGGAAGCCATAATCCTCATAACGGTGATCATAATAGGGATCATCATTGCCGCCATGACTGCAAAAGCCAACCAGCGGTTTGATCACCTTTGCTGGGCGCTGATCTCGATTTTTCTGTTGCTGGCATCCCTTCCTTTTGCTTGCGGAATTCTGCAGAAGGGCCTGTTTCGAGACTACCTGGAACTTGAATCGCGGCGGCAATTCTATGTTGCTCGCATCGATAGTTGCCTGAGAGCGCCTCGGATGAGGGATGTAAGCGAGGAACTCGACAGAGATCGGTTGGACGATGCTTCAACTCTGATTACGCCAGATAAGATGCTCGAACTGGAAATCCTTGATGCTATCCATCGCCGCTATCAGCCTGATCTCGCCGACAATGCCTCAATTGACAACTTTAGTAGAGATATTTCCAGGTTCTTGAAAGGAAGTTCCCGGGTGGTCCTGCCGAAGTTTCGCAACGATGTGCAACCGGAAGTCATTCTAGCCACTACCGTGGTTGACGACCATTTCATTGACAGGCACCGGGAGCTTCGATCTCGTTGCCACGAAGCGGAAGCGAACCTGGAGTCGCTCTTCATTCAGTTAGCCAATGCTCAAGTGAATCTGTCCGGTTGTGTAAAGCAAGTTGAGGAATTGGATCAGCGCCGCCGGGAATCAAGCATTCGGTTGCTGGAACTGCGGCATGAATTCGATATGAAACAAGAGAAGTTGGGGTTTCAGATTGAAAAAATGCGGGCGCAATGCCGCGAAGCGTATGCGTTTGGCAAGGCGGCGCATGAAGAAGAGGCCAACCGCGTGCCACCAACTTTCTAATAATAGGCCGGTATTTGATTAAGGATTGCTGGAGAAAAGACTATGGCTATGAATGGTAATTCGAGAATCATCGATGCTGACTCGTTGTTGGTCATCCACGAAGACTTGAATGTCAATGACCCGTCAGATGGAAGCAGTAAGCAGCCGGATGGAAGCAGTCTGCGATATCGCCGGCCGGTAGCTCAAATTGCCAGCGCAGATTGGGACCTGGGATGGACCGATGGGCGCCTCGCGCAATCGCCCCAGATTCGCAAGGATATGTTAACGGCCGCCGTTAAGCTGGAGATCGGCAGGGAAGTAGCCCACCAACGTGAAGATCTTGCAGCCAAAAAAGGAGTTCTTACTCGCCTGCACCAGCAGCTATCTGCTTTGTCGCAAGAGCGCTTATCCCTTCGGCCAGTTTTCGAAAGAATACGAAGTGAACGCTTTGATAATGCATTGGGCTTCTCCATGTTGCTCGGCTCGGTCCTCTTGCTAATCGCTATCGCAATATGGCTGGCTGACATATCGCTTTCTGCCAACCTTGTAACCCGCGGCTTTCATATGTTTCCAGAAGTTAACTGCGGCGACAAGTGCATCTCCCTCGACCACATTTGGGTACTTGATGACCTATTTGGACATCCAAGAGAAGTATTGAAATACTTATGGCAACCATTACTTTTCGCACTCGGCCTTGCTTTTTCTCCAGTGATCATCAAGCTTCTTTTTGAAGAACTATTCTCTCGCGAGCATGGCCAAGAGCGGATATCTAAACGACGATTAGTCGTATGTTGCATCGCAGTAATTATTCTTTTGGGGGCACTCGGAACCTTGGCTGTGTTTCGAACCCTGTCTTACAACCAAATAGCGAATCGCCAGAGTGCTCTACCCATTAACCTTTCTTCCGATGAACCTGCAGACACGTCCAATCAATCTGTGGATCTTTCCAATCCAGGACTTACAATTACATCATTTCTCTTATTGAGCCTGATGCTTTCGATCAGCGGCGCCTTATTGTTCTATTCTGGTTGGACACGCCTATCAAGAGGATGGGAATATTATCGACTGAAGTTCAAAGTTGGCCTCACCGAACTCAAACATGCCTGGCGAACTAAAAAAGCAGTCCGGATTGAAAATCTGATTGGGCATCTCGATCAACAGCTTATTCCCCAGTTGCTATCACCGGAATATGAGCAAGCTTGTATCTACAGCCGGCTAAAAGCTTATCAACACGGTTATGAACGGGGATACCAGGTACCATCAACTCTCCGCGGAGATGAAGGAATTTATATGCGCTGCAAAGGCACGGTACTTCGTAAATTGGCCGGGAAGACAAACTATTTCTAAGGAGACGATATGAGCAGGAATCGAAAACTGGTTGTGCTTAGTCTAATGTCTTTGGTGATCCTGTGTGGCGCCTGGCGTCGTACCCTGAAAGCTGAGGAACTCCACAAGCCACCCATGACAATCGCGTTGGTTTTTGCGGATGTTACGAGCAGCCTCGATGAGAAGCAGAGAGAGCAGATTGCCAAGCTGACAGCCGACGCGATTGACGACATGCCTGTCGGTGCTGAAGTGACCCTTTATCCGATTCACATGGCAATGCAGCGTCCGAAGCCGATTCTTGATCCTTTCACTGTGCCGGCTATTCGTCCGATGCAACGACGTGCTTGGAAACTGTACAAAGAAAAGCGAAGGAACCAAATCCGTGAAAACATAGCCAACCTTTATAGGGAAGTTAATGCGTCTCCCACGATTGACAAGAGAACATGTATCCTTGATGCAATTGTCTTTGCCGGTAATTACTTCAAATCAAGAAAAGAACCTGGGGACCGGATTCTGGTGATTGCGAGTGACATGCTCGAGGAATGTAATAATACGCCGCTCCAAAGCGCCATTCGCCTTAACAAGGCCGTCATCTCCCAGGAGATCAAGGCAGCAGCCCGTTTTCCAGCCAGCCTCGGTTTGTCGAAAGTAAGAATTGTCCTTCTATTACCTTCCGACAATCCAGGCAAACAGCCGTATCCGCGTCCACGAGATGAATTTCTAATAGAGTTTTGGAATACCATTTTTGCCAAAGCGACCGGCAATCCCCAAATTAGTCCAGACTGGTATGTGGGCCGACTGCCTGATTGGCTAAAGCACCTTTCATCACAATCGACAGGGGGGGTGGACTAGGTCCAACAACACCCAGTCTGTCTTGAGGCTCTCCCATATATCAGCCGATAAGATCGCCTTGCGAAGGCGATGCAAAAAATCGGGCATCGTAGGCGGCAAATATATCCGAGCCGGAGAGGCCAATCAATACAACCAAAGAAAGTTCTGGACGGTAATATTCAACGTATGCGGGCCTCTTTGGATATTCCCAGGGTCTTCAGGCGAATTCGTACCAGCAGGTCATTAAGTGCCGGCTTTGCGGTTTGCGCTTCAGGGAGGAAAGTCTTGCTTGCTTCGTCGTCAAGCATCTTCCGCAGGCGCTCAAATTCGGCTTCATAAAAAAACATTTCGGCTGACGCGAGAGTTTGGCGTTCTGTGCCAAGGGTCTTGCGCTCGATCAGTTCAGGAATGTACGGGAGCTTGTATTCATCGTTGAGCCGAAGCAGATTGGCTTCCACGGTTCCGGTGCGCATCAAGTGGATTCCGGTCAACAGCACGCGAAAAACATAGAGCAATGGCTTCACTCTCGGTGGCTCTTCCTTTTGGAACAATTTCCATTGGTTTTCAGCAAATCCAAAATAGTGGTGTGCATGGTGCCGGGTGAGGCAGTTGTGCGCGATACTTTTTAGCTCTTCATGCTCTGGCGTGGTATGAACCACGAGCGGCGAGTAGAGTTGCTCCAGCACATACCCATTGGCTCTCATCAGCAACCGAAAGAATTTCTGGACATCGTGAGTCACCAAGTCGAGCTCGATAGCATCGTTCTTCGATATCTCGACGGTTTCATGCTGCGCGAGCAAGCCGAGTGTCTCTTCCGCCGGCAAGATATGGACGCCGCGCAAATCGTAGTCGGAATCTGCCGATGGGAATCCGTAAAGATGGGCGCCGCTTATGGTCGCAAAGAGTAGGGGATAGGGATGCTCCCTCACGGCGGCGTGCAGGTGGTCATTCATGTTGTAGCGCCTCCTGCTGCTGTGCGTCGCGCCTGCACCAGGAACCTGTTGGCTTCAGCGTAGTCAGGATTGTCAGGCAGCTTCGTGTGCTGGAAGGCATCTTCGAACTCGCGATGCAAGGCCAGCCTCCAGTTGTTAACTTCGCTCCACGGCATTTTAGCTTCGCGTATGGCAAGCAAGGCATCCCGATGCTCGGAAACCAGCACGGGAACATATCCCTCTTTGAGAATGGTTACACCTTCGAGGAGCAGTCGGATCAAATGCATTGCATGTTTCCACTTGATCTCGCCGTAGGCTCTCAGGTCCTGCTCCAGCTTTTTGAATTGCGACATGACGTAACCGTTGTAAGTCTGGTAGACCAGTTTTGACAGGAAGATTCCGCGCTTTGCCAAAAGTTCATCGGCGATCGGGGTCGATTTCTCGACCATCGGCGTGTAAAGGCACTCGAGAATATTCGGATTAGCTTTCAATGCCAGCACCATGAACTTTTTTAACTCCCAGTAGCACTCTTCATTCTCAGGGTTTTCGAGTTGCTCGGGAACGCCGAACAGGGACCACACCAGCTCTGCGGGCGCGAGGTAGATTCCTCGTCGATCGACATCGGATGCATCCCGGTCTAATCCATAGGCGCGTGAGCCGACAACACAGCGATAGATCACGTTTTTATAGAGATCGTGATCCTCGAGCACGTGGGCAGGGTCGCCAAGCGGTCCGGCCTTGACTTGCTTCAGGATTGAGAACTCGTGGCGGCGAATGCTGAATTCACTCCCATCGGTAAACCGGGCGCGATACGAGTGGCTGGCATCATCGGGCGTGCGAGTGATTTCTGCCACGGAGCCGCGAGGGAATTGGGTCTGGGAGCTGAGTACATACACATCGTTCCTGAGAACGATCTGAGTTCCTACTGGCACAATCAGGTTCAGGTTTATGCGGGAGTGATCACCCAAGGCTGAAGACCCCCATCTGCATAGGCGGGCCAACGTTAGGATCTTCCTCTCCTACCGGAAGAAAGCGAACGCCGTATCCAAATCGCTCTGAGATGCGGTGCGACCATTGTTGAAATTCAGGGCGTGTCCACTCGAAGCGGTGATCCTTGTGACGAAACTGACTGGCAGGCAGCATAGTTGGATTATAAAGGTGGGACTTTACCCGGAGTGTTGTTGCAGTCTGTCAGGGTCGCACAACACGGTATAATTTTCAGTGCTCCAGACCTCCATCGGACAAAATGCCCTCGCTCGATAAACCCAAATCTGCAGGACGCGCAGCTTTCAGGTACCCGGACTTTATCCGTTTTCAGACTGCCCGTTTCTTCACGATCCTATTGCTGGAGATGTCATCAGTCGCCATTGGCTGGCAGGTTTATGACATTACCCATCGACCTCTTGATTTGGGATATGTCGGTCTCGTTCAGTTCGTGCCCGGAATCCTTCTCATTCTCGTAACCGGGCAGGCTGCAGATCGCTTTGATCGCCGTACGCTGCTGGCGTGTTGCTATTGCGGGTTGGCCATCAGCGCCAGCCTGATGGTTGTAATAACGCTGCATGGCGCCCGGCGCGTGTTGCCGATCTACCTGGTACTGCTATTGCTAGGCGTGCTGCGCGCCTTCAACGCGCCCACCGGTCAGGCCTTGCTCCCGCAATTAGTCCCCGAAGAACATTTTCCGAATGCAGTTGCATGGGGAGCCAGCATCTTGCAAGGTGGCGTGATTCTGGGACCAGCGTTGGGAGGCGTGATCTACGCGCTATTTCGCAGCCCTCTTCCGGTCTACGCTGCAAGCTTGGCTGCGGCTCTGATCGCAACCTTCGCCATACTGCAAATCAAGCCCAGAAGGGAAGTGCGCCCTCGTCAACAGATCAACCTGAGCACGGTGTTGGCAGGTTTTCGCTACGTGTGGGAAAAGAAGCTGATCTTAGGCTCTATCTCTCTCGATCTTTTCGCGGTCCTTTTAGGGGGAGCGGTCGCGCTGTTGCCGGTCTATGCCCGTGAAATCCTTAAGACTGGGCCTTGGGGACTTGGACTGCTGCGGAGTGCCCCCGGTGTAGGCGCGGCCATCATGGCAGTTTTCCTTGCCCACCGGCCTCTGCGTCGCCGTGCTGGAGCCATCATGCTTTGGTGTGTGGCCGGGTTTGGGGTGTTTACCATCGTTTTTGGGCTTTCACGTAGCCTCATTTTGTCCTTGCTTTCACTATTATTAGTGGGCGCGAGCGACACGGTGAGCGTGGTCATCCGGCTCACCCTGGTACAACTTGCCACCCCTGACGAAATGCGCGGACGGGTAAGCGCAGTCAACATGTTATTCATTGGCGCATCCAATGAACTGGGACAATTTGAGTCCGGCTTGACCGCCCAATGGTTTGGCACTGTCCCGGCGGTTGTTTTAGGAGGAATCGGGACGCTGGTGGTCATCGTCACCTGGGCCTGGCTCTTTCCAGAGCTACGGCACACAGAACAGTTCTATGCAACTCCCGAGCCGGAGAAAACAGTGGCAGGTTAGGTATGGAAATGAAAAAATCCTTCGTTGTGATTGTTTGGATGGTATTGTTGGCTTCGGCCCTTGGCGCTTTCGCGCAAAACCCGGCAAGTGACACCGGGAACCAAAAGATCGTGCAACTTTCTTCTGATTGCACTGTGAAAACGCTTCCTAAAGGCTTTTCGCGAATTTTCATAGCTTCGAATCCAGTTGGTTCGGGGTCTTCCACTGCCTCTTCAGGTGGATCAGGAACGCTCAATGACCCATACGAAGGCAGCACTCCCGAGAAGTTCGACAGCATCCTGCGTTCCCGCTCCGAAGCCAACCAGCAGAATCTGATCGTGTGCATCGGTCCGGGAACATATCAGACGGAAGGCACTTACGATTTCATCATCAACCTGCCCCATAAGACTGCCCGGGGATTCACCTTGAACAAAAATTGGAAGGTACATGGCGCGGGCGTCGATAGGACCATTTTGAAACTGACCAATTTTCTGCCTGATCCTCCCGGCGGAAATAAAGGGACAGGCGTCGGCGTGGTCCTCAGCACTTATGGTGATGGCGCTTCGGGTATAGAAATCTCGGACCTCAGCATTGACGATAACTACTCAGAATTGAAGACCAAGGCCCAGCAGCAGGGAATCAAGGCACTTAATCTGAATGCCATCAATCTGCGCTCCGACCAGGGAGGCCACTGGATCCACCGGATCAGCGTGAGTCATTCATCGGGCGAGATCAACGAGACCTTTCCCGTCTGGATTTATTCGGTGAACACCAAGTCACCCTACGTCAACACCGGCAACATTATTGAAAATGTCGCAATCAGCAAATGGGGGGGAGGGAAGTGCACCGCCATTGCCGTGGCCGCTGCAACTGCGGAGGTAAGGAACAACTCCGTTGAAGACTATCAGATAGGATATGGCGGATGGTCGATGGGAAAAATGTCGTTCCACGACAACATTGCCAGGAATACCGCCTATGGCTTTAACGTCGATAGCCTGGAAAATGAGAGCGTCATCATCAAAAACAACCAGATCATCCATCCTAGAGAGTACGGTATCGTAATCGGTGGCGGCGGACACTACTCAAATTTTGAGATTACCGGCAACACCTTCCAGATCAACTCCGCTTCGATACCCGCCATAGTGCTTCAAGGCAATGTCACCAACGCTCGCATCGAGAGCAATACTTTTATCGCAGACTTCGGAGGATATAGAAACATCAAGACCATCGTGACCAAAGGACGCGGCAATCAAGGCAACACCGACAATTCCAATAAGGTAGTTACCCGCTAAAAGGCAGAATCCTACCGGGGATTTGCGCGGATGCACGCGGATTCAATTCACCAAGGGAAGCTTTGATGTTCTGATCCGCGTACATCCGCGCAAAACCTGTCCTGAGGTGCCCGCCGAAGGATCTGCGGTAAACTTGGTTTTGTGATTGCGCACTCAGTGATCTCTGGGGTGAGGTTGATTGCGGTGGAACTTGGGTTTTCTCTTGGTTTGCGATGTAATGAAATGTGACCCAAATCGTTCCATTTACCGAACTATCTGCTGATCCGGCTGTTCGTGGTTTTATTCACACTCCGCCTCAAGAAAAAGATACCGGAGATTCGCTGGTCCTCACTCATGGTGCGGGAGCCAACTGCCAGTCGAAGCTATTGGTTTCAATTGCCTCAGCCTTTGCTGACGCCGGTTTGACAGTGTTGCGTTGTGATCTGCCGTTTCGGCAGGAGCGTCCGCATGGACCTCCATTTCCCGGCAAGGCCCAGCGCGATCGCAATGGTCTTCGGCAAGCTGTTAGGCTTTTGCGGGAGCGGAGCACAGGCAAAGTATTTCTTGGCGGACACTCCTACGGCGGCCGGCAAGCAACCATGCTCGTCTCTGAAGAACCACAATTGGCAGATGGTTTAATCTTGCTCTCCTACCCTTTGCATCCTCCACGAAAACCGGCGGAGTTGCGAGTCGGTCATTTTCCTGCCCTGAGAACTCCTTTACTTTTTGTGCATGGCACGCGCGACCCATTCGGTTCCATTGCCGAGATGAAATCGTCTCTGGAACAAATCCCTGCGCCTAAGCTTTTATTTGAAGTCGAAGGCGCTGGACACGACCTGCTCCCTCGAAAAAGTGAAAGCGACTTGATTGAGAGAATTGTGGAGGCGTGGAAGACGTTTTCTTTGCCGTTGAAATTTGACAATGCTGACCAGCATTTCGCATAGCAAAGCCGCTCCAGGCATACGGTTCTTCGCACTGTAGTGCTGCATCATTTGCCACTAAACCCATAACTTTGCCGTTTGGCAACTCTATGGGTTCAAGAATGGTTGTGTTTGGGCGATTAAATTGGCAGTAGCTTCCGGCGCTTGATCGCCGAGTGCACTCTATACAAACCGGAGGGGTGGCCAAAAGGTTGGCGCGAGCCTCGAATTATATTCAAAGGGCTGCAAAGCAGATCGTCAGCGCAATCGGGGTGGATAGAGAATACGCGCCGCGAAGCGAGATGGCCTAGCAGCATCAGACCAGTCAGCGCAGTGGCTTCTTATCTATCGGGCACTGCGCCTTCTCAGATATGAAGATAACTCCGCTGTAGACACAGTCTTTGCATATGAAGTGGCCTTTCTCGCAGGTCTTACCACCGCTTACGTTGCGTTCCTTTCCGCATGCATCGCAGGTTCTCTTTGCCACTTAACAGCTCCTTTCCGATAGTCAGACTTCTGCCAGCACTCATGAATTCCGTACCGGAGCAGCCGAGGGTGTCCTTTGGTGAGTCAGACACAACAGAGTTTTAGTTACGCCTCCTCGCCAGAAACGCCTTTGCCAACTCAGCGGCGGGCTTTACCAGAAGTCTCCGGGCGATCGCCCGTCTAGTTTCAGATCGTCGAATGAAAGCGGCGAGGACAGGACCTGCGATATTATATGCGCGAATAAGCATTCTTCCTGACACTCTCTCAGCCAAGAATCTATCCCGGAATTGGCGCAAACACCTTAGCTCATCAGTGTCCAGCGATCCATAGACCGCTGTGGCGATGAAGCATCCAGATTGAGCCCCAGACGCTGGTTTGGATTCTATCTGGTTCAGCTTTTGTTCAGCTCCCTGCCGGATGGCTGGCTCATTCTTGTTTTCGTCACTGGGAAGAACAGGCTCGCTGTGCAAAATGTTCCTGTAGCAGGCTGCCGCGCTTTCGTTTTGGCCCTTTTCCAGGTAAAGGCTCCCCAGGGTGAACGTCGTCAACAGAAGCGGAGTAGTTGAGAGAAAACTTAAAAGGCCAATCTTCTGCTGGAGGTAAGCGATCGCGCTGTCGATTCCGTTGCTGTCCTTTAAGACGAGTCCCGTTAAATTATAGAATTCATCGATAGACCGTAGACGAGCACGGTTTAGCGGCTCGCTGAAGTACTGATACTGCCCCTGGCGGTCTATGAGAATTGCTTGTTCAGCCTGGTTCAAGGCCTCCAGAAACTCAGGCGACGCGACCAATTGCTCGGCACTTAGGCGATCTTTAGACGCCACAGCTATGTCGACATATCCCTCGGCCAGCACAAAACGAGCAAACAACTCGTCGTCCTCGGGCAAACCATGCTGGAGTGCCTTTTTGAGGTCTTCCATCCCGGCAGTGGAGTTATCCGCCAAACTTTTTAGCGACGCCTCTTTCAACAACTCTTGGGCAGGGCTCTCCAAGTAGAAGTCGCAGTGCCAGGCTGATTCAACCTTTTCATTGAAGTGCGGGCTTTGAGGATTGCCGCAAATGCTCCTGCTCTGCTTATGCTTGCAATTGCTGCACTTCGGTTCAATCGGCATACAATTGTCCTTTCGAAATGTGGGCGTAACAGCGAACAGTCCCCACCGTCACCTTGTGATGATTAGTTACCGTTGTGCAATGTCCGCAGACGATCGCCGACCGCAACACCTTCTCTTTTAGCGGATTAATCTATGTACAACTTACAACCACAGTATAGCCAATATTTGGCCCGAACTAAGCAGGAACGATAATGTTGAGAATCGATTTCCCTGACTGTCCTATTTTGGGATGTAGCTCTAAGTGCCAGACTGAGTGATAAGAATACATTTTCCGTGAGTGTGAATATAAAGCATATCTTTGTCAAATGGTTTGCGCTAGCGTTCATTCGGACGAGAGACGGAGATAGTGGGAAGTGGATCTTTGCCGGGAGAGGTCAGATGACCGTCAGCCTCGAGAATCCAGTGGGACTACATGCTGAAAATCAGCAAAGCAACTGGCATCCATTCAGCACCCACCGCTACTTTATGCTTCATCACACTGCATCTTGTCGTTCAAGTAACGACGATATATAGGTGATTGTGGGCTTGATTCACAACACAGCAAAACCGGTTACACAACAACCGCGCGATCAGAGATGAATAGTGCCAGCCGATTAGAGAATTCTTACCTTGCCGCGCAGACTTGCGCAGGCTGAGCGCACAAACTCAAAGTGAGAGGGAAAATAGTTCGAACCCCAAGCCTTGCGGCGAAGCTAAGTGATATGTGATCCTGTTTTTTGAATTACCGTGGCCGCCTGGAGGTGCTTCTTGGGACACCATTGTTGGACCTGTGGAACCCCGTATGAAGGAGTGAGTTGCCCCAGATGCGCCGAGGAAGCTCGCCACGAAGAAATGCTAGGGGCAGTAGAACAAGCTGCTCGCGACCAAGCTAGGCGGATGGAGGCGGCCGTTGCCAAGGCAGCAGAGGATCACAGAGAAACGACAGCTAATGCGTGGAAGCTTACCTCCAAAGCGAGGAGTGACCGTGCACTCTCCTTGTTTGAGTCTCGTATGTACGACGATGCCTTTAGGTTGGCCCTTGAGGCCGTCGCCCCGCAGGGAGGGGATCCCGGTAACATCGACGGCTTCTTTGTGGCTGCGGCGTGCCTCCATGCTCAGGGCCGCTCACAAGAGGCCAGACAGTACATAGAAAAGCAGATCAAGCTGCTCAGCAGCCCGGACTATCGCGGGGATGTTGTCCCCTTTGAGCGGGTTCTGGGAGGCCTTCCGGGAGATCTGCTCCAAATGTTCTGCGACGCACTGAACACTAACCTTGGATATTGGAGCGCGTCAACCAGTTCCGTCGACGTTGCCGCCGGAATCGGGGAGAAACTCCTCTCCAGGCGACGACCCGCCGCTTGCCGGGTTGTCTTTGGCTGGATCATGGAAAGCCGCTACTTTGCATCGCCGAGAGCGCTGCGTCTTATGCGACGCCTCGAAAAGGAGCTTGTGGATGCTGAATTGACGACGGAAGCCGTCCAGATCGCGGAGAGGTTCTCGAGCATGACCGATTGTTTGCTCGACCAAGCCTATCTGATGGACATCTGTGCGTTGTTAGGACGGGATACTACGCAAAGCCTCATATCATTCACTCAGAGTTTGCACGTTCTGGAAGCAAGAAAGACTGAGCGCGAGCTTGCTAGATTGAAGGAACTGTATGGGCAAAAGGAACTCACCTCAGGGACGCTTACTCGCGTAATGGACGCGGTATCGGCCCGCTACGCGCAGTGGAAACCAGAGTTGGAGAAAACGGTATACGACGGGGTTCTCGCTGGAGTCCGCGGCAACGGGTGGATTGTCGGACTTATTGGCTTTCTGCCGTTGCTCATTTTGGGACAGTTTGGCTCGGCTCTACGACATAGTCGAGGGGACGAGGTGACGAACGCGCTGCTGGTGCTCGGTACTGCTCTTGGAGTAGTCATTGTCAGCATCTTGGGCGGCAAAACGATACGACGATTCAAGATGCGAGGAAAAGCCAGGATTCATCTCGAGGCGGCATTCGCTGAGAGAAACAGGATATTTCAGGAGCTAGGCCTTCCCCAAATCAAGCCGCTTCAGTTCAAAGGCCTTTCGCCGCTGGCTACATTGGTTCTGTACAGCACTCTTGTAGCGGTCTATGTAGTCGCTTGGATCTCCCTCCTTTCGGGTTCGTTCGAGCCGTGAAACAAGACTTAGCCAAAGGTGCGTCAAAAGGGGGTGGAAATGGTTAGAAAGCGTAAGCTGGCACCGGGACTTACGGGCTTTGAGAAGATCGCGGAGCGCATTTTGCTAGCCACGGACTATGCGTGGAGGTCGTTAAAAGCCGTCGTCCGTGACATGAGGCTCACGGAGACGAGCGCCCAAGCAGCGATCGCGCGTCGGGAATACGAAGCGATGGTCGCGAAAGGCGAAGCGCAGGTTCACAGGAAACTCGAAAATTTAGACAAGCTAGGCCGACGAGTGAGAGACCGGGAAAGCAATCTGAGGTGGCTGAACGAGCAGAAACGGATCTTCCGGAAGACGGGACAGTTCGAAGGCTATTACTTCGACATCGTCGGCGTCTACGACCCCAATGGAGTTCCCAAGGGTGAAGCAACGGTCTATCGGATCAAAGGACGGAGAACTTGAAAATGCCGCTGAGTCACCCAAGAAGTCGTTGGGAAGTTAGACTTAAATACATAAATACCTAAATACAGGCTCTGTCAAACCTCGTTAGAAATGTCCCCATGCTTAACTCATTAGTCTTCGACACTCCACGGATCAGTGGACATAAACATCCGGCGGCGAACTGCGTTGATCTTCCTTCATCTTCAAGGGATCATCCAACCGCTTGCCCTTTATTTGGGGAAAGACGCTCTTCAGTTGCTTCTCCTGGTTTTCTTTATTCCAGATGATTAGGGTGGCCGATCCGGAAATGAGTTCAAACGCAGAATTCTTGAGGCCCTTCTTGGAATTTGAAAGGACCTGATCGGTAGCGAAAAAGTTTGGGCTGTCGCTGCTTAAGATCGGAGTCTTCGATGGCCATTTCGCAGTCATCCGAGACTCGAAGCGCAGGCGTGGCCACATTTGGAAAAATGCCTTTCTCGCTATTGCTAAAAGGGAAACGACTCTCCATCACGTCTTAGCGGATAGGGCACAAAATTCGGCCACTTCTGAGCCAAGCTTGCCCAAGATTATCAAAGTATAAGGAGAGCATCAGCCATGGGTTTGAACTTAGTACTGCAAAAAGTCTCATTTCTACATGGGGTCATCAACCCCGATTGGGTAGACGGTCGACCAGGACAGCCAGGGCCGATTTTCAAAAGCGCGATCACCGATTATGTTGTAGCCGGACTGTTGCGCGACATCAGCCGTTTGTTGCCGGCGGCGGAAGCTGCCAATAACCTGCGAGCCATCGGCAAAGACCTTGCCGCTTCGGCATCGGGCGGGTTGGTTGCCGGCTGGGAAGATGGTGACGATTTATGTCCGCCTTATCCATTTCCGTTGCCTCATCCCTGGCAATTCGTCTTCACTCCCCAACAGGAAATACTGCAGGTGGAGCACTTTGGTCCGGCCATGACCACGATCATGCTGGCTTACGCGCTACGCCAATTAGCCTCAATGACAACCAATGAGAAGGTCAGTGGCGCTATCCAGCAAGCGGGCCAGAGCCTGGTAAAGGGCGCCAGCAGCCAACTCTTCGATGAATATTGCGGAACACCAGTTAAACCGCATGTCCAGCCCAAACAAACAGGCACAGCGGCCTGAACATTCGCCCCTTGGCCCGCCCCCGGAGAGAGCGGTGATTTCCGGGGGCTTTCCCCATTCTTCCAAGCCTCATCTCCGTTTTCCCGTTTGCGGCGAATTCTGGCTTGCTATGAAGCGATTTATTCATTATAGTTGAAGAAATGCCGAACCGTGGTTATCTCGGAGATTTCGAGTTGATGGTTCTGCTCGCTTTGATGCGGCTGGGGGAAGATGCCTACGGTGTGCCTATCTCCCGCGAAATCGAGCAGCAGTGCGGCCGCGAGGTAGCGCTGGGCAGCGTGTATGCAACTCTGGAACGGATGGAAGAAAAGGAACTCGTTTCATCTGGCATGGGCGAGCCGACTTCTGAGAGAGGCGGGAAGGCCAAGCGATATTTTCGGATCACAAACAAGGGGTTGCGAGAGGTGCGCAAGACTCGTGAGGCATTGATCAAAATGTGGCGAGGCTTGCCGGAGTTGGAAGAGGAGTTCACATGAAATCGAATCCACCAGCTCTGGCAACATGGTTGTTGGATCATTTTTGCGCTGTCGCCAACAAAGACGCTCTTGCCGGCGATCTGTTGGAGCAATATCAACAAGGCAGGCCGGCTGCGTGGTATTGGCGGCAGGTCATGACTGCTATTCAGTGGTGGAGACACGGTTTAGTGCTGGCGTTTTATGCAGGAGTCTCCTGGTATTGCAGCCGCCTCGCAGCGCCGCCAGTCCCAATAAGGTGGTCACTTGACTTCGCGATTATGATGCTCGTCCTGTGGGCAAGTGATTTATCAGGGCGCTTTCTCCCAGGAATCTGGCAGGCCATGCTGGTTTTCTTGTGCATCTGTTGGACGTATGGCCCACGGCTTTTACCTTATCAAAACTTTTACCGAGGCCTGGAGGAGCACTATTCTTTTGTCTTGATGGTAGCCTTGATCAACCTTGTATGCTATCGCGAGAAGGGTTTTCCTGCCTTTAGCTTACGCGAAGTCTGGAAAAAAGACCCGATCAAACAGCGAGCGCGACGGATTTTCCATCTGGAACAAACAATCTCCGAAGAGCCGGATCCTCAATTACGAAAGAGATATGAGCAGGCACTCAAAGCCTTAAAGGAAAAACCGGTGAAGCGTTAGGAAAGGCTTCAGAAAGTTGCCGAATCAGGGAGGCAGTTTACATGAAATCGCGAAAGCCGCCAGTATTGGCAACTTTTCTGATAGAGCACCTCTGTATCGTGGCCAACAGAGAGGCGCTTGCTGGTGATCTGTTAGAGCAATATCAGCAAGGCCGATCAACCGCGTGGTATTGGCGGCAGGTGCTGGTTGCGATTCGGTGGTGGAAACATGTTTTGGTGTTCTTCGCTTACCTAGGCATCGCATCCTGGTTAAGCACTCACGCCTTCAGAGAAATGCCGTGGGGCCAGCCACTCGACGTCATTTTTGTAACCCTGGCTTTATGTATAAGCGTCTATCTGCCAGTCTTTGTTTCGGCCAAGCGCAGGACTATTCTTGCTTTATTGATCATCGCAGCCTGTTTTACGCCCGCATACACCTACCTTGGCGGCCTTCCAAGCCACTATACGACAGTTGTTGGACTGGTTCTAGCGCGTCTTATTGGCCCTGATAGAAGTCGTTCTGATGGCGGGGACGTTCCTTCACACTGATTGCTGTGGAAAGCGCATGGCCCAAGTTTCAGGAGCTAATCTCGCAATATTTGCCACAAAGCTGATTGCGTGATAATAGCCGCTTAGAACGGCAAGTTCGAGGGTTTGCTCCTCCGTCCAGTACGCCGAGATTTGTTTCCATAGTTCATCCGGCACCGTTCCAGTGTCGTGCAAGCTATCCACAAAAGCGATCAGGCATCGCTGTCGTGGCGACCAGATCGGATCGTCAGCGTTACTCTTTACGGTCGCTGTGATCATGGCCGGCTCGAATCCAGCGTGAGCACCCAGCAGGGCGGCGTGCACACCCCATTCATATTCGCAATGGCAGCCGCGCGCACGTCCGGTCAATCACCAACTCACGGTCCTGGAGGGGTAGGGAAGACTCCTTCCCAAGCTGAAAGGCTCCAAGTGGGTACAGGCTCTCGCTGAGCTTGGGATTCTTGATGAGCACTCGAAAAAGCGCCAGAGGATCGATTCCTGGAATCGCAGGCATCCATTTCCTGAGCATTGCGGCATGTTCTTCACTGAGGGGCAGTTCAAGCGGTTTTATGCGCGGCGTCACCGGTATCCACCTTTCTGATCGTGCTACACCTAAGCCTGAAAGGATGAGCAAATAGTATAATCCGCTTTCTTTCGGGGGATTCTGATGCATCAGAAGCTTATCAGGTCGCTGCCGCTTACCTTTGTTGTAATCATGCTCTTTGGTCCGGTCAGGAACATTTTGTCCGCGCAGCATCCTTATGACTGGCATAAGGCGGGGAATAACACACGAGAATATGAGGTAGGCGAAGCTCAGTTGACCCATCCGGGACCATCCCGCTGGTCTTCTGCTCTTTATGTCAAATCCATCACCCCATCGCCTGCCGGATTTGGGACACTCATTCAAAAGATTGACGCTGATGATTATCTTGGCGAACGCCTCAGAATGACCGCTTACGTGAAGACCGAAAATGTCCGGGGCGATGGCGTTGGCATGTGGATGCGAGTTGATGGCAAGAAGCAGCCCAGCCTGAGTTTCTACAACATGTGTGACAAGCCGATTACCGGGACAACGGATTGGAAGAAGTATGAGATTGTCCTGGATGTGCCCAAGAAGAGCGAAGCCATTTTTTACGGCCTTCTATTGCATGGCACCGGACAGGCCTGGCTGCAGGATGTGAAGTTTGAAATAGCGGACCGAAAAGCACCTATATCCAAGATACCGGGCAACGGCTGTTCGGTATTCAGGCCGCTTCATCGTTCTGAAAATTCTTGGGCTCCGTGGGTGGGCCTACTTGCGTGGAGGCGACTTGTTTCGGAAGGATGGCCGGGCGCCAAGCCTGACCCTGAATCCTCGATTACCACCTTGGGTCCACTAGTATAAGGCCGTTCCGCGTTGGTTGAAATCGCTAACCCTTGCTTGCACGGAAAACCCGTCCGAGGTTCGCGCACCGGGCGTCCTATTATACGCAACCTCGCTTATGACTATGATATAATGACCATGGATATGAGGATACGAGCATGAAAGAAATGCCTGCTGGTGAGTTCAAGGCCCATTGTCTGGCAGTGATGGACCAAGTTCGTGCAACGCGTGAGCCGGTGGTGATCACGAAGAGGGGGCGTCCCGTAGCAAAACTTGTGCCTGTGGAAGAAAAACCCTCTAAGTTCTTGGGACGACTGCAAGGCGTAGTCAAAATCCTTGGTGACATCGAGTCACCAATCGAGCCTCTTGAATCGTGGAAAGCGTTACGGTGATCCTGCTGGACACCCACGCATTAGTTTGGGCAGTAGCAGAACCTAAACGCCTGTCAACTGCCGCCACCAAAGCCATCAACACAGCTCGCCAGCAAGATGGGCTTGCAGTTGCGGCGATTACTTTGTGGGAGTTGGCCATGCTGTTTTCTCGTGGCCGAATTCAGGCTTATGGAACGATAGAGGCGTCAGTGCGTCTTCTCGTCGAAGGCATTACCATCAAACCTATTACTCCAGAGATCGTAGCGCTTTCTGTGGATTTTCCTTCCGATTATTCTACTGACCCCGCTGACCGCCTGATTGGGGCGACAGCCAGGGCAGAAGGAATGCCTCTGATAAGTCGAGACCGAAACATTGGCCAGTGCCCTTTGCTGCATGTGATCTGGTAGTGCGAAGAGTCTAGCTCCCCCGCTCGAACAATCCCGCCGCCCCTTGGCCTCCGCCGATGCACATCGTGACGACGCCGTAACGTGCTTTTCGGCGAGCCATTTCGTTAGCGAGAGTGCCGGTCATGCGTGAGCCGGTCATGCCGAACGGATGCCCAATGGCAATGGACCCGCCATTCACATTCAGCTTCTCGTTGTCGATGCCCAGTCGATCGCGGCAATAGATCACCTGGACAGCAAAAGCCTCGTTGAGCTCCCAAAGATCGATGTCATCCATCTTCACGCCGGTACGCTTCAGCAGTTTGGGAATGGCAAAGACCGGGCCGATTCCCATTTCGTCCGGCTCGCAGCCTGCAACCTGGAAGCCCCGGAAGACCAACTTATAAGGAATGCCAAGTTGATCGGCACGTTGGCGGGACATCAACAAAGTCGCCGATGCGCCATCAGAAAGCTGAGAAGCATTGCCGGCGGTTACGGAGCCTTCACCGCTGGTTTGGTCGAAATGCGGCTTCAATGCCAGCAGACCTTCGAGCGTCGTGTCGGGGCGATTGCATTCGTCTTTATCAGCGCAAACTTCTTCTTTGCCGATATGTTCTCCGGTCTTTTTGTCGAGGATGGCCTTAGTCACGCGCATAGGGGCAATCTCGCCTTCGAAAAAGCCTTCCTGCTGCGCTCGGGCGGTGCGTTGTTGGCTAAGAAGCGAGTATTCATCCTGGGCCAAGCGGCTGACTTTATAACGTTTGGCCACGACTTCAGCGGTGTCTCCCATCACCATATAGAGGCCCGGCATTTTTTCCTGGAGCATCGGATTAGGGCTGCTATCGCGGGGTATCACGCTAATGCTTTCGACCCCACCACCAATGGCGGCATCGACGCCTTCATTCTGGATCTGATGCGCTGCCAGCGCGATAGCCTGCAAGCCAGAGGAGCAGAAACGATTGATCGTAGTGCCCGCGACAGTGGTCGGCAGTCCGGCCAGCATGGCAGCAATGCGCGCAATGTTGTGTCCCTGCGGCCCGTGAGGTTGCGCACATCCCAACACGACGTCTTCAATCTCGTTAGGATCGAGCTTGGGCGTCTTGCGCAGCACGTCTTTAATGCAGTGGGCCGCAAGTTCGTCAGGCCGTGTAATGTTGAACGATCCCCGGAACGACTTGGTAAGCGCCGTGCGCGAACTGGCAACTACAACTGCTTCTCTCATTTCGGCTCCTAGCTACTGGCTGCTAGCTACTAGCTCTTAGCCATTAGCTCTTAGTAATTAGCTTCCCAAAAAAACGATTCGGAAGCACGAATTTATTTATTGCTTGCTCCAATAAAGTTACGTCATGCATCCTAAATAGATGCAGCGCTTTAAAGCTAAGAACTAATGGCTAAGAGCTAAAGGCTAATGCCAGCATCTGCTCTTCCTCACGCTGCCACGCCTTTATCCTTATTGAAATCCTTGAACCCCTGTCCTCCTTCTGCCAGGTGTTTCAGCAGAGGAGCCGGCTCCCAGAGTTCGCCGTGCTGTTTGTGAAATTCGCAGATGCGGTCGTAGACCTTTTTCAGTCCTACGGTATCGGCATACCACATCGGGCCGCCACGGTGGGCAGGGAAGCCATACCCGTTGAGATAGATGATGTCGATGTCAACGGCACGTAGCGCATAACCCTCTTCCAGAATGCGAGCGCCTTCGTTGACCAGGGCATAGATGCACCGATCGACAATCTCTTCCGTAGAAATCTGACGCTGCTGAATGCCAGCTTCAGCGCCCCATTTTTTCACGAGTTGCGCGACTTCTGGATCAGGAATGGGACGCCGTTCAGCGTCATACTTGTACCAGCCGGCGCCGGTCTTCTGGCCATAACGGCCAAGTTCGCATAGACGATCTTCGGCCAGCGGCTGACGTACTCCCGGCTTTTCCGTATGACGAAATTCTTTGCGGATGCGCCAACCTACATCAAGTCCGGCAAGGTCGCCCGTTGCCATCGGACCCATGGCCATGCCGAAATCGTAGAGAGCTTTATCGACAGCCTCAACGCTTGCGCCTTCTTCCACCAGGAATTGAGCCTCGCGGCGGTAAGGACCAAACATGCGGTTGCCAACGAACCCACGGCAGTTGCCAACCAGCACGCCAACTTTTCCGATCTTCTTGGAGAGATTCATGCAAGTCGCGATGACTTCTTTGCTGCTGGCCTTGCCTCGGACGATTTCCAGCAGGCGCATCACGTTCGCAGGACTAAAGAAGTGCGTGCCGATCACAGCCTCGGGCCGCTTGGTCGCCGAAGCGATCTCGTCAATGTTGAGCGTAGAAGTATTGCTCGCCAGGATCGCACCCTGTTTGCAGATCTTGTCCAGCTCGCCAAAGATTTGCTTCTTAAGCACCATGCCTTCGAATACCGCTTCAATCACCATATCGACTTTATCGAAGCCATCATAGGTGAGGGTCGGTTTAATAAGTTTGAGGCGATCATCCATGAACTGCTGGGTAAAGCGTCCGCGTTTCACTGAGTTGGCGTAATTTTTCTGAATGGTGGCCAGTCCGCGATCCAGCGCCGCCTGTTCGGTCTCTTTGAGCAGCACCGGGATTCCGGCATTGGCAAGCGCCATTGCAATCCCGCCGCCCATCGTGCCCGCTCCCACAACAGACGCGCTGTTGACTGGAATCGTCGGAGTACCTTTCGGAACATCCGGAATCTTGGCCACTTCGCGCTCGCCAAAAAAGACGTGGATCATGGCTTTCGACTGATTGGAGTAGAGGCATTCGGTGAACAGTTTGCGCTCGGCCTCGCAACCTTCTTCAAATGTAGGGAGCTTGGTAGCTGCCTCGACTGCATCAATAGCTGCCAGAGGAGCCATCAGTCCGCGCTGCTTCTTACGGGCATTTTCGCGAGCGGCAGCAAGGATAGGAGCATTCTGCTCGGGCGTGCCCAACTTCTCCCGGAGATCGCGCGTCTTGCGCGTGGGCTTGCCGGCAACTTCACGGGCAAATGCAAGAGCGCCAGTGAGAAGATCGCCTTCAATGATTCGGTCGACAATGCCATACTTCAGTGCTTCAGCCGCCCCGATGGGATTGCCATCAGCGCACATCTCAACTGCTTTTGCGACACCGGCGAGACGAGGCAGCCGCTGCGTTCCGGCAGCGCCCGGAATGATACCAAGCTTCACTTCCGGTTGACCTACCTTGGCGCCGGGAGCGGCAATTCGATAGTGCCCGGCCATGGCCAGCTCAAGGCCTCCGCCGAAAGCCGTACCGTGAATCGCCATGGTGACCGGCTTAGGGCAATCCTCAATCCTGATCAGCATAGGAAGAAACGCAATGCCGCGCTGAGTCTTGCCGGAGGTAATCTTGCCGAATTCGTTGATGTCCGCACCGGCGACGAATGTAGTGCCGCTGCCGATGATGATCGCGGCTTTGACGCTGTCGTCTTTGTACACTTTGTCGATGCATTCAGAAATGCCTTCCGGCACTCCCGGGCTCAAGGCGTTTACAGGCGGATTGTTGACGGTAATAACCGCAATATCGTTATCTTTGGTAAGTTCAACCAAGCTCATGTTTTCGTCCTCAAGATTCTATTAGTGCTGTAATGCTTTGATTTGCAATGAGCCATGCGCGATTGCAAATTTGGTAATTGAGTAACTTGGTAATTGGGTAATTTCTAATTTCGAAAACCCGGTGCCGCGAATTCACGCGAATAAGATTTTTAGCTTTTAGTGTTAACGCCGCAAGCGCTAAATCTAAAGGCTAAGAGCTAAGTTACAAAAAGCCAGCAGCTAGTAGCTAGAAGCCAATAGCTGATTTCCCTCACGCGCTCTTCGCCGTTTGCGCGGATGCTGCACCGGTATCGATCACCAGGCGGGCGATGCGTTCACGGTGGAACGTGGCATCGCCAAGCGTGGTTTCCGACGCCTTAGCGCGGCGAAAATACAAATGTAAATCATTTTCCCAGGTGAAGCCCATGCCTCCATGAATCTGGATGCCACGATTGCCCACCGCTCTGGCAGCATCGCTTGCGTACATTTTGGCGATGGAGACAGCGGTTGCAGCGTCAGGAGCATTCTCTTCGAGAGCCCAAGCTGCATAGTAGGCGGCGGAGCGGGAGCTTTCCGTCTCCAGGTACATATCAGAGCATTGGTGCTGGACGGCCTGAAAGGAGCCGATCGGCTTGCCGAACTGCTTGCGGGTCTTGGCGTATTGAACCGTCAGGTCGAGGCAACGCTGCATCCCGCCGACCAGTTCGGCCACCAGGGCAGCCGTCGAGATGTCCAATGCGTGATTCAATGCGTTCACTTCACCGAGTTTTTCAGCGGGCGTATTGCTGAATTTAAGCGCATACTGCTTGCGCGTAATGTCCATGCTCGACATCGGAGTGACCGTCAAACCCGGCGCTTTGGCATCGACCGCGAAGACTCCATTGCGGGCGACTACGATGATGGAGTCAGCCACAGCGGCATCGGTGACAAACAGTTTTTGACCGGTCAGCTTGCCATCGCGTGCCGACATCTGCAGGTCATCCGGGTCCCAGCTTGCCCCAGCCTCCAACATGGCGACCGTCGATCTAGCCTGTCCTTCACAGATCGGAACCAGATACTTCTTCTTTTGGTCCGAAGTGCCGAGAGTGGCAAATATTGGAGCCGCAAGTGCAACGGTGGAGAAGAATGGTCCGGGGAGCAGCGCATATCCCGCTTCTTCCAGCAGCAGGATCAACTCCACCTTGCCCAGCCCCAACCCGCTGTACTCTTCGGGAGAGATGATGCCGGTAAACCCCTGCTCGGCCATCTTGGTCCACAAGGATGCGTCGAAGGCGGTAGGAGTCTCCATCAGACGCCGAACTTCCGTGATCGGGCACTCGCCGGCAAAAAATTTGCGGGCATTGTCTTTAAGAATCTGCTGGCTCTCGCTTAGTCCAAATTGCATGGGATCAGTCCTTAGTTAGCTACTAGCTGCTAGCCTTTAGCTCTTAGCCTTTAGTTTTCTAGACCTCTTATCTTTCGACCTTCAGATCATCGTACTAATTTGTTGGTTCCGGCTAGTAGCTAGCAGCCAGTAGCTAGTAGCTCTTCGGCAATCCCAGCACAAAGTGTCCAATAATGCTGCGCTGGATTTCCGACGTTCCTGCCTCGATCGTGTTTCCACGCGTACGGAGATATCCGTAAGCCCAGGCTCCTTTATCAATGGCGTGGCTGTCTGGGCCTTCCAGTTGTCCGTAGGGGCCAAGCAATTCTTGCGCAATCTGCTGGAAACGCTGGTTCAGTTCGCTCCAGAAGATCTTTTGAATGGACCCTTCAGGGCCGGGAACTCCGGTGGTGCTGATGCGGCTGAAAGCGCGCATCTGGTTCAAGCGCATGATCTCGATCTCGCCATAGCATTGGGCGAGTTTCTGCCGCATGATCGGATCCTGTGCTGCTGTATGGCCGTTCTT
Organism: Candidatus Angelobacter sp.; assembly: GCA_035939495.1. Classification (GTDB taxonomy): domain Bacteria; phylum Acidobacteriota; class Terriglobia; order Terriglobales; family Acidobacteriaceae; genus Angelobacter. The sequence goes on along the minus strand of DASZFU010000039.1, from coordinate 9,263 downwards.
GGGAGTCGTGCGGGAGAGTTCGATGAGCCGATTGATGGCTCGTTTATAGGTGACTTGGAGACCCGCGCCGAACGATCCGCGTTCGTGCATCAGCGTGCCGATAGCGGCCTGCCAACCCTCATTCACCTTGCCGACCACGTTCTCGACCGGTACACGAACATCGTGGAAAAAGAGTTCGTTGAACTCGCTCTCACCCGTCATCTGCTTCAACGGACGTACTTCCACGCCGGGCGATTTCATATCGACCAGCAGCATGGTGATGCCTTTGTGCTTGGGAACGTTGGGATCGGTGCGCACGACCAGTTCGCACCAATCAGCGGCCCAGCCGTAGCTGTTCCAAACCTTCTGGCCATTGACGATGTAATGCTTGCCGTCATCCGACAGACGTCCTTCGCAGCGCAGGTTGGCAAGATCGGAGCCGGCATCGGGTTCAGAAAAACCCTGGCACCAGATCTCTTCCGCACTCAGAATTTTACGAAGATAACGCTTCTTTTGCGCTTCAGTTCCAAAAGCGATAATGGTCGGTCCGACAAGCCCGAGGCCCAGGCTGTTGGCCATGGGCGGAGCTTCGGCGAGCGCCATCTCCTGCCAGAAAATGACCTGCTGCATCAAAGTGGCCCCGCGTCCGCCGTATTCCTTAGGCCAGGAAATACCAGCCCAGCCACCTTCGTAGAGCTTGCGCTGCCAGCGCTTCAGATAGTCGAAGCGGGCCTCCAGCGATTCTTCACGCCACTCATCCCAATCTTTGGGGACATTGGCCTTGAGCCAGGCACGCAGTTCATCGCGAAATTTAAGTTCTTCAGCAGTCAGCTTCAGGTCCATGCAGGGAACTCCTTAATCTATGCCACGCGGACGGAGAAATCGATTCACTCCGAGCTAAACAAGAGATGTTCGGAATGAACGTTCAAGATGTGCGACGATTCGTGGACCAGACGGGCATCAATCCACGATCAAACATTCTATTCTTGCGATCAACAAAACGGATAAGTCTAGTGAATGAATACTCATTCAGTCAAATCTTATTTGATCTCTTATTTGATCTCTGGGTGTAATTAAAGTGCGAGTCAAGCTCGTGATAACGAGAAAAGTGAAATCGTCATCCCGACGGTCTCCCCGCACGCCAGCGAGGGGAGATCAACGAGATGGCTCGTTTTCTGCGGCCTTATTCTTACCCTATGTCATCCTGAACGTAGCGCAGCAAGGAACCTCACAACTACAACGATGATCGGCGCGGAGTGAAGAGCCTGCCCTGAACGAAGAGAAGGGACCCCGAGAATGTTTAGGGCTTAATTACAGATACGAGGTGTTCTACCCGCGTTTATACCAAGAGGGTTCCGATGGGCTACCACACTATCCACGCAAGGCTTAAAATTCACATACTTCAACGACTTCGGTCAAATACCTCGGATCAGCAATTTCGAGTGAAACATTATCGGGGTCCTTCACTCCGCGCCGATCATAAACGTAGTTTGTGGGTTTTTCCAAGCGCTCCGTTCAGGATGACAGGGAATAAGAGCATCGCAAAAACGGACCATTTTCTAACAGTAAGTGACATTGGGCTTTTTAGTCCCTCGTGTTGCTGGAATTAACGAATATTTATGGTTCAAATTTACTGGTTTTTCTCACGGTCAGAGCGCTCGCGATCAGCAGTAGTCGGATGAATATCGATTCCGCGTTCATCAGCGAAAATCCGCGGTCAAAATTTTCTGGCCTCACTTTTGTGTCGCAAACTCCGGACGAATCGACTCCGTTCCCGACCAGTATTGCTTGCGTAGCTCTTTTTTCAATATTTTCCCGGTCCCTGTCTTAGGCAGGCTTGGTATGAAATCTACCGATCTCGGGCATTTGTAGTGAGCAATCCGCGAACGGCAGAATTCGAGTAACTCTTGCTCGGTTGCCTGAGCATCCGGCTTCAGTACGACCAGGGCTTTGGGCACCTCGCCCCATTTCGGATCAGGTACAGGAATGACCGCAGCTTCGTAAACGCTGGGATGCGCCGCCAAAGTCTTTTCCAACTCCAGCGATGAGATGTTTTCGCCGCCGCTCACGATGATGTCTTTCGCCCGGTCGACGATCAGAAGATATCCTTCTTCATTGATGGTGGCCATGTCGCCGGTGTGGAACCATCCATTGCGCATGACATGGGCCGTAGCTTCCGGTTGTTGCCAGTAGCCTTTCATTACGCCGTCGCCGCGGGCTACGATTTCGCCAATCGTTTTGCCATCGCGAGGCACGTCGTGATCGTTGGCATCGACCACGCGCAGCTCAGTGCCTGGTACGGCGTATCCGGTGCTCGCGTGGGTGATGTAGCGCTGTTCGCCGGGGTATTCCACTCCAGGTTTCATGCGCGCGGTCGTGAGCGTGGGCGAAGTCTCTGTAAGTCCATAGCCGCTATAGCAAAGGCAGCCCATCTTTTCTTCCACCTCACGCACGAGCGTTGGCGAAGAAGCGGCGCCGCCCAGGCTGACTCGTTCCAGCGTGCTCAAGTTGTACTTTTGAAGGTCGGGCGAGTTGACCAGTGCCGTGGCCATCGTAGGCACCAGGGCGCATCCATGCACGCCTTCCTTCTCGATGAGCCGGAAGACTTCAGTCGGATCGAACTTTTGCATCATCACATGCTTGCCGCCCATGAGCGTGAGGGAATGGGCCACACCCCATCCGTTGGCGTGGAACAGGGGAATGGTGTGCAGGTCCACAGTCTCGGTGGAAGAGTTCAATCCTAAACGGGAGTTCAGCGCATGTAGATAAATGTTCCGATGCGACAGCATTACGCCCTTTGGATTGGCGCTGGTGCCGCTGGTGTAGAAAAGCTCGGCTACCGCATCTTCATCAACATCCATGATGTTCATCTGATGAGGCGTGGCAGCAGCCAGCATAGCTTCATAATTGTGTTGTGCGAGCCAGCTTGCGCGCGGTTCGGCATCGAGCATGATGAAACTTTTAACGCTGGGAACGCTCTCCCGGAACGAGTCGACCATGTCGAAGAACTGGTTTTCGAGAAAAACGAACCGGGCTCCCGCATCGTTCAAGATGTATGCCAGTTCCAGTGGCGCCAGCCGAATATTCAAGGGAAGCAACACCGCTCCCGCTTCCAGCACGCCATAGTATGCTTCCAGCAGCCGGTGGCAATTCAAACTCAGGAACGCCACGCGGTCTCCAGGCTGAACTCCAGCCTTCACCAACGCGCCGGCAAGCTTTCTGGTTCTTTCAGCAAACTGCCGGTAGGTAAACCGCTCATCCTTGCAGACCACCGCAATGTTGCCGGGAAACTGCTCTTCAGCGTAACGCAAACACCGTAATGGCGTGAGAGGAACATTCATAGGACAAGCCTCACGATTGATGGTTTCTAAAATCTGTAATTAGCCATTAGCTTTTAGCTCTTAGCCTTTAGCTCTTAGTTTTCAGCTAAATACTAACGGCTAATGGCTAAGGTCCTACGCCGACACCTTCGCTTCCTTCGATCTTTCCGCAAACACCCTCCGCAGCATTGCACACGTTTCGGCAATGGACGCGCGCGTCGGACTCGAATTAGCCAGGAAGTTGGTCACGGTAAATCCATGGATCACGCCCAAATAGCGCGTTGCGACCACCGATACGCCGGCCTGCATAAGCTTCCTTGCATAAGCTTCACCCTCATCGCGCAGCACGTCGCATTCAGCCGTAATGATCAGGGCAGGTGGCAGTCCCCGAAGGTCTTCAACCGTGGCCATCAGCGGCAGGCAGAGTGGACTGCGAATCGCCTCCATCGGAGTATCTCCAATGTAGTGGTTCCACATCCACATCCCGGTTGCTTCGGTGAAGTAGTAGCCTTCGGCAAACTCTTTCTTGGATGGCAGGTCGTTACTTCCGCCCGTGCTGGGGTAGTAGAGCACTTGGGCGGCAAGATGTGGTCCGCCTCGCTGCTTGGCCATCAGGCTTACCACGGCCGCCATGTTGCCTCCAGCGCTGTCCCCGGCCACTGCGATCTGGCCGGGATCCACTCCGATTTCGCGGCCATGTTCGGCTACCCACTTCGTCGCTGCGTATGCCTCTTCATTGGCGATTGGGAAGCGCGCCTCCGGTGAAAGCGTGTATTCGACGAAGACGGCGATAACATGGGCTCCGTTTACGATCTCACGAACGGTCCGCTCGTGTGTGCCGAAATCGCCAACCACCCAGCCTCCGCCGTGAAAATACATCAGTGCGGGAAGCAATCCCTTGCTTCCTACGGGCCTTACAATGCGTACCGAAACGCTGCCGCTGGGACCAACTGGAAGAACCCTCTGATCAATTTCAGCCGGGAGTTTGCTAACCGGTACTGCGGCCTGGCCGCGAGAGAACTGCGCCCGCGCCTCCTGCACGGAAAGCGTATGTAATTCGGGCAGGTTTGCGCCCTTCAAATAGTTGAGAAAAGTCTGGACCATGTCATTCAGCAAGGGCTATCAGCTCCTTTGTTTAGGCGAGTCAAAATCAACGGCAGCATTCAAGTGAGATCGACGAGAATTAAACGCACACCGTGATGAAGCGACCTGTTCTTTGATGGCTTGAAAAAGCATTTTCCGCAAAAGCCCCGTAACAGGGCGTAGGCTCAAAGCCCTTGTTATTGCCGCCATTGACGAACACTCTGGTCGAGCGACTAGAGTTTAGTGAATGAATCTTCATTCAGTCAAATTCCATAATACGCGGCGCTTTGAATCGTGCTTTCCCTCGCAAATTCTAGATCGGACTCAACTACCCAAATCCTTCTCTACGGTTTCTGCGGTCTCTGCGGTTGACTTGATTTTGATCTTCTCCGCGTGTCCCGTGGTGGGTTTTGGTCTTTGATTTTCCTTTGCGTCCTTCGCGTACTTTGCGGTTTGATCCTTTGGTTATGGCTCTGCGTACTCTGCGGTTAACTTGGTTTTCTCCGCATCTCCGTAGTACTAACCTCTATCGAAAGTGACTCACGAATTAGAAATGCAGGTAAAATCAATCCATGTTCCCGAAACTATTTGCAATTTTCCTTTCAGCAATGATCGTGTCAGGAAGCAATATGACAGCAATCCAGCGGCCCGAAGTGCCCGAAAACATCAAAGCTCCGGATGGCGAAAAAATCGTCTTGCAAGCACACGCAACCGGCTTCCAAATCTATGGATGCCAGGCTGGACCCGATGGAAAGCTGGCTTGGACCTTGAAACGGCCTGAAGCGCAGTTATTCGACCAGCAGGGCAATAAAATCGGCGTGCATGGCGAAGGCCCATTCTGGAAACACAACGATGGCAGCGAAGTGACAGGCAAGGTTGCAGCCCGCGCTGATTCTCCTGCGGGATCGATTCCCTGGCTTCTGCTCAACGCGGTGAATCATTCAGGGAGCGGGGTGCTCAGCCGCGTAACCACCATCCAGCGCATTCATACGGAGGGAGGCAAGCCGCCCATCGCCGCAGATTGCAATAGCTCCCAGGCTAACTCCGAGGTCAGAGTCAAATATAGCGCCGACTACTATTTCTATGCGCCTGAGAAATAGCGGCAGTGGGTCAGTTTGAAGAAAACTGACCAACTACCAGTATCAGCGTTGAGCGATTCGCTTGCGACGGGGTCCCCGACGCGCTCGCTTTTGGCGCGTTGGGGTGGGAATCGCGGGCCTTTAGGCAGACGTTCATCGCGCAGCGATGAATCCGAGCGATGAATCCGAGTCGCAGCCGCGGGGAGTTTTCGGTTAAACTGACCCACTACCGAAATAGCGAAGGAAATAGTAGACCTCAGATTCTGCATGGTAGAATGCGAGCACATTCCCCGTAAATTTCTTATATCGAAGGTCTGCCCATGAAGACTCGCCTTCTGCTTTGCATTCTTGCTGTCTTAACTGTCTCCACATCTGCCCGCGCCGATGGTCCGACCTGGGTTGAAGTTAAATCCCCAAATTTCTCTGTAGCCACAGATGCGGGCGAGAAGCGTGGCCGTGAAGTTGCGTTGCGCTTCGAGCAGATGCGCGGTGTCTTCGCCGCTTTGATGACCAAAGCCAACGTCAATATCCCCATACCGCTGCAGATCGTCGCATTCCGTAACAGCAAGGAGCTCCGGCAATTTGCTCCTTTATTTCGTGGCAAGCCGACCGAGCTTGCGGGATTGTTTCAGGGCGGGGAAGACCGCAGCTTCATCATGCTCGATATGTCGGTCGAGAACCCCTACAGCGTCGTCTTTCATGAATATGCGCACCAGCTCATGAATGGAATGATGAAGACTCAGTTCCCTCCCTGGTTTGAAGAAGGATTTGCCGAGTTCTTTTCCACAATTGAGACGGATAGCAAAAATGCGCGCGTCGGCAAGATACCCGAGGAGACCTACCAGATATTGCAGCAAAGCGTGATGAAGATTTCCGACCTCTTTAAGGTCCGGCAGAACTCGCAGACATACAACGAGAGCGGCGACCGCCGTACCGTTTTTTATGCCGAATCGAGCATGGTTGTGCACTATATCTATGACAACCAGCTCATCCCCAAGATCTTCCAGTATTTCGATCTGATCCTCAACAAGAACGTCTCGGTTGAGGACGCCATTCAGCAATCTCTTGGGATGAGCGCAACTCAATTCGACAAGGTCCTCAGCAATTACATTCGCAGTGGACAGTTCAAATATTTTCAGCTTCCCCTGCCTGCCATCGCGAGCTCGGGCTATACCACAACTCCGTTGAGCGCGGCGGATAGCAATGCCATCCTTGCCGATATTCATCTGCACTCCAACGACTACCAGGAGAAAGCCATCACCGAATTCCAGGAAATCCTGAAAGGTGATCCCAACAACGCGATTGCCTCCCGCGGACTGGGTTATGCCTATCTGAGGAAGCAGGACTACAAGCAAGCCGCAGATTATTTTCGTCGTGCCTCCCAGTCCGATTCGAAAGATCCGCGCGTCCACTACTACATCGCTCTTCTCCTGAGCCGCGAGGGTGGCTTCAACAATCCATCCGACCTGCCGGAGCTTACCAAAGAACTGGAGACCGCGATCACTCTGGATCCAAAATTTGCGGATGCGTACATGCTCTTGGGATTTGCCCAAGGGTTTGGGGGTAACCCGGAAAAGGGCCTTGAGACCACGCAGAAAGCGATTGCTCTGAACCCGCGCAACGCCCACTTTCAGCTCAACCTGGCGCAGATGTACATGAACAATCGAAAGTTCGACGATGCGCTTGCCCTGCTTCGCAGCCTGGAGAAGGTTCCAGATCAGCAAGTCGCCCTGCGCGCCAGCCAATCGATACAACAGGTCGAGCAAATGCAGGCCATGTTCGCGGCTGCTAGCAGGCCCTCAGCTTTCCAGCCAACCGATGCTACTGGCGGCGCGCAAACCGCCGACCCTCCCACGGGAGTTCTGAAAAAATCCGCCCGCGCCGAATCCGATTCCGATTCGAGTCAGCGTGAAACAGTCGTGAACGAACCGAGACCGGAGCCACCGAAGTCGCCGCCGCCAATCAAGTTCCTGCAAGGTGTATTGAATTCGGTGGATTGCTCCACCCCGCCCAACGCGGTGCTGACCGTAGTTGCAGGGACAAAGACGTGGAAGTTCACTGTCGCCGATACCAACCATGTCATTGTCTTTGGAGCTGACAAGTTTTCCTGTACCTGGAGCAAGCAGAAAATCTCAGTAAATTATCGTGAAGCCGGCAATTCCCAGGGAAGCGTTGTCTCCTTGGAAATCAGATAATGCGTTGAATGGTAAGTCTCGGGCAGCGACTAACTTTACTCAAACTTACAACTGCTGAATTTGATAGGATCGTTTGTGCCTGACCGTCATCAATATACTGAGGTTCATCTGTGCGACGTAGGCTTACGGTTTTTATCATCATCATTCAATCCTTTCTCGTCCTTGTCCATTGGTTCGTTTATGCCACCTGGTCCAGATTCTGGGGTCCCGGGAATCTGCAGTTGAAAATCGTAGTGGCGCTGTTGTCCATTAGCTTTGTGTCAGCGTCAATGCTGGGTTTCCGGTACTCTCAGGCAGCAGTGCGGTTGTTTTATACGATCTCGAGCGTGTGGCTGGGCCTGTTGAGCTTCTTTCTGCTGGCAGCCATTCTGTGCTGGCCGGTTTATGGGATAGTGCGTCTGCTGGGGCTTCCGTTCCAGCCTCGGGCAATCGCCAGACTTTTGTTCGCTCTCGCCATCGCCGCCAGCCTCTATGGCATGGTGAATGCCGCTTGTACACGCGTCACCAGAATTAGCGTGAAGCTGCCCAACCTGCCCGAGTCGTGGCGAGGACGCACGGCCGCCCTGCTCAGCGACACACATCTTGGTCACGTCAGGAATTACAACTTCATACGGCGCATCATCGGTATGTTGGCCCGTCTGCAGCCTGATGTCGTCTTCATCAGTGGAGATCTCTATGACGGCCTGGCTGCCGATGTAAACCGGCTGGCCGAACCCTGGAGCGAGCTCTCCGTTCCGCTGGGAGCCTATTTCGTTGCCGGTAATCACGATGGATTCTCCGGTCATGCAAAGCATCTGGAAGCTGTCGAGCACTCGGGCGTTCGCGTTTTGAATAATGAGAAGGTCGATGTCGATGGCCTGCAGATCGTCGGCATGCACTACCACGATTCACGCCGCGCCCGTTCGATATTGCAGGAAGCCGACCTGGACCGCGCCCGCCCCAGCATCTTGCTGACCCACGTACCCAATGGCCTCGACATCGCCGAGGAAGCCGGAATCTCATTGCAACTTTCCGGGCATACGCATGGTGGGCAGCTTTTTCCCTACACCTGGATATGCTCGCGTGTCTGGGGACAATTCAATTACGGACTGAAGCGCCTGGGCAATCTGCTGGTTTATACATCGTGCGGTACGGGAACCTGGGGACCGCCAATGCGGGTTGGGACCAATCCGGAGATTGTGCTGATCGAGTTTGAATGAGTAGAGAATGAATTTCAAAAATGTGTTTGTGTCAGGGTATAGCCGAATGTCATTTACTTTGTGAGGGGTGTTTATATTCTATAAACCACTACACCTTGTCATCCCAATCAAACGCAGCGCGGCAAAGAGTTTCACAATTGCGAAGATGATCGGCGCGGAGTGAAGAGCCTGCCCTGAACGAAGAGAAGGGACCCCGATCGCGCTGGGTGTAATTAAAAGTGGGAGTCAATCGTCAGGCTACGAGAAACCAGCCCCGGAGGGGCGGCAGAAAGTCAGAGCTGTCCAAATTAGGAGGGAATTCGAACGCCCAAGGTTGATTCTATTGGGATAAAGAGGTGTTGATGGCCCAGATTGAAAACCAGGTTGGTGTGGGGCGAAAGCCGTGATGGGATACAGCTGCTGTCCAAG
>DASZFU010000038.1:0-4321 GCA_035939495.1 Candidatus Angelobacter sp. | reverse complement strand
AAGTTGATGCTGGGTGAATTTTTTGGGGGAAAAGATTTGTGCCAAGCTCAGCCGAAACCCACAGATCTGCCAACCCACTCCAGCCCTACCCGCGTCAATCAAGGGGTTTAGTGCTGGGTTTTGCAACAGCCTCTAGCTAGCCTCAAGCTGCGCCACGCTGGTTTCAACAGCCTGCGGCGCTGGGTGCGGGCTCTTGTTGAGACTTTCCTGCGGACATTGGCCTTGTCGCCGGCCATGGAAATGGAAAATAACATGGCGAAAGTAAGAGCAGGATCGGGGAGTGGCCCATTGAGCGCTTCCGTTACTAAACTATTACTAAGTCCTCTATTCGAGCCATAGTAATACCTCTAATTTAGAACTTTATTTCCTTTATTATCAGTATTTTACGTAAATTTTCGCGATATTTTCTCCCCTCGTTCATTTTTTGCTTGACGATTCATGGCTGTCATCTTTAAAACCTGTCATTGTAAGTCTTTGGATCATCTTATGAGTCATCAACAATTGGTTCCCGATCTTGCTATTCCACCCCAGATCGTTCCTGGCTTCCCTGGTTCGTGGCCTCAGCTTCCCCCTGCTCGAGAGGTTCAGGAATCGGTGTCCCCGGAACACATGCTCAGCCAGCTCGCCGGCTTCTTCCAGCAGTACCTGGACTGCACACCCCAGCAACGAATCGTTCTTTCCCTATGGACGCTCCATACCCATTGTTTTTCGGCTGCCCGGGTAACTCCCTATCTCAACATCTCCTCTCGTGAAAAGCAGTCTGGTAAGTCGCTGTGTCTGCGACTGCTCAACCTCGTCTGTGCCCATCCCTGGTGTGCAACCGGCATCAGCGCCGGCGCCCTGCATCGCAAAATCGGCAACGTCCGCCCCACCGTTCTCTTGGACGAATGCCAGACCATCTTCGGTGCTTCCGATAAGAAAGTGCGAGGTTTGTTGGTGAGTGGCTGCCAGCGTGGTGGAACTTATGAGTTTGCCCAGCGTTCCCCTTCACCGCCCTCGGTGGTTGAGGTCTTCTGTCCCAAAGCCTTTGCCGGTATGGCCATACTTCCGCCCGCAGTTGACGATCGCTCTATCCCCATCGTCCTGGAAGCCGCCAAGCCTTTCCTGAGGTCCGCCGAAGGGCCTCAAGTCGGCATCGCGTTTCTTCATCGAGCAGGCCACCCAAGAAGCTGCGCCACTACGCGCATGGCTCAAGCAATGGACCGCCGATAACTTCGCAGACATCGCCAATGCCGCGCCTTACCCTCGCGAGCTCATGCCCGCCGAACTCAATGCGCGCCAGCAGGATTGCGTTGAGCCTCTTTTACATCTGGCTGATCTCATTGGCGGCGATCTTCCCCAACAGGCCCGCGCTGCTTTGGTCAAACTCTTTCAGCACGACTCAACTCAAAGTCATTTCCGCCATCTGCTGTCCGATATCCACCTCGCCTTCGCCGTGGTTAAAGACACGAAAATTTCTACCAGCAATCTCTTGCTGTTCCTCAATGGCCTTCGCGGCCGTCCTTGGAGTACCTGGCGCCACGGGGATCCCATGACGCCCATCGATCTCGCTCGCATCCTGCGCCCCTACGGGATCGGCCCGGAAGCCATCCGGTCCAAACCGTACCTGGTGTTTAAGGGTTACCACGCCGGCGACTTCAAATCCCTCTGGCAACGCCATTTGGTAGAAAACAACCGGGAGGTGGGCCAATGACTGCCACTCCGCTGGCTAATCTAGTGGGTGAGTTCTGGCGGATGTCTGTGCAATTGGATCTCGCGTCTGGGGGGTGCCCATCTGATCGGTGCCCGATCCTTCGCGCTCTTTGCGAAGGGTGGGCAAAGGGTGGGACGAAAGGTAACAGCGGTAACAACCGGTAACAGAAATCGCCAGTATTCATACGGGTTGTAACCGGTGTAACCGCTGTAACCGGTATTTTTTTGCACACAAACAATTTCAACCTGGGGGCAAGTGAACCAAGGCCAGCAAACACGCAAGGCAGTCATGGGAGGCAGCAGAAGAGTTGGAGCATCTCGCACTGGCTGCGCAAATCTCAGGCCTCGAGACAGACATTGTGTAACCTGATCGGCGCGAAATTGCCATGCCGCGAATGCGGCTCCACTATCTGGATTGGGGAACTACTGGCCACCGGCCCAGTGGGCTATCTGTAGCGGCACTCTCGAACATTTGCGATGGCCTTCACGTTCCATGATCGCTGTTATTTTCGAGGGGAAATACGATATAGAGGATAGGACAGAAAAGCATTCGGTTCCATGAAGTTTGTTATGTGATGCTCGTCTCCTCGTAGGTTCCGTAGACGGTGCGCAAGGCATCGCAGATTTCCCCAACGGTCGCATAGGCCCTCACGCAGTCGATGATGTAGGGCATGGTATTGGCTTCGCTGATGCGTCCGTCGGCCGGGACGACTGGTTCCTGGGTCGCGGCGTGTTTCAAGGCATCGAGGCAGCGGCGGACCTCTTCGTTATTGCGGCGGGTCCGCAAAGCCTTGAGCTTTCCGGATTGGGCTTGGGCCACGGACTCGCCAATGTAGAGTGTCGCAGGTTGCTTTTCCTGAATCTGAAAATCGTTGACTCCGACGATGATCTTTTCGTTGGCCTCTACCGCCCGCTGGAACTGGTACGAGGATTCGGCGACTTCTTTTTGGGGATAGCCTATTTCAATAGCCCTCACCATGCCGCCCATGGAGTCCAGCTTGTCGAAATAATCGAATGCGCCTTTCTCCATATCCAGCGTCAGTTTTTCCACAAAATATGAGCCGCCCAGCGGATCGACCGTGTTGGCAATTCCCGATTCATAGGCAATGATCTGCTGCGTGCGCAAGGCGATGCGCGCGGCCTCGGTTGTAGGCAACGCCAGGGCTTCGTCATAAGAATCGGTATGGAGGGATTGCGTGCCACCCAGAACACCGGCCAGGGCCTGAATAGCGACACGCGCGATGTTGTTCATCGTTTGCTGGGCCGTGAGCGATACGCCTGCCGTCTGCGTATGGAAGCGCATGAGCCGGGCGCGCTGGTTTTTTGCGCCAAACCGGTCTTTCATCAAGCGATACCATATTTTGCGGGAAGCGCGGAATTTGGCAATCTCTTCGAAGAAGTCGTTGTGGGAGTTGAAGAAGAAGCTGAGCCGAGGGCCAAACTCATCCACGTCCAGACCGCGACGGCGCGCCCACTCGACATACTCAACTCCGTCGTAAATGGTAAAGGCAAGCTCCTGGAGCGCAGTAGAACCGGCTTCACGAATGTGATATCCGCTGATGGAGATGGTGTTGAAGCGCGGAGTAAATTTGGAGCCGAACTCGAAGGTATCGACCACCAACCGCATGGAAGGAGCCGGCGGATAGATATACTCCTTTTGGGCAATGTATTCCTTCAGGATGTCATTCTGCAGAGTACCGGAAACTTTTTTCCAATCGGCGCCTTGCTTTTCCGCCACCACCAGATACATGGCCCAGAGCACCGAGGCGGGCGAATTGATGGTCATAGAAACCGTGGTCTTTTCAAGATCGATACCATTGAAAAGGATCTCCATGTCTTCGAGCGAGTCAATGGCCACGCCGCACTTGCCTACCTCACCTTCGCTGGCCGCATGGTCGGAGTCATAACCCATTAAGGTAGGCAAATCGAAGGCCACCGAAAGACCTCCACCACCATGGGCCAGCAGATACTTGTAGCGTTCGTTGGTTTCCTCCGGCGAAGCGAACCCGGAAAACTGGCGCATGGTCCAAAGCTTGCCGCGATAGCCGGTGGCGTGAATGCCGCGGGTATAAGGAGGCTCTCCAGGATGGCCAAGGTACTGCTCGTGATTCCAATCTTGCGGCAGATCAGCCTGGGTATAGAGACGGCGAACCGGTACGCCGCTTACCGTTGTAAACTGGGCGTTTCCATGCTCATCGAGGTTGATGCCAGTGGAACGGCCAATCGGCTTTTCGGGGGATTTCTCCAGCGTCGGCCCTAACGTAGTTTCCGCCCAACGCTTTTCAGATTCAGAAGGGTGGCGCCCTTCAAAAATCTCAGCAATAGGGTTTTCGGCAACCCCGCCCTGCTCTCGATTCTTCTTGACCTGGTCTGCCATGGATAGACTCCAGACTCCGTAGACGAACCCTTAATCATAGAAGATCAATGAGCCGATTGCCAAAATTACTTGTGTAAGCAAGCTTGGTATTTTGACCCCAAAACAAAAATAGTAATTGTTTAGCGTCTTGATTCTCTCGCAAATATGAAGTTTCCAACGATAGCGCCAGAAGTTAATCTAGTGCGTGGCAGAAGAGAGCAGTTCAGAAAAGATCGCTCGGCTGGAGCGCCAGATCGAAGCTCTGCAAGCCGA
>DASZFU010000037.1:0-48209 GCA_035939495.1 Candidatus Angelobacter sp. | reverse complement strand
GGGATGGGGCTAAGTACATTGAGCCTGCTGATTAAGGCTTGGTCTTTTCCAGCCGAGCGCAATCCCGGCGGTCGGGATGGAGTACGAGCGCAGGGCCAGCATTGCACGAACCTGCTCCTTCAAAGCTGATATGGCGAAGATTTCACCAAAGCTTTCCACGCGCCCGGTAAGAACCTTACTTGAAAAAGTTCCAAAGTGAAGAATGGGTTTGCCCGTAACTTGTTGAAGCAAAACATCGATAGTGATTGGTCGGGGAGAGAGGATTTGAACCTCCGACCCCCTAGTCCCGAACCACGCCCCGCCAGCTCGGAGTCCGCCGCAAGCATCCGCCAGGCACACAGCGAAATGGATTCCATCCAAACAAATCTCAACCAGCTTTATCCTGCTACTGACCGAGGTTTCGGCACCGTGATCGTGCCGCTCAAGCCGGCTGTGGTAGGCGACATAGCTGTGGAACGCTTCTCTTGATTCTGAGAGCGGTGGCAGTTGTCCTGTTGATTGCCAGCGCCAATGTCGCCAACCTGTTACTCGCGCGCTCGACGGCGCGCACACGCGAGTTCGCGGTTCGTTCGGCGCTAGGCGCAAATCAGACGCGAATCGTGAAACGCTTCCATGGAGAAATTCACTTATTCTTGAAGAGGGATGCCGGCAAGAAATCGTGGCCCTGTCAAATCTGGTTAAGGGTGTGTTCCTGTAATGCATTTTGGAACTCAAGGTTACTGCGGTAACTTGTAGGGCTTCTAATGAAACCTCAGAATTCTCTAATTTCATTTCCGGGAGTCTTGTTGTATTGGCAATGATTCGATCCTAAGCGACGTAATATTATGGTCTCCATTCCGGCAACTTACGACTACCGTCTTGTAGTTCTTTCCGTTCTGATTGCGATCCTCGCCTCTTATACCGCACTTGGGCTGGCTGGACGTGTAACTGCTGCACGCAATCGGGCAAGATTCGCGTGGCTGGTGGGCGGCGCAATTGCCATGGGCACCGGAATCTGGTCGATGCACTACACCGGGATGTTGGCCTTCCGCCTGCCATTGCGTGTCTATTATCACGTTCCCACCGTTGTGTTGTCGCTCCTCGCGGCCATCTTTGCCTCGTTCGTCGCGTTGTTTGTGGTCAGCCGCCGCCGGATGACTGTATTGCATGTGGTGACTGGCAGCGCCCTCATGGGCGCGGGAATAGCCACGATGCACTACACCGGCATGGCCGCGATGCGCCTGGCTGCTCATCATCATTATGATTCCGGCTTGTGGTCGCTTTCCGTGCTGGTGGCGGTTGTAGTCTCTCTTGCGGCACTTTGGCTTACCTTCCATTTCCGCGAAGAGAACAAGGGGAGGTTGTTCAAGGTTGCGGTTGCTGTGGTCATGGGCTTGGCCATTCCTCTTATGCATTACACCGGCATGGCCTCGGTCAGCTATATGCCCACAAATGCGTCTCCCGATTTATCGAACGCCGTTGATATATCGGTTTTGGCGAACTCCGCGGTCATCCTGATCACATTGGTGGTCCTGGGCTCAGCGCTGCTGTCTTCTCTGGTGACCCGTCGATTCTCAGCCCAGGCGCGGGCGCTGGCGCTCAGCGAGCAACGCTATCAGCATCTGTTCGAGAGCAATCCACAACCAACTTTTGTCTTCGATCTCGAAACCCTGCGATTCCTGGCCGCAAACCAGGCGGCAACCAGTAAGTATGGATATTCGGCGAAGGAATTTCTGGCGCTGAAGTTTACCCAACTGCATCCTGCAGAGGTGCTTGGCCGGCTGCTGGAGAATGCCGAATCCGGGGTTCCTCTGGAAGAGCAATACCAGCGAAAAGACGCCGCCGTCTTCGACATGGAGCTGTCTCTGCGGACGATCACATGGACAGGTAAACCTGCCGGGCTTTTGCTGGCCAATGATATTACGGAACGAAAGCGCACTGAACAGATGGAAACGGACCGCCGGCACTTCCTGGAATCCATCACGCAGAATCAGGCCTTGGAAGACAACCTGCAACAACTCGTGAGGATCCTGGAGAACCAGGTGCAGGGCGCTCTCTGTTCGGTTTTGCTTCTAAAGCTGGGCCGGCCGTGTCACGTGGCTGCCAGCACCTTTAGCAAGGACATGCTGCTGGGATTGGAAGCATTCCGCTCCGATGAGATTGCCGGCGCGTTGGGAGCAGGTCCTGACTATAAAGAATTGGTTTTTGTCGAAGACTTTTCCGTAAGCTGCACGAATCGAGAGCTTAGGGATTGGGCCGCGGCATTCAATCTCAAGTCCTGTTGGTTTGCGCCGGTCATGAAGTCGGGCGGACACATCGAGGGATTGATCGTCGTTTTCTTCCGCGAACTACGCCAGGCAACACCCCAGGAACGCAACCGGCTGCAGGTGGCAAGCGGCATGGCTGCAATTGCCATTGAGCACCGCCGGTTGACCGACCGTCTTGCCTATCAAGCCCAACACGATGCGCTGACTGGATTGCCGAATCGGTTCCTTCTAGAAGATCGACTGCAACAAGCCGTGGCTTACGCCAACCGCCACCAATCCGGATTGGCGGTGCTGCTGCTTGATCTGGATGGGTTCAAGTACATCAACGACACCCTCGGACATCAGGCCGGAGACCAGGTTCTGATTGAAGTTTCGAGGCGGCTCCGCAATGTGATCCGCCAGGCGGATACTCTTGCCCGTCTGGGCGGCGATGAGTTCTGCATCGTCGCCACCGATGTGGATAAACACGCCGACGCTATCCGGGTCGCTCAAACCTGCCTCGATTCCCTGCGCAAGCCGATGCTGATTGCTGAACGCGATTACTCGATCAGCGCAAGCATTGGCATCAGCTATTACCCCGAACATGGCAGCGAAGCCGAGATTCTGCAACAGCATGCCGACACCGCCATGTATCACGCCAAATTCAATGGCAAAAATGGAATCCAGTTGTTTACATCCGAGATCAACGAGCAACTCCGGGAAAGGCTCGATCTCATCGGCGACTTGCGCCAGGCGCTTGATCGTGGAGAATTCCATCTGGAGTATCAACCGCAATTCCTGGCTGACGGAGAACTGGTCGGCTTTGAAGCGTTGGTGCGCTGGGACCATCCCGCGCGAGGTCCGATTTCACCGACTCAGTTCATTCCTATCGCTGAGGAAACCGGCTTGGTTGTTCCTATCGGCCGGTGGGTCCTGGACCGCGCGTGTCAGCAACTGGCAACCTGGCGGCGTGCCGGATACGAAAGGCTGCGCGTGGCAGTGAACGTCTCCACATTGCAATTCGAACGCCAGGACTGGATACAGACCATTTCCGACGTGCTGCAAGCGAGCGGGCTACCGCCTTCGGCCGTGGAACTGGAGCTTACCGAAACGGTAGTGATGAAAAACTGCAAACATGCAGCCGAGCGCCTGAGGCAGCTACGCGACCTGGGAATCAGTTCTGCAATCGACGACTTCGGCACTGGCTATTCTTCTCTGATGTATCTGCAAAATCTTCCGATCGATACACTCAAGATCGACCAATCTTTCGTTCGCAATCTGAATCCTCTCTTGCCGGGGGAAACCGGTAATGGAGCGATTGTTCGAGCCATCGTAGCGCTCGCCCAGCAACTCGGACTGCGTGTGGTCGCAGAAGGTGTAGAGACCGCCGAGGAACTCGACCTGCTGCGCCGCCTGGGATGCGACCTCATGCAGGGATATTTCTTCGCCAAGCCCATGGGCCCTGAAGATTGCGAGTCATTTTTGCGCCAATCCTATTCCTCCGACCAGGCGGGCAGGCATCCCAAAACACTATCCGCGCCAAACTAGGTTTATTTCTTTGCATGGACGCAACTTCTTTATTCACCGAGCATATTTGGTGTGTAGCAGGCCCTCAAACTTTGTGACTAGTTGCTGACTTATGCGAAAACCCTGCCGACGGATTTCAGCCAATATCTTCAGCGGCTGGTCAGTCAGTGCACGTTGATAGCTGACGCCGAGTATGCCGAGCGCACCGACGAGCGGCAGTCCTCGCCGATGAGCCAGGGCACGCCCTTTCCACTCGTCTATGATCAAGAGATCTGCTTTCTTCTCGATCGTCAGTTGAATGGCTTCCCGTTCTCCGCAGTCAAGATTAAGCATCAGTCTGGATCGGGTAAAGATAGAAGTGAGTGAACGCGGAGCCATGTAGGTGGCTTCGCAATCCATTGCCGGACAGGCAAAGGGGCTCCCGGATCTGCCAACTCTTGAAATACTCCCGTAGGAATCGAAATCTCGCCAAAGAGTTTGGCCAACAATTCATCATGGCCCACGGCGACCAGATAGCGAAGAGGGGAAGTGTTGGAGACAACCAGCATCCGTGATTAGCTTGGCAGTCGCTTTAAAAGGTCTGCCTCAGACTCCAGTTCTTCACTCGAATAGTCATAGAGATCAACGTGGCGTGCAAGGAAATCTTCAGTCTGGAGGCGGGAAAGCCCCAACAGCCGGCCAACGTCAAACTGAGTCAGTTTGCGGGACTGATAGCCCTGAAGAACGAGAGCTTCTAGTGCCTCCCGTCCGGGATCGGGGTGCCCAGCGATGTCTTCCGGTAATTCGACCGTGATTTGCATAGTCTTAGGATAGCAGCCCTTTCACTACGCAAATCACGAAAACCGGCTGCATGAGTACGGCTTGCTCAATTCGAAGCCGAGCGACTGCAGGGCTTGCTCCATTTCTCCAATTCCAATTTGGCAACGGCTTCGGTGTGGACTTCGTCCGGGCCGTCCGCCAGGCGTAGGGTGCGAACACTGGCCCATGCGGCTGCCAGGAATGTATCTTGGGCAACGCCTGCGCCTCCGTGGGCCTGGATGGCGCGATCCAACACGCGCAAGGTCACGTTGGGAGCCACGACTTTGATCATGGCGATCTCGGCGCGGGCCGTCTTGTTGCCGACCGTATCCATCATGTAGGCGGCCTTGAGCACCAAAAGACGCAACTGCTCGATCTCCATGCGGGAGATGGCGATGTCGGAACGTATTGTTCCCTGCTCCGCGAGCGTCCTCCCAAAAGCGACGCGGGAATGAACACGCTTGCACATGGTTTCCAGTGCGCGCTCGGCCACTCCGATACATCTCATGCAATGGTGAATGCGACCTGGTCCCAGGCGACCCTGCGCAATCTCAAAACCTCGCCCTTCACCCAACAGCATGTTCGAAAGCGGGACGCGAACATTCGAATAAGTAACCTCGGCGTGACCGTGAGGCGCGTGGTCGTATCCAAACACAGTTAAGAGCCGCTCGATCTTGACTCCGGGAGTATCAAATGGAACAAGGATCATCGACTGCTGCTTGTGCTTGGGCGCCGCTGGATTGGTCTTGCCCATGAAGATGGCTATCTTGCAACGCGGATCGCCTGCTCCCGACGACCACCACTTGCGTCCGTTGATCACATATTCGTTGCCATCGCGAACAATACTCGACTCGATGTTGGTAGCATCCGACGAGGCAACTGCAGGCTCTGTCATGGCGAAGCACGACCGCATCTCGCCTGCCAGCAAAGGCTTCAACCAGCGTTCTTTCTGCTCAGGAGTGCCATAACGGGCAAGCACCTCCATGTTGCCGGTATCGGGAGCCGAGCAGTTAAAAACCTCAGGCGCCATAGTGCAGCGGCCCATGATCTCGCACAGCGGCGCATATTCAAGGTTGCTCAGCCCAGCGCCATTTTCGTCGTGGGGCAAAAACAGGTTCCACAATCCGACAGCCCGGGCTTTGGGTTTCAGTTCTTCAATCACACGTGTAGGCGCCCAGCGGTTCTTTTCAATTTCCTGGTAGAAGCGCTTCTCATTCGGATAAATGTGTTCATCCATGAATGCCGTTAGCCGCTTTTGCAGATCTCTGACTTTGTCTGAGAATTCAAAATGCATGATTGTGCCCTCTTTAAAAATTCAACCGTTCACCCGATCCACCAGCGAACCTGCCAGATCGACGAGCCCTTTTACCCGTTCGCCAAAAGTCTTGAAGCGCGCATCCTGGGTCTGCCCGCGGAAATAGCGGAAATAAATCTGTTGCAGGATTACGGCCAGCTTGAAGATGCCCAGCACCTCGTAATAGGTGATTTGGCTCAGATCGCGACCGGTGCGTTGCGCGTAACGTTCAATGAACTGCTCGCGGGTGTACCAGCCAGGTTCCGAAGTAATGGCGGAGATGGGCCGAGCGCGCACCTGGGGATCGGTTGCCCACGTCCAGTAACAGAGCGTCATTCCTACATCAGCCAGAGGATCGCCCACGGTCGTCATCTCCCAATCAAGCACAGCTTCTACCTGATCGATCGATCCCAGGCGCAGCATCAGGTTATCGAGCTTGTAGTCGTTATGGACAAGTGATGGCGCAGGAGAAACAGGCAGCCGCCCGATAAGCCATTGGACCACGCGATCCATTGTGGGCATTTCTTCAGTCTTGGCGCGGTTCCAACGGTCTGCCCAGCCGTGCACCTGGCGCTCGATAAAGCCCTCTGGCTTGCCTAATGCCGCCAAGCCTTTCCCGGAAATATCGATGGCGTGCATCCGCACCATGCAATCAATGACCGCTTCGCTCACGAGCTTGGGATAGTTGGGAACCGCTTTCACCTCAGGCGGGACATCATCGCGGATCACAATTCCGTGCCGCCGTTCCATCAGGAAAAATACCACTCCGATGACTGCGGGATCTTCACAAACGTGATATACAGCAGGGGCCTCTGGAAAATGTGGATGAACCGCATGGAGTATCCGGTATTCACGCGCCATGTCATGAGCCTTAGGTGCAACCGGCCCGAGGGGTGCGCGGCGCAAGACGTAATCACGGCCACCCGTCCGAAGCAGATAGGTAAGGTTGGAATGGCCGTTCGGAAACTGTTCAACCACAATGCCACGCTCCGCTCCCTCGATTTTCCCTTTCAAATAATCGGTGAGAACGTCAACGTTGAGCTCTTCGCCCTTGCGAACGGCAGCAGTGTCGGAGTTGACCAAGCGCAATGCCTCCAGCGGCTTCTGTTACTGAACTTCTTATCTCAAAATCGCCCCGCCATCGACTACTACCGTCTGGCCAGTCATATAGGATGACTGATCGCTGGCCAGCAGCAGAGCTACGCCGGCAATTTCTTCCGGCTGGCCCAGATGACGAATGGGCTGACGGCCAACAATTTCTTTCTGCCGCCCCTCGTCTTTCCAGAAATATTCGCTCAATACAGTTTGGATCAACCCCGGAGCGATGGTGTTGACCCTTACGCCTTTGGGGCCAAGTTCCAAGGCATAGCTTTGTCCCATCATGATCATGGCTGATTTGGTCATGCTGTAGAGCAGCCCATGTGGCTGGGGACGCAGGCCGGAGACCGATGCAATATTAATGATAGAGCCGGAGCCACGCTCGCACATGCCCGGCGCGACCAGCTTGATCAGCCGAAACATACTTTTGAGGTTCACCTCAACCATCTTGTCGAACTGGCCTTCATCGAAGTCCAGGCAAAAACCGTGGGCGATGTTGGTGGCAGCATTGTTTACCAGAATATCGATGCGTCCGAATTCCCGGGTGGTGGAGTTGACCAGAGCTTCCATCTGGTCCATCTTGCCGACGTGACAGGCCACCGGCTTCACACCCAGACCGATCTCATGCGCTACCTGGTCGAGCGTCTCCTGCTTGCGTCCGCAAATCACTACCTTCGCGTTTTCGCGGGCAAAAATCTCGGCAATGGATTTGCCGATGCCCCGGCTGGCTCCGGTGACGATGGCTACTTTGTCTTTGAGAATGCCCATCAATTTCTCTCTTGTAGGATTTCAACAGCGTTCCCGGCGTGCTTTTCCTGGGAGCAGGTGATTATATCCAAATTAATGAATCGCCATTCATTTCGTTCGTGCGCGGTTATAATCAATCATGCCGGGCTTTGGCCCTAGAGCTTGATCCGGCCTTACATTTAAAGATATGGCAAATCTGCAAACAGCAATCTTGGGCGGTGGCTGCTTCTGGTGCCTGGAAGCCGTTTTCGACCGGGTTACCGGCGTGCACTCTGTTGAATCGGGTTATAGCGGCGGTTCGGTCGACAATCCTACTTATGAACAGGTCTGTAGTGGCAGGACAGGGCACGTGGAGGTCGTGCGCGTGGCCTTTGATCCGGCTGAGCTGAGCTATCGGGACCTGCTCGATGTCTTCTTCGCCATTCATGATCCCACAACCTTGAACCGCCAAGGGAATGATGCAGGGACGCAATACCGCTCGGTGATTTTTTACACCTCTGAGGAGCAACGGAAGGAAGCAGAACAGGCAATTGCCGATTTGAATGCGGCTCGAACCTGGCCGAATCCGGTCGTCACAACGGTAGAACCCGCGCCCAAATTCTTCGTCGCCGAAAAGTACCACCAGGAGTATTTCGCCAACAATCCCTCGCAACCCTATTGCATGTTTGTCGTCGAGCCTAAAGTAAAGAAATTCATGAAATCGTTTCCGCAGAAAATGAAAGCCTGATCTCAGAGAATTGGCGGCCTGCAAACTCCGGTCACAGCCTGATGTGATCGTGGTCACATCCCCGCGCGCGATGCATGGATTAACTTGTAACTCAACAGGAGATGCGCGATGAAACTTGATACGCTTCCACTGATACCGCCAACCATTAAGATCCGTTTCAAGAACATCTTGTTTGCCACTGATCTGGGAGCAGCTTCCGAGCAAGCCAAAGTGTATGCGGCCCTGCTCTCTCGCTTTTTCGGCGCACATTTGTATGCTCTGCACGTTGATGTCTCCCAGCATATTGAAGACGCGGCGCCAGACGGTGATCCGCTTGTCAAAATCGGAGAACTCAAAAGGTTCTTTCAAGGTTCAGGAGTCCCTTTCACCATGCTGCTGGAGCAGGGCCATGTGCGGGAAGCCCTCAACCGCGTGGCCGATGATCACGACATCGATCTCATCCTGCTTCGGAGCCATGGCCGGCACGGCGCTTCCTATTTATTTATGGGGTCTGTGTCGGAAGACGTGAGCCGCTCCTGTACACGACCCGTAATTACAGTAGGTCCGAAGGCATGTCCTGGGTTTGACAAATTCTCCATGTTCGTATATTATTCGCTTCGGTAGTCAGCAATCGTCTTTTCAAATCGAGTCATTCGCGGGGACTATAACTTCCGTGGCTCATTTTGCACAGGTTGGCGGAGCTATGCTCAACAAGTAAAATTAGGAGATTTTCAAAAAAGGATTCTTTGTACCCCCCACCCCGGTATCTTTTTAACCACCTTCTAACCACCTTTTTGGTTCCGCACAGGTCCAAAAAGGCAGCGATATAAATTAAATTTTGCTAATTAATTAATGTATTTACGAGTAAACCGCCACGCCTTGACTCGCACTTCTAATCACACCCGATTGACAGATACCTGCTTGCATTTTAAGTAGAACGTAATAGCATTGCCTGAATTAGCAAAGGTATCTCCGGGTTACCGGCTGAAGACAGGAAGACGTTCACAGAAGCCCGTTTTTTAGAGGATTTTCAAGTGTGACGGGCGTCATAGCCGCGAACTTGAAGTCCCTCGACAATATTGCTCTAGAACAAATCAACATTCGAGGCCCCGTCGATGCTTATTGAAAGAGCTAAGTGGTACTGGACTGTCGTTGTTGTGGTTGTCTTGGTTGTTTCAGGGATGACTTTGGCCACACCTTCGAACCAGCCAGAGAAAGCAACTGGCAAAACTAACAGCAATGATTCGCAAAAGGACAAGAAGAAACCTTCCGAGAACATTGCCCCACAGGAATCCGAATATCACAAAGCCGATCCTTCGCAGTATGTGGGGTCCGATACCTGTAAGGGCTGCCACGAAGATGTAGGCAAGAGCTTCGACAGGGGTCCACACTGGAAGACCAACCTGGCCAAACATGAGGGACCACAGTGGCAGGGTTGCGAGGCCTGTCACGGCCCCGGAAAAGAACATGCCGAGTCGGCAGACCCGGCGAAGATCATCCGCTTCCCCAGTTTGTCACGCGAACAAGCATCCAAGCGTTGCCTAGGCTGCCATGAATTCGGCGAGGAACACGCCAACTTTCTCCGTTCGCAGCACCTGAAGAACAATGTCGGATGCGTCGATTGCCACTCCATCCATCATCCCAGAGTAGAGAGAAAGCTTTTGCAGGCGGCGTTGCCGACTCTCTGCTATAGCTGCCATCTGGAGACCAAGCCGGATTTCTCCAAGCCTTTTCACCATAAAGTAAATGAAGGCTTGATTAGCTGCACCAACTGCCACAATCCTCACGGCGGCTTTTTGACCCATCAGCTGCGAGCCACAGCGGCGCAAGATACGGTGTGCTTTACATGCCACACAGATAAAGCGGGCCCATTTGCATGGGAACACGCTCCGGTCAAAACCGAGGGCTGCGTTGCGTGCCATACGCCCCATGGCTCCTCCAATCCACGGCTGCTCAAGCGCAGCAATGTGAACCTCCTGTGCCTTGAATGCCACACCTTTACTGTCGATTCGGCGGCACCGGCCATTCCATCGTTCCATAATCAAGCCCAGAAGTACCAAGCCTGCACAATGTGCCACACCGCCATCCACGGTTCCAATACCGACCGGGTTTTCTTCAAGCCGTAAAAAAGGAGGAGCGATGCAAATACTTGATGATGCAAAACTGTCAAAGACACACGGACGCGTACCGCGCCTCCTGATGGCCGTGGTGCTGCTGCTGGCTTCAACCATGCTGGCGCAGACATCCGCCGAAAAAAATAAACAGGAGAAAAGCAAAGAAGTGAACGAAACTCAGCCGGTCAGCGCCGGAGTCAAGGTCGATTCAGCCCGCAAATCCGCCGATCTTCCAGTCACTTCGGACAGCGATACTCCCGGGGAGACTGCGGGTGGCTACGAAATCCGGCAGTCGGCAGAGTTCGGCGGACGCATCTCGGATCTCAGCGGCAATGCTGGAGTCTGGGATACCTTCGTGAATCTCGGCACCGGGCCAAGATTGCTGGAATACACTCTCGATCTGCATTCGCCGACACATGAAGGATTGTTGTTCGACGATTTGTCTTTCAGCAATTTCGGCTATGGTGGCGATCCTAATAATGTCAGCCACCTGCGGGTGCTCAAAGGGACGTTGTACAACTTCAATGCCAGTTTTCGCCGCGACCAAAACATCTTTGATTATGATCTGCTGGGCAACCCGCTCAATCCAACTCTCTCGAGTCCTACAGTACCGATCCTGCAATCGCCACACGAGTTCGTGATGACCCGGCGAACGAGCGACGTCAACCTGAGCCTGTTGCCGTTGGGCAAAGTGCGATTCCGCCTGGGATGGTCGCGGGTTGTCAACGAAGGCAATGCATTCAGCAGCTTCCACCAGGGCACAGAGGCTTTGCTGCTGCAGCCAACCCTCAACACAACCGATAGTTACAGCTTCGGGGTTTCCCTGCGACTTATTCCCCGCACCAGCATTAACTACGATCAGTTCTACACTTTCTATAAAGGAGATACGACCTCCGGGTTGGTCCCCGCCGGTTTAGGCTCCGTCTTTGGCCTTCCAGGATTTACCCTGGCAGGCGGCCTTCCCGTCAATCTGGGGATCGCATTCAATACTCCTGCGGGGCAGCCTTGCGCCACACCTGTGCTGGGCAGTGGATTCGCTAATCCGGCTTGCAACGGATACTTCAGTTTCGCCCGCAGTGGACGAAACAGGAACTCATTTCCAACCGAGCAATTCAGCTTCCAGAGCAGTTATTTCCGCCGCGTCGATTTTTCCGGCCGGTTGAACTATACCGATGCCGAAGCTGATTTGCCGGACTTCAACCAGCTATTTACCGGCCTGGAGACGCGTACACGGGCCAGGGTTCAGGGACTTAATGGATTCGCGGTTGCCAAGCGTATTTCCCTCAACAGCGACTTCGGCATTACCATCCGCTTGACTGACAAGCTCCGGCTCGTCGATACGTTCCGCTACGAAAACTTCCGCATTCCGGGAACGTTTGGGATCCTCACCACAAGTCTCTTTGGCGCAACACTGCTTTCCAATCCCAATGTGTTCAGCCCGGCCACGTGTCCGCCTCCTTTTACGGCCGCTACCTGCCCCCAGCACAGCGCCAGCTCGGGAGCGGACATCACTGCCGATACCAGAACAGACTTTCTGCGGCAGGATCAGAAGATCAACACGTTTGAAGTCGAGTATGATTTCACCAAGCGCATTACCGGCCACGTCGGCTATCGCTATGAACGCCGCGAGATCACGCAGAACGTAGCGGATGTTCAGTTGCTTACTTTTTTCCCAACGCTGGCTGGACGGGGGGGATGCGCTCCGATTCGCCCGGACGGCACTTGCGTGACCACCGGCACAACGGCAGATGTTGGCAACGACTTTTTTGAGATCAATGGTCATGCCGGAATTATTGGCTTCTCGGCGCGTCCAACGGACAGCCTTCGCATCAGCGCCGATGCGGAGTTCTTCTCCGCCGATAATACTTTCACCCGCATAACGCCGCGGCATTGGCAGGACTATCGCATCCGCGGCAGCTATAAGCCGAAGCCCTGGGCATCACTGTCTTCGACGATTCGCATCCAGGAGAACCGCAACACCTCGCTCGACATCGGCAACCTGCAGCACAACCGCAGTTATGTCTTCAGCGGAGTGTTTGCCCCTGCCGACGGCAAATGGGGACTCGATGTTTCCTATGGCTACAACGATATCTTCTCGCAGACGAACATTTGTTTCGTTGCAACCCCCGTGCCGGCTGGATCGTTGAGCTGCGGCACACCGTTTTTGTCTGGAATTTCAGCGTATAGCGAACTCTCGCACAACGGTTCTGTCGCAATCTATGCCAGACCTTTTCGCCGGGTCAGCGCCGGCGTAGGCTATACCATCACCAGCACCACGGGAAATACCTTGATCCTGAACCCCAACGCTCCAACCGGGCCGCTGAGCTACAACTATCATTTGCCCTTGGCTACGCTGGCCATCGAGCTATCGAAGAAATTGACTTATAAAACAGGCTGGAATTATTACGACTATAACGAGAAATCCAGCTCGGGACCAACCTTGCCACGCGACTTTAGAGGGAATGTATTTACCTTGTCACTTCGTTACTCGATGTAGTACACAAATCATTATGAAAAGGGAGAAGAATATGAAATCAGTTCACTCAGCAGGCGTTATTTTGATGGCGTTTACATTGGCGGTTTCCGCATCCGCTTTTGCCCAGGATGATGCGGCAGCACTCTATAAGTCGAAGTGCCAGGTCTGCCACGGCGCCGATGGCAAGGGAGACACGACCGCAGGCAAAAAAATCGGAGTCAAGGATTTTCATTCACCGGAAGTGGCCAAGATGTCCGACGCCGAATTGTTTGAAGTCACCAAAAAGGGCAAAGAAAAAATGCCTGCTTACGACAAGAAGCTGACCGACGATCAAATCAAAGCCTTGGTCAAATTCTTGCGGTCGTTGAAGTAGAGTGTTTTAGGAGTTGCAGAGCTGGCAAGGGCTTTTTTTGTGACGATGTTCCAAGCGGTCAAAGGACTGGAAGGAAGCGCTAATGCCGACGGTTGCTTTGTTGATCTTGCTTATCATTATGATGGCGTTCATCGCTGTGATCATGATTCGTCCTGATATTACGGCGGCCCGGGGAGGTAAAATTCTGGCTTTTCTGGGATTATTCATCTTTCCAGTGTTTGCCGGGTTTGCCGGACTGGGAAGCCATATTGAGCGCTCCAAGCAAACTTCTTTTTGTCTTTCGTGCCACGTTATGGAAGGCTACGGCCAAAGCCTGCGTGTGGATGATGCAAGCTATATTCCCGCAGTCCACTATCAGAATAACCGTGTGCCTCGGGATGAGGCATGCTACACCTGCCATACGGATTACACCTTGTATTCCGGCGCAATCAAGGCGAAGCTGCACGGCCTGAAACATCTGTATGTCCAATACCTGGGCACGCCACCACAGTCGATCAAACTGTATTCACCTTACAACAATCGCGAGTGTCTGCACTGCCACCTGGGAGCGCGCAGTTTTGAGCAGGGCGCAGTTCATACGGCGGATACGCAAACGATGGCGGACATCAAGAGCAACAAGCTTTCGTGCGTCTCCTCCGGCTGCCATAGTACGGTGCACAACGTTGCCAATCTCAACAAAGTCAAATTCTGGAGCCCGGCGCCATGACACAAAATCAATTTATCTCGAAGAGGCTGCGAGCTGCCGGGATCTTGATCATGCTGGGGTTGCTGGTGGAGGCGCTGAGTCTCATCTGGAACCATCCTCTCTCGTTTGTCGCTTTTCTCGGAATTGGAGGCCTGATGATGTTCGCCGGCATCATTATTTACCTGGTTTCACTGGTCTCTGATCCGCGATGAACCAAAGTTGACAATCGAGCCGCTACGGTTGTGATCTCACACTGTCGCCAGTGGCGCGGTTGTACGCTTGGGCAGCATTTCTCCAATCCGGCGGATTTGTGCGCCTACGGCGCGAAGTTTTTCTTCGATTCGTTCGTAGCCCCGATCGATATGGTAGACGCGATCAATGATGGTTTCTCCATCGGCAACCAGCGCGCCTAGAACTAACGATGCAGATGCCCGCAGATCGGAGCACTGTACTGCGGCGGAACTCAACTGAGTCTTTCCCCGAACGACGGCGCGGCGGCCCTCGACCTTGATGTTGGCTCCCATACGCACCAACTCTTGGGCATGCATGAAACGGTTCTCAAAAATGTTTTCAGTAATGATGGATGTGCCGTCTGCCTGTGTGGCCAGCGTCATGTATTGGGCCTGCATGTCCGTGGGAAAGCCGGGGAATTCTTCGGTGCTCACGTCGGCGGCAATCAGCGGATTATCGCCCATGACCCGGACCGAGTCGCCATTGGCCCTGATCCTGACGCCGCACTCCTGAACTTTTTGCAAGACTGCTCCCAGGTGCCGTGGATCACAGTTGCCCACAATCAAGTCGCCTCCGGTAAGCGCGGCGGCAATCACAAAAGTTCCAGCTTCAATTCGGTCAGGAATAATACGGTGGCGCGCGCCGTGCAGCTTATCCACACCATGAATGCGGATCGTGGAAGTACCGGCGCCTTCAATCCGGGCGCCCATCTTATTTAACAATGCGGCCAAGTCGGAGACTTCGGGTTCGCGCGCGCAATTCTCGATCAGGGTCTCGCCTTTGGCCAGCGCGGCCGCCATCATTAGGTCTTCGGTGCCGGTAACGGTAATCTTGTCAAAGACGATCTGGCCGCCTTTAAGGCGTTGAGCAGTAGCCTCGATAAAGCCATGCTCCTGGGTAATTGATGCCCCCAGCTTCTCCAGCCCCTTGATGTGCAGATCAATTGGCCGCGCCCCGATCGCGCACCCACCGGGAAGAGAGACACGCGCCCGCCCCATACGGGCCACCAACGGGCCAAGAACCAGGGTAGAGGCACGCATGGTCTTGACCAGTTCGTAAGCGGCTTCGGGTTTTGCCAGATTCTTGCAGCAGATGGTCGTTCGATGATGGGCACGACCGTACCCCAGCTCCACTTCAGCACCCATGGAAACGAGCAGGTTGCGCTCCGTTTGAATGTCGCGGACGTCAGGAATGTTTTCGAGAATGACCGGCTCTTCCGTGAGAATCGCAGCAGCCATAGCAGGAAGCGCTGCATTCTTGGCTCCGCTCACGCGCACGGTGCCAACCAAGGGATTGCCGCCACGAATTACAAATTTGTCCATGAAATTGGAAAACCCTTACCGCTGATTTCCGCGGATCAAAACCAAAGTCAAAAGCTCACGGCAACGGACGCGAACGGCGCAATGGAAACCAAAAGGCAAATTTAACACATTCGCCTCGGCTCAGTGCAGGCCATCGATCACCAAGGAACACAAAGGAAGTCAAAATCAAGACCAATAGTCAACCGCAGAGTACGCAGAGGCCGCAGAGAAGAATGGGAATTTGAGCCAAGCGCAGAATTTGCGAGAACAAACAAGATTTAACGCACTGGCAGTGCAGAAGTAGCAGAGAGCACAGAGAGGAGAGTTTTAGATTCTTTCAATTGCTTTTCGTACATTTCCCTTGACTTGTTTGAGTCTCTTTTGGGCTTGTGTGTAATCCAGCCCTGTCATCAGCATGACCAGAGCGACGGGAATCTGATTGTTGGCCGCCTTCAATGCTTTGCCGGCGGTTTTCTGATCTACTCCGGCGGATTTCTGCAGGATGGTGAGGGCTCGGGCCACCAGCTTTTGGTTCGTCATCTGAACGTTGACCATGAGGTTGCCGTAGACGTAGCCCAGTCTGGCCATGGCACCGGTGCTCAGCATGTTCAAGATCATCTTTTGCGCGGTTCCGGCCTTCATGCGAGTCGAACCGGAGAGTACTTCCGGCCCTACGTCCGCTACGATTTCGATGTCGGCAATGCGGCCCAGCTCAGAGTCGCGATTACAAACCACGGCCACAGTTCTGGCGGCCTTTTTACGGGCATATTGCACAGCGCCTACGGTGTAGGGAGTCCGGCCACTGGCGGTGATGCCGATCACGACATCTTTCCTGCCAGGTTTTTTTCTGGCCAGGTCACTCTTCCCCGACTCGCGGGAATCCTCGCTAAACTCCACCGCGCGCGCCAAGGCTTTTTCACCTCCGGCAATTACAAACTGAACGGTTTTGGGGTCGGCATTGAAAGTAGGAGGACACTCGGCAGCATCGAGGGCGGCAATACGCCCGCTAGTTCCCGTGCCGACGTAGATCAGCCGTCCGCCCTGCTTGATCGCCTGAGCAATCACGTCGATGGCCTGGGCAATTTGAGGTAGCGCTTTTTCTACGGCAGCAGCTACCTTGCGGTCTTCACGATGGATGATGCGGGCAATTTCGAGCGCGGAATGCAAATCCAGGTCCGCTGAGGCCCTGTTCTGCTGCTCGGTTCTCAGGTTTTGCAGTTTCACTGGAGCGCCTCGACCACTGCGTCATGGAATGCAGGCCGAACTTGCTTGATCTTCTGGGAACTGCAATCGGGCCAGATGCGGTTCGTAAGAAGAGTGACCGACAACTGGCGCTCGGGATCAACCCAAAGAGAAGTTCCCGTATAACCCAGATGCCCATAGGATGAAGCGGAAAAATGCTTGCCGGATTGCGAGGGAGGCGAAGGTGTATCCCAGCCAAGAGCGTGTGAAGTGCCTGCCGGCGACGATTCCCGGCGGGTAAACAGCGCAACGGTCTTCGACTGGCCCATCTGGCGTTTGCAATACAGTAGGCAGTCGGCCAAAACCGCAATGTCCAATGCAGTTGCAAAACAGCCGGCGTGCCCGGCGACTCCACCCATCGCCCAGGCATTTTCGTCGTGCACTTCGCCTTGGACGATACGGCGCCGGAATGTCCGGTCTTCCACCGTGGGGGGAATCTGCTGTTTCCACTCTGAAGGAGGAAGGAAAGCCATATGTTCCAGTCCAAGCCAGGAAAAAATCTCACGATGGCAAAACTCATCTAAAGACTGCTTTGTCAGGCGCTCCAGTGCGATTCCCAGCAAAATGAAGCCAATATCGCTGTATTCGTGCCGGGTTCCGGGAGCGGCTGCCAATGGCACTCGCATTGCCTCTTGAATTAGATCTTGCCTTGTGCGCGCCCGTTCAAACAGCCTGGCATAGCCGGGAAGCCCCGACGAATGGGCCATGATCATGCGCAATGTTATCCCTTGCCGGCGCAGATCGTGGCCTGAGAATTCCGGCAGAACTTCGACCAATGGCTGCTCCAGCCGAAAGACTCCTCGCTCATAGAGCAACATGCAGGCGGCGGTAGTGGCCACCACCTTGGTAACCGATGCCAGATCGTAGATCGTCCCCGGTGTGACTGGAGGCGAATTCTGGTCATAGGTAAATCTTCCAATCCCTTTCGACGCTACAAGCTTCCCCTGATGGGTTATGGCAACCGAGGCCCCTGGAAATGCCCGCTGGGCAATACCTGCCTCCAGCAATTGAAAGGCACGGGAGAAGCGGGCGTCCTGGTCTTGAAAATAGTCGGGAAGCATAGGTTTTTGTTTCGAAGCCCGGCTTGGTTAAAGCATGGCGGCTTTCTTGATCGGTATGATAAGTCTTAATGATTGGGTAAATGGGTAATTTGGTAATTGACTCCTGCTTTTCACAATTACCCAATTACTAAATTACCCACTTACCCAATTCAATAGTTGCTTTTGTTCTTGGTTTATAACACACTCGGTTGATAGATGAAATTCTCACGTTTCTCTGCCCTCATTCTTGCTTGTTGGCTTGTAACCTGCTGTTTGGCGGCGGTTGCGGTACAGAAAAAAGCCACAAGGACTTCGCAAAGGAGAAGACCGGTTCCTCCATCGGCGGCGTCTAAAGGCAAGGCCGATCCAAAATTTGCGCCCGTTGATTCGCTCGTTCGAGAGGTGGTCGCCAACCAAGGGGTAACCGGCGCGGTCCTGCTGATTGGCCACAATGGAAAGATCGTCCATGAACAGCCATTTGGGTTGCGTAGCCTTTCGCCCAGGCCTGAAGCTATGACGACGGACACGATCTTCGACCTGGCATCGCTCACTAAAGTTGTCGCCACTACTCCCAGCGTGATGCGGTTGGTGGAATACGGGCAGTTCCGGCTTACCGATCCAGTCAGCAGATTTATCCCTGAGTTTGCGGCCAATGGCAAGCAATCGATCACGATCCGAGAATTGTTGACTCATTATTCAGGGCTGCGTCCTGACCTTGACCTGAACGTTGCCTGGCAGGGACAGGAAGAAGCGTTTCGCCGTGCCCATGACGAAAAGCTCCAGAACCCTCCGGGCGCTAGGTTCGTCTACAGCGACATCAATTTTATTGTGCTGGGGGAACTGGTGGAGCGGCTCTCCGGCCTGCCACTCGACAAGTATGCCGATGCGCACATCTTCCAACCGCTTGGCATGAAGCATACGCGCTTTCTTCCTCCGGCTTCCTGGGAGCCTCAGATTGCCACGACGCTCACGATTGATAATCGCCGCCTACTGCGTGGAATGGTCCAGGACCCAACCGCCGAGCGCATGGGAGGCGTTGCCGGACATGCAGGCCTGTTTTCCACCGCCGAAGACCTCGCCATCTATGCCCAGGCACTGATTGACCGCAATACGATTCTCACGCCTGACCTGGTCGAGAAGATGACTACGCCGCAGCAGCCACCCAACGCAGTTGAGGTACGAGGCTTGGGGTGGGATATCGATTCGAACTTTTCTAACCGTGGCGAACTGTTGCCGGTGGGATCATTCGGTCACACGGGATTCACCGGAACGTCGATGTGGGTCGATCCATATAGCAACACCTACATCATTCTGCTCACCAATAATGTCCGGCCTCGTTCGGCAGGCGTTCCGGTCGTTTCACTGCGCTCGCGCGTAGCCAATGCAGTGGCCTCGGTGCTCAACTTGAACGTTACCGCTGCTGCCAATGATCGGGTCGTTACGATCACCGGCTATAACGAAATCCGGCCGGCAGCGCGCCACCTGGAGGCCCGCAATGGACACGTATTCACCGGTATCGACGTCCTGGAGAAAGAGAATTTCGAATCGCTCAAACACGGCCGCGAACAAGTGACCATTGGCCTGCTGACGAATCAGACAGGGCTTGATTCACAGGGCAAGCGCACCATTGACGTACTGGCATCTGCGCCCGGCATCAAACTGGCTGCCATTTTCAGCCCGGAGCATGGAATCTTTGGCGCAGCCAATAGCACCGACATTCAAGAGTCGGTGGATTCGGTTACCGGTATCCCTGTCTATAGCCTATACGGAAACACCGACGCGAAGCGTCGTCCACCAGTCGAAATTCTAAAGAAGCTGGATGCAGTGGTCATGGATGTGCAGGATGCGGGCGCTCGATTCTACACCTACGCAACAACTCTGGGCTTTCTGCTCGAAGCCGCCGCCGAGAGCAACACGGAAGTAATTGTCCTTGATCGTCCGAATCCAATCACAGGATCGTTTGCGCAGGGGCCGATGTCCCAGGCCGACTTGAAAAACTTTAACAACTATCATCCGGTGCCGGTGCGCCACGGAATGACTCTGGGCGAGTTAGGACAGATGTTCAACGTGGAGCGCAAGCTCGGCGCGCGGCTTCGCGTGGTTTCCATGCAAGGCTGGCTGCGCGGCGATTGGTTCGATTCAACTGGAATCGTATGGACCAATCCATCCCCCAACCTCAGGTCGCTCAATGAAGCCATCCTCTACCCTGGTGTGGGATTGATCGAGCGAACCAATATCTCAGTAGGACGAGGAACAAATACTCCATTTGAGTTGGTTGGTGCTCCCTGGATCGAACCTCACGCCTTTGCCGGCTATCTCAATGCGCGTCTGATTCCAGGAGTGCGTTTTGTGCCAGTTTCATTTACCCCGGCTGAGGACATTTATAAGGACCAGCGATGTGGCGGCATCAACATCATTGTGACCGAGCGTAACGTGCTGGATTCACCAGAGTTGGGCATCGAACTGGCTTCGGCTCTACAAAAGCTTTATCCCAATGATTACAAGATAAGCAGATTGATTGAACTGCTGGTGAACCGGCAGGTTTTTGACGCACTGAGCTCAGGAGCCGATCCTCGCGGGATCGCCCAGGAATGGCACGATGGATTGGAGAAGTTTGTGGAAACCCGGGGGAAGTATTTGTTGTATAAGTAGTGAGGCAAGCGGGAATTTAAGGCTGCGAATAAGACCTGACCACCCATTCAGCCACGCAGCAGGGTTTCTCCGATCCCTCACATTCGACAGTTACGGCATAGGTAATCTCAACGCCATCAGCCAATTCCTTCAAAGCTTGCAATGTGAAATGAGCGCGGATTCTCGAACCGGAGCGCACAGCCGCAGGAAAGCGCAGGCGGTTCAGGCCATAGTTGACTCCCATACGTACACCATTCTTGATCTTAAGCACTTGGGGCATGAGTTGCGGCAGCAGCGAGAGCGTGAGAAAACCATGCGCGATGGTCTCTTTGTAGGGCGATTCGCGTCTGGATCGCTCGACATCAACATGGATCCACTGGTGGTCTCCGGTAGCATCGGCAAATTGCTGAATGCGGTCTTGAGTAACCGTAAGCCAGTCAGTGGTCGCAATCTGCTTGCCTACATGGTCCTTCAGGTCGTTGTGCGATTCGATAACGAGCGGCGGCATGGCAATACTTTACCAAAACCACCCTTCACCAAGAACGTGAAGGGTGGGGTGCCGCATAGATTTTGTGTGAAATACCGGAACATTGAACAAGTAACCTTATCCGTCAGGTTTGGGAATGGGCGGCAGCACGCTGCGAATACTGTCAATTGCTGTGCGGAAAGTCCTTCAAAACGAAGGTATCTTTTGACCATTACATAACGAAAAAATAGGCCGGGTGGTTTATACCCGGCCTATTTTGGTTTTTCTGACTGTTAC
Source organism: Candidatus Angelobacter sp. (assembly GCA_035939495.1). Classification (GTDB taxonomy): domain Bacteria; phylum Acidobacteriota; class Terriglobia; order Terriglobales; family Acidobacteriaceae; genus Angelobacter. Next base: position 26,958 of record DASZFU010000037.1, on the reverse strand, counting down.
TGTTTAGGAGCTGTTCTCTTTCTGGCTCCTGGCCGGGCTGCCCCTGGCCGCGTTGTACCACGCCGTCTCGGCCGAGGTGGCGTCGTAGCTTTTGGTTTCTCTCTTCCGCCAACGATCGACAAGACATCGACAGCGTTGAATGGGAACTGTTGGGTTGACTGTTGGGTCTCCACACCGGGAGCAGTCAGGGTAATGTCCACGCGCCGGTTCTGCGCGAGGGTGATGGTCTTCAGGTTCTTCACGAGCCGCTTGCGTTCTTCGGGTGTGAGCGAAGGTTCGGCGTCAATCGATTGCTTCACCTGGTCGGCAGAAAGCTGGGTTTGCTTGCCGAACGCGCGGGTTTCGATGCTTCCCTCAGGAACACCGTGCTCGCCCAGGTAACGTTTCACCCGTGCTGCGCGACGCTCGGTGAGCGCCTGGTTATATTCCTCGCTGCCACGCGGATCGGCATGGGCTTCCAAGGTCAACTTGGCATCAGGCTTGACTGCAACATAGTTCTTGAAATCCGTGGCGATCGGTCCCAGAGTATCTTCCTGGCTCTTGGGCAGGCCGCCTTCAGGGTTCTTGGCCGTTGGCTGGGCAGTGGGGAAATAGACGCTGCGCAACGCCAGGCTTGGTGGCGGTGGTGGCGGCGGCGGCGGTGGCGGTGGAGTCAGAATCGTGAACGAGGTACTGGTGTTGGCAGTGAGTTGATGGGTATCGGTTACCGTGCTCTGCACTGTAACTGTTCCCGGATCGAGATTCGATGTGTTTACGGTCAGGTCAGCGCCTTGTCCGCTGATGTTGTTGCCCGTATTTGCGATGGTGACCTGGACGCCCTGAGGACTGCTGGCATCGCAGTGGATCGTGACTGGTCCATCCTTGGCCAGCAAGCTCGCGGGCCGGGCGGAGCAACTGATGGTGGGCGGCAACCACCTCTTCGTGGCAAACGAAGCTTGGCAGTTGGCAAGAGCCTTCTTGTTGGAAGGATCGGTCACGTGAACAGTTACCTGGTAAGTCTGTCCTTCGCTAACACCAGCGGTGTCGATAGTGACAGTCTCTCCCTGGCCTTGGACCTTACCGCCATTCGTGGCCCAATCATACTTAAGGGTATGTTTGGGATTGAAATTCTGGGTTGAAACAGATGCCTTCACCGGTTCGCCGGCAAAGACTTCCGAAGGAGTCGCCGAGCAGGTTGCTGAAACCGGCAGTTCTTCGCCGATGCCTGCCAGAAAAACCAATCCGCTGGCCAGGCGCGCTCCATTGATATGCGCATCGGGGCTGCCACCACCGAAGTTGAAGGTGTGGTTGCCATAACGATAGTCAGCCTGCAGCAGGCGGATATTCAGGTGGCGAGACACCTTGATATCGAACCCTCCGCCCAAGGCGAAGCCGAAGGCGTCCTGCTGATCAATGTTGGCAGGCGCCAACCGGCTCCAGCCGCCCAGGAAGTGTACGAACGGCTGGATGTGTTCTCCGGGAAAACGGATCGTCGGACCAACGAAGACCTCATCAGCGTCATACTGATTCCCAAAATGGGCGCCGGAATCAAAAGTCAGGCCCACCCACTTGTTGAAAAAATATGAAACATCAACCAGGAAACCACCCTTTGCATCCTTCAGGCGAAGAGTGCTGGGAGCTTCATCGAAGCCGTTAACTGTGCTGCCTGCGTTCATCCATGAGTAGCCGGTAAATACTTCTACTTTCGCCGGCTTGGTATCACCGGTCTGGGCTACTGCCGGTAATATGCTCCACGTGAACAACATCACGAGAAGCACGCGTACAATACTACGAAGTACCATGGGTCTCCTCCCATCTATATCAACAACAAATTTAGTACCTGGAATACTGCCGGAAAACGAATGACAAGAAACCGAATAGCGCGGCAGGACAGAAACCTGCCGCGCTATTCATTGTAGCCTCAAGGGCGGGATATTACCTAGCAGGAATTATTGGGCGCCATTTACTTGCAGTACCATTTGGGTTCCGCTATCCAGCTTTACATTTTGGCTATTGGAACTGATCACCGAGCCTTGAGCGCTTCCAGAGGCCGATGAAGCCAGGGTCAATCCCTGAAGGCCAATGACCCCATGACTGCTGCTGTTGAGCACTCCCCCCGCCCCTTTGACGGTTCCGGAGGCCGTGCCCGCCACGGTACCAGCGGTATTGCCCACGGTCCTGCCTACGGTTGATCCGAGACCACCTACAGGACCACTACCCATGCTCCCCCCCGATGCTCCGCCACCGCCGCTGGAGGGCATTGGAGCTGGTGTGCTTCCACCCATCATCGCAGTGTCATCCGCGGCTGCAGCCGCGTTTAATGCCGGAGCCAAGGCTTGAACCATCGCATTAAACGCTACCTCCTGACCATCCTTCAATACGGCTCGATCAAAAGCGATTCCCAAACGTGACTCCGATTCTCCCTGGCTGCGTGCTTTGGCTTCGGTCACATGGCCAATCAACTTCGATCCCTTGCGAACCACCACCTGTCCATTGGACTTTACATCCTGTGTTACTTTGGCCGTAACCTGATCGCCTACTTTGGCTTTCTTAGCGTCCAAAGATTTGGTGAGCTCTGCTTGTACGTTAGTTCCGCTGCTCAATGAAGAAGAAGCAGCATTTCCCCCAGCATTTCCGCTGGTTTTGGTTGATGCCGAGGCATTACCAGAGGCCGAGGCTCCCGTTCCTTGAGCAACCGCGCCTGCCGTAAGTGCACCTGCGACAACGATAGCAATCCAATAATTCTTCATCCTAATTCGCTCCTTGAGAAAATAAGGGGACCCTAATATCTGCGCTGGTTGGATGCAAAAATGCCACAAAACGTCTATATTGAATATTAAGTATATTATAATCAGCAATTTACATCGATATAGACTTTTTTACATAGTAGTGCATCCAACACAAACGAATAACCACAACGGAAGGGAGAGTAAACAGCGTTGAGCACTCCAGAAAAGGTCTTGATTGTTGAAGATGAAGAAAACGAACGATCTGGCTTGGCCGAGCTGGTTTCGGCGTGGGGTTACCGAACTGAGACAGCCAAAGACGGCTTAGAGGGCCTGGAAAAAGTGGCTGCCTGGTCTCCGGGAATCGTAATTACTGACCTGAAGATGCCGCGCATGGACGGCATGGAGTTGCTGGAGCGCATTGCCGAGCAACCGCAGCGTGTGGCTGTGATTCTCCTGACCGCACAGGGAAGCATCGACCTGGCGGTGGACGCCATGAAAAGCGGCGCCTATGACTTTATTCAAAAGCCCGTCGATACGGTTCGCCTGAAACAGATACTTCAAAATGCCGAGCGTCAGCGAGGCACCACGCTGGAACTGGAAGCCACCAAGAGGAAGCTGCGCGACACAGGAATATTCGGCCAGATGGTTGGCTCGTCTAAAGGCATGAAGGAGATTTTTCGCCTGGTGGAGATGGTAGCGCCCAGCACCGTCTCGGTCCTTATTACGGGCGAGAGTGGTACCGGCAAGGAAATGGTAGCGCGCACGATTCACGATATGAGTTCACGCAAGAGCAAGCCTTTTCTCGCTATCAACTGCTCTGCCATTCCTGAAACCCTCATCGAGAGTGAAATTTTTGGACATGAGAAAGGCGCTTTCACCGGTGCGCTCGAACGCCGCGCAGGATGCTTCGAACTGGCCGAGGAAGGCACTCTTTTACTGGACGAAATTGGTGAAATGCCGGTCGGCACACAGGCCAAGCTGCTGCGTGTATTAGAAGACCGCAAGCTGCGCCGCCTGGGAAGCAAGGTCGAAACCACAGTAGACGTCCGCGTACTGGCCGCGACCAACAAAGTCCCTGAAGAAGCGGTAGCGAAAGGCGAGCTTCGCAACGATCTTTATTACCGCCTCAACGTCTTTAATATTCATCTCCCTCCTTTGCGTGAGCATAAGGAAGACGTTCCAGAGTTGGTCGAGGCCTTGCTGGCCGACATGAATGCCAAGCACGACCGCAAAGTCAGTGCCGTGCACGACAGCGTCTTGCAGATCTTCAGCAGTTACAACTGGCCGGGAAATATCCGCGAGCTGCGCAACACCCTGGAGCGTGCCGTGATCGTCTGCGGTAATTCTGTGATCGAGCCCCGGCATCTGCCGCCCAATTTCGGGCAGGCGGGTCTGCGTGTAGCCAGCAACGACGGCGATGGCATTCGTGTCGATGTGGGAACCACTGTAGAAGCAGCCGAGAAGATGCTCATCCTGAAAACCTTGGGAGCCACCAATAACAACAAAACCCGCGCCGCAGAGATATTAGGCATCAGCTTGAAGACCTTGCATAATAAACTTAAGGAGTACGGCAGCGCCAGCATAGCCAGCGAAGCCAGTTGAAAATCTTTGTTTAGCCGCAAATGAACAACGCGAAGTAACACGATTCGGAAATAGAGAAACCAGTAACCTGCTTATTAGATACTGATTTGCCTTTCGATTCGTGTTCATGCGCGTGAATTCGTGGCTCGTGAATTCGTGGCTAATGAGGGTTGGTCACGGTGTAGATCATATTCATGCCCGCTCCGCGATTAAAAATAAAACTCGTCCTGGCGATCACCAGCATGGTGTTGGCGATTGTAGCCACCATCTCCATCCTCTATATCGCCGAAGTGGTGCACCAGCGCGTGCAGCAGACCGCCAATGATGGCGAGTTTATTGCCTGGGAAATTCAATCCTTGGTGCACAACGCCCTCGACACCGACCTGAGTAATTCGCGAATCGATCTGAATGATCCCAAGCAGATTGAAGCCGCCACCGAAGAGATTCTGCAGACCGATTCGGGATTGAGTTCGCTCTTTCAATCGATCATTGGCTACGCTCTCACCATCCAGGATGCCGCTGTCACCAATTCTTCCGGACGAATCCTGCTCCACACCACCGAGAACTTCATCGGACAGCCAGCCCGCCGGCGCGAAGATATTTCGGCCTTGGTGAATGGCGGCACTTGGCAACAATTCAAGCTCATTTATGGCCATCGGCGCGAATACGATGTCCACCGATCCTTGGTTCGCAATGGCGTTGTCTTGCTTGAAATAAGGGTCGGAGTTCAGACGCTCTTTCTGCAAAACCAGCTTCGTCCTCTCGTGAATCGGGCCTTGATTTTTTCCGGAATCGCGATCTTCGCCAGCCTGGTGTTGGCCGCAGGCCTGTCGAATTTTGCCTTGCGGCCCCTGGCGGTCATCAGCCATCGTCTGGATTTGATCAGCTCCGGGCAACTGGAATCGGTGGAAGCTCCTCGCCGCCCCGCCGACGAATACGGCGCAGTCTCCTCCAAGATCGATCGACTGGGACGGCAGATGCGCGACGTGAAAGAGGTCTTCTCCGCGCTCAAGGAAAACCTGGACCAGATGATGGCCAACCTTCAGGATGGCGTTGTGCTCTTTACCAGTGATTTCAAAGCCGTGCTGGTCAGCGCCTCAGCCGAGAGGTTCATCGGCATTCCACGGGGAGAGATGCTGGGCCGCCAGCCGGCGGAGATTTTCGCTCCCAGCTCGCGATTGGGAGAAGTGATTCTCGAAGCCTTCGCCACAAAGACTCCCATCAGCCAAAGAGAAATCGCTGGCGAAAATGGCCGCCATCTGGAGATCTCTCTGGATTTCATTGAAGAGCGAGATGAAAGGATCGGAGCTTTGCTGAACCTGCGTGATGCCGAGTCCGTGCACCGCATTGAAGATGAGATCGAGTTGTCACGGCGGCTGGCGGCGATAGGCCGTCTCACTTCGGGCGTGGCTCACGAGGTCAAGAATCCCATCAATGCGATTGTGGTTCACCTGGAAGTCATGCGCCAGAAATTGAGCGATGTGGATCCTGCCACTCGTCGCCACATGGATGTGATCGGCAGCGAGATTAAACGGCTCGATAGGGTAGTGCAAACGCTCGTGGACTTTACCAGGCCCGTGGAACTTCGCCTGAGCGAGATGGACCTGTGCAAGCTGGTGGACGATGTAACCATGCTGGCATCACTGGAGGCAGAACGGCACAAGGTCCATATCGATCGCACCGTGAATGAGCCGCTGCCGGTACGGATTGATGTGGACTTGGTTAAACAGGCGCTCTTGAATATCGTAATCAATGGTGTTCAGGCCATGGCGGAAGGCGGCACTCTAAGGGTCGAAGCGCGGCGTGAAAACGACAGTGCCGTGATCATCGTGCAGGATGAAGGTCCGGGAATCCCGGCAGATATTCGCGACAAGATATTTAATCTTTATTTCACCACCAAGAGTGGTGGAAGCGGCATCGGACTAGCTATGGCCTATAGGGTGGTTCAACTCCACAATGGCTCGCTGGAGTTTGATTCGATTGTCGGGCAGGGGACAACTTTCTATCTGCGCTTCCCCCTTTGGGTAGATAATAGCTCTGAGGAGTCCCGCGTAATATCGGCGGACTCGGTACAAACGGCATGAAGAGATTCTCGACTGTACGAGCATTTTTCCTGGCGCTATGCGCGATCGCGCTGTGTGGATGCCACAAAGTCAAGCCGGTAGTCTTATTGCCGCAGCAGCCGCCTCCAGCGACGCACACCGAGCCAACGCCCGATCAGTCGCAGCCCGCCACAAACACTCCGGCTGACACTCAGGATCAGCAGTCAGCGCCAAACAAACCCAACGATCCAGCGACTGCCGCTAACACGCCGCCGGCCAAGCCGGAAAGAAACAGGCCCAAGCATCATCCGGCTGCATCCCAGCGGAACAACTCGCAGCCCGCAATTGGAACGAATGGCAATGGGAAAGCGCCGGCAGAAGTCGCCAGAAATAATCCGCCGTCAAAAACCGGCGCTCCGGATAGCACCCCGGATACGCATCCGAATCCAGGTCAAATTTCTCCAGGTATCTCTCACGACGAGGCTATCCATGGCGCGGCGTCGACTGACCAACTCCTGGAAAGCACCGACACCAACCTGCGCAACCTCACCAAGCGCCAGCTCTCTACCGACGAGCAGTCCACCGTGGCCCAAATCAACGACTACATCACCCAAAGCCGCCAAGCCACCAAAGACGGCGACCTGGTGAGAGCGCATAATCTCGCCTTAAAAGCGCACTTGCTGTCGGATGATTTGGTGAAAGTACGATAACTTTTTATCCAGGACCGGGCAAATGTATACCAAAGACGACGCGCCACCCCTGATGTTCGTGCGCCATTGCGCGGTCGGCTTGTTGCAGTAGTTGCTGAAAATGCGACAAGTGAGGCTTTCCATGCCGCTCGACCATTTCAGCCCGATGGCGTTCAAGCATTCGCTCGCCGATTTCTCTCAAATGTCGGCCCATATTCTCATACCGTTCCGCATTCTGGTTGAAATGACGAAAAATGCTGATGCCAGCGAGCGCGCTGGCTAATGCTGGAAGGGTCACGGCGAGCAACGAGAGCCAGGGAGAAAACTTTTCTTCCGTTGTGGAGTGCCATATAGTCGGCAATACAACGTGAAGAAGAGCGGCTGTCAAAGTCAGTCCGGCAAACAGCGTAAGAAAAAACTCAAGCCGCTCGCTTGCTTCCCGGTTCTTGCGTCCGGCACTCTCATACCATTTACGTTGCTCATCGATCCAAGCGGCAAAAACAAATTCAATGACCATTGGTTCGCCTGCCGCTTTGTTATCGTCGATCGGGGGCAACATCCTCCAGGCCGCGCGAAGTGCAATGACAACCCAGCTATCCGACACCGACGAAAGTTGGAAATCAGGAGGAGGTACGGACGTCTCGTCCGTCAAGCCGGCAATATAGAGAAAGCTTGATGCTCGTAACCTCTCGGCCAAGTACCTATACTCAATCCACTTTCGTTGCCATCGTCGAAAGGTTGGTGGCCAAATCAATGCGATCACCAAAGCTATCTCGGCTGCCTCAATCAGAAATAGCCGAGGGTCTGCGTGCTCAAAAATGAGCGCCAGAACCGCGGCGGTGCCGACCGCACACGCGCTCAGAATGTAGGCCAGTGTGATGGACCAGAAGTGAACGCGCTGATAGCGCCGTGCCAACTCGCCCGCCTTAACGTAATGAGGAAAGATTGTTTCGTTTAGCGGATCGAGAATCGCCGGAGCCAGCCCGGCTGCGGTTGCGGCCTCCCGCAGTTCTTCCAAGCGCGCTTTGGCTTTACCGCGAATTGATTCCTCATTTGCCGTCTCAGCGTTGTATTCGTTCAGGTAGTCGATTTGACTAATGAAGTCCTGCCGGTCCGGAATGCGGCGAATCTTGCCGGTTTCGGAATGGATTTGATATACGGTACATTTTTTGGTCCTGGCAAACTGCACGACCTCGGCGGTGCCGCCTTTGCCCCTCGCCGGCTTGCCGTCCCATATAGCAATGAGAACGTCGCAATTCGAAGCGACATAGCGGCCGGCGCGTTCGTAGGCCTCAGAGTTAGATTCAGCCTTGGGTAGATGTTTGGTCGTATCAGCAAGGTCGAAGAGGCGCTGGAATTCCTGAATCGATTCCTGCCGCTGCTCGGCGCTGAAGGTCTGAAAGTATTCTTGCTTGGGCATGGGCAGAACAGCCGTGAGTTGTGGAGGAAGCACAGTTCCAGCCGTATGTTCGCCTTTCCACTCAAGGACACACTCTGCTACCAGGCGATCTGCGCCTTCTGCCAGAGGAGAGATAACTTGATAGACGTACGTCATCTTTCCCATCCGCTGACCGATCTCAGCAAGAACTTTGCGAACGCTCTGGCGAAGCCGTTCGGCATTCTGCAGCTTACGGTGTCCAGTAACGCCGAGACGAATGGTCAACGGCTCAGCCGAAAACGGCAGCCTTAGCGTCCGCGATACCTCTTGTTGGGCGATGCTCACGGTGCTCGACACGGCTTTTATTGCCTGGAAGTGCTCGAATTCCCTGAAGTGGAACTTTCCTGTGCAGCCGGCTTCGTTTTCTTTAACAACTCTTTTTCCATTTGTTCCATCGCTTTAAGATCCATTCCCGGAGCTGGATGCTTACGGAGCTCCTGGAAGTCTTTTAGAGTCGCTTCAAGGAAGGTATCGGATGTAGGATTGTCTGGGAATGCAGGTTTGTCTGCGTTTTCAACGTAGATTTGGCGCGCTGTTTCAAATTTCCCTGAGAAAAGGTATCCATGAGCTTCGTTCCCGTGTATCCAAGTTGCTTTATCGTTGTAAGATAGCCCTTTCTTTGCATCCGAAATCGCTTTCTCAAAGTCCCCTAGGACGATGTCTTTCCAGGAACGATTCCCCAAGGCGTTTGCCATCAGCTTCTTATCACTGACCTGGGGCCGGGAGCTATCAACTAACACTGTGAGTTTCTTAATCTGTTCGTCAAGATATGCCCTTGACATAGCTTCTTTGCCAGCCTCTTGTTCGAGATTGACGAGAGTTCCGTAGGCATTAACAGTATCACGCGTGGCTTGGTCGCTCGGTTCGAGTTGTTCCGCCAATTCATATGCTTCCACTGCGGCCTTGTAGTGCTGCCGGGCGTTGTCAAAATCTTTTAGTAGGTAATAATCCTGTCCGACTTGGTTCTCGCCGATTCCAGCGGTACGAGTCCAATGCGCATTCCTGGCGGTGGCTGCGAGGCGCCGGAACTGTTCCTTAGCTTTTAGATGGAAATCCAAAGCACGCTGGAAATCTTTGCGTGCGCGCCACAGGTTGCCCATTCGCTCGTCGGCAGCGGCGCGATCATATTGCCCGCTTGACGTCGTTGCATCTAAGCGTTCCGCTGTGCTATTAGCCAGCCCGAACATTGCTTCAGCCGAATTTTGATAGGCTCCGGAATCGGTGCGCCTGTCGCCTCTCTTAAGTAGCAGGTCGCCTTTACCCAGGTAGAGCCAAAACAGATCATCGATAAGTTTGGGATTGGCAGAAGATGATTCGGTCCAACGCGTTGCTAATTGGATGGCGTCGCTATATGTTGCCACGGCTTCTTCAGAATGATCTAGTTCGACTTGCAATTGCGCAAGCTGCTTCATGTCAGAGAGCAAAGTTGAATCGTTAACCTGGCTGGGAGCCTTATTGAGAGCTTTCAACGCTTTCTGGTAATCCTCTAGAGCATCTTTTGGATAACCATAGTTCTTTTGAATATCGCCGGCGCTGCTGTAAGCGACACCAAGAAGCCGCCAATTCGGATCGTCTGTTGAGTTTGGCTCTGTTGCAACTGTTGCACCAATCCTGACCGCCTTGTTGCTGTCAGAAATAGCCTTCTCTTGTTCCCTTAATCCCATCCTGGTCGTACCACTCAATGCGAAGAGTATGGCGCTTAGCGTGCGAGACAAATTATTTTTTCCCTTTTCTCCTAGTTTCTCAGCTTCCTGTTCGTCTATGTCGCACTCTTGTTTTGCTTTCTCGTAAATCTTCCTCCTTCGGAGGAGATCTGCATGGTACGCCATGGATACGACGTGATATGTCATTGCTTCCCGATTGTTAGGGTCTTCTTTCAGGATCTTTTCCAGAACCCGTTTTCCACCATTCATGAATTTTTCGTGCAGCGACTGAACATCCGGCAGATCCTGAGTAGAACTATCAAGATTTCCTATATCGATCATTTGGTCGATGACATCCTTCTGCAACATATCTCGAGTCTGTTTCAGATTTTCTTGCGTCGCATCTGCCTTCGCCAATGCTTTTTTGGCTATTTGCTCTTCTTCTAGAGCCTTCTCACGCTGTCTTTCTTTCTCAGCCTCTTTTTTTTCCAGCTCAGTTTTCTGGAATTCCAACACGCCTTTCTGTTGTTCCAATACGACTTTCTGTTTCTCCACTTGGGCAGTTTGCTCTTCCGCTTTGGTTTTTTGGTTCTCCACCTCTATTTTCTGCTTTTCCACCTCAGCTGTCTCGTTAATAGCTTTCCTTCTGGAAGCCATTGCATACACGGTCAACCCAGCCACCAAAACCAACGCCGTAAAGACGAGGCCCAAGGTCATCTTCGTCCGCCGCAACGCTCGTTGCCGTTGGTGTTCCATCAACGCAAGTTCGTGGTCCCGGTCTTTTTCACTTTCTGCAAGAAAAGCCATCACTTCCGAAAAACCGGGATGATACTGGCTTGCCCATGCGGCATTGGGATTTTGTTGATTGCGCCATTTGAGGGCAATAGAGAGTTCAGGATCGCGGAGCAAGTCAGACTTACCTTGGGCATACCGCATCGCCGTCTCTGCCAGGCGGCGATACTCCAGGGCCGATCGTGACTCCTCTTCGACCCACTCTTTCAATTTTCCCCACAAACGGATAAGGCTTTCATGCGCGATATCGATGACCGAATCGGCCTTGAGCGGGACGTTAGCAGGGGGCATTAAAAATGAACGCCCAGGCTGTCGAAAACAATCAATGACTGAAATTACTTCGGCGACCTCCACATTGGCTGCGGCGGCGATGTTTGCCACGCTGGTAGGCCGCCGTACCTCCCGATTATCTGGTCCTTTCTCTGTAAGAGACTGGAAGATTTTTTTTGCAATCGTCCGGTGCCGTTCATCGGGAAGAGAGTTATAAGCTTCGTCGGCGTGGCGGGAAAGAGCTTCGGCCAGTCCGCCAATCCTAGAGTAATCGTCCAGGTCGATCGGCTGCCCTTCGCGGCCATTTGCATGCCAACAATCCCAGGTGCGCATCAAAGCATGCTGAAGAATTGGAAGTTCGTCCGGGTCATCGCCAACATCATTAAGCAGGCGATTTACCAATCGGCGCGAGATCTCTGCCTGGCTCACCTGTGCAGGTCCCTCAATTGCCAACCGGCGCTGCTCGCGCGTCATTCGGGGAATCAGGTAGAGTCCCGCAGTTACTGCTTCCGGCAAGTCTCGAAAACGCGCACAGTCTCCTATAAAGTCCGAGCGCATGGTGATCACGACATAAATCGGGATCTCACGCTGCTGCGTGGCCTCAAGAAGCAACTTCACGAAGGCACTGGCATCTTCTTGCTTGTGTGCCGCGCTGGCTGCAGCCGCAAAGCGAAAAAGCTCTTCAAACTGGTCCACGACGATAAGCACATTTTCATGTTCCGGCAGTCTCGCTAACCGAACCGCTTCGACCAGGCCAAGACCGCTTCTCCGTAACGTAATTTCCAACAGAAAAGTATTTTTGGCGGCCTCTTCTGGATTGTCCGTTGGGGTTCCAGCCAGAGCAGGGTCACTCAGGGCCCGCGCCATGTTCCCAATTGGATCACTCTCTGGCCGAAACATTGCCACCTGCCAATGAGAGCCGGCGCCACTCATGAAGCCGCCATGTAGATGGGGCAGGAGTCCGGCGCGGACCAAAGATGACTTTCCGCTCCCCGACGTGCCCACTACCGCCAAAAATCGGTTTTGCCGAAGCCGGCGCAATATCTCTTCACTGTGCCCTTCCCGGCCAAAGAAGAGGTGCTCTTCTCCCATTTGAAAAGGCCGCAGGCCCGGAAATGGATTGAGCGTCATTTCTCCTCCTGCTCAACTGCCTCGCGCAGCTTCTTAAGGAAATCGGCCAGTGACTCGGGCGAAAACTGCTCTGCTCCGCGTTGCACAATGGCCTCCCGCGTCATCAACGAATCCTTGCTCTCATTGGATGGAGGAGCAATATAGACTCCCTTGGCCAGAACCGGACGCTGCCGCCTGCTTAGAATCTTTCGAAAGTCGCTGAGTTTGGCGTCAAACCACTTTTCTGAGCCTGCTCCGTAATACACTAAGCAAGCGTCGCAGATTTCCAGATTGTCAGTGTGTATTTGCAACGCCTCGCGCTCGGCGTTTCCCTCTTCCGCAGGCAGAAACGGTTCGTATTTTTGGTCGAACAAGAATTTCCTCAATTGCTGAAGGTGGTCTGATTTCCGGTCGAGCTGATCACAAATGACGTAGATTCGGATCGGTTCGTCGTGGCTCCGCTTTCGAGACACAGGATGAGGCATTTCGCCGTTAACAGGCTTCTGTTCATTCTTTTCGCGCATGGTACGAAGGGTTTCCAATATTGTCGTTTTGAAATCTTCGAATCGGCCTTGCTGAACGTCAGCACCCTTTTGCCCGTCGGAGTAATCCCACAGTTGATGGATGAAGCGCTCCTGTCGTGAGTCGGATGGCCGTAGCCCGTTCGCCATCCAGATGAGCCGCGTAAAATTGGGATCATTCGCCCGTTCCGCAGCGAGTTCGTGCTGCAACCACATGCTTGATTTTTCAGATTCTCCCTCGGGGATGAATCCATATTCCTTGCCCACCAGATGGATAGACAATGTGGACCGCTTTAAGAATTCCCGCACTTTCTCTCTAAATTCCTTTGCGCGGTAAGGAAGATCTTCAGCGGGAAGCACAACATAACCTCGATCCTTAAGGTCACGCCGGACGTCTCTGGCAACATCATCAAGGTCGGCCGTAGTTTCAGCAATGTAAACCGCTGGCGCGGTTGCCGTTGACTGCGGCGTGCCCGCCAATCGCGCCGCCGACGTCTTGTTCGCCATGGCTCTTAGTACTGAGGCGATGTCCATGGCCAGATCGTCCATTGCCTTGAAGTACCGTCCGGCATCTGAGCCTAACCATGGACGGAATTCGTGAACTCTTCCCTCATGTTCCGGATCAGGACCATGAAATTTGTAGCTGCCCGTCCCCTGAAGAGTCTTAGGAAGAAACTGGCGGTCAACTGGAACTTTTTCGACTTTAAAAATCCGCAGCTTCTCTTCATCAATGCGAATACCAAAGCTTCGCTCCGCGTGAGAAGCGAATTCATCCAATTCCCGAAGGCACCATTCTCTCTCGAGAAAACTGGGGCTGATTACCGAGAGCAGAGTTGCGGTCGCTGCCAGGCGCCCTGAGATTTTCTGAGCGAAATCTTCATTATTGCGGATCTCGCAGTCGCGCCACACACGCGGTCCTTTCATTCCCAAATGAACCGCAACCCGCTGCTCCAGGTCCCGATGTAGCTGTGCTACCCACCCATGGCGTTCCGGCGCATAAGTGTCATCGTCGTTGTGCGCGTAACTGATGAAAACGTCTTCGACAAACCCTGCCAGATAACTCAATATGACCTCCCACAGAACTGGCTAGTCGTACGTAAAGCATTTTTGGGGATGTAGACTGTCCACATCGTCCACCGTGTCCACATCGTCTGCGAAAAAAGCCCTGGCTAGATCTACGCCAACTCTAAAAATGCGTTAGCCATTCTAAAAATGCGTTAGCCATGAAGATAGAGACGCCAAGCTGTTTCGGTACTCGTCTAGTAGTTAGTGAAAAAATCACTGAAAACGTTTCACTTTTTTATTTGAAGGAAAATCTTAGACTTTTAATTAATTCAGATTTTTTGATTACCATCCAGAAACTCATAGATAGTCCATTCCCACCGCTCCCCTGCATCGCACTACCGCCAAAATGAGACAGCAAAATCCTTGATTTATGTCCGTTTTTAGGAATTTTTGAGCCAATGCCATTTTGAAAATCTTATGGCATCTAGGAGTTCGAGTGAGAGTTCTCGCTGGAAAATAAGATACGCCCCAGCCACTTCCCGGTGTAAGACTCCGGACATTTTGCCACAGTCTCAGGGGGACCGGTCACTACGATTTTTCCGCCGCGGTTGCCGCCTTCAGGGCCGAGATCTATGATCCAGTCGGCGGTTTTGATGACATCCATATTGTGTTCAATCACAAGCACCGAGCCGCCTGCTTCGATCAGTTTGCGGAAGGCGGCGAGCAGCTTGCTTACATCGTCAAAGTGCAGGCCGGTCGTGGGCTCGTCGAAGATATAGAGCGCGCCTTTGCCGGCGCGGGCGCGGCGACGCGCCTCACGTTCTTCAGGGGTTTCCGGCTCGCCATTGCCATTGTTGCGCAAGCGCCCGGCAGGAATCAGATGAGCCGCCAACTTCATGCGCTGGGCCTCACCGCCGCTGAGCGTAGTTGCCGACTGGCCGAGGCGAAGATAACCGAGACCAACTTCTTCCAGCACACGCAGCTTGTCGATGATCCTGGGCAAACCGGCAAAAAAGCTCATGGCTTCGCGTATGGTGAGGTTCAGCACTTCATGGATGTTCTTTCCCTTGTAGCGGACTTCGAGTACGCCCGGCTTATATCGTGTGCCTTTGCAATCCTCGCAAAGCAGTTCGACATCGGCCAGGAATTGCATTTCAACGGTTACAGTGCCGTCACCCTGGCAGGTTTCGCAGCGTCCGCCGGGGATGTTGAAAGAAAAATGTCCAGCGTTGAACCCCCTCTTGATAGCTTCAGGAATGGATGCGAAGAGTTCACGAATTACATCGAAGGCCTTGATGTACGTGACGGGATTGGAGCGCGGTGTCCGTCCAATTGGAGACTGGTCAACCAGCACCACATCGGCGACGTATTCTCCCCCAGCCACGCGCTTGAAGCCGTTGGCCGCCGGTCCCGGACCCGTGGTGATTCCTTTTTCCGCGGCCAATGCCTGATAAAGAACGTTGTGAACCAAAGTTGATTTGCCCGACCCGGAAACTCCAGTAATGGCCACCAACATGCCTAACGGTATCTTCACCGTAAGGTTCTTGAGGTTGTGGGCCGTCGCGCCTTCTACGGTAATCATCGGAGTGCCTGTCTTGCGACGAAGTTGAGGAATCTGAATACGCAATTCGTTGTTGAGATATCGTCCGGTCAGCGAAGTGGGAATGTTTTTGAGCTCTGCATAGCTGGCCGAGGCCATGACGCGTCCACCGTTTTCGCCCGCGCCCGGTCCCAGGTCGAGGATGCGGTCGGCAGCTTGCATGACATCAGGATCGTGCTCAACAACCAGAATAGTGTTGCCCAGGTTGCGCAACTCCTGCAGGATGCTCACCAGGCGAGCAGTATCGCGGCTATGCAGTCCGATGGAGGGTTCATCGAGCACGTAGAGCGCGCCCACCAACCGTGATCCCAGAGAGGTCGCGAGTTGAATGCGCTGCGATTCGCCGCCCGAAAGCGTCGATGCCAGCCGATCGAGAGTGAGATATTCAAGGCCAACATCATTCAGGAACTTCAGGCGATGTTGTATCTGCTCCAGAATTTTTTCCGCGATGCTGCGGTGTTCGGGTGAAAGCTCAAGGTTGTCGAAGAATTTGGCAGCCTCTTCTACCGTAAGCTCTGTTACCTGGCAGATGTTTTTGTTTTCGATCCTGATCTGCCGTGCCTCGGAGCGAAGACGCGCGCCGCCGCACTCCGGGCATTGCGCGTAGCCACGATAGCGGCTCAGGAAGACCCGGACATGGAGCTTGTATTTCTTGCGCTCCAACATCGCGAAGAAGCCATGAACGCCCGGAAACCTGCCTTCGCCCTGCAGAACCAATTGCTGCTGATCGCGCTCCAACTCGCGCCACGGAACATCCAATGGGATGCCGGACTGCTTGGCGAATTTTCGCAACTCGGTTTGGAACGGGCGATACTTCGGCTTGGTCCAAGGCTCGATCGCTCCGTCAGCGAGAGTCTGATTGGAATCGGGAATCACGAGATCGAGATCGAAGTCGATGGTGTTGCCAAATCCCTGGCATCGAGGACAAGCGCCAAAAGGATTGTTGAATGAAAACAAACGCGGCTCCGGTTCCTGATAAACAATGTGGCAGCGCTTGCATTCAAATCTCTGGGCAAAGCGTAGTTGCCGCGGCTCTTCCCCTTCTCGGGGAGCCGTCTCAAAGACCACTTCGGCGGCTTCGCGATAACTTTGTTCGACTGCGTCCACGATGCGAGTTCGCTGTTCGGCATCAACGACGATGCGGTCTGCCAGGACAAAGACAGGCTGGCTGAAATCAATATTGAGCAAGGATTCAGGCGTGGAGAATTCAAAGATCTGGCCTTTTTGAAAAAGCCGATTAAACCCACGCTTGCGCAGATCAAACAGGCGTTCATGGAGGGAAGCGTCAGGCCCGGCCGGAGCGCCCTTGCGCGACTTCTTGGCCTTGGCTTTGACTTTGCTGGTGGAGTCAGCCTGCCGGCTCTGAACAGGGAAGAGCACATTCAGACGCGTGCCTTCACCCAGCGCGAGAATGCTTTGGGCAATCTCATCGACCGTGTCTTTCTTAACCTCTTGCCCGCACTGGCTGCAATAAGTTTTGCCGATTCGCGCAAAGAGCAGGCGCAAATAGTCGTAGATCTCAGTGGCAGTGGCTACGGTCGAGCGTGGGTTCCGCGTGCTGTTCTTTTGGCGTATGGCAATGGCCGGAGCGATGCCCTCGATCAGGTCAACATCAGGCTTTTCAATTCGTTCCAGGAACTGGCGGGCATAGGCAGAGAGCGATTCGACATAACGCCGCTGCCCTTCAGCATAGATCGTGTCAAAGGCCAGCGAAGATTTGCCCGAGCCGGAGACGCCGGTGACCACAGTCAAGGCATTGTGAGGAATCTCAAAATCGACGTTCTTGAGATTATGGACACGGGCGCCACGGACAACGATACTTTCGCTCAATGAGACAGACATCTTGACCTGCGACAGCCAAGTCCGCAGGAGCGATCCATACAGTGGGGCCCTGGAATGTGGCTGAATCTTATTATTATAGCGGAGTCGAGATTCCTGCTGTTCACTCACGAACGGGAAGTTGCATCCACTGAAGAGTTGGCGTGACTTACTTTGGTCCAGGCTAGGACGGTAGTTTTGCAAAAAGAATACCGGCGATGGCTGCCAGTGCCACAAAAATGCAGCCTGATCATCCAAACGGCCCAGAAAGCAGTTTTGCTCTGGGCCGTTCGCATTTCAAGCTGACAGAAGCCGCCCCCACTTGCCCGTGAATTTCGGTGGGTGTTTCTCGCGGAAGGTTGCGGGTATCGAAGGAAGGTCGCCGGGCAACGTGCAAGAATCTGCCTTCCACGCGTTCTCCTAGAGGTGTTTCACTGGGGCCAATCGCCGTTAAAATCAGCTTTGAAATAGCTTGAATCTGAAAGGTGGTCCACGATGGCTGCTCGTGGAAGAGATCTGATCGCGCTGTCGCTGGCAATTCTCCTGCTCGCCTCTCACTGTGATCCGCAGAGTTGTCTCCCACGCGACTCTCTTCAAAAAGAGGGCGAAACCTTTCCGCTTGCGGGCAAGGTGGTGAATTCTGTTACGGGAAAGCCGATTCCGAGAGTGCTGGTGCGGCTCCCAAAGCTGCAGCGAGCCACGCTAACGGATCAGGAAGGCAATTTCTCATTTAACCATGTGTCCGTTGGCAAGGTGGCAATCCTGCTGTCCAAACCCGGCTACTTTCGCGCCGGCCAGCCGCTCGTGCCGGACCAGTCTACGTACGCAACGATTCGCCGTATGAGTTCGAGGTCGGATCGGAGATGGCCAAACCCGTTGCAAGCAGCCGAGCGCATTCCGCAACCAAAAACAGCAGCCGCGGAAGACTCATATCCGATCGAGGTGTATTTTCCCGGCACCGATGCCATCGGCGCCGCACCTCTCGATTTGGCCGCCGGTCAGGAGCGAGAAGCAAATTTCAATCTGAAATTGATTCGCGTAGATAAGGCGAATCCGTCATCAACACCGCGAGCGGAACCAGAGCAAGCTGCTTCACCCAAAAGTGGCCGCTTTCAAATCTCAGGCGTCCTGGTGGATGATCTCGGCGGGGGTCCTATTCCACAGGGACAGGTAACGATCTCCGAGGTTACCCATCCCTATGATCCCTTTGCAGCCGTCGTCACTGGAGCCGATGGACGGTTTTCCTTTTCCGGGTTGGCAGAGGGCAAGTACTACCTGATGGCCTCGCATCGCGACCGCCGAGGGTTCAGTTTTTATGATTCGCACGACGGGCTGTTTACCACCGCGATTGTGGTGGGGACTGGCCTGGAACCTGGGTACCTGGTATTTCGTCTTCCTACCCCCAGTAGACTTTCCGGTCTCATCACCGATGAAGCTGGAGAACCAGTGCATAAGGCGCGCGTCCTGCTCTTCTGGACTGGCACGAAATACGGCGTGCAAAACATCAATTCGTGGTACCAGGCGGAGACGAATGAACAGGGCGCCTACCATTTCGATCTTTGGATTCCCGGCAAATATTTCATCGCTGTAATGGCGAGTCCCTGGTACGCGCAGAGGCCGGCGGCGCCTCAGCCGGTACAAACAGACTTCCATTCGTCCTTCTTACATGATGGACAAACTTTGGGGACGTATCTCGAAGAGCAAGGTCTGTCCCCATTGGATGTAGCGTATCCCGTGACGTTTACCCGGGCACAACCGAAGCCGGTGCGGCCAGTCCCATCACCCTGAGAGGTGGCGACCACCTCATGGCAAACCTAACGCTAAGACCGGTCCCAGCCTTACATGTTGTTCTTTCCACCAGCAAAACCGGCGGTGAGGAGAAAGCAGCCAAGCCATACTCTGCCCAGATTCAAGCTCGAGTGTTGAATGGATCGCCGGTGGATATTCCCGCTGAAACGCGCATTCTCTCCTCCGGACAGATCGACTTTACGGACCTCACCCCAGGTCACTACCAGGTAAAGGTACATACGGTGCAAAATAATCGCGTGACGGTTGCGGAATTAGGCGAGATGGACGTGTCGTCTGGTGGGGAAGGGATCCTTGCTCGTGAACAGCCGTCCGTGCCCTTGACGGCGAATGTACAGTTTGAGGGAACACCTGGCCCTTCGTCGAAACCAGCCAACCAGTCGTTGTTTTTATCTGACCCCGAATCCGGGAAGCTATACTCCGTTCCGGCGCCTGCGGCGGGAACGGTTGAGCTGCAGGAACCCATTGAGCCTGGTAACTACCGCCTTGGAATGAACAGCGATATCTCGTACTTCATCAAGGCAGTGTCAGCGACCGGAGCAGCGGTGAGCGGGAATACAGTCAAGATCGATGGCAGCGGCCCAGTCAACCTGAATGTGACCGTGGCGTTCGGCGGAGGCGAAGTCACCGGAGTGGCGCTCCGTGACGCCAAACCGTTTGCAGGGGCCATGATTCTGCTGGCGCCACTGGCTGCGGTCGATCCAGTGCTGAACAGATCCCTGTTCAAGCAGGACCAAAGCAACAGCGATGGCTCCTTTGGCATTGGCGCAATCGCACCAGGGAAATACTTATTAGTAGCCATCGAGAAGGGCTGGGATCTAGAATGGACAAATCCGGCGGCCCTCCAACCTTATCTCTCCCACGGCGTCGTGCTGCAAGTGGAGGAGAATGGGAAGTATAACGTGAATGTCAGAGTGCAATAGAGCCCTTCCGCTTGCTCAGTGCGCCAGGCCTGCGATCGCATACGCGACGTGCACGCCTCTTAATCCCGAGGGCAACTTTAGCGCTTCGGCATGTCCTCCTCTCCGTGCTTGCGGACGCCGGGTGGGTACACGCCCCGGTTGCTTAAATCACACTTTGTGGCTGGAATACGACGATGTAGTTTTCCGTTCCGATGACGAGGGCCAAAGTGGCAGCAAACAATGAAAAAAACAGGTCGTCCCTACTGCGACAGTAATCGTGGGTGTATGTTCCGGGAGGTAAATATTCTCCGGCTTGCTTCAGCTCTCGCTCGCAGACCATAAACGGGCTTCGAAGAAGTTGGCGGATTGGTACAGGGAATCGAATTGTAAGAAATTTCACCAATAGGCACTGGGAAACGCCCTTCCGTCACTTTGGGTGACCGCGCCCACGGCAGCAGTCTGCAGACAGGTCACTTCTTTTCTACCTGTTTCGCGGTAGGCGGGATGAGTCCGTTTAGACGGAGATACATGGCCGCCATCCCGTAGTGGTCCGCCCAACTGCTGGCCAATGTCACAAAGGCCAAAGCCCGTGTCCGTGGCTTGCCGTCCGACCATGTGATGTTCTCATTCAGCTTGGAGTCATCGGCTTTTGCCAACGCTGAATCGCAGAATTCAAACGACGCCTTCAGCGCAGCGACCAGCTTGTCCTTGCCTTCTGTTTCTTTTAGTTCCTCCATCTTTGGCCGCGGAACATCCCCCACGTTGGAACAGAAGAAGTAGTTGCCGGAGACGATGTGGGCGGCCAGGTGGCCGAAGGTCATCTGTTCAGGTGTAGGTTTATAAGCGAACTTATCAGCCGGCATCTCTTCAAAGGCTGCGATCATGTTTTTCTCCCGGCCTGTGAGCATCGTGCGCAAAGCATCGGAGACTGGCGACTTTGTTTGCTGTGCCATAGCAACCGCAGACAGAAGAACAATGCAACCCAAAAGAAAGCGCTTCATGAATCCTCCATTTTCACCATGAAGGATAAACTGGCTTTTGGCACAAGTCCATCCGTTGCGAGCGGTTTCTGTTCTCGGATAAAACGGCCCCGGCCTAGCTGTGGTCCGCGATGCGATCACCGTCTCTGTGTAAGCCTTTTATCTTCACTACAAGCCGACTTCTGGGGCGCCTCAACGGGTCTGCCGGTCCATGAGTGATTGCGTGCATGACAAGAATGGGCAGAACAAGTGTCTTTTTTATCCTACCCAAGAACGCCGCACACTTTTACGAAAAATCGGAGCATAATAGAAGCCTAGTTGTGTCAAAAATCTTCGTCAGTTATCGACGTGAAGACAGCGGAGCAATCACTCGTCATCTAGCAGACGATTTGATTCGCACATTTGGCCCCAATGCCGTATTCATCGACACCGATACGATTAGATTGGCGCAAAACTGGAAGAAGGAAATTGAACAAGCGCTTCACGAGTCGTCCTTGGTTGTCGTGGTAGTCGGAGCACGGTGGCTATTCCTTCAAGACCCAGACGGACGGCGCAGAATTGATAACGAGAACGATTGGGTGCGAGGCGAAATCTTGGCTGCAATCAAGAACGAAAAAACGTTACTGCCAATCCTCGTCTCAGGAGCTACTCTCCCAGGCGCACAGGCGCTTCCGGATTGCCTGCGGCCACTATTGGACTCTCAGGCCTACGAACTCAACGACAAATACTGGGCAAGAGATACGTCATATTTCATTAAGCGCATTGAGGAGCTTGGAGTACGGCGAGCGTCGTCTGACTCTACCAGCCCTGATGTTCCTTACCCTGTTCCGATCGATAAATCCAAAGAATTGACAGAGGCTGAATTAAAGGAAGCACTCATTAGCTTACCAGGGTGGGAGGTTTCGAACAGGATACGGCCCGCTGACCCTGATCACCAAACTGTCGAACTCTACAAGGCATTCAAGTTCAGATCATTCGAAGATGCAATTCACTTCATGAATACGGCCGCAAGATTTATTTCAACCACCAGTCATCATCCCGACTGGCAGAACCTTTGGGTATCGGTACGCGTGTGGCTAACCACCTGGGATATAGGCCATCGTCTGACGTTCAAGGATATTCGGCTGGCCGAATATATCGAGAAGCTTTACCGAGAATACATGGTGTCCTGAGTGTCATTTCGGCCTTTGCTCGAGCACCACTCACGACCGCCCCCAAGAAACTATCTCAAAACGGGCTTCACGGATATATCTTGACGAACTCAAATTTCCTCGAACAAGACTTCGGTCCCGCGTGGGGTGGACCAACCGAGGTCCAGATGGAAAGTAGTGGTTCCGGATGGCGGGGGATCAACTCCAGGTAGTCAAGGTACTCTAGAAGTCCCTATGTCTACGGTGGGCGAAGTGACCATAGCAGCAGAGCTGGAGCCTTTCGCTATCGGCTTCCTGCCTATAGCGCAGATCCATCCTTTGCCTTTCTCCTCAATGACCTGAATATTCGAGCAACCGGCGTTTGCCAGGAGTTCACGATGCTCATTGACACTCAGAAGTGCCATACCTCCGAGTGGGAGATGTTTTTCAGCAAGCTTTGCAGTCGGTGTGTCCGCGCCTTTGTAGATTTCCGCGATAATGATGAGCGTGCCACCGGGCTTCAGGACTCTTAAGGTTTCGAGGATGTCCGTCGGCAGGTTAGGCCACCAGAAATGCGTCTCCACTGCTGTGACGAGATCGAACATGTCATCCGGGAACGGTAACTGCGATACAGATGCTTCCCGGATTTGGACGCGCCCGGCATCGATCAATTTTCGATTGATTCTGCTGGCCATGGCTACGCTGTCTTTGGAAAAATCGATGCCGCAGACTTTCCCCTTTGGAGCGAAGGCCGCTAACTTGCTCACCGTCCTCCCTCCACCGCAACCCACGTCGAGGATGGTGTCGTGCTCTTCGATCGAAATGTGAGATAAGCCCCAGTCTGTGACCTTGGAGTGCCGCCAATTCATGTTCCACAAAACCAATCGGCCCAGCCAGCCTGTCGGCTTTTGGCATGGATTCATCGGTGTGCGTCTGCCGTTCACAATTGGGTTCCTCTATCAGACAGTCTAAAGCATCCTTCGGCTGGCGCTGCGCCGCACGTCGGTATTGTCTATGCTGGGCTTGGCCTTGCAGGAGGCCGACGGGTCCGCGTAAAGGGCACAGCCCACCTTGCAGTTCAGTTCAATCTCAACCTGACTTCCCACCCAAATAACGCGGACCCCTGGACAATTAAGGAAGGAAGGTTCCTATGAGCGACACACCTGCTCGTTCTGTCTCTTCGCGGCGCGATCTACCCGCCCGCGCCAGTCTTGAACATCTCAGGAATGAAGCGAAGGCCCGTCTGCGCACTCTGCGCCAGGACAAGCCAGCCATGCGTCTCTCCGAAGCTCAACTGGAGGTCGCGCGCAAATATGGATTTTCAAGTTGGCGCGCTCAAGACCTACGTTGACGCGCTAAAGAGCTTCGGCGCTAAGATCATCCAGTCATTGCGCGACGGAGATTTGCCTACAATTCGCTGGATTCTTGACCACTATCCCGAGCTGGTCAACGCCAGCACTGATCTTCAACAACGCGTGCGCCCCAGTGGCACTCTTGCTATGCGTCTGACTCACCTTGCGATTGCGGGAAACCAGATCGACGTTGTGCGCCTGCTCATCGAGCGTGGAGCTGACGTAAATGCTCGCAATACGGATGGTCGTCTTCCTCTGCATGATTGTTTCGAGCTAGACGCGATCACCTCGTTCCGATCCTGCTCGACGCCGGAGCGCAACCCGATGTCTGTGCTGCCACTGCATATGGCATACAGGATCGTCTGCGGGAAATTCTGCAGACGATCCGAGCCAGGCCAACGACCTCGCTACGGGAGAGTCGCCGCTCGGCTGGTCTGCCTATGGCCGGCAGACGGAGTCCGCGCTGATTCTCTCTTCAGGCACTTCGATTGCTGGGCTGCGTGAGACTTTCTTTCAACGGCAAGGCCGCTTAGAGAAGCCGGACAGAGAGTGGAAATTGCATGTGCAACGCAAAACCGTAGACGTGCTGGTCGATCAGATTCCGTGGAACATTGGGGTCGTTTTTCACGCATGGATGCCTAGCGCACTCCAAGTGATTTGGTAGCCAAAACCCTGAGATGTTCTTAAGCAACGGTTCTAGAGAAATTCGATATCTGCGACGACGGGTGCTTTCTTGCCGCTAAATACCATCGAAACCTCTGTCGCAAATGACACCCTCATGGAAAGAGCGCATCTGAAGGGATGGCTTTCAATTGCACAGCCTTACGCGCTCCGTCTTCGAATTTCAAAGTCTGACCCTGCTTGTCTACAACCTCTAAGGTGTCTGGGGCAGCGTAATCGAGGGACTCGGCCGAGTCCCATGCGACTACCGTGTATTCGCCTGGGTGGATTCCCGATGCGGTGAAGCGGCCATTCCGATCGGCCGTTGCGGTGTAATATCTGGATCCCAACTGCCGGTGTCCCGGATCTGGAACCAACACCACGATTGCGCTCTGAGATGGTTTGCCTTCTTCATCCGACACGCTTCCTTCCAAAGTTGCCCCGTTGAGACTGATCACAATATCGACTTTATGGGATGCGCCCAGCCCCAGTTCGATCCCGCTCTCGGAGACCTCTCGGCCCGAGAAGATGACCGATTTAACAAAATACCCCGATGGCAAATTCGAGACCCTGATGTCCGACAAATCGGGACTGATGGCCGTCAGGAGGAATTCGCCTTCAGGGTTGACCTGTGCTCCCCCATACCCGATTGAGGCCAGCGCTTGCCGAGGCTGCAAAGCAACCCGAACTCCGGAAGGCACCGTGCCACCGCCTTCGACGGTCACTTTCCCGGCAAGGTCCGGGTAGCGGTTCAGCGTCACTTGGATGTTGTCGATGTTCTTATTTCCCACATTGACTACGAGCCGCGCCCCAAGGCGAACACCACGATCGATGCGATCGCACACCAATGTATAGGGACCTGGTTGGAGGCCATCAATGCCCCACCTGCCGGTTTTGTCGTCCGCGACCACGCCGTGGCGCTCTCCTGGGTCCCATGAAGGGTGATCTCCCGGATAGGCAACGATGAGCGGCCCTCTCACTCCATATTCACTCAGCACCTTGCCCGATACATGCACAGTAGGAACCTTGGACATGGTTATGTCCGCTTGACTCTCCTGTCCGTTCACAACTTGGATGGGGGTTGCGGCCGAAGCGTGATTTGTTCCGGGATAATAGATCGGCACATAGCTAGTTTGCTGCTTTTCCTGTGTCGCGAGGGTGGCGGTTTCTGAACTCTCCGGAAGCTGAGCTCGTACATAGTATCGTCCCGCTCCAATACCAAAGATGCGATATTTGCCTAGGTCGTTGGTACGCGCCGAGCCGGTAGCCCTGGCCCGACCTGCCAGCAAAACAGCGCGATCGTTGAAGGCCTCGACTATGGCATTCGCCACAGGTTCATTGTCTTCGTCCACCACAGTGCCAGTGATGAGTCCTTGTGGCATCATCAGGAATCGAAGCCCGGTGGTTTCCGAGCCGCACGTCAATCTAATGATCGAAGCGGCCTTTTCCGAACCCAGCAGTCCGACTGTTTGTTGGGCGTATCCGTTGCGGTTTACCGACATGGCATAGCGGCCTGCATCTACCAGCGCCTGGAAATGACCCGAAGAGTCGGTAGCGGCGCGTAAGTACCCCGGATCGCCGATCCTGACCCTTCCGCGAACCGGAAAAGCCTCACCGTGGCCTTATGGATGGGTTCCCCTGTCGTCGCGCTGACTACCGATCCCGTCACCGGGCATTGCTGTTCGCGGTGACTCGCTGCCGGCGAGCCAATGTCGCTTTGCCGGGATGCGCTCTCAGCGCTGACGGACACCTGGCCGCAGCAGTTAGCGGCAAGCGCCGAGAACAAATAAAAGGCGATGAGTGCTTTCATGTGTTTCATAAGGAGTCCTATCAACGACGGATCAGCTTGCAGGGACCCAGGCTAGGAGTCCCCGCAAGTGACCGGTTCGCACATCCTCAGAGGTCGACTACGACCAGCATTGTTTCTTGCTAATCAGTGAAACCGGTGCTCACCCATTGAGCTCCGCTACCGTTGCGAACAACGGCCCGATCTCCAGTACGTATTACTCCTAACCAGAGAACATCTTCGCCCACGGCAAGTTCCTCGTGGCTATCGTTTTTGTGTTGCGTGTTTGAGGCCCACACGGCTTGTCCCCCGTCCCCATCGCTCCTCCCGCAGTCAATCGTGCCCTGTCCCGGGCTGGGCGAGTACATCACCATGTTGCCATCTTGTTGTAAACATAGAATGCTACCCGGGATGCAACCACTTCCAGAATTGTCGCACCACAGAGATTGTCCGGCATCGTCGGCGTCGAAAAGCTGTAATATATGGCTGCCGTTGTTGTCCCACCGCAAGCGGCCGCCTTGCCCGCCCTCGTCGACGTTGGCAATACAGGTTCCCGATGGAACCATTTTGTCAGCGTTGCCCGGAAGGGGGAATGGAATCGGGTTCGTGCTGCAACCCTGCGCCATGGCCCTCCCGGCTAGCAGGGCGGAGGCAAGGAATAGAAATAATTTAAGTTTCATTTTGAGTGTCCTTTCTTTTGAGTTGTTTCAATGAGAGCTCTGGGCTTGAGCGTTGCCCAGAGAAGAACCGAGCCCAAGCTCTTACGCCGACATGGAAATATTCATCGATTATTCCCTTTTCGGGCCTTGGGTTGTGAAAACAAGGTCATGATAGGTCGAAAGAGCAAACGCGGCCGTATCATTATCGGAAAAATAGCATTCCGCTTCATTGGACAAACCGGCATCATCACCAGAGCCAGGCGCGTATTTCACGCACGATTTCTCGAAGAACCGATGCACGTTTCAGCGAATAGTCTGATAGGCTCCTAGCTAAAGGCTGTTGCAAAACTCCGATTTTATGATTGACGCGGAGGGCAGACAGAAAAATCCCAGAGCAAGGTACTGGGTTCGTTACTTTGTCCTGACGGCTTGGCCGCTAGCTGGCCAAGGCCCTTCGCGATTTCTG
>DASZFU010000036.1:0-6675 GCA_035939495.1 Candidatus Angelobacter sp. | reverse complement strand
TCTGACGCACAAATTTGTTGAAAACCTGTGTGCATTTTTTCTCTATCCCGGAGACCGCAATTCAGCCGAGTATCGGCGCCTATTGAATGAACGCTGGGCGATGAACAAATTGAAGATGAACCCCGCGACCCAGCAAGCCATGGTTCGTCTCGCCGACGGATTTTACCGGCGACTTTATCCCCCGGAACCCGAAAAAGAGAACACCCCTTTTGACTTCGGCGACCACGAGTTTATGCGTGAGTACATGCGCGAGGCAGTCAAGCTTTTCCGGGCCAAGGCTGCTCTCCCAGAACACGTATTCCTGGTGCGCGCAGAGACAGGCCTACACCAGACCCTACATTGCCTGCGCGCTCGCGTGGCCGGCAGCAAGATCGTGAGAAAATTCCTGCCGCCGCGGAAAGATTTCTAATTTCTAGTTTCTAAATTTGCTCGCCGTAGTTATCAAGCACGATCCTGGATGCTTTATGTCCGGCTCTTCTTTGTGTCTCCATTCTATCTCTCTCCAGCGCTAGCAATCTTCCGGCTGCTCTGTGCATAACAACGGATGACAAGCAAAAAAATGCTGCTGGCATAATGGCATCCGAGGAAAATAATTCAGTCGTCCTTAAAGGGATCTTTTGTTTCGTTTGGCGAGCAACCCACCATTGGGTTCGGCACGAACGAGCAGCGCCGAACCATGGTGAGCTATTTTCACAGGGGAGGTCGACCAGGTCCCACCCCACAAAACCCGCCAGACTCAGGATCATTCTTACTCCATCCGATCTCTGACATCCCTGGTGGCTTTACGAAGCATTTACAAAAGAATGTGCCCTCCTTTTTCAGTGCCAACTCTCTGCCGTCATTGATTTCTATTACGGCGGGATCGGCGAATGGGGAACCATGTTCGATCACAACTCTAAATTTCCCGTGGGGGCTGGAGAACGTTAGGGTATCACCAACGTTCATCTCTTTGGGTATCACCGGGATTGCCACGAGCTTGATTTTGATTTCGCGTTCTGCCATAGGATTATTGTTCTCCTTTTTGAGCTTTCGACTTCAATTCCCTAAAGCGAGGATCGTTGCGAAAGTCCGCCAGGTCGGGATGACGATCTAGTTGATTAAGAAGCTCAGGAGTGGTTTTGGCAGCAACCTTTAGAGCCTCGTCTCTCCGGCCCAGAAGTTCGTAGGTCAGAACAGCGCAGCGCGATACATCGGCATTATTACGAGCCTGAGACAAAGCTTGCCGAATGTATTCCTGCCCTTCTTCGTGATTTCCTAACCTAGCTTTGAAATACCCAACATACGCCCGCATGAAATCATCATCGCCCTGCCAGTTTAAGTTCTCTACAGCGATTTGCAAACCCTGGCGATAGAATTTGCGCGCTTCACGCAAGCGTCCAAGTCGCCGACTCGAATCGGCGAGATTCAGAAGACAGATGTAGCATTGGTCATAGAGTTCCAATGCGCGTCGATAAGAATCCATGGCCTCAGCATCCGACTTTTGATATGCCTTAATGGCACCCTTGGTGAGCAGCGCTGCAAAGTTCTCTTCTAGTTTTAAAGACTTACTCAATGCGATCATAGCCTCACTATCATGAGCCGTTTCCATTAGGGCCGAGCCAAGATACCAATAGGAACGAGAGTTGTTCGGATTCGCTTTTGCCGCTTTGGAATATTGACTAACGGCTTGGGAGTATCTCCCGCGAAGATAAAAAAAATCGCCAAACCGTATATATGTGTCATAAAATCCAGGTTCGGCTTCAATGGCCTTGCGATAGTATGCAGTGGCTTCCCTCTCCAGTCCTTGTCGCTGATAGATCACAGCCAATGCCAGCATGGCTTGTACATTGCGCGGCTCAAGTTGCTCGACTCTTTTGTACTCTCCCAAGGCCGCATCAAATTGGTTATTGCTGAACTCCAGATTTCCTTTAGCCAGAAGAACAGGTACGGAATCTTTATTGCGTATTTCAGCCTCTTCCAGTATCAGTGCAGCCTCTTCTCGTATCGGTGGAGCTTTTTCTCGCTGACGAGACTCGCGGGTACCCCAATATTCTTGAACCAGAGCTTCGACCAGACGGGCCCGGGGCCATGGAGAATGAGTATCCTCCTTCGCCGCCTGCTGGAAAAATGGTATGGCGAACGCAAAGCATGGCACAGGGCCCGCGACGAGCGTACAGGGCCTATCTTGATCGCGTCGCAAGTATGACATGCCTTTTAAGTACGGTTCTATGGCTGATCGAGAAAGTTGCTCAGTTGGAACTAAGCCGCGCAAGCTAAAAGTTCTCGAAATCATCCCGGCCAAAGCTGTCGGCCAATCCGATATCGTCTCAGGAGAATACGTCAACGAGATTTCATCAAGGCTGGTATTCGCCCGCAGATCAATTAGGGCGGCCTTGACGATGACTTTAGTGCCTTCTTGTATTCGTCTTGTTTGTAACACGTGGGTTGCATCGAGGGTCTGCTTTGCCTGAGTAGCAGAGCGCACGTTGTTATTAAGGCTTTCTGCCGCTGATACCACGTCCAGAGTGGGATCGTTGCTTTGTCTACTCATAAGGCGATCAGCCACGTCATTTAAAACACCGTTTCCAATAGCATCGAGATCAACCGGGGTTTCCAACGGCAGGATTGCCAAGCGAAGATTGACAGATTGGAGATGTTTGAGCCCTGGCTTTCGGAGTGCCAATGGCAACGCGGCAACAACAAGCAAAGCAGCGAGGGCAAGCATGACTGCCATCTTGGGAAACCGCGGTTTCTCCAGAACAGCAATGACTTGGGTTGCATCCTTTGGCCGCTTGCCTGGCGAGGGACTAAGACACGGCAAGACGACCCTATCCCAGCGAGGATCGAGTCCCTTGACCAAAGTGCTGGGGGGCTGGGGTTGACTTGCAAAGCTGGTTTCGAATGGGGCAGTCTCGAACGGTGGCCGCCCGGCCAGCATTTCATATAAAACAACGCCTAATGAATAAATATCGGAGGATTTGGACGGCTTGTCCCCTTGCCATAGCTCAGGCGCTATGTACTTCGGGGTGCCTCCTAAATCATGCGAACCAAGAGCAGTATCTGCAGCCAAGCCAAAATCGGTAATCACTACACGCAGGGAGCCTTCGTCGGAGCGACACAGGAGAATGTTGGCGCTTTTGAGGTCTTTGTGAATTACGCCGCTGCGGTGCGCTTCCGCGATCCCGGCACAGAGCTGTCGCGCAATCTCCAGGGCCTCTTGTTGGTCAATCTTGCCATCGGTTTTCAGCCGGGATGACAAGGTCTGGCCATCCAAGAATTCCATAGTCAGGAAATCCACCTCACCTTGGGCCGTAGACGTGGTATGAATTTCGTTAACCAGGCAGATATTCTGATGACGGACCTTGAGCGCGCTAGTCACTTCGGGGGATAAAAGCCGGCGAAAGCCGGGTTTCGCAGTTTTGATGGCGATGCGCTGGGCGCGCTTGCGATCAAAAGCTTCATAAACTACGCCCATGCCCCCCTCGCCAATTTCACGGATGATTTCAAAGCGCTCCGAAATCAGTTCACCCGGCTCGAATGGACGCTCAAAATCACGGAAAGCGATCAAAGGCTGCCGTAGAAAGTTGCCCATTCGCTCTTCACCGTCGAGCATCGCGACGACTTCACGAAATAGTTCCTGATCGCCGTGGCAAAGGAGTTGCAAGTGTATCCTGCGTTCGGCGGGTGGACGTTCAAGGACGGCAGCCAGAATCGTCATGACCCTGTGGTCACGATCAGCATCGCAATTCATGGTTTGTTGTCCAACCGGTCAAATAACCAGTACCGGGCACGGTACCATTCGCGCTGAAGAGTGTGAAGCGTCAGGTTCAGAGCATCAGCAGCCTCTTCATCCGTGAGGCCAAGAAAGAATTTCAGTTCGACCACGCTACGTTGCTGAGGCGACTTTTCCGCCAGTTCGTCGAGCAGCTTATCGATGGCAATGGCAAGTTCCAGCGGATCATGTTTTCCCAGGATGCGTTCTT
Organism: Candidatus Angelobacter sp.; assembly: GCA_035939495.1. GTDB lineage: Bacteria > Acidobacteriota > Terriglobia > Terriglobales > Acidobacteriaceae > Angelobacter. The sequence continues at coordinate 2,713 of DASZFU010000036.1, read as the reverse complement.
GCAGCCCTTCCATCGGCAGGAACTGGGCAATAGGACGTTTGCGAGCGTGGTCGATTAAGTAGCGGCGCATGATCCTCGCAGCTATAGCGAAAAAATGGCCGCGATCCCGCCAGGCAACATTCTTCGCTTTTGCAAGCCGGAAGAAAGCCTCGTTGACCAGTGCGGTAGGTTGAAGAGTGTGGCCAGGGCGCTCTCCGGCAAAGCACCGACCCGCAATTCTTTTTAAGTCAGGGAGCAGCAACACAAACAAACGCGACTCGGCATCGCGGTTGCCGGTCCTCCATAGCTGGAGTAGCTCCGTAATTTCGCCGGGGCCGGCTGGCAAGTTCGCTCCTATCTCTTTGATTTTGCTGATTATATATCCCAACGATGCTGGTTGGTTATGGAATATCGTAATAGATTGCCTTAAATCCCAAATTGGCCCAACTACGACCCAAACTATCTGCCTGCAATGCTGACCTAAAATGCAAATTTGGAAAACTAAGACTTCTTCGTTAAAAAAGTGGCGATCTTTTTCCTGCGACCTCGCTTTAGTGCTGAACACGGCTAACTATGGCCAAAGTTTCAAACAATTACCTGCTCAGGCTGCGAGCAAAGGAGAAACGATGAAGCTGATTCAACTGACTAGCATTGTGCTTTGGAGCGTACTGGGGCTTTGTCAAGACGGAAAAAACCTTGCACCAACCCCTCCAAAAACTTCTACCGATTTCGATTGCCACACGACTTCCAAGACTTGCACAATCAACATTGCCAACCAAAACACGTCGAAAGACGAAAAGACATCTGGCCCGAAGACAATCATTGTCACTGGGGCAAATACGCTTCGCTACGTCTACACCTTTAACTCAACTGTCACTTTTTCCAACGCATCGCCTATTGATCTTTCCACTCTGGGACTTGCGCCTAAAGTCCCTACACCAGACGCAAAAGCCCAAGCTGATACGCAAAACAAAAAAGCTGCCGCAAGTACGGCTGCAACGAAGCTGAATACCTTGAAAGCGTCGAATCAAGGAGCTGCCGAACTCGCCGCGTTTGATGTAGCCCCGATGACAAGCACCATAACAGAGGTATTTGCGACGAACGAGCAAGAGTTGGAAGTAATTGAAAATGAGGCCAATCGGACTATTCAGGCCGCAAACGATTCTGCCCAGAGAGTAAATCGGGCGGCGCAGGATATGAGGGCCTTGTTATTGAACTCAGACAGCATCTTGCAAAGTAAAGGTGACGCTGTGCTTAAGCGGCAGATCAATGATCGCAAACTTGAAGGAACGTGCCCATCCGAGCCAGTTTCAGGTTTCCAGATAGGACTGTGCGCAAGCTGGCCGACAACTCAGGAAGTCAATCAGTTAGTTAACCGGGCCCAAGCTATGCGCAACCACGTCCGCCAAAAACAAGATGTGGCAACCCAGAACCTGACGGACGACGAGGCTCGGCTTAATGCGCTCGATTTTCGAGTCGCTGACCAATCGCCACCAGCAACCACTCAAAAAGGACGGGCAGCATTATCAGCGAACAGTCAGCAACAGGCACTTTCAAGCAAAGCGAATATGATGACCTTCTGGATCACCCGCCGTAGCGTCTACTCTGCCGTTGGATCGCAGACAGATGACCAGCTTGCTCGTTTGGACGATGTTCTCAAGAAACTGACGGATATCGCTGTTGGCGGAAAGAACAATACGGATTTTCTAACTGCACAACAGGACTTGAAGGGTTGGAACGACCGCCTGCTTACGGTTTCGCAAGCCGAAGCCCCATTTACACTACCGCCCCACAAAGCTTCCTGCGGGTTTTCATTTGCAGGCTCCAAGACCAACAAAGTAGAGCTTGCTCAAAAGGATCTTCTGCCTCCGGCCCTAACAACCAGCGAGCCTGGCAGCAGTTCGTCTTCGGCAAAGGCGGCGGCTGCGACTCCAAAGACGATTCCGCTGATCACTGTGGAATGCAGTTCGCCCTTTGCCATGTCGGCTGGAGTTGCTTTCAGCAGCATTACAGAGAGGGATTTTGTAATTCAGAAGGGCGCTGATGGACAAAATCACTTTGTGACCGATGCTCACTCCAATTTTCATCCTTTGCCTTTGGCGATGGTGAATATGCGTTACAAGGAATTCAGTCGGCGTTTCGGACTTTATGGAAGTTTTGGCGTCGCAGCGAACATTAAAGGGCAGAGCGCAGGCGGGTCGGATCCCGAATATCTGTTCACGCCGCTTACCTTTGGATTCTTCCGGACGGCTTTTATCTCTCCGGGGCTGCATATAGGACGTGACATCAAGCTGGGTTCCAATTTCCACGAGGGAGATGTGGTGCCAGCAAGCATCACCACTCCACCGTTGCAGAAATCCTACAAGATGGCGTTTGGGATCGCAGTGACCTTCTCAAAGCCGTAGGTGCGACGTCAGGCACGTAGCAGTGCTTGCTGGTCGTCCGAAACGCAAGGTCCCTCCGCTCTCCCGCGCTGACGCTCGGGAGAGCATCGGGATGACGGAAATTAAGGATCGTTAGTTATGTTTGCCTGCATTTGAAGGCGACTTCAAACTGTTCGCAACGCACGAAACCGATGCGCTATGCTGCTTAGCCTAGCTAAAGGCTGTTGCAAAACTCCGATTTTATGATTGACGCGGAGGGCAGACAGAAAAATCCCAGAGCAAGGTACTGGGTTCGTTACTTTGTCCTGACGGCTTGGCCGCTAGCTGGCCAAGGCCCTTCGCGATTTCTG
>DASZFU010000035.1:0-1509 GCA_035939495.1 Candidatus Angelobacter sp. | reverse complement strand
CCGGGCATGCACTACACCATGGGCGGGCTGTGGGTTGATTTCAACCAGGCGACGAACATTCCAGGAATTTATGCCGCGGGCGAATGTGAATATCAGTATCACGGCGCAAACCGTTTGGGCGCGAATTCGCTGGTCTCCTGCATCTTTGGTGGATTCCTCGCCGGACCGGCAGCGGTGCAATATGCCCGCAGTCTGCAGGCGGCGCCGAGCAACGGACACTTCGACGCGGAGCGAAAGCATCAGGAAGAAAACAATTCCATGCTGATGAAGTCGGATGGCCAGGAGAACCCGTTTCGGCTGTGGCGTGAACTTGGGGAATTGATGACCGCCAATTGCACGGTCATCCGCTACAACAAAAATCTGAAGGAGACCGACAGCAAGCTATGTGAGATGCTGGAGCGCTTCCGGAGTATCAACCTGAGTGACCGGTCGCAATGGGCCAACACCAGCGTGGTCTTCGCGCGCCAGCTTTACAATATGCTGCAACTCGCCCGGGTAGTCGCGCAGGGTGCTGCGATGCGAGACGAGTCTCGCGGAGCACACTATAAGCCGGACTTCCCCGAGCGCGACGACAAGAATTGGTTGAAGACGACGAAAGCCTACTTCGCACCCGATGCGGACGAGCCGAAGTTCGAATTCGAGCCAGTGGACGTTTCGCTGATTCCGCCGCGCCCGAGAAAGTATGACGTCGCCAAGTAAAATACCTGTCATCCTGAGCAAAGCGAAGGATCCTGTATTTTGCCGACATCAACACGGTGCAGAGGTTCTTCGCTTTGCTCAGAATGACAAGGTTTGAGTTACGAGGTAAAGGCTAATCGCGAATGGTAAACACTAAAACGGTCATCATAAAGATCAAACGCCAAGACAATCCCAAAGCGCAGTCGCATTGGGAAGAATTCGAACTCACCTGGCAACCGGGCATGAATGTGATTTCCTCGATGATGGAAATTGCCCGTAATCCAGTCACTCGTGACGGCAAGCCGACCACGCCGATTACCTACGACTCCAATTGTCTGGAGGAAGTCTGCGGCTCCTGCGCCATGCTCATCAACGGGCGTGCCCGCATGGCTTGCTCTGCGTTAGTGGACAAACTCGAGCAGCCCATCCGGCTGGAACCGTTTACCAAGTTTCGGGTGATTCGCGATCTAACCGTCGACCGCAGCGTTCTATTTGAAAACCTGAAAACGGTAAAGGCCTGGGTCCCCATTGACGGCACCTACGATCTGGGACCTGGCCCGCGTGTCAGTCCTGAAGTACAGGAAGCAGCCTATCCGCTGTCGCGTTGTATCTCCTGCTGTTGTTGTATGGAAGCTTGCCCCCAGTTCAACAAAGATACGGGTTTCGTTGGCGCCGCCACGATTTCCCAGGTTCGCCTCTTCAACACGCATCCCACCGGAGCAGAGTTGAAACGCGAGCGCCTGGCCGCGCTCATGGGCGACGGAGGCATTCAGGAATGCGGATACGCTCAGAACTGCGTCGAGGTCTGCCCCAAAGATATTCCCCTGACCC
>DASZFU010000034.1:0-1767 GCA_035939495.1 Candidatus Angelobacter sp. | reverse complement strand
TTCCAGTAGGCGAAGTACGCCGTGAAGTAGTTCACTGGGAAAGCCGCTCCCTCCTCTGCGGTCCAGTTCGCCGGGACCTTCCACAACAAATCGGTGCGGGCCGCGACGCGCTCGGCAAACGCTGCCCACTGCGTATAGCCCATCACCAGCCGGCCATCGCTCTCCCTTGCGCCACAAAATTCGCGGCCAGCGATTAAGGGAGGTTTCGGCGTTCCCGGATAGCCGCCTTGAGCGGTCATGAAGTCGGCGAAGTTCAACCCGCCAGCCCGCACCTGGACCAGTTCTTGTCCCGCGCTAGGCACGGGATCTGGGACGTCTCCTACTTCCAGCACTTCCGGCCCACCTAACCGACTGATGACAATGGCTTTCATATCCCGAAAAGTCTACCAGCAATCCGCCCGACGTTTCGATCAGTTTGCTTATCACCTGGGGGACTGTGACCTGCGTAATCTCGCGGGCTTCCCATCAGGTATATACTTCCACTGGAATATTTGTAGGATGCCTCTGTCTGATTTCTGGACAGATTTTAGGGACTAGATTTGAGGCACAGAGAACGGAGCGCAGTTTCATAGCCGTTTCATTCATAGGCTCCGCATATAGATCACTGGCCGCAATACATGCGGCGGTTATGCGGCCGGTGCGGAACTCCACTTGGAGTTTAAGCACGTGGGTTCCGAGGAGGTCCATCCGTGGACTTAATAGCGGTTCGTCTACTATTTGTTATTTTTGTTGCTGTTACTTGCTACCTTATTCAGCCCTTCGGTCTCGATCCCAAGCTGGATGCAGGAGTTGGGGCACTGCTCGGCATTGCGATCGTCACCTTCGAGTGGCGCTTGCGTTTGGTGAGCCTGAAACGTCTGATCGGAGCCGCGATCGGCAGCGTGCTCGGAATTTTCGGTGCCTACCTGTTCGCCCTCGTGATTCGCAACAGTATTCCTCCGGGGCACACTCAGAGCTTCCTGCAAATTATGGTTATGCTTTTGATGGCCTACGTTGGACTGATCGTGGGCGCCAACAAAGGCGATCTGCTCAATCTGGCGGCGCTGGGCGGCGTTTTCGGCGGCGAGAAGCAATCCCGGAAGAGCTACAAAATTCTGGATACCAGCGTCATTATTGATGGCCGCATCGCCGACATCGCCGAGACCGGCTTCCTGGACGGCGTCATCGTGACTCCACAATTTGTGCTGCGCGAGCTCCAACTGGTAGCCGATTCGGCTGACTCCCTGAAGCGTAATCGCGGACGCCGCGGCCTCGATATTCTTCAGCGTCTGCAGAAGATGGCATCCGTACAAATTCAAATTGTTGAGGACGACTTTCCCGCAGTCCGCGAAGTGGATCTGAAACTAATTGAACTGGCCAAGCTCTACGAAGGCAAAATCATCACCAACGATTTCAATCTTAATAAGGTGGCGCAACTGCAAGGCGTGGCGGTGCTGAATATCAATGAGCTGGCAAACTCCCTGAAACCCATCGTGCTGCCCGGCGAAACCATGAAGGTGTTCATCCTGAAAGAAGGCAAGGAATACAACCAGGGAGTTGCATACCTGGACGATGGCACGATGGTGGTCGTGGACAATGCCCGCAAAATGATTGGCAAGACCATCGACATTTCCGTTACCTCGGTATTGCAGACCACGGCAGGAAAGATGATCTTTGGCAAATGGGACGAGCGAATCATGGCTCGCACGGAGCCGCGCCCGGTCGTGGTGGTGACAACATCCGCAGCGATCCCGAACGGAGACCCCAAGAAAACCGCGCCAGTCGTCG
>DASZFU010000033.1:0-6616 GCA_035939495.1 Candidatus Angelobacter sp. | reverse complement strand
CGCGGTTTTTTTCGCTATTACGAGTTGGTCTATACCATTGGCGACGAGCGTGACATGGTCCGCCTGCGGACGAACTATCGCAAGGGCGAAGAAGTATATCTCTACCATACGCGGGCCACCCCGGAGCAGGCGCGGAGCATATTTCTGGATTATTTGGCCCGAGCCAACCGTATGCGTGACCACCCGGAATGGTACAACGCCCTTACTAACAATTGCACCACCAACATCGCTCCCCATGTGGCCCAAAGTAGAGGTGGAAGGGCAGTACGCTGGGACTGGCGCATCCTGCTGAATGGGAAAGGCGACGAGATGATGTACGAGCGTGGGGATCTGGCCGGAAACTTACCATTTGCCGAGCTCAAGCAGAGTGCACACATCAACGCTGCAGCCCGCAAGGCTGACAACTCTCTCGATTTTTCCCGCCTTATCCGTGAAGGGCGGCCTGGATTCGAAATCGAGCAACAGGCGATCCAGAGGTGAATCAACAGTGAGTTTCATGCCCGCTTAGCCAGGGGAAGAGAATCCCAGATGAGGGGGCGGGAGTTGCGAGCATGGGCTTCCAGCCCCAGCCCTGTGCCGCTGCTTTTCTCGTTGGGAGCCCAGGTTCCGCGACCGGCATTGATGTATTCGCAACCGAGGTGAATCTCATGCACCTGCGAACTGGGGTTTTCCCAGCGGTCTTCTGTTGTTGGCTGCTTGCGTCAGGATCATCAGCGATGGGCCAGCAACCCACCGATACAGTTAGCAGCAATGCAGCGGTGCCCAAACGGCCTACCCTGGGCCTGGTATTGGAGGGTGGCGGAGCCCTGGGCTTAGCACATATCGGCGTCATCCAGTGGATGGAAGAACATCGTATCCCGGTGAATTATATTGCCGGCACCAGCATGGGCGGACTAGTAGGTGGAGTGTATGCCACCGGCCGAAATGCGGGACAGCTTCATGATGTAGTGAACGGCATTGAATGGAACCAGGTGATCGGCGGGCGGACGCCGTTCGACAACCTGTCATTTCGACGCAAACAGGACGCGCGTGAATATCCTGCAACGATCGAACTCGGGTTAAAAAAAGGATTGCGGTTTCCTTCCGGGTTTAATTCGGGTCAGGAGGTTTCACTTATCTTGGACCGCATTGCCCTTCCGTACGCTGGTATCCGGAGCTTCGACGATCTACCGATACCATTTGCCTGCGTCGCCACCGACCTGGTAACCAATAGCGAGCACACGTTTCGCGATGGTCCCCTAGACCTCGCACTTCGATCGACCATGTCACTGCCTGGGATTTTCACGCCCGTACGTTCAGGCGGGCACATTTACGTCGATGGTGGATTGCTGAATAACTTTCCCGTCAGCGTCGTCAAGGCGATGGGCGCGAAGTATGTGCTGGGTATTCACTTGGAAACCATGCCGCTGGATCCCGATGCGTCACTCTCCAGCTTCGCGGTTCTGGGGCAGTCCATCTCCACTGTAGTTGCCGCTAACGAGCAGCGCGCCATGGAAGATGCCGATATGGTGGTGACGGTGAATTTGCGGAACTATACCTCGATGGACTTCAACGCTGGGGAGCAGATCATCAAGGCAGGCTATGCCGCCGCCGCCGCAAATGCAGCGAAGCTTTCGTCGATCTCGGTCGACGAAGCCACATGGCAGCAATATCTGGCGGAACGCGATGGACGGCGCAGGAAGGCGGAAGTCCCGCGGTCTCTCATCGTGACCGGCGTACCTCCAGAGGTCGCGGACCCCATCGCCGAAGATCTCTCGGGACTGGTAGGCAAGCCCATTGATACCTCAAAGTTGGACGACGATATTCGCCAGCTGAATGGGATGGGCGCGTTTTCGGTTGTGAACTACTCGATGATCGAAAAAGATGGGGAGCCGAGTTTACAACTACATGCTGAAGAGAAAAGCTACTCACCGCCAATCGTACAACCGCTGATAAGCATTGATGGCGCCAGCTATGACAATGTGTTCTTCAGCATCGGTGCTCGAATCACGTTCCTGAACTTTGGGGGATATCGCCGCGAGTTGCGCACTGACGTGATCTTTGGTTCCCAGTACGGACTCGGCGCCGAGTATTATCGGCCTTTTACCTCGACAAGTGACTGGTTTGTCGCTCCGCGGGCAATGTATAACAACGCACAATTCCCGCTCTTCAAGGGTAACGACTTTCTTGCGCTGTACAGGAATCGCGTGGCGCTGGGTGGGCTGGACGTGGGTTATGGCTTTGGAAAAACCGGCGAGCTGCGCTTGGGGTATGAAGGTGGATATCAGCGGCTGAAACCACAGATTGGGAGTACCACGGAATTGCCTACGGTTGCCGGGCCGACTGGTGACGTCAGGCTGCAATACACACTGGATACCTTGGACCGGCCAGTGGTTCCGCGCAGCGGAGAAGGCGTACGCTTTTATACGAAGTACTTCAACGAAAATCCCGGAACGCCGCACGGTTTCCCGCTATCGGAACTGCAGCTTCAGAACTTTTTCCGGTTGAGTAGTGCGACTTCGGTGTTTCTCAATGCTTATGGAGGAACCAGCTATGGCTACAAGACGGGCGTACCCCTGTTCAATCTTGGCGGCGTAACCCGCTTCGTCGCTTTCGGCACCAATGAACTGCTGACCGACCAGTACTTCCTGTTTCAAACTGGATACCTTAGAAAATTGAAGAACCTGCCACCGCTTTTGGGCAGCACAATTGACGCCCTCGGTATGTTTGAGATTGGCAAAACTTATGGGGGTCCCTACAAACTTCCAGGAGATGTGGCCGGCGCGCTGGTTGTGAACACAATATTTGGGCCGATTGAAGTCGGCGGTGCTGTAGGCGATTACGGCCACGCCAAATTCTTCTTTCAGATTGGGAGAATTTTCTGAACGTCTGGACAACAAGTCGTAACGAGAATCTTCCGCCATCCTGCGCGTGGCCAGTGCGAATCCCTGGAAGGCTGACGCCGCGTCTCCAACGACGTACATCGGGCCGGAGAGAAGACAAAAGGTCAAAGGAACTAGCACTTTTCCCAGTGGCCATGCTCTGCTTCCATACACTAGCTTGAAACCGCTTGATTCCGATGGAGCATGGCGCACAGCTGCCACTAGTCATGGTCTCCGGGTCCGAGAATGCGCAACAAAAGAATTCAAAACTGCGTTTCCCGATTGCCTGCGGCATGGCTGCTTCTGCTAATCTGTTCGGCTCCACTATTGATCTGGGGGCAGTCCGACGGCGTTGATCAACGCGCCTGCATGCCTCAGCTTCAGGGACATCCAAGTTCGTCCAATGCAGGCAGCACTGCGCCCGCGGAATCAAAAAGCAACTCTTCAGAACGTATTTTCGGAATCGTTCCCGCCTACAACATTACCGACGCTCGAAATGCTCCGCCGTTGACAGCGGAGCAAAAATTTGGGCTATTTGCCAAGGCTGCGTTGGATCCGTTTCCAGTCGCGGCCTATGCCGTGCAAGCGGGAGTCAGTCAAGCAACGGACACGCATGCTGGATACGGACAAGGGCTTGGCGGCTATGGAAAACGATTCGGGGCTGCTCTTCTTGACGGTACATCAGCTCGTTTTTTTGGCACCTACGCGTTTCCATCACTGCTGCATCAGGATCCACGCTACTTTAGGAAAGGCGACGGAAGTGCTTGGTCACGAGTGGGGTATTCCCTTACTCGAAGTTTTGTTACGCGCGCCGACTCGGGCAAGAGACAACCGAACTGGTCGAACGTTTTCGGCAAATTTACCAGCGCGGGTCTTTCAAATCTCTACTATCCAGCGGAGGATCGCGGTGGAAACCTAACCCTCACGCGAGTGGCGATCAGCCTGAGTTATCAGACCCTGGGGAACTTCGCCATCGAATTTTGGCCAGAGATCCACAGGAAGCTGTCTGGCGGCAACAAGCCGAAGTGACGCTTACGGAGTATTGCCTGCGGTTCATCTTGCTCGCACTGAGGGCTGAGATTTGCGAAGTCAAATACCAGGAGGCTAACACATGAAAAAGCTTGCCATACTGATCTTAGGAGTGACTTTCATTATCTTGCCCCTTTTGTGCCAGGAAGAGCAAATGAAGCAGGAAGGATATACCGGCACAGCTATTGGAACAGGGGGACCAGCGTCGGCCAAGTCGATTGGCTTTAACTTACGCGTTGATCGCTACACCAGTGCTGAAGAAGTGGACCAACTGGCGGCGCTGTTGAAAGAGAAAGGTCCTGACGCACTCCGGAGGGCCATGGAAAAACTTGACGTAGGACGAATCAACCCAACCGGCAGCGTAGGAAATCAGCTTGCCGTTGCACGGAAGCGTCAAGCTGGTTCTGACACGATCATAACAGTTGTGACTGCTCGCATTATGCCATTTGCCGAGCTGTATCGTGGCGGTCGAACGACAGACTATCCCTTTGGATTCCTACAATTAAAGGTGAACGACAAGGGTGAAGGAAGCGGCCAAATCATGGTTGCGGCGAAGATTCGGTTCGACAAGAAGAAGGGCCACTATGAAATCGAGAGCTACGGGAATCAGTACATCAAAGCTGTAAACGTCCGCCCGAGCTCCTAATTTCTAAGACGGTTTGGGCACTAGTATTCTTCCGGGCTCGGTTTCTACCTGCTAGCGCTGGCGCAGGCGACTTACGTAGTGCAGTAATCCTGACTCTGACGGGTGTTCCAAAGTCTGCCCGTCGGTGCCCAATGCAAGAATTCGGCCCGGAGCAGTTACGAATTGCTTCAATTCGGAGGAAATATGATCTCTTTTCGTGGTGCTGTCGCCGCATTGATCTTTGTAGTTTGCCTCGGATCGCTGGCTTCAGCCCAGCAAGATGCTTCGTCATCGGCACAAGGTGCCCCTGCCTGGTCACCCGCGCAGAGCATTGGCATGTTTGCATTCGCAAAGAATGGTCAAAACGCGGACCAACAGCTCAAGGATGAGAGCGAGTGCTACGGGATGGCCAAGCAGCGCACCGGACTTGATCCTCAGAAGCCTGCTCCCACCGGACCAACTGCCGAGCAGGTACAGGCAGCCCAAAAACAGGCAGCCGAAAACGCTGATCAGGTGAAGGGGGCGAGGGTCGCAGGTGCAGCGCGAGGCGCTGCTGGAGGAGCGGCGATCGGCGCGATTGGGGGCAGTGCCGGTAAAGGCGCCGGGGCCGGCGCTGTAGCAGGAACGATGAGAGGTGGGGCAGCGCAACGCTCTGCAAATGCTCAGTCACAGCAAAAAGCTGCCGCGCAGGCTAAAGCGCAACTGCAGAAGGAACACGAACAGGAGATCCTGGCGCATAAAGAAGGCCTAGACATTTTCCAGCGCGCATTTGCCGCCTGTATGGACGCTCGCGGCTATTCCGTGAAGTAGCGAGTACGATGACATTTCAAAAATTGCTTGCTCGCCTCTGGGAAAATGCTCATTACAGGCTGGCGGGGCGGTGATGACCTCGCCCGTAGCCGTGCGAGTTGGGACAGTTGCTGGAGGCGGTTGTGAGCCACAAGTTGGAAGCGGCCGTACGAAGCGCACACTATATGGGGTGTGATTACGCTAATCCTGATGGCGTTCTTTGCTGGACGTCTACAGGGCGGGACGAATTACCTCTCTGGTACAGCTAAGTGCAGAACTTACGTCCCTGCCGACTGGGGTGAATACGCGGGCTCAGGCCAATACGGTATCGTTTTTCAAGGATAATGAAGGCACGCCGCGTTTCGTTTCGGTCGGGGAGTACCTTGCGGTCACGAAGGCACTCCGGCGATTGACCTCGAGCCCGGAGAAAGTAACGCTGCAAGAAACCCTAAAGGGATTGGAGCAGAAATAAATGCTCTCGCTCCGTTTCGAAAGGAGTAGCAGGGCGCGCAGATCGATTCTTTAGGAAAACTCGAAACGCGGCCTTGTCGCTCAGCAAACAGTGGAACGATAAATCGACCGCGCGACGAGTTGTTCGGCTGGCGGGAGTACTCATTGTGCTGCTAGGCTTCCACAGTGACTCCGCATGCTCGCAAGGTACCGTGAATGAATTTTGGCGGGAGGTCGATACCTATTTAACGTTATCGCAAAATATCGACTGTTCTTTATGGCCCAAAAGGCCGTCGATCAGGATTCGGAGCAGGAGCGCTGGCAGGTTGGCCCGAACTTCGACATCACGTTGAAACCCATCTTGCGAATGAAGTTCAAGACACTGAATCCGGAAAACCTTCAAGGAAAGTTTTCGGTTTTTTAGATAACTATTCTGGACTCTACCCAGATCCGAAGAATGGAGATTTGCATTGCACCTCTTTCAGAATGCAGGATTCGCCTACACAGCGTTGCTGCTGGTTGCTGCTGTCCAGCCCTCACTGGCAAAGCGCAAGGATGACGTGGTCGTGATGAAGAATGGGGACCGCTTCACGGGCGAGATCAGGGGGTTGCAACACGGCGAACTCTCCTTTAAGTCCGAGTACATGTCACAGTCGGTCCGCCTGGACTGGAACCGCGTCGAGCGACTGGAGAGCCAAGACCAATTCATCGTGGCGCTGGTTGACGGGCGCCGTTATGCAGGCAACATTGAGAAAATCGAAGGAGAGAAGACAACGAAGAGCGAGTTTCGAATTGTCTCCGATACAGCGAGTTTTGAAGTATCGCAGTTCGAGATAATCACGATCCAGCAGCGGGAAGCCAG
>DASZFU010000032.1:0-15634 GCA_035939495.1 Candidatus Angelobacter sp. | reverse complement strand
GGAGGGACGCCCGTGCAGATCAATTCGGGCGGGCCAGCCGTGAGTCCGTTTGCTGCTGACAAGGATTTTGCCGGCGGCGGCACCATTAGCCATGCCAACACCATCGATCTGAGCGGAGTGACGAATCCCGCGCCCATGGCTGTCTACCAAACAGGGCGAGACGGAAACTTCACCTACACCATTCCCGGCTTTAACGCAGGAGCAAGCCACACCGTGCGGCTCCACTTCGCGGAAACGTTCTTTGCCACGGCTGGTTCCAGGACGTTCAACGTGAGCATCAACGGCACACAGGTATTGGCCAATTTCGATATCTTCGCCGCCGCCGGCGCGAAAAACAAGGCGATCATCAAGCAGTTCACCGCGAACGCCGATTCCCATGGCCAATATGTGATCGTCTTCACTTCGGTCGTCAACAACTCACTGGTCAACGGGATCGAGGTGCAATAGGTCGTGAGCAACTGATCCTTCGCAAAGAGCGCGAAGGATTGGTTGTTAATACAGGCAAAAATAGCCCCCGAGGCTGAGTTTCATAGGAGTCACAAGCAATGTTGAGGCGCAACGTCACTCTGTTTGTAGTCTTGGGATTGTGCTGTCTAACGGCAATAGCCCGCGCCCAATCGGCTGTCAGCGTGTCTGTCGATCAGAGCAGTCCTGGGCAGATGATCTCCGCCGACTTTCCGGGATTCAGCTATGAAACGCTGCTGATTTTTCCTGACAGCAGCGGCCACTTTCTTTTCAGTGGGACAAACACGCCGCTCATCAACATGTTCAAGACGCTCGGCATCAAGAGCCTTAGGATCGGCGGTAACAGCGCAGACAATGTGAACGACAACAACGGCCAGCTCCCGGCTGACTCCACTTGCGAAGCAGCCGATAAGTGTCCCATCATCGATAACCTCTATGCGTTTGCCCAGGCGGCGAGCATAAAGATCATCTTTACCTTGCGGCTGAAGGTCTTCAATACCGGTGCGGCGGCCGGAGAAGCAGCCTACATCATGAAACATTTTGCCTCCCTTACAGATTGTTTCGAGGTGGGCAACGAACCCAATGTCTACATCAGCAGCTTCAGCACTTACAACAGCGATTTTCAATCTTACCGAAGTGCGATCCTGAACGTAGCTCCGACAGCGAAGTTCTGCGCGCCCGCTACGACGAACGGTGGCGGCCAACCGTGGGCGGAGTCATTCGCTACCCAGTACAAGGGAGACAACACAATCCTCCTGATCTGCGGACATTATTATCCCGGCACCCGCACGGGTAGCGGAGCTACAGCCGATATCAATTTTCTGTTGGATCCCAGCCGCATCAGCACCGGCTCCAATAACTATCAACTGTATTTCTCGCAGTTCCCTTCCACGGCTATATCCAACTCGGAGGTCTACCGGATTGAAGAGACAAACAGCCTGGCTTCGCAGGGCGAATCCGGTGTGAGCAATGTATATGCGTCCACACTGTGGGCCCTCGACTACATGCACTTTTGGACAACGAAGAACGCGCAGGGACTCAACTTTCACACCGGAGCTACCTCGGTCTATGACCCCATCATGCCCACGGTTTTAAACAGCACCTATACTGCCGAGCCGGTTGCTTATGGCATCAAGGCATTCGGCCTCGGATCAACCGGACAAAACGTCTCGACCGTGATCGGCTCGAATCCGAATAACGTCAACATCACGGCATACGGCGTCCTTGATCCCTCTACAAGCAATCTGTTTGTAACCATCATTAATAAGGAGCACTTTACCGGCGCCAAAAATGCCACCGTTACTCTGCAGCCTGGAGCCACTTACAGCGGCGGACAATTCTGGAGCCTGCAACAGACGACCGGAGACGTTACGGCCACTTCCGGAATCACGCTTGGAGGCGCAGCCATCGGCGGAGATGGAAGTTGGAATGGAAAGTCATCTCCGATTTCTCCCTCGCCTACGGGAGCTTTCACAATCAGCGTCCCGGCTGCCAGTGCAGTCATTGTTGAATTGACAGGAAAGGGAGCGCCACCGCCTCCTCCGGCGCCAGCTTCCAACTTGACCGCAACGGCAATTTCCAGCACGCAGATCAATCTAAGCTGGAGTGCATCGCCAACCGCCGGAGTAGCCTACAGTGTCTTCCGCAGCACGGTGTCAGGCTTTGCCCCCTCAAGCAGCAATCGAATTGCAAGCGGCGTTGCTGCCACTTCATTCGCCGATACCGGACTTACTCCCTCGATTAACTATTTCTATCTGGTCGAAGCTGTCAATGCGGGCGGCACTGCCTCGGCAGCCAGCAATCAGGCAAGCGCCCAAACGCCCTCCGCGCCGCCAACAGTGATTCAGATCAATTCTGGTGGACCGGCGGTTAGTCCATTCGTGGCCGACGCGGACTTCAGCGGCGGAGGAACCATCAATCATGCCAATACCATCAACCTGAGCGGCGTCACGAACCCAGCGCCGATGGCCGTTTATCAGACGGCACGCGTTGGAAATTTCACCTACACCATTCCGGGCTTTAATCCTGGTTCCAGCCACACAGTGCGGCTGCATTTTGCCGAGACCTTCTTCTCGTCTGCCGGCTCCCGGACCTTTAACGTCAGCATCAACGGTACGCAGGTACTGACCAACTTCGACATCTTTGCCACTGCGGGCGCTCAAAACAAGGCCCTCATCGAACAGTTCACTGTGAATGCGAATTCCAGCGGTCAATATGTAGTCCAGTTCACATCGGTGGTGAATCAGTCGCTGCTGAGTGGGATTGAAGTGCAGTAACGGCACCCAAGGAAGGAATGAGATGAACATCTCCAAGTCGATGGTTAAATGCTTCGTTCTGCGTTCGGCAAAGTTCGTGGCGCTGCTCCTGGTTGCTGCAGTGGGAGCCTTCGCCCAAGTCAACGTCACCACCCAGCATAACGATCTCGCGCGCACCGGGCAGAACCTGAACGAAACCGTTCTCACGCCCGCGAACGTGAATATGAACCAATTCGGCTTGTTTTTCAAAGCTCCGGTAGATAACCAGGTCTACGCGCAGCCGTTGGTGTTGACCAATGTCAGCATCGGCGGCGGGACGCACAACGTCGTCTTCGTCGCCACCACCAGCAACAGCGTCTATGCTTTCGACGCAGACAACGGAACCCAATACTGGCGTATGAACCTGGGGACGCCGATCGCCAACACCGACTATGGCGCGGGCTGCGTGGACATAAATGGCAAGGCCGGGATCGTGGGCACCCCGGTGATCGATCCGGCAACCGGAACTCTCTATGTAGTGAACTCACTCAATAGCAACGGGACATTTTCGTTCATGCTGCACGCTCTCAGCGTGAGCACAGGCCTGGATAAGGCCGGCAGTCCGGTTCAGATTACGAATAGCGCCTTGACTCCGCTGTTGCAGAACCAGCGAGCTGCTCTCGCGCTCTCCAATGGCAATGTCCTGATTCCCTTCAGTTCCCACTGCGACATGGGGGCCTACCATGGACTACTCTTTGCCTACAACGCAACGACGCTGGCGCAGGTAGCAGTCTTCAACACATCTCCCACGGGTAGCGGAAACAGCCTTTGGATGTCAGGCCAGGGACCGGCGATCGATGGCGCCGGTAACATTTATTTCGGAACCAGCAACGGTACCTGGGATGGCGCCTCGAATTTTAGCGAGAGCTTCATCAAGCTCAATTCCAACCTCACATTGGCTGACTGGTTTACTCCGGCGAACCATGCCAACCTTGATGGCGGGGATTTAGACCTTGATACTTCCGGCCCACTGCTCGTTCCTCCTGGAAACCGTTTGATCATGGTGGGTAAATCAGCCACTGGATATGTCATCAACTCCGCCAACCTCGGTCATCTGGGCGATGCCAGCGCGGTGCAGACGATTACGCTTGGCGGCGCGCTGCACGGCAGCGCCGTGTATTGGAATGGCGCAACCAATGGGCCGGAAGTCTATATGTGGGCCCAGGGTGACAACCTCAAGGCGTTTCAATTCAACGGCAACACCCTGACCACGCCCAACTTCCAGACTGGTCCGGTTTTTATTGGTGGTGAGCCGGGAGCTTATCTTTCCGTTTCCGCCAATGGCAATACCAATGGCATCGTGTGGGCCAATGCTGTCCTCAGTGGAGACGCGAATCATGGAACGATTCCCGGTGTTCTAAGGGCGTTCAATGCCACCAACATCACTACCGAGCTTTACAACAACCAGCAAAACGCCGGCCGCGACACGTGCAACAACTTTGCCAAGAACGGCTATCCTGCAATCGCCAACGGCAAAGTCTATCTGGGCAGCTTCGGAACCGCCGATACGAACAGCGGGCAGTTGTGCGTCTACACGGTGCTCCCTACAAATTGCACTGTGCCCACGGTGGCCTCCGCGCTGACGGCAACGGCGGTTTCCAGCAGCCAGGTCAACCTGAGTTGGACCGTAGGCACATCGAACTGTCCTGTCAGCTATAGCATCTTCCGCAGCACGACGCCCGGATTCACGCCCTCTGCCAGCAACCAGATTGCGAATGCGATTTTTGCCACCACGTTTTCAGACACCACGACGGTCGCGTCGACGGCCTACAACTACGTAGTAGAGGCTACTACGTTGGCGGGAGCATCCGCGCCTTCGAACCAGGCCAGCGTAACCACGCCGGTTGGCCTCTCGGCGCTGGCCATCAACTCTGGAGGAAATGCAGCCGGTAACTTTATTGCTGACGTCGATTTCAATGGTGGCGGGGCCTCCAGCACTACCCAGGTCATGGACACGTCGGCGGTCACAAATCCCGCTCCCCAGGCGGTTTACCAGTCGGAGCGGTTTGGGAATTTTACCTACACGATTCCCGGTTTCAATCCCGGAGCTCCTTACACGGTGCGCCTGCACTTTGCTGAATTCTTCTGGTCCATGGCGGGGCAGCGGGTATTCAACGTTCTGATGAATGGGACCCAGGTGCTGACAAACTTCGACATCATCGCCGCAGCCGGCGTTGCCAACAAAGCGATTGTCGAACAGTTCAACGTCAACGCGAATTCCAATGGACAGTTCGTCATCCAGTATGTCACGGTAAAAGACAATGCCAAGTCCAGCGGAATCGAGATCACCAGCAATGGCAGTTGCACAGCCCCCACGACTCCGAGTGGCCTGACCGCCACCGCCTTTTCCAGCAGCCAGATCAATCTGAGTTGGGCTGCAAGCACTTCATCCTGCACTGTGAGTTACTCGATATTTCGCAGCACAACCTCGGGCTTTACGCCATCGAGCAGCAATCAAATCGCCAATGGTGTAACCGGCACATCGTCTTCTAATACGGGACTCGCGGCCTCGACTACGTACTTCTATCTGGTAGAAGCCGTCAATTCCGCAGGAACATCGGGGCCGTCCAATCAGGCAAGCGCGTCCACGACCGCGGGGACGGGCGGTCCCATCCAGATCAACGCTGGCGGACCGGCGGTGAGTCCATTCCTTGCTGATCAGGACTTCACTGGCGGCAGGACAATCAACCACGCCAACACCATTGATCTGAGCGGCGTAACCAACCCAGCGCCAGCAGCCGTTTACCAGACGGCGCGCATCGGTAACTACAGCTACACGATAGGAGGGTTTGGCGCAGGATCGAGCCACACGGTACGGCTGCATTTTGCGGAAACGTTCTGGACCACGGCCGGTTCCCGCATCTTCAACGTAAGCATGAATGGCACGCAGGTATTAACCAATTTTGATATCTTTGCTGCTGCGGGCGCACAAAACAAGGCGCTGATCCAACAGTTCACAGCCACCGCAAACTCCAGCGGCCAGTTCGTGATCCAATTCACCACTGTAAAAGACAACGCACTGGTCAGCGGACTTGAAGTACAGTAGACGAAACAATGCAGGTTTGGCTGAAACTAACCCGCTGGTTGGTCCTGGCCGTCTCCCTGTCGGCGGCCTTCGCCCAAGACCGCACCGGCGAACTCAGGCTCAACATAACCGATCCTGCTGGCGCTACTGTGCAGGCGCACTGCGAAATCGTGAGCCAGGCCAATCATTTTCTGCTTGCATTTGAAACCAACACCCAAGGCCAATACACCGTCAAGGAACTTCCATTTGGAAGCTACAAAGTCACGGTGGAGCACCCTGGATTCACGCCCTTCGCTGCGCTGGTTGAAGTCCGTTCGCAAGTCCCAACCACGTTCCGTGTTTCGCTTACTGTAGCTCCGCGTAACGAGAGCATTACAGTAACGGCAGCGGACACCATTCTTGACACAACCAATGCCGGTACTGCTTACACTCTGGGCATGCTGAGCCTGCAGAATTGGGTTTCAACTACCCCTGGCCGCGAAGCCATCGATGTAGTGCAAGCTCAACCCGGATGGCTCCTGGAAGCCAATGGTGTGTTGCATCCTCGCGGCTCGGAGTACGGCACACAATACGTAGTGGACGGAGTCCCGGTGTTTGAAAACCGCTCGCCTGCTTTTGCTCCTGCTGAGGAAATCGAGGATGTCCAGTCAGTAAGGGTGTATACCTCCGGCATTCCCGCTCAATTCGGACGCAAGCTCGGGGGCGTAGTGGAAACCGTTACGGAGCGCAATCCTGCTCGGGGCCTTCACGGTACCGCAATCCTCGATGAAGGCAGCTTCGGCACACGCAGTGGCTATTTCGGCGGAAGTTACTTCGATGGGCGCGATGTCTTTGCCTTGAGCGCGAATGCTGCCCATACCGACCGTTATCTTGACCCGCCGGTGCAGCAGAATTTCACCAACAGCGCTGGTCTTGACGGATTTCGCGCCAGTTTTGAGCGCGACCTTACGCCCAACGACCGTCTGCGGCTCATGTTCAGCCGCAGCCGGGTTGGGTTCCTCGTGCCCAACGAACTGGTACAACAAACTGCCCGCCAAAAGGAGACGCGCCAGAATGAAGAAAGCGCCGGGCAGATTTCCTATCAGCATGTCTTCTCCTCAACTTTATTAGGAAGCCTGAACGCGCGTGTGCGGGATATTAGTGCGGCCCTGCAATCGAATCCCGAGTCCACACCGATCCAGGCTTCTCAGGAACGTGGGTTTCGTGATGGCTACATCGCAGGCAGCCTTGATGTGGCATTGCCACACCATGAATTGAAGGCCGGGGCCGACGCTATCGATAGTTCGGTGCATGAGAGATTCTCTTACCAGATTACTACGCAGGACACCTCAACTTTTGATTCCTCCACGCCTGCAAGCTTTGTCTTTGCCGGCTCCGGCCTTGACCGCGAGCAGGCTTTCTACCTGCAGGACCAGATGCGATTTAAAAATCTGAGCATCAGCGCTGGACTCCGTTTTGATCACTACAGCCTGCGTGTGGACGATGTGGCATGGAGTCCACGGTTGGGTGTGTCGTGGTACATACCCAAGGCCGGGTTGGTGCTGCGGGCTTCTTACGATCGCATCTTTGGCACACCCGCCATTGAGAACCTGCTGCTCAGTACCTCCGCCGATGTGCGTACGCTGAACCAAAACGTTGCCCAACTGGCTTTGAGGCCGTCGCGCGGAAACTACTACGAAGTAGGCGCCACCAAGGAGCTTTTTCACAAGGCCCGCTACTCTGCGAACTATTTTTGGCGCAACATACATAACTTTGGCGACGATGATACCCTGCTCGAAACCGGCATTACCTTTCCCACGGCCCTGCATTCTGCTTCTATTTATGGGGCTGAAAGCCAGCTCATGTTGCCCGAGTGGAACCATTTCTCCGCATGGGTCAACTATTCCTATATGGTCGCCAAATCCCAACTACCTGTCGTAGGTGGCTTGTTTCTAGGAGAGGATGCGGCCTCGCTGCTCAACTCCTCCGGCACGTTGCGCGTTACCCAGGACCAACGCCACACAGCCCACGGCCAAGTCCGTTACCAGCCAGTGAAAAAGTTTTGGATGGCGATGGGAGCCGGGTATGGCAGCGGACTGCCGGTTGAACTGAATGGCGAGGAGATCACCACCTTGATCAGTGAATTTGGACAGGCGGTTGTGGATCATGTAAACATGGAGACTCGCCGTGTGCGTCCATCGTTCGCTTTGGATGCCTCCGCCGGCGTGCAGCTATGGAAGCGCGAGTCGCGCACAGTTATGCTTCAGGCGGACGTTAGAAATCTGACCGATCGCCTGAACGTCATCAATTTTGCAAATATTTTCTCGGGCACGGCGCTGGCTTCGCCCCGGGCGGCGTCGCTACGCTTGCGATTCGACTTTTGAGCAAAACAGCTTTGAGAGACATCGTAGTTCGATTGAAGGTATTGGGACTATTTTCAAACATCCCTTCGGGGACAAGACAACATGGACGTTTTCCACAAACCCTCTATGAACTTGAATAAATTACTCGTTGCATTCGCGTTGTTCGCTCCTCTGGTCTGGGGCGTGTCTGATCAACCGCAAGTTGTGCATGATCTGCAGGCCATGCGCAAAGGTAACAAGGTCATGCTCAAGTGGAGCCAGACGCGTCCTTTGGCTGCTAAGATCTGCCGCAATATCTCTTCCACTGCTTCGATTGTGTCTGCCGCGGCTTGTGCGCAACCGATCGGCGAAGTTGCTCCCCAACAACCGGCCACCGTCCGCTTTACCGACACCCTCTCCGACGCCGCCGATCAATCCGATGCGCTTCAATACGCTGTCTATACGGTGGAATTGCGCGATAGCCGCGGACGGAGCTCCGGATTCTCCAACCCTGCCTCAGTTCCGCTTGCTCCCATCCTGCCACCCAAAGGCCTGCATTCCGAGCTTGATGTGCATGGCGTCTACCTGATTTGGGAAAACGAAATCGAATCTCCTCATACGTCGATGCAGTTTGACTACCACGTCTACAGAAGTGAAAAGGAAATAGGGAAACGCATTATGGTTCCTTATTTGCGCGGCCTGGTGCATACCAAAGAAGGCGAGCGATGGACCGGGATCGATACCGGCATCGAATGGGGAAAAACTTACCTGTATTGGGTAACGCCGATAACCAGGGTCTACTCGCAAACAGGCCAACTCATCAGCGAAATCGAAGGCGACGATTCAACGCCTATTGAAGTTGTGACCCACGATGTCTTTCCACCCGCCGTACCCGAGAGATTGTTGACGGTAGTAAATCGTATTCCAGGAAAGAAGTTCGTTGACCTGATCTGGGCGCCCAATACTGAGAAAGACCTCGCGGGATACAACATCTATCGCCGCGAAGCTGGCGGACAGATGGAGCGCGTCAACTCCGCGCCGATTACGATCTTGTCATTCCAGGACACGAATGTTACAGCGGGCCACACCTACTTTTATTGCATCTCCGCGGTAGATATTCGCGGAAACGAAAGCGCTAAATCGCAGGAGGTAAGTGAAGTAGCGCGATAGCGCAGCGCCACATACGAGCGCTCTTTAGGACGCGCTATTGAAATATCCGTATCGGCGTAGTAGCCCGACCGCGAAGGCCATCATATAAAATTGCCCGATTAATCCTCGCCTCGCAGTTGGGAGCACGGTTAGCAGCTACAGGTCTGTACCCAAAAGGGTTCCTATTTGAAACTACGCCAGTTAAAATCAATTGGATGAACCGTGGGTGCGAGGATGGTCTTCACTGGAGGCCCCTCACGTTCGGCTAAAGCTTTCTCTTCAACCAGACAGAAATAGCAACATGGTACCGGAACTCAACACACCGTTATGTCTTCAGCACTTGTTCGAACAACAGGCTGAACGAACCCCACACGCGCGAGCGGTTGTGGCTCATGATGGCCAGCTCAGTTATGAGGAATTACATCGGCGCTCAACTGAGCTTGCCTGCTATCTGCAATCGCTGGGAATTAGAGCTGAGATGCGCGTGGGCATTGCGGTTTCCCGATCGGCTGCGATGATCATCGCCATGCTGGCCGTACTCAAAGCAGGGGGGGCCTACGTCCCAATCGATCCTTCCTACCCGCCTCGGCGATTCAGATATCTCGCCAGAGACTCTGAAGTGCGTGTCTTGCTGACTCATCGGGCCGTGCCTGAAGGAGTGGACCCGGAATTGACAAAGATCATTCCGCTGGAGAACCTATGGACCACCATCGCTGCGGCTCCGAAATACACTCCTGATTCCAAAAGCTGCGTTTCCAATCTCGCTTATGTCATTTATACATCCGGTTCAACCGGGAACCCCAAGGGCGTGATGGTAAGCCACAAAAGTGTGATCCATTCAACCCTTGCTCGCGCCAGTTATTATTCGCCATCGCCAGGTCGCTTTCTCTTGCTTTCCTCTTTTTCATTTGACAGCTCTGTCGCGGGTATCTTCTGGACTCTGCTGAATGGAGGAGAACTCTGGCTTCCGCCCGAGGGTACACAGCAGAATATCGAGAGGATCAGCGAATTGATTCGCCGTGGGCGCATGAGCCACTTGCTCCTTTTGCCTTCGCTATACAAGTCATTGCTCTTGCACGCGGCAAAAAACCAACTCACATCTCTGCAAACAGTGATTGTTGCCGGTGAACCTTGTGCCGTTGATCTGTTGGCTGCACATCGCAGTCATTTGCCGAAGACGGCACTTTTTAACGAATATGGTCCTACCGAGGCAGCGGTCTGGTGCACCGTTCATCGTGTCGACGCCGTTTCCCGGTCCAGGGTGATCCCGATCGGTCGACCAATCTCCACTACGGAGATTCACATCCTCGATGAACACATGAGCTTATCGGAGCCAGGCGAGATAGGAGAGATCTATATTGGTGGACCGCAGTTGGCCCGCGGATATCTTGACCGGCCCGATCTTACGGCACAGAAGTTTTTACCGCATCCCTTTGCCGGGACTCCGGGTGCACGCTTGTATCGTACTGGAGATCTCGCCAGGTACAACGCTGATGGCAGTATCGATTTTCTTGGACGCGCAGATGAGCAAGTAAAGATCCGAGGCCACCGAATCGAACTAGGCGAGGTTGAATCTGCGTTGCGGGAACATCCAGAGGTTCAAGATGATGTCGTGGTTGTCAGGAAGGACCATAACAACCATCTACAACTGGTGGCCTATGTGGTGCCTCGAACAAGAAAACTTGACAATGACAGTTTGCGCCAGTTTCTCACTCAGATCCTACCCGCGTATATGATTCCGCGAGTTTACGTGATCGTTGACTCTTTGCCCTTGAATGCGAATGGCAAGGTGGACCGGCAAGCTCTTCCTGCTCCCGGCCCAGTGGACTCACAGAACTTGTATGTTTCACCTCGAAATACGACAGAGGAGCGGCTCACACAGATTTGGGAGGAGTTGCTCGGAATCAGTCGAGTTGGGATCGACGACAATTTTTTCGACCTCGGAGGCGACTCAATCCTCGGATTGCAAATGGTAGGACGCGCGAACCAGGCTGGCATTCGGCTCAACCTGACAGATGTTATTGAACGGCCTACGATTGCCAAGCTTGCATCAGCAGGCGGCATGAGGGAGCCAACCACAAAACCAACCCTGAGCGTTCCCGGGAGCCAATGATTCCTTCAACCAATGATCTCCTGAATGATTACAACTCCCGCATTTCGGTTCGCGGATCGGGCCCAGCCATCGTTCTGGTGCCGGGCCTGGATGGCACTGGGCAGCTCTTTTACCGCCAGGTTCCTCTTCTTGAAAGGTCTTATTCGGTAGCCACCTATGCCCTTCGCGATGACGCTGCCAGCATGGACGTGCTTGCGGATGATCTCCGGCGTGTGATTGAAATGGCAGCCCCTACGGAAAAGTGTGCGATTGTGATGGGAGAATCCTTTGGAGGGGCGGTGGCGCTGACCACCGCGCTCCGGCATCCGGAGCATGTTTCGAGGCTCGTGATCTTGAATTCCTTCCCCTATTTCGCGCCGCAGTTTCGGTTGCGCCTGGCAATTGCGGGTGTGAGCATTATTCCGTGGGGAGCAATGAGCGTTGTTCGGTTCGTGACATCGCTCTATCTCCCCTCCCGCCATACCCATCGTGATGAGCTGAAGAGGTTTCGCAATTTGACCATACGTACCACGCGCGCCGGATACAAGAATCGTCTGCAACTGCTGCAAGCTTACGACGTGAGAGAGCGGCTGCGCGAAATCCGATGTCCAACCTTATTTCTTGCAGCCGAAAAGGATCATTTGGTGCCTTCGGTAGCCCAGGCCCGGCTCATGGCCGAACGGGTCTCCGCTTCGACTGTACGCGTTCTCTCCGGACATGGACACATCTGCCTCATCGCGTCTGACATCGATATGTGCAATATCCTTGCAGAGTGGCAACGCTAGGCTGCAAGCCAAGCGATCACGAGTGATCCCGGGAAGAAATTGCATGTTGGGCTGCCGAGTGGGCGAGGCTGCGCAGTTTATATAACCTCATACCCAGGGCCAGCATGGTGCCGGCACTGAAGAGCGCATAGGCGCCAAGCCACGTAAGAAGATAATGCAACTGCACATGCCATCCGACTAGTAGATATAAGCCGAACGCCAGGGAGCCGATCGCGGCCAGCGCCAGGAACCATTCGTCTGGCACATGCCGTCGGAGCTTGCGGGCCATCAATAACTCTGCTATTCCCAGGAACAATGCCCAAAGCGCAATAAGACGAACTAAATGGACGAATGTAAGGTCAGGGACTGCTATCGCGACCCCGCATGCGATGCACGCGCCCAAACCATCGATCAGGAGTAGCCACCATTCACTTTCCTTACCCAGGGACCGCAGAGCGGCAACAATAGTAACGAGGCCTGCACAGAGCGCGAATAGGCCAAAGAATTCAACCACCGATGCCAGGGCTATCGCCCGTAGCAGCATGCCCGGTGAAGCGGTTTGCGCCAAGAAAACGTATATTGCAAATACCAGCGCAAGAATGCCACGCAAAAGAAGCAACCACCAGTTATGGACCAGGACACGTAACATACACTCCACTCTTTATAAGAGACAAACGGCCAGTTTAATTCTAACCGTCTTGCAGCACGAGCAAAATGACACATTGCTCACTGACCGCCAAATTATCCAACTGCCAAACTCTATGGGAGAAGCCCTTGGCTAGTTAGACGTGTTAATCTTTTTTTAGAAAATTACTGTGTGAGGAGACAGAAATGGCTGAGAACAAGACCAAGCCCACGGCAGCAAGTGTCGCTGCATTCATCTCTACTATCCCGGACCCAACTCAGCAGAAAGACGCGAAGACGCTTGTCAAGTGGATGGAACACCTCTCTGGCGAAAAAGCCAAGTTATGGGGTCCCTCGATCATCGGCGTGGGTTCTTACCATTACAAATACGACACCGGACGTGAGGGCGACATCCCAATCCTCTCTTTCTCGCCGCGCAAATCAGCAACAGTTCTGTACAGCTTGATGGGATTCAGCGGCTCAGAGGCGCTGCTTGCTAAATTGGGCAAGCACACCACTGGCAAGGGATGCGTTTATATTAAAAAGCTCACTGACGTCAATGAACAAGTATTGAAGGATCTTATGGCCACCTCTCTAGCCGCGAAACGAGCGCGAGGCTCTTCTTAGTCAGCCAGGCTCACGCTCCTGTGCAAACTTGGCCAACAGTAGACAAATCAAATTTAAACCCACAAAGCCGGTTTTGGCGGTACATACAAGGTACGCGAAAAGACTAATTTCAACTCTCCTGACACGCGAATACTCCACATACTTCAATATATTTGAGGTATTGTGCATGGATCGAAAGCGTGCTACATTGAATTCATGAGGCGCTCGCTTCAGTTACGATCATCACAACTCCTCAGTCGATCCCGACTGAGTTACTGAACCTCTATCCAATTTCAATCTAACTAACCAGGCCCGTGGCGGAACTGGCATACGCAGCTGCCTTAAGACCGGGGTCCTCGCCACGCGCGTTTTTTGCGTGGTGGGGTGGAAGTGCAGCCGTTTGTGGGTTCAAATCCCACCAGGCCTACCAGGCATTCATGGTAGTTCTTTGACAATTTCGATTACCGGAGAGTGGGCCGGACGGTAAGGCACTTGTCTGCTAAACAAGGGCTCTCGCAAGAGGCTAGCGGGTTCGACTCCCGCACTCTCCATGCCGCGTATACCAACGCCTTACAGCCGGATTTCTGAAATCGTCTCCTCAGGACTCAGCAAGAAAGTTCTAAGATCGTCTCTCAGGGCGCGCCATTCAAGTTCTTCAGAATCAACATTTACAGACGTTTCGGCATCCTCAAGCAATTTGGGATTTCCCGCACTGTGCCAAAATTGTGCCCACTCAGAGTTGTCATGGCCTTTGTGACCGCTGATTCGGACGGATGCACCTAACGCATTGAAATGGAGATGTCGCTGTGCCCCGCAATCCCGGGCGAGTGTCCAAGCATCACATCCTGATTCACCCAGCCGAGTAAGAAAAGTGTGGCTGGCGGAATAGATCACAAATGGTTTGCTCTTCCGGTGTGACAACGTGCTCCCGATGGTCAATGGATCAATGAAGCTTCTACGAATCAATGGACGGCGTGTTTGCCCTGACCAAGAAGCTTCTCTTATAGACGGCAAAACTTAGGGCGACATGCAAGAGTGCATTGTAGATCGGGAAACCTATCTCAGAAAATGTATACAGGTGAGTTGCTGAAAATGAGGTCAGAATATTGAATAGAGTCGCCGTATAGGCTACGCCTAACTCAGTATCCGGATATTGCCAGGCTTTCTTGAGCGTTGGAACGGCTGCCAGGCCATCGCTCAAGATTGCAAAGATAATCGCGATTTCCGGATTCTTCGTGATTGCCCATAGAAGCAGGGCAATCAATGACAGTGCCCCACACAAATAGCTAAACTTGGTCGGCCGCCAGATCGAGTGTTTTTTGATGGATATGCTGACAACCACAAGCAATGGACAAAAGCCGACCATGAACGTCGGCAATGCAGCCCAGCGCGCTCCGGTCGAAAGTGCCGCAGCCGATGCGACGAGAGGAGCAATTGTCCACAGGACCCAACTGACAAGATTCGGTTTTATTTTCCCGTGAAAAATGCCACGGATATAGTGTGCGATGCCATAAAGGTTGACCACTGCGCCCAGGATAACGAGATAGTGCATCAGGATTTTCTGCCAGTTAGCATCGATAGAGATCAGAGTTTTGCGATACTATGCGATCAATTCATGTCCTGCTCGACCAAGCGCCGACAAAGCATTTTCCCAATGCTTTTTCTGAACCAGGATCCAATCGGTGTCATAGGTCGATAAGGCGAATACCGGTACGCCGGACCGGGCCAAAGGCCCAAGGAATAATTCCAGAATCCCAATCTCCTGAAAGCCAAATGGCCCTTGCAACTGTATACAACTGAATCCCCGCTCGGCCCTGGTTTCCAGGGGCACCTGTGCCTCGTCACAGATGACCGAAAGCTCATTCGGAGTTCGCGTGATCGAACAAAAGCTTCCGTTGGCGGCCCAGCCGGGGACCTCCGCAGTTGCATCCAGCCTGCAAATCGTATACGGGCCGCGCAAGATTGTGAACTTCATGCCGGATTCTCCATATCAACGCAGCTCCCGGTAGAGTCCGAGGCAGGGATCGATTACGGTTTGCTGAAACAACTGACGGACACTCTGAGGCACAGAGATAACACTGGGATAAAGAGTCCAGATAGCATGAGGGTCGGGTAGCTGCAGTTCGCGGCGGGTCAGCGAAATTGCCGATGCCGACATCATCTCGGTTGCGCGAGCCAGGCCGGGAAAGGTTGCGTCCACAAAGCCAAGCCGCTTATTCGGATGCACCCTCAACATGCCGGATTCAATCAAGGAATGGAACATCAGAAGCGCTGAATTTACGTCCGTATCAAGG
>DASZFU010000031.1:0-91517 GCA_035939495.1 Candidatus Angelobacter sp. | reverse complement strand
AAAGTTGATGCTGGGTGAATTTTTTGGGGGAAAAGATTTGTGCCAAGCTCAGCCGAAACCCACAGATCTGCCAACCCACTCCAGCCCTACCCGCGTCAATCAAGGGGTTTAGTGCTGGGTTTTGCAACAGCCTCTAGCTAGGTCGTCCAGGCGATGCCTGATCACGACGGCATCCGCATCCCTCAGCAGTATTGAGGAGCAAGCAATGAAATCCTATGCTTTCCTTTTCTCCATTTACTTACTGTCATTCCTCACTTCTATCTGCACTTCTATCCGCTTTTCACAGGAAAAGATGTCTTCTTCGCTTGTGCCTCAGCTCCAGCCAGGCATCGTCATCGAAAGAGTAGAGTCAAGGTCGGAAGGTGAGAAAGGCGGACTCCATCGCGGTGATGTTCTCCTCGCCTGGACCCGAAATGACGTAAAAGGTCAACTTGCATCGCCCTTCGATTTAGCTTTGATCGAACTCGATCAGGCACCCAAGGGCAACGTTGTCCTCGAAGGAATGCGAGGGACGCAGAGACTGAAATGGATCGTCGGGCCGGATGTGTGGGGAATCGATAGTCGTCCGAACCTTGAGGGAGACCTGCTCGCCAAATATCAGCACGCTCAGGAGTTGGCGTCGACCGGGCGCTTCGCAGAAGCTACAGCTGACTGGCACTCACTCGCCATGCAAATGGAAGCACCGCAGAAAGCAGCCAACCACTGGCTCGCCACGTGGATCCTGTTTCATGCGGCTGCGACACTCGACGCCGCGAAGCGATATGGCGAGGCTGATGAGTCTTACGATAAAGCTGTCGAAAGCGTCGGAGGCGCTGAAGGGAAGCTCCGGGCACATTTGTTTCGATCATGGGCCGAGAGCTTTGAACATCGACGCGATTGGAGTAATAGCGAGAAGTATTTTCAACAAGCGGCGCGTGAAGACGCACAAGACACAACAAATAATCTGCTGATCGCCACCGATCTGTATAAGATTGGTTTCATTTCGTACAGACAAATGAGGCTGGACAAGGCACATGAATATTATCTCCAGGCACTCAATATGCAAAACGAACTGGCCTCAGGAAGCATTGCTTCAGCGAATAGCCTGTCACAACTGGGATACTTGGAATCGATTCAAGGCAATCTTAAAGCGGCAGAAGAGTATTGCAGCCAAAGCTTGTCTATATTGAAGATGCTCGCCCCCGCGGGGTTTGATATTGCCCAGACTCTAAATACGCTTGGCTTGATAGGTGCCAAAAAGGGGGATCTTGCTAGAGCGGACTCTTATTTTTACCAAAGCCTCTCGATCAAACAGGATCTGTCTCCTGAAAGCATGGATGTCGCCGGGACGTTGAGCAATATTGGAAATGTTGCCATGGCTCAAGATGATCTCGAAAAGGCCGGCGAATACTTCCACCACAGCCTGAAAATCCTGTTGCAGCTTGCCCCCGACAGTTTAGGCACCGCTTACGTCTTGAATAACCTTGGAATGCTGGCATGTATGCGCGGCGATCAAAAAGCTGCTGAGACATACTTACGCGAAGCATTAGATCTCAAAAACAAATTGGCACCTGAGAGCATTACGGTAGCTGCAAGTATTTCGAATCTGGCGGATATTTTCAAAGACCGGGGTGAGTTGGAGAAGGCAGACGAGTATTTTAGGAAGGCCTTAGCCATCGAAGACAAGCTTTCCCCAAATGGCAGTGAAGTGGCCATGACGCTTCACTCGTTAGGCGAACTCTGGGCGCAACAGCAAGATCTGGCTAAGGCAGAGGACTATTTTCGCAAAGAACTGGCAATCTGGGAGAAGTTAGCCCCGAGCAGCAAGAGTCACGCCGATACTCTTGCTGCCCTCGCTTCCGTTCTGCGGCATGGGCAACCTGAGTTGGCAGCCCATCTTTACGGGCAGGCGCTGGATGCTCTGGAAACTCAAGTTGCTCATCTGGGCGGCTCTGAGAATGTCGTCCGGGATTTTCGTGCCAAGCACGCCGACTATTACAGTGAGTACATAGATCTCCTCGTTCAACAGAAGCAGCCAATTCAGGCATTTGCGGTGTTGGAAAGATCACGCGCCCGTGTTTTGCTTGAGACGCTAACCACCGGCCATATCAATATTCGGAATGGGGTCGACCCAAGCCTGCTGTCCCTCGAACAGTCTTTGTTGGCGGAGATTACGAGCAAGTCGAATCGCAAGATTGAACTCTTAAATGAAAAACCCGGCGGCCAGCATATAGCTCGTCTCGATAGCGAAGTCACAGAGTTGTTGTCCCAGTATCAGGAAGTACAGGAAAAGATTCGTTTCAGCAGTCCCGCATATGCCGCTCTGACACAGTCTCGGATCTTGAGCATTGAAGAGGTGCAGCAAATCTTGCTGGATAGCGATACATGCTTGTTGGAGTACAGCTTGGGAGAAGAACGCAGCTATGTGTTTGTTGTAACAACAGGCTCACTGGCGGTGTTTACATTGCCAAGGCGTTCTGAAATCGAGTTGTTGGCGCGCGCCGTATATGAGACCTTGACCGCACGAAACCATTTTGGCAAGGAGAACGATCGCCGCGCTCACGATCTGTGGATGCGGGCGGATGCTAAATCTGCAAATGTTGCCGCACAGCTCAGCGATATGATTCTCGGGCCAGTTGGTCCACTCTTGAGCAAATACAAGAGACTCCTCGTCGTGCCCGATGGTTTGCTGCAATATATTCCGGTTGCAGCGCTGCCTACACCATTGATGGGGAGTGCCCCAGATGTCGCTATGCAAAAACGTCGTCACCCAACAATGCGAGCAGCGGCCCCGCTTGTGCTAGAGCACGAAATCGTGATTTTGCCTTCCGCCTCAGTAATGTCTGAACTGCGCCGCGAAGAACAAAATCGCGCGCAGCCGTCCGGAGCGATTGCAGTCCTGGCAGATCCGGTTTTCGACGCTCGAGACCCACGCGTGACGAAGGAGCTGCCGAAACACGCTCCCCGCAGCACAGTCCAGCAGGTCAGGGCGTATTCCGGATTATCTGACCTTTCGTTGCGTCGAAATGATCTCACTCGCTCGGCATCTGAGATGGGATTTAGCGACGGACGGGAACTCACTCTTAAGCGCTTGGACTACACACGACAGGAGGCTAAGTCGATACTGGCAGTGACCCACGGAAAGACATTAAAAGCATTAGATTTTGACGCGAGCCGGGAAACGGCAATAAGCCCATCCTTAGCTAAGTATCGATTCATCCATTTTGCAACTCATGGCATCCTCAACAGCAAGCATCCGGAACTGTCCGGGCTCATCTTCTCCATGGTTGATAAACACGGGCGCCCGCAGCAGGGCTTTCTCAGTTTGCAAGATGTGTATGATATGGCCTTACCCGTGGATTTGGTGGTGCTAAGTGGCTGTGAGACAGGGTTGGGCAAGGAGATCCGGAGCGAAGGCCTGATTGGGCTGACGCGCGGCTTCATGTATGCCGGTAGCAGCCGCGTAGTGGCGAGCTTGTGGAGTATCAGCGATCAGGCGACTGCAGAGCTGATGGCGGCGTTTTATAGGAGAATGGAACGGGACAAGGAGTCTCCGGCCGCGGCACTCAGGGCTGCACAGATCGAAATGTGGCGAAAAGACATCTGGAAATCGCCTTATTACTGGGCGGCCTTTCAAATTCACGGCGAATGGAAATGAATCGCGCCAGCAGGACCCGCTCGACAAAAGCCCGTGGCCCGGCATGGATGCCATCCTACATTCGCTTGCACTGCCCTTACCGGCGAAGAAGAGTCCTGTACCGGCAGGTAGAATCTAACGTGAGTGCGCATAGAAACTGAAATCCCCAACGCGTTGGCGATTTCCCGCATTCATGGATTCCAGTGTGATAACGTAACGGCCTTGCTTTTCTATGAGCCCGGAAGGCAAGACAAACACCACGGCCAACCCGGACTTCGTTTGCTTTGGCTTCAACAGATTTTCCTGCACAACCTCTGTTTTGGATGAGAATAATTTTAGGGTCGCCCGGTAGACTGCGTCTCGATTGCGACCGTAAAGAGGAAGTTCAAGATGTACCAAGGCCGCCCCGCGCGGCAGAACCAACACAGGAGTCTCCGTGTTATCCGGGCCACGCACTGTGATGGAGTCGGGTAGTAGATTGTATGTTACGGGCTCTCCGATTGGCGGAGTTTGCTGCGCTCTCATCGCCTGCAGGGCAGCCTCGGCCGATGCACGATCATTGCTTAGTTTTTCTACCAGCGATTGCTGTTTCGAGAGTGCTCGCTGGTATCGCTGAATGGACCACAGCCAGCCAAAGAGAACCAGCATTGACACCAGGGCGTAGCCTAGCAGCTTGGGAGACCACAAGAGAGAATAAAGCAATTCTCTCGACCGGGCAAAAGGAGAGGCTAGCCGGATTCTCATAAACATCGCAGCCCCGCCGGCGTAAACACTTTTTGGATCGCCGGGAATGGTCTTCAAAATCAATTCCTTACCACTTCCAGCAGAAACAGTGTGCTCGCCGCCGGCAATTCCGCCAGTATCTGTGTAATCAATCCAATGTATCGCCAATAACTGGTTCGCTCCTTCTTCTTCCGTATAAAACTCCAGCAATCTGGTTCCTTCCGCGATCCTCCATTCCTTACAGGTTTCATGAGATAAATCCCATTGAGCGCAAGGTACTCCATCCGCCAGTATGGTCAGTATCTTCGGAAGTCGTCGCAAGGGATGGATTTCACTGGCGCCAGGCACTCGCCCTAGTG
Organism: Candidatus Angelobacter sp.; assembly: GCA_035939495.1. Lineage (GTDB taxonomy): Bacteria > Acidobacteriota > Terriglobia > Terriglobales > Acidobacteriaceae > Angelobacter. Next base: position 86,819 of record DASZFU010000031.1, on the reverse strand, counting down.
TTGCACGTTCTTCCTCAGTGAGCGGCGGCGCGCTATTTGTTCCTCGCGACGATCGGTCTTCGAAGTGGTTGCCTTGGTTGGTTGTGAATCGCGGCATAGAAAGCCTCATCGACCGTGGGTCCAGTCCGAGACTGCCAAGGAGCTGATCAAAGCAGGGTGGGTGGATGAAAATATGACACCGTTTCGTTTCTTCGACGTCCGTGGTGGAGTGTATCTTCAGGAGCCGTGTGGTTCTTGCAGATTCCGCAACAAAGGTTCCGGGCATCGCTTGGCTGCAGGAATTCCGGGTGCTCCAGGGCGTAAAAATGTCCAGGCACACGGTCACAAAATCGTCCCAGTCGTTCTGGTTGTCATCGACCTCGAATCTCAGTTCCTGATTGTCCGGCCTGATGTTGATAAAGCCGGAAAAGCGGTTGATGAGTTTCTGCATCAGGGCTTTTTTCACTCTTCGATACTTTTCTGTACCCACGAAGTCGGCGGCCACCAGTTCATAGGCATTTTGAATTTCCTGCGTTGTGTAGTTGTGCAATATCCTGTAAAGCCCGACCGCGACATAGAAAGACGACATGTTCCCCGTCATTTGCATAATGTACTTAATGTATTGCACTGCCAAAGATCTTGTCCGGGGAGCGTGTTTCTGCTGTTGCTCTCTTTCGTATCTATCCGATTCCAAATAAATGAGCCATTGCAGAGCGTCCTGATTGTCGCGACTGATTTTCCTGGTCCTGCGCTTCACGCCCTTGTGGCGCCAGTAGAATCTCTTCTTCTCGCGGCTTTGTTGCGCCGTGAGTTTTCTTAAGGAGCGATGAACAAGGTCGATGGCGACGGAGCGGTCTTGCACGATAAAATAGGCCAATTGAAATGCCTTTTCCAACAAATCGTTACATCTACCGCTCCCCGGCAAGTCCACAAGTGAGCGATTCCCGCAAAGGGTCGGAGCGGCCGAAGTATGACGATGCGGTTCCATCAAGCGCTGGAGTTCTCTGTCGATCTGATTGATGACTTGACACCCCATCCGGAGCGAGCACGCTCGTTATGATATTGGAGGCAGAGATCGTCCGCCGTATCACTATCGGAATTTCTGCACAGCCTGCATCATGGCCTAAGGGATACAAACTGGCACTTCCGTAGGGCCGTAGCTTGGAAGCAATGACAACCAAGCTCATATTCGTGTTTATCTTGCAAATAGTCCTGATATCTTCATGACCGAATGGGTGCTGGGACAGCAACGAGAGCGAAAATGGATTCCAAGAAGACTTAGAGACTGCTTCGGGCCGATTCCCAAGATGCCATGAACACACATGCCGGTAAAACGAAGTTCATTCGCAGTCTGGTTACCCCTGCCCTTGAAATAGACCAATGAGTGCGGTGATTTCGACCAATACCGAGCTGAGAGGCTGTCCCGACGAAAGTTTAGTCAGCGCGTTGTTGATGTAACCATCGTAATTTTTGTACTGTGCATTTGCAGCGTGAGTGCGCGCCGATTCCAAGTCGGCTGTTGCCATAGATATCGGACGATTATTGGCCCGCGCTCCCTGCTGGAGCCACCCCAGTACGATGCCGAGATTCAGGGCTGCGGCATCGATGCCACGTGCTTGCCCCTGAAACAACCGAATCAAATTGCTGATTTCGTCGAGGGCGCTGCTCGGTGGCTGGCCAGAGCTCAGCGCCCGGCGAGCATTATCTATAAGTGCTTGGTAGCCTGTGTAACCTGCGGTTGCTGCACTTGCTCGTACTCGTTCTAAGTCAGCGGTCATTTCCTCGATTGGACGCCCTCCAAAGCCTGCCCCCTGTTGGAGCCATCCGAGGTTAACGCCGAGGTTGAAATTGACGACCTTGGACATGACGACCTCCATCTGTGCAGTACACAAGAATTGAATAATTCAAAGAGTATATGACACACTTACTCTCGAAGACTCGGCGAGTGATCGGGTGCACCGTCCTGCATAGGAAACCCGATCCCAAGCGCACTTCTGGACCGCGTCGCCATCGGCCCGTAACTTCGGGATCGCCCGTAATACGCTCAAAAAGAGGACTAGTCCCAATGATGAGTGTAATTGCCTGATTACGATAGTCTATGATTTGAACAATCAGCACCCCGCGTCTTGCAACTTTCCTTCGATGCGTGCATCTAGACATCGAGGCCCGATTCCCTAGAGGAGACAAGCCATGTCCAACAGCATATCGACATTGCTGCTTCGTAATCTGAGCGACGTGTTTGGCGAAAATGACCCCGTGCGTCGTCGCGCTGCAATCGACGAGATCTTTCACGAAGACGCAGTATTCTATGACCCCAAAGGCGGTATATTTCGTGGTCGAGACGAGATTGATCGTATTGCTGGTGTGATAAAAGCAACACATCCAGATTTCGAATATCAGCCCCTCTTCCCTCCCGAGGAATTAGGTGATGCCGGACGGATTCGATGGGTATCTGGCACTCCCGGCAAACCACCAGCTTACGCGGGAACCGATTTTATCGTCGCCCGGAACGGTCGCATTGCTTCGGTCTATCTCTTTTTCGACAATCTTCCTTAAAAATCTTGAAGAACGTGAGCTGCCAAGCGTAATGACCGCAATTCCATCGGCTGCTTTTGTCGTCAGAACATCGGAGTTCATAGGGTCCTCCTGAGTTGCAAAGGTTTGTTCAATTGCTCGTCAACTGATTGACTGTGCCGCCAACGTGATGAGTTCCGCAACCTCTCTGGGGTGAGAGACCATGGCTGCATGACTCGCAGCTACTTCGCGCACCGTGGCGCCCATTCTCTTTGCCATAAATTCCTCGGCTTGCGGCGGAGTCATCTGGTCTTCCGTCGCAACCATGTACCACGACGGCAGATGCTTCCAGGCTGGTGGTCCGGATTTTGCGATGAACGAGTTGATGCTCAGAGGCTTTTGCACCGCAGCCATAACGCGGCTTCGACCGGATCTGCGTCGGCGGCAAATCTGCCAAAGACGTCAAAGGTATCTGTGCGGCAGTCACGTTGAATCCTTTCTGCTGAAGAAAGGGAATCACTTTGCCCCAGGATGAGCCGTCATCCCAGGCTCCGTGTACCAGGACGATGTTTGTTTTCGATTTCATCTTTACCTCCTTATCTTCTTATAATGTCACTTCTAAATGGACATTTTTAAGCCCCAAAAAACCTACCTGTAAGGAAGACTGTCTTGATGCGCAATGCAACCGCAACCAGTAAACGATGCTCGTGGGTTAAGGTCGATGATCCGCTGATGCTCCAATATCATGATCGCGAGTGGGGTGTCCCCGTCCACGATGACCGCAAGCACTTTGAATTTCTCGTGCTTGAAGCTGCGCAGGCCGGGTTGAGCTGGACGATTGTACTGAAGAAGCGGGAAGGTTATCGGCGCGCTTTCGATGGGTTTGATCCCGAGAAAGTCGCGCGATATTCGGCTCGACGAATCGAGAAGCTCGCATTAAATTCTGAGATCATTCGCAATCGTATGAAGATTGAGGCGGCCGTGCGCAACGCACGCGCGTTTCTCAAAATCCAGGAAGAGTTCGGAAGCTTCGACGCCTATTGCTGGCGTTTCGTTGACGGACAGCCAAAGCTTAACCGGTGGAAGATCATGCGACAGATCCCTGCAACTTCTATCGAATCCGATGTGTTCAGCAAGGACCTTAAGCGTCGCGGATTCAGTTTCGTTGGTTCGACGGTCGTGTATGCCCACATGCAAGCCGTTGGAATGGTAAACGATCATCTCGTCGATTGTTTCCGTTATCGGGAGCTCCGGCAGGATTGGAAGACTGTATCTTCCAGGTAACGAAGAGTGTCGAGATGGCCTTGAAAAGAGAGTGACACCTTAGTTGTCATTTTTAGGAGGTCACCTTTGAGAGCATGCATGAGTAATGATCCGGCTGGGGAACAAGCAAATCAAAGTTCGAATCCCTTCGAGTCCCCGCAAGAAAACTTCGAGACCCTGGTACGGGAAACAGCGATCTGTGATTATTTTTGAAAAGCTGTGAAACATTTTGCCTTCGGGGTTCACTATCTATCAGAGACCCATCCAGTTGGCTGAAGCGGCACGCAATGTCACTTTGACCCAACGCTGGATGACGGAGTCCAAATACTCACTCAGGAGCTGTCAACATGAAAAAGTCGTTTATGTATTTCCTTGCCCTCGCATTAATGTCATCTACGCTAGGCCTTGCCCAGAAGAAGGACGACAAGAAGGATGACGACAAGGCCGTCCAGGAAGGGAAAGAGAGAGGGGCCCGCGAATTGCAGAATTATGTGGAGAATAAGGGTGCGGAGCAGGGCCCGAAGCAAGACAAGAAAGATGATAAGAAAGACAAGAAGGATGACAAGAAAGACAACAAGCAAGACAACAAGCAAGACAAGAAAGATGATAAGAAGGGCAAGTAAGGGGCACGAGATGGCCGAGGCAGCGAAAATTGATCCCGTAAGCACGCCTTCCGGCGCAGAACCGGCTAGTGTAGTGTCTGCTAATTAACTGGTCAGAGACAACCGATTGTTTTCAACAATTTCGGTCCATCTGATTGTCCAGTTAATTCTTGGACACTACACTAGCGTACCTTTGGAAAGCAAGCCAGATGGAAGCACCGAAACCAAACGAGCAAGCATACCTTCTGACAGCAAAGCAAAGTCTTCCATACCCGGCCACGCTTATTGGCTTCTGCTCCTGCCGCTATCTATTGTTTGGTGGTATACCGCCGGATTTGGGAACCGGTGGCAATCCCCGCTGGTTGACTCGATGGGCTTCAGGCGGGAGCGCACCGAGCATTGAATCCTGTGTTAAGAAGTGTAAAAGTTCGAAAGTCGTTCGCGAATCCCCGCCAGTTGGTAAACCCTGCGTTTTCAAGTAGTTTGCTTTCAACCCTATCTTGTAGTTTCGAACTCCCATGGTTTTTGCTAATCTCGCATTTTTTAAACTTTAAAATTTTCTCCGCTGTTTCTTGGATTTTTTAGGGGAAGTTGAACAGAAATGGGCATCGCCCCTCTCCGGTCAAAGGAAAGAACTTGGTTCATCCCCAAAACCGTGGAACGAATCATGACCGAATTTCACTAATTCAGGTAGAAGCTGGAGTCTTTCAGTGAAAACTCAAGAGGAGCTACTCAAGATTGATGGTGGATCGGTTCTCATCATTCGTGTAGTCCCAAGCGATAGAAAACAGTCCGACTTGGTTGCGGCGCAACTAGATCGTTATGTTTATGCAGCGAAGCCTTATGCGGCGACCGTAGTTGACATCAGCTTGGGAGGATACTTCATCTCGGAATCTGATTTGACCGCGATGGTGATGTCTCTTCCGGCAGGGTCGTCGGAACCAACTGCGTGCTCAGTGGTAGTCACCAGAAAAGACGCTTTAAGCCTTCAGAAGATGCTTGATGTCGCGCAAATGTCATCATTCGTTCGCGTCTGTACTTCCCTTGAGGCGCCGACATAGCTGAGAACTTGTAAGCAACTGTGAAACCGCTTTAGCTTTATATAATTGCGAGCCAAGTTTGCCAGTATCCACAATTGTGGCACAACCATGCCCAATTTTTCCCTCGGGTTGCACTCTTTCTCAAAGAGTGTCTCTGCTGAATTTGGCATTGGGGTTGCAACAAAATCCAGCAGCTCCCCTGTAATCCTCTTTGAAAGGACGCTGCTTCCTATGAAAATCAAGATCTTGCTCTGCATGATTTTGTGCTCAACCATCAACCTTCTTGCGCAAAACAACTTTATCTACACGAACGATGATGTCTCTCCAAACACAGTATCGGCCTTCCGGGTGAACGCTGACGGAAGCCTGACGCTCCTCCCAGGTTCTCCCTTTGCTACGGGCGGCAATGGCGGCAATGACCGAACAATTGATCCGGAAAAGATTACGACTGCGAGGGTTGCCGGCAGGGGCTTTCTTTATGCCGCTAATATTGCCGATGGCACAGTCAGCGGTTTCAGGATCAATTCGCAAACGGGAGCCCTCGTTGCAGTGCCCGGACTTCCTGTTCCAATCGGCGCTGTCAACTCCTCTCCTGCGTTGGCTTCGAGTCCCAATGGGAAATTCCTGTTTGCTACCGACGATTTCACTCCAGTAGTGCACGTCTTCCGCATTGCCAGGGCGACCGGAAGTCTAAGGGAAGTGCCCGGCTCCCCGTTCAATGTCGGGGAGCGATCTCAGCGACTCAAGGTAAGCCCCAGCGGCCAATTCCTGGCAGTCGGTCTGGAATCCATCAATGCAGTGGGAATATTTGCCATTGGGGATGACGGGACATTGACTCCGGCGCCTGGCTCGCCTGTGCTATTGAGCGCCACTCCCACAGGAATCGATATTAACTGCCACAACAACCGCATGTTTGTCGCTGTCTCTGACGGCTTTTCGAGCCATATTGACGTGTTCCATATGGCGGAAGATGGCAGCCTTACGCCAGCGCCGGGATCGCCTTTTCCCTCCGGGGCACGCTTCCTCGTCAGCGCGCTGACCCTCAGCCCCAACAATGAGTTCCTGTTTACCAGCAACACATTCAACGAGGCCGTCTCCTCCTTCGCGGTGCAGGCAAACGGTGCGCTGAAGCCGGTTTCGGGATCACCCTTTGCAGCCGCCGACTTTGTGGGCAAAATTGAGACTACCCGTGGCGGCGACTTCGTTTATGCCTCTCTTTTTGCGCGTGCGGCAGTAGACGGTTGGAGTGTGAGCCCAAACGGAACGCTGGCGCGTGTGCCAGGGAGTCCATTCTTCACCGGCCAGAGCCCAGTTACCGAGTCGAGTATGGTTGCCTTTCCCGCGCCATCCTGCAGAGCTGCGGAATTAGACGGTGATGAGAAAGAAACGAAGGAGCGGCGACACGAACGTTAAAAAGACGCTTGTCGGGAACTGAAGAGGGTGGAGCAGAGCCTACCCACCCTTTTCTCAGCAGATTCAGAGAATTTAATAGTAAGACGGCAAAACTGCACATCTGGATCACTAACCTAAGTTGGCGCGAGACTCATCCTTCACTTGTTTCCTTCAGTATGTACCCATTTTTCCATTTGCGATTTGTTGAGCAATTGAAGTGTAAGTTTGTGAATAGTGAGTCTCGCAGAAGCTTCCCAAGCGTTGCAAGTGCGGCAAACTATCACTTGCTGTTCTAAGCGCAATTAAAATACTGACTGCTCGCCGTTGAGGATCCGATGAAGCAATACTCATCAATAGGGATGAGAGGGGGATAATTTTGCCTCACACAAAAACGGCCTCGGATACTCTGTATCGCCGAATCCGTTGCCAATTTCAATCCGATGCTGCACGCAATCAGAGTGTCTGAATATCAGGTCTTACTCGCATTTACAGCCGATCAAGGTGTTGCTGTCTGCATGAGCAGTCACATCGCAGCTGTTGTTCTGGATGCCCCGTTTATGCGCGAAGCCGACTGGCCGGTTGCGAAATCATTGAAACTTATTAGACCGTCGCTTCCCATCCTGCTTCTGGATGGGCAGGATGCCACCCGTAGAGATGGACTTCCAGGGTGGATTGATGCCGTCGCGAGCAAAGAATCCCATGAAGACGTTCTGGCGCGATTAAAAGAGCTTCTAGCGGGTGCATCCGCAGCCGGAGCTGGTTCTGCCGTGGGCTAGGCTGCTTGCGATTGAGCATTGAAGGAACGAATGGATTCCTCAGTGGCTGCCGAAATCAGATCCGCGATGCTCATGACGTCGGAGATCAGCGTGCTCAAGTCAATTGCCAGGAGATTTCGTTGAAGGAAATGGCTGATTTGCCCGCTTGTGAGCTATGCCCCGTAGGGCTTACTTCTTGCGCTCCGGATATTTGATTCTGGTCGCACTTATTTCAACTTTGTACTGCGCCTCATCGCCTTCCCCGATTCTAGTAGGATTCTTTTTACCACACCCTCAGTAAAGTCGCGTAGTCCATTGCGTGGTTTCTGAACGATAATCCTGCCCGAGAGGAAGGCTCCGTTTCTCGCGGTAAGTTTCCGTGAGCTAAGGCAGCTTGTTTGAAGTTGTGCTCTTAGTTATCCCACTTTGGAATCGACGTGGCGGAGAGAATGCAACGCGGGGCGCCCGCGTCCCTGAGCTTTAACTAGCCTCTGTTTAGGTCGAAACAGAACTGGGTTAGTCCAAAATTCTAAAAAATTGAAGGAGAAGCGCGTGAACAATTGCAGAATATTGTTAAAGATATCCGTGTTGTCGGTGTTTATTTTCCCACTTCTGGCATACAGCCAACAAAGTCCTTTGATGGCTACTCCGTCTGCCTTGGGGTTTGGAACTATAACCTCGGTGCCGTTTCCGAGTCAGGCGATCACTCTCAGAAGCAATCCTCCCATTTTTTCCAACGTCACGATTACCTCCATCCAAGTCAGCGGACCCTTCAGGGTGACAAGCTCTTGCCCAGCAAGACTTCGCCCAGGTGACTTCTGCCAGATTAGTGTGCAATTTGTGCCAACAACCGCAGGCACATATTTCGGAAGTGTAATCATCAATAGCACTTATGGCCCGTGCTCATCGTGTAATCCTTCAAATCAGACTGATATTTCCCTCAGCGGCACCTACTCTCCTCCTCCTCCTCAGGTCATCACCGGATTCGTCAACCCGAAATACGTCGTTGTCGGTGTCACCTATGCGCCACCGGGACCGAATAGCAATGTTACATACACCAACAGCACGCTCGTAGGAAACACCACAATGACTACCGATTCGTTCCAGACTGATGTCAGTCTTGCAATTTCAGTCTCTGGCAAAATACAGGCTTGGTCGATCGTTGGAGGGGCTGCTGTCGAACTCACGGGTACCGAGTCGACCGACTATATTCAGGAATCGAACAGTTCTTCGACGGTCACGATCAGCAAACAAACGACGGTATCGGATATGACGAACGGCACAGGGAACGCCTTTGCTCCGGTGAATCACGACTATGACACCATCTGGCTGTGGCTCAACCCGTTGATGATTTACACCGTCTTCCCCAACAGTCCCAAGAGCCTTCAATGGAACGGGTATGGCTATGACAATAACGACGTGAATGGGATGGACATCTTCGGCGTGCAAGTGGGGTGGCTCAACGGACACTTTGGAGTCAATCCCAGTATTCAAAAGGTTCTCGCACGCGGTTGGGTGACGGCGAACGAACCAGGAATGGTCTGGCCGGCGGGCGAGGGGCCGGGACTCACGAGCGCCGATATTGCTAATATACTGGCGGCCGATCCTTTTACAAGCGGGACATATAACTTGCCCTCACCCTTACCGTCCACATCTGCTGATGGGCGCTTCACTCAAATACCATTTCCTCCTAACCCTATCAATTACACGCAGGCCGGCCCTGGTAACGGAGGAGGCACCACAACGGGGTACAACGTCGAATACACGAACACCTCAATTGTAGGCAAAGGCTCTTCCCACACCTTCACGCAAGCATTCGGCTTGGAGGCGAAGTTCTCTGGTGGCACGTGGTTCGCCAAGTTCAGTCTCGACCTCAAGCAGATGGATACTCTCACATGGAAGCACACTTGGCAAAACACGCTCACGACCACTACGACACTGATGCAGGCACTGTCGATTACGGGACCTGGTTGCCCCCAAACGGCTCCCCCCTGCGTCCCGGCGTACGCAGGGCCGGGCGAGTTCATCGTCTATCTGGACAATTTGTACGGGACGTTTATGTTTTATCCAAAGTAAATTGATGTGAACAGCATCGATTGCCGAACAGTGCCGCCGTGCAAGCAAGCAACGGCGGCACTAAGCACGTTTTGTATGCTTCTTGACCATCGGTTGCTGAATCGATGTTTTTAATTGCAGCTTAACTTTGAATTCCCGGGTCGCTTCGGTCGCGGTGTCCTTTGGGGCTGATCCTGTGCAGCGAACGAAATCGCGAACAGATTGAGATGCTTCAGCTCAATGAGGGCGAAATTCGGGTTGCAGAATATCTCACCGCTCAACCGGAGAAAAAACTTCTTGCCTCAAAATTGCATGAGGCTGTAGCCTATGCCCGCAAGCAACTTGCCGCCCGCGGAGAGTCCAATAATCCCTAGATGGCTAACTTATTGAATTCGCGGGGGTTATCGAAAACTCTGCTGGTATTGAGTCAGCGCCAAGCATAGAAAAAGTTCTGAAATCGTCCTCTAATCCATCCCCGCCATGTACTATATTTTCTTGTATTTAGCAGTTAAGCGACAATACTTTAGTATGAGATTTTGTTATCAAGGGGCTAGGCATCATGACTGTCACAGTTGAAATACCTAAGGAGATGGAAGCCCGAATCGTGGCTGAGGCCCAGGCGTCTGGTGTGCCTGTATCGGAGCTCGTCCGCGATCTCCTGGTTTCCGGGTGGCAACACAAAGACAGCAGTCATGATCTCCCGAAAGAACGCGCACTGGCTGCCGGCATGCGCATTCGCGAACTGCGCAAGGGAGTTACCCTCGGTGGTCTCAGCATCAAAGACCTGATCAATGAAGGACGTCCGTGAGCCGGTTTGTCTTGGACAGCGCAGTGACCATGGCATGGTGTTTCTCAGACAAGGCTACTGCTTACACGGAAGGCTTTCTGAACCGGCTGTCTGCTGTCGCCGATACGGCAGTGGTACCAGCGTTGTGGCTCTACGAAATAGTCAATGTCGTCGCCTTGGCTGCGCGGAAGGGGCGCATCACACAGCCCCATGCCACACAATTCCTTCAGAGCCTCGCAGATTTGCCGTGTTGTTTGGAAAAATGCAGAGTTAAACGACCTTGCTAGAGGCATTGATGCACAACCTCAATTGCAAGGGCATTTTCGTCTTAGCGACCGAGTTCCTCTATCAACAGTACGGTGGTCTCATGCCGCAGGAATTTTGGGATTGGCTGAATAAGGCACGGGTCCAATGAACACCATGGAGTTGAATTCAAATGAGAATAAATATGGTCTGTTATCCTCTGATGCTGTCAATCAAGGGATTCCGGATACTCATTTAACTCGTTGGAGCAATACACCTAAATATTGTCGGCGATGGCGCGTGAACTGGTCGAAACCGATTGTTTGTTTTTTCGCCGGGTGGATCAGGAACCGAGGGATTAACGGCTAGGTTGCTGCACACTGAGTTGGTAGTAGTTCGCGCGATTCTTGCCATAACCAACATACATCCGCGCAGTGCATTGCCCTTTGTAACAGAACGTATTCCAGTCAGTATAGCCAGCTAAATTCCCGGATGCATCGCCTTCTGGACGAGAGCTAATACTGAGAATTCCACATACCTGCGTATGCTCGCTCGGCAACACAACCTTGTAACTGCCACCAGACTGTTGCTGGAAGCATTGGATTTTTATGGAAACTTTTTGGCCACCTGACAGGGCAATGCCCGAATCATAGTCATAAGGTTCAGGTGATGAAGGCAAGATCACGTCCCACCCATTACTGCCTTTGGGATTTGTGGCTGGCTTCAGAACAGCTCTTTGCGGGTTTTCCCCTGCCGGAGACACATCCGCTGAAGGCGGATTTAGCGCCTGCTGGCTCCTTTCTTTCTGTTCCTTTTCGAGCGTATACACGGACTTGCCCTTCGGAGAACCCCAAATCACGATACCACTGGTGTTGATGTAGCAGTCTTCCCCAGCAATTCTTACTCTGGCGATGCCCCCTCGCATCTCCCCAGCCGCCTCTAGGATTGACGTGGGGGAGACCACCCAGACGCCGGTTTTATCGACATAGCCGAGGCCATTGTCCGTCTTAGCAGCCAATGCAACACCTCTCACAAAGATGTTCTGCACGCTCACTTGCCCTGGGTTCAAGAGAAACTTTCCCGACTTCTCTATGGTGCCTCTCTTGCTGGCTATTTCGACAATAGCAAAACCATCTTTGAAACTGTCAGCAAGATCGAACTGCGGATTGATAACGAACTTGCCGCTGCGATCAATGTAGCCGTACTTGCCTCCAGATCGAACCAAGGCGACTTCCTCAGAGAAAGGGCTAGCCGATTCAAATTGTGGTTTGACTGCGGCATTCCCGGACTTATCGATATAGCCCCAGCTACCCGACTCGGAAGCCGGCGCCAGGCCCTCCGAAAATGACAGCGCGTTACTGAAGCGTGGTTTGATGGTGATCGCCCCACTCTTGTTAACAAAGCCCATCGCACCGTTGACGTTGACCGGAGCTAGACCGTCTTGGAAATAAGAGGCATTCGTGAACTGGGGGTTAATTACATACTTGCCATCCTTTCCAATGAACCCCCATCGCGCATTGGAATCTGAACCAAGCTGGACCGGAGCTACTCCATTGACGAACCAGTGCGCAGCGTCAAATTGCGGCTGAATCACCATGACGCCGTGGCTGTCAATATATCCCCATTTCCCTTGCATCCTGACGGGCGCTAAACCTTCGTTAAACCTATGCATAGAACCATATTCATTGTCGTAAGCAGGTTGAATTACCAGCGTCCCATTTTTGTCAATGAATCCGAGCTTACCGTTGACGCTGACCTCATACAGACCGCTTTCTTCTAAAACATAGTCCGGCTCAGGACGGCTGAACCGCCAGTAAGCAACCGCAGCCACAACTGCAACTGCAACAATGATGGCGATGACCAAACGCAAGCCCGGCTTTGGCTTTGTTGACGCGGAGGCTGCTGCCCTTGCCGCCGGAGTTGCGGATTCTGAACTCGCTGAAGGCCTCAGGTCTGGTTCCACCTGCAAGGCCGCTCCACAACGCGCGCAAAACTGGGCATCGGGCAGGTTTTCAAATCCACAGCGGCATTTCATGCTTATCACTCCAAAAAGCCGGATCCAGCCAGCCTCTTCCAGAACGTGTGAATCCAATCGCAGGCCGATGCTCTGAACAGAAAAGCTATATTAATCGCCTAGAACAGCGGTCCAGTGCCACTGACTCTCAGAGTCTCGTTCAAACATGATCTCTAAAGGAACACGAGCTTTTGCCCATGTGCGATACCCTGCCCTGTTGTTACAATAAGACCGTCCACAAAGTTCAGCTTGCTTTGCAACCGCATTTGCTGCGGACTGCCAAAATTCTTCCCAGCCAAAAATTTGGCCAATGTTCTTAAGCGCTTCATCACGCGTGGTATATCCGTCTAAAGCCCATTCAAATCTTGCAGCCATCAAAGCTTGCAGGGCGATTCGGTCACGTCGTCTCACTACCGTTCTGAATTTGGCATAGAATTCATTGAATCCATCAGGCTTTGGAATCGTGGACGGTAGAATGGATGTCTGCTGGGCCGCGCCTGGGGACGCATCTGCTGACGGTATAGTTGGCGGCTGCTCGCTCCTCGCCTTGGATTCTTTTTCCAGCGTGTAGACAGACTTGCCCTTGGAAGCGCCCCAAATCACCATCCCGCTGGAGTTGATGTAGCAACTCTCCCCCGCAATTGTTACAGGGGCGATCCCTCCTCGCATCGGTGCAGAGCCCTCTAAAATGGACGTTGGCAAAACGACCCAGGCACCGGATTTATCGACATATCCGAAGCCATCGGCTGTCCTGGCAGCTAACACACCATCTCCCAGCAAGAAACGATGCCTTTGGATAGGATCTGCGACCCACTTGCTTGATTTGTCATTAGTGCCCGTTCTGCCGCCTAAGGGTACTAGGTTGACTTGGCCTGGATTCAAAATGAACTTTCCCAACTTGTCTATGGTTCCCGTCTTATTTGCTATCTCTACAACCGCAAACCCATGTTTGAAGCCGGTGGCAGCATCGAATTGCGGATTGATAACTAACCTGCCGCCGCGGTCAATGTAGCCGTATTTACCTCCAGATAGAACCAATCCGACTCCCTCAGAAAAAGATTCAGCAGCCTCAAACTGCGGTTTGACCACTTCACCACCGGATTTGTCGATGTAACCCCAGCTTCCTGACTGATTAACCGGAGCCAGCCCCTCCGAAAACATTCCGGCTGAGCGAAAATGCGGTTTGATGACCATGGTCCCATTCTTGTCTACAAATCCCCATTCCCCATTGACTTCAACTGGGGCCAACCCGCCATGGAAAAAAAGGGTGCCCTCGAACTGGGGGTTGATTACATATTTGCCGTCCTTTCCAATGAACCCCCATTTAAAATTAGAACCTGACCCAAGCTCCACGGCTGCGAGGCCGTCAACAAATTGCCAGGCTCCATCAAATTGCGGTTGAATCACCATCGCACCGTGGGTGTCAATGAATCCCCATTTCCCTTGCTGGCTCACGGGCGCGAGCCCCTCGGAGAACCCGGCCCAACCTGCAGAATCATAAGAGAGTTGGATGACAAGCGTTCCATTCTTGTCAATGTAGCCGACTTTGCCATTGATAATGACGACATACAATCCGCTATTTTCCGGAACGTAATCCGGCTCGGGACGGTTGAACCACCAGTAGGTAACAACCGCCACAACCACAAAAGCTATTCCGATCAGGAAACCCAGGCGCGACTTTGGCTTTATGGGCGGCGCAAGGGGTGCTGCTGATGACGCCGGAGGAGCCGACAAAGAACTCGTTTTCATCGCCAAATCTGGCTGCGCCAACAAAGCCACTCCGCAACGGGCGCAAAACTGGGCATCAGGTAAATTTTCAAACCCACATGGGCAGCGCATCTCGATTGCTCCAAAATCGGAATCCGACCGGTTTCCTTGACAAGTATGAATGAATTTCAGGTGGATATCCAAAAAGGAAAATTGTTCCAAACATGTTCGTATACAAAGCCAGCCTACAGCGGGGCCCAGGATGAACACTCTTCCACCGAAGTCATCGGCGCTGCCACGGAGCCAGGCCGGAAGCGAACGACACCGTCGGCAGTCGAACAGAAGCTATTGCCGCTGGAACCAGAGTTGAATGGTGTAGCCGTAATGACATAGTTTGTCGGTTGTGGGGCACCAATCCCGACCACACTGTATTTGTAAACATCTTTGACGCACCAAATATTGCTGGAGCATCCCAAGGCAATATCAATCAGGCAAGCATGGGCGGAATTGGGAGTACTGCACGGGCCGGAGGATCCAGGTCCGAGAGTGTCCAGATTAGGAGCGTAGCCCTGACCGGGATAAGTTACAGAATAGGTTATTTGAGTCGTGTTAATTGTGCGCACAGTTGCTGCGGCAGCAGCTCCTGCGGCTGCGGCTGCGGCACTCTCTTTTCGTTCCTTTTCCAACGTGTCCAATGACTTGCCTTTGGGAGTGCCCCATATCACAATCCCGCTAGAATTGATGTAGCAACTTTCTCCTGCGATTCTTACTCGGGCGATGCCACCTCGCATCGGCTCAGCATCCTGAACTACCCAGCTTGGGGAGACCACCCATGCTCCAACTCTATCGATATATCCGCGGCCATCGACTGTCTTAGCGGCTATCACACCATCCCCCACATAAGGAGTGGGTATTTCAACTTGGCCTGGATTCAAGAGAAACTTTCCCGACTTGTCGATGGTACCCGTCTTGTCGGCTACCCTAACAATGGCAAAACCGTGGCCAAAACTGGTGCCCGTATCGAATTGAGGATTAATAACGAATTTGCCATCGCGATCAATGTAGCCGTACTTACCACTAGATCGAACCAGAGCAACTCCATCAGAGAAAGATTCAGCCAATTCAAACTGTGGTTTGATCACTTCAGTACCAGCCTTATCGATATAACCCCAGCTTCCTGACTGAGAAACCGGTGCCAATCCCTCCGAAAATAATCCCGCCCGGCCGAAATGCGGCTTGATGACGATCGTCCCAGTTTTATCAATAAACCCCCATTCACCGTTGACGTTGACCGGAGCTGGCCCACCCTGAAAGTAAGACACGCCCTTGAACTGGGGGTTAATTACATACTTGCCGTCTTTTCCTATGAAACCCCATCGCGCATTGGAGCCTAGTCCAAGCTGCACCGGTGCCATTCTATTAATGAACAGGAAGGCACCATCAAACTGCGGTTGAATCACCATGGTACCGTGGGTGTCAATGTATCCCCACTTGCCCTGCACATTGACTGGCGCCAAACCTTCGTTAAACCGAAATCCAGCGTCGTAAATAGGCTGAATTACCACCATCCCGTTCTTGTCAATGAAGCCGAGCTTCCCATTGACGCTGACTTCATACAAGCCGCTCTCTTCCTCAACGTAGTCCGGTTCAGGACGGCTGAACCACCAGTAGGCAGCGGCCGCTACCACAACAGCTAGGCCGATCACCAGACGCCGTCCGAGCTTTGGCTTGGTTGGCACAGGGACTGCTGGTGCCGGAGTAGCAGACCCGGAACTCATTGCAGTCCTCAAGTCTGCCTGCGGCGACAAGGCTGCTCCGCAGCGGACACAAAACTGGGCATCGGGCAGATTCTCAAATCCACAGGAGCATTTCATTGCGATCTCCAAAAACTGGTTACTGACTATGGGCCCAGAACGGCCACAACTACCACCTTGGTTAGCCACAAACTTAACAGCAACATAAGGGGTACGGCCGGGGCAGCGCCTGCTTCTGAAATAGCCGAGATGCGCGAACACCCCGCAAAAAGCATGAGCACACTATATGTGACAGCAAAGACAAAGAGGGCCATAATCACTTCAAAATTGGCGACGCCGAGAAACGAGGCTACCAGAATGAACAGTCCTTGCGGCAACAAACACGCGCCTGCGATGTAAATATCTCCAGCCACGGAACCCTTGCCACGAAATATCTTGCGTGCAATCGCCCCGGAAGCGGTGAGTGTAATAAATGGCACCACGCCTGCAAATCCCAGTTGAATCAAAAGCTTCGCTGACATCTCGCCGGGGGATATTCCCCCGCCCAAAGTCCCCATTCCCCCCATCCCCCCGATGATGTTGCGAAGAGAAGAAACCGCATGGTCTGCAAATCGGTAGATTCCCCAAAAGAACAGCACCTCATAAACGATGGCAAAGATAACGCCGACACTGAGAGCCCGCGATGATCCGAGCATCTCAAAGGACTGCTGCAAACCGCCCACCGGACTCTGAGCAAAGAGTTTGATTGCCGCCCACGCATCCTTGGTTCTGGACTTAACCTCATCCTGGATATTCTTGGTGAGGTTAACAGGGGCAGGAGCAGCAGCGGCGGCTGCGCCGTGAGAAGAAACTGCCGAAGCAGCCACCACAAGGGTGCCGCATTTATCACAAAAATCTGAACCCTCGGAAAGTTGTTGTCCGCACTTTCTGCAAAACAAGATTTCACCTCGATTCGTCTTTCATGTTGGCAGTAAATGATCTGCTAGGAAAGGAGGGGAGCTTAATGCTGAAAGATAATAGTGTCAAGCATAGTTTTGATCTCCTGCTTGATCCTCTCCCTGTATGTGTGAAACTACCGTTAGCCGTGTTAACGAGCAGATCGCTCCATACTAATGTTGTAATAATTAGCCTCGTTTCCAATTCTTTGGTAGTCGCACAGAGTAATCACCGGATAGGCGCAAGGGAGCTATGCTCAAACCTGTAAAGGCAGTCTTGTCCGCGGAATTAACCACGATAACCTGCAACGAAAATAGTTAATATTTACGCGGCATTGATTGTTAAGATTCGCTAATTCCACCCACTATAACCTGCGCCGTGGCGACCGAATCTTGTCATCGTCCATATTCTCGATTTCCTACTTTGGAAAACGCCAAGTCCCTATAAGTGAGTGACCGATGGCAGCAAATCGTTTCAGTTCTGCCGCAAAAAAAAGCGTTTACGGGTTGATTCCTCTTCCCGTTTGGTCTTGGGCAGCGCCTTACTCGCCCAGCACGACTGGTCGGTGACAGTCTCAGCCAAAGACAACAACTTTTTAAAAAAAGACTCTGATGTTTTCCGATAAGCATTCTTGCAAGAGGCAACTTCCTGTCATCCTGTCCATAAAATGCAGAAATTGGTTCTACTGGGCGGAAAGGGCAGAGACAGCAGACAGGGCAGAAATGATGGAATCTCCTTTATTTATGTGGATTTACGCGTATGTTGCGTAAAATCAGCAACTTGCGAAAAACCGTTTAGGTTGAACCCCTCTCTCTCCGCCATGAAGAATTCACCTTTCCACTCAGTGCTTTACCGGCAAACCCTTTTCGCTGCTTTTCTGGGAGTCAGATTGTAAGCTGTTTATTTTCTGCTGGTCAGGAAGATTTCGAAAGTTCAATTTGACTTGGAACGGGTAGCTTCTGGATAGCCGACAACCAGGAGTTAACGGTGAAGAGCCCTGAACGTTTTCGCACGTATCACGGTTCTATCAGTACTCCGGCAACGTTAATCTTGTCAGCCAGATCGCGGCCTAAGGCGAGCTGTGCAATCCATGGCAGGGTCACAAGGTTCATGATTTGATTACGGAGAAATAACGCGAATTTCGATCTGGGGGCAAAGCTGCTGGCGAAGCGTAGTGCAGCTTTCTGTTTCTTGAGAACAAAGGGGCTCGAACAATTCCTGATATCGTGCGAAAGCGCGGGTATAGTCGCCGCCGGGTTCGATTTTCTTGGAACCGGCTCCGATGCCGTCGCGTATAGAAAGCGTATGCGGCAAAAACTTCTTCTCTTCGCTGTTGTACTCGGACTTACGATTCTCCTGGCTTCAGCGCCCTCCATTTTTGGGCAAAGCAGCTCAATTACCACCGACAGGTGGGCTCTCAGTCGCTACGGCTTTACCAGTGTCTTCGATACCGGATCAAAGTGGGAGAACACTCGCCGGCTCCGCGAGCGCGTTGAGTCTACTGAAATTGCGGGCCCGCGAATCCACTCCACTGGCGAGATCATCTATGCAAAAGGAGGCGCACCAGAGCAACGCATTCTCGATGTCGTCGGAACCATGAGAGTTGCGCTCCCGGAAGTGTCCAACGCTGCTGAAGCCAGCGCCGCAGCCAGGAAGTTGCTCGACGAAGGTGTGGATGGCATCAAGCTCTACGCGACAAGCTTAGGCCAGCCCCCGGCTGTGCTTTCTGAGGCTGAGATTGCGGCTGCGGCACAGGAAGCTCACTCTCGGGGCAAACTCATCTTCGCGCATCCCCAAACGCGTGAGGGGCTCCTCAACGCCGTGCATGGCGGAGCAGACATAATCGTACACACCATACCAAACGCGGGTGTGCTTGACGACTCGATGCTGATTCCGATGAAGAAGGCGGGTGTCTCTTTGGTCCCAACCCTTAAGCTTTGGAGGCACGAACTGCGCAATGATCGCACCGCACAACGTGAGCAGTTTGTGGCGTCAGGTGTCGCGCAATTGCGAACCTGGGTGGCTTCGGGTGGAGTGGTCCTGTTTGGCACCGATGTCGGTTACATGGATGACTACGACACCTCCGAAGAGTTTACCTTGATGGGCGACGCCGGAATGAGCTTTCGCCAAATATTGGCATCGCTCACAACTGCGCCCGCAGAGCGATTCGGCGAATCCGCACGCCTGGGACGGATTGCCCCAGGATTTATGGCAGACATGGTTGTCCTGGATGGAGATCCTTCCAAAGATGTACGCGCATTTGCAGCCGTACGCTACACCATCCGCGACGGGAGACTCATCTACGACACCAAGACGATTCGGTCGCCTCACCTCCCGTAAGGCCATACCGGAGCCTTCGGGTTGTTCTTGGAGCAGTCAGAGCGAGGGATTCATTTTCGAATGCTTAGTTCCAGTTCGAATTCGATCCTCACGAAATACCGGGCTGCTATATAGAATCCTGAGAGAATAGTACCCCCATCTCCATCTATCAAGGAATACTGCATACAGCGAGGTTTCTCAGTTCCTGGGTCGGGATTGTCAATCGTGTTTATCCATGCCACGCTACTGCTCCTGTGCCTTCTTAATCATCGAGAACGTTTCGTCCCAACTCGGAATATCGGGTACGGAATGGCTTACACGCCGCCATTTTTCGAGCCCGTGCGGGTCGACGAGTAGGGTGGTGCGAAGGGCTATGTCCTGATCCCCGTGCCCACTCGAGTGAAGCAGCCCATACCTCTTGATGACGGTCGCTCCAGGATCGCTCAGGATGGTGAATTTCTTCTCGGCCGCTTTTTCCCAAACATCATGAGCGTGCTGCTGATCGTCCACACTGATGGGTACAAGACGTACGCCTAGCTTTTCCAGATCATCACTGTGCCGCGCGAACTCGCGCAGTTCGGTCATGCAGTACGGTCACCAATAGCCTCGATAAAAGTAGAGCAGCACCCAGCGGCCACGCTGGCTGGAGAGCATGAAATCTCTACCTTCATGATCCTTCAGGCTGAAGTCAGGCGCCTTTTCGCCGGCGGCCGAGGCGGTCTGCGGTTGGGGATAAGGTTTGCCCTGGCCCATCATCAAGGCAGACGACAAGAGAACAATGGAAATCACCGAATTTCTCATGGACATTAAAGGATACACTGACTTCACTTCCGGTTGCGGGGATTGTGAGTTTCGGTCTTCCGAATCGCCGACTAACCGATCGGAATGCATCCCGCTGCTCCCAAATCCATTTCCGGACCTTCAAGTCATCCGTTTCAGGGCCGGGCTTCGTAAACTATGTTGAACGGCGTTTCCGTCGCTCGACGGAAACGGCTGAAGCCCGCCGAGGTCACCACTTGTCGGATGCGCGCCTCTCCGGATTGCGCGCCCAGGCAAAGACCTACTTCCTGAGATCGTGAACAGGGCGTGCAAAGCAGTGTCGAGAACGAGTAGTAGACCCGGCCCACAGGATTCAGATTGTCCTTCAACTCGTCATTCGCGAATGGGGTTTCGGTGGTTCGCCGCGAAGATTGATACTGAACAAATCAAAGTTCGAATCCCTTCGAGTCCGCCATTCCTTCGTTTTTGCCCATTCAAGATTAGGTCAAACGGCTTTCTCTATAGAGGGAAAAGACGCCTGCCCTGATGTGGGCTTGCCTATCCGACAGGCGTAGCGTAGTCTGAAAAGCACGATGCATAACCGAATTAAGATTGATGCTGCAATCTGTCACGGCAAGCCTGTCATTCGCGGTACGCGCACGCCTGTGTCAATCGTGATGGGCAGCCTTGCTGGCGGCATGAGCTTTGAGGAAGTGCAACGGGAATATGATCTGACCATTGAGGATATCCGCGCGGCCTTAAAGTTCGCAGGTGAATTGGTTGACCAGGAACAACATCATCCCCTCCCAACCTAAACTTGGCGCATGTATTTTCTGATTGACGCTAGCCTGCCCCGCTCCGCCGGTGCCGTACTCAGGCAGCTTGGGCATGAGGCAACCGACGTTCGTGATGTTGGGATGCGCGATGCGCCGGGGACGACATCATCGCCGCATACGCGAGAGACAGTCACCCGTGATTTCGACTTTGCCGATATCCGCAACTATCCCCCTTCACTCTACTAGGGAATCGTGGTGCTTAAGCTTCAAGAGGACGCCACAGCGAAGCAGGTGGCCGGATTACTGGCTAACTTCGCCGGGCGGGAGGATTGGCTAAAGTACCTGACTGGGCGATTGGCGATAGTGGAAGCCTGGCGAGTGCGTTCGAAAATTTTTTGCACTGTGGCAGCGTCTAGAAGCGTTGTTCCTGGGTTTAGGAGCCAAAAAGTTCGATAAGCGTCCATTCTCCCCCGTAATCTTGTAATCCCCGTAAATCCCCTCGTAATCCCCGATTTAATTTGACAAGCTCTCCTTTTTCGTGTATTGTTCGCTAAGGTAGTCGTTAATCAATTCGAATCATTCGCGGGGACTTGAGCCGCTTTTCGCGGGCGTCCGAGCGCGAGGCGAAACCCTGAGCGTAGCGAAGGGTCCGTTAACAACACGAGTCATTCGCGGGGACTTAAACTTCCGTGGCTCATTTTGCACAGGTTGGCGGAGCTGTGCTCATAAGTAAAATTAGAGATTCTTAAAAAAAAGAATTCTTGGTACCCCCCACCCTGGTATCTTTTAACCACCTTCTAACCAGCTTCTTGGGTCCGCAAAGGTCAAAAAAGGCAGCGACATAAATTAAATTCTGCTAATTGATGTGTTCACGAGTAAATGGCCAGGCCCTGACTCGCAGTTTTAATCACACCCCTTTGATATAGCTGGGTAGTTTTAAGAACTAGGAAGGACTGAAGCCTAAATTGTTGATTTTGCAGCACTGTAGCGGCAGATCGGAAAGTTTTTTGGAAGACCTGCGTCGATTGGACGGGCACAATAATCAAAAGTTGAGGAACAATTAGCGAGTGGACTCCTAGTGCGTCAAACGGCCAAGAGTTTGATCCTGTAGTGGCAGCTTTTATTAGTTTTGACAGACCAAACCGAGAGCTAAGTTCTGGTCTATCAACGTTGTAGCGGCAAGCTTGTCAGTTCTGCACGACCCGTATTCGCTTTGTAGCGGAAAAAAGAATCAAGGCGGGGAGCCGCTGGCGGCAGGGAACCAATAGCTAAGTCCGGCTCTGTTAACGTTGTAGCGGCAGTTTTGTCAGGTTTTTGAAAAGACCTGTGGGGTTGAGCAAGGAACTTTGTCGCGTTTTTCTAAAGATAAAGATCTGCATCGGTTGTTAGCGAGATAATCAACCAAAAAGAGGCACTCAACTAAAACCGATCTTGTAGCGGCAAATTTGTCAGTTTTTGAACCGCCTGTGCCGGTTGTAGGCGGCAGAAACCAAATAAAAGTAGAAGCAGTTAGCTAAAAAGCTAAAGACTAATGGCTAACGGCTAAGGGCTGACTTCCATGACCGATCCTCCAATTCGTTCTGTTTCCGACACCGCCCTATGGGTGGCTTACTACCGCGCCATGGAGAGCGAACGTCCTGACGCTCACTTCCATGATCCCTACGCCCGCCGCCTTGCAGGGGAACGCGGTGAACGAATCGTGAAGACTTTGCGCCAGGGCAGGGCAATGTCCTGGGTCATGATTCTCCGCACGGTTTGCATCGACGAACTGGTTTTGAGGCTCGTTTCTCAAGGGGTCGACACTGTCATCAATCTGGCGGCCGGGCTGGATACGCGTCCTTACCGGATGGATTTGCCGGCCTCGCTCCGTTGGATCGAAGTCGATTTCCCGGAGATGATCGCCTACAAGCAGCAACAACTGGAAAATGACACTGCCCGCGTCCGCCTCGAGCGTATTCCACTCGACCTGGCAAATGTCGAAAGCCGCCGGCAGTTATTCGATCAGGTCAGTTCTTCCGCTTCCAAAGTGGCCGTCATCTCGGAAGGGCTTTTGGGCTATCTTCAGCCCGGCGCTGTATCCGCTCTGGCCCAGGATTTGCATCATCAACCTGAATTTCAATACTGGATCAGTGATTTGGCCTCTCCGGCGATTCTCGAGAGGACCCGAAAACACTGGGGTAAGCAATTGTCCGCTGCCAATGCGCCCATGTATTTTGCCCCTGCCGAAGGGCCGGAGTTCTTTCGTCCTCTAGGCTGGAACCTGGTGGAATTTCGCGAGTTCTTGGACGAGAGCCGCCGCCTGAAACGCCAAATGCCTATGGCCTGGTTGATGCGCGCAACCGAACGTCTGTTTCCCAAGCGCTTCGCTCAGCTTCGCCAAAAATGGCGCTCCGGTGTCATCCTGATGGAGCGCGCTTAATTCGCCCATAATTCGTCCATAATTTGCCCATAATTTCCCATAATTTAAAGACCTGCAACCAGGCGAAGGAAAAAGGAGAAGGGAGAAGAGAATCCGCGATGAACGAGCCTAACCCTTTACCTGCAGACATAAATCAGGAAACTCGTGACCTGGGTTTCGGATCAGTCCTTTCGCAGGAGCAGAGACTGCGGCTCCTGAATCGGGATGGCACCTTCAACGTCTACCGCAAGCGAAAGAGCACCTGGCGTTCAATGTTCACCTACCACGGTCTCTTAAGTATGCCGGCGACCGCCTTGGTCGCCGTTGTGACAGTCACCTATTTAGTCCTGAATCTGATCTTTGCGGTGGCCTTCATGCTCTGTGGTCCCACAGCGCTCCAGCCAGTGACGGAGCACCGTTTCTGGCAGGCTTTCTTCTTCAGCGTCCACACCTTCGCCACCATTGGATACGGAAATATTTGGCCAGTCGGCATGGCTGCCAACGTTGTCGTAACTCTGGAGTCAATCGTGGGATTGCTGAGTTTTGCCTTGGCCACTGGATTGATCTATGCGCGGTTTGCCCGTCCCACGGCCCACATCATTTATAGCGAGAATGCGATCATCGCTCCCTACAGGGGTACAACCGCGTTTGAGTTTCGCATTATCAATGGCCGCCGGAATCAACTGATCAATCTGGAGGCAGTGGTGATTCTTACGCGGTTTGAAGATAAGCAGGGAATTCAGGTGCGGCAATTTCACTACCTGGCTCTGGAGCGAACGAATGTGACCTTCTTCCCGCTGGCGTGGACAATTGTCCATCCCATCAATGAATCGAGCCCTCTCTTCGGTTGGACCCAGGAAATGTTGTTGAAGGCACGCGCTGAGTTCCTGATCCTGCTGGCTGGAACCGATGAGGTCTTTGCCCAGATTGTTCATAGCCGTTCTTCGTATGCAGCGGATGAAGTTTTATGGGGATTCAAATTTATGAAACTTTTCCAGGAGGGAGATGGCGTCACAACCATAGACATGAGGAAATTCCACACGCTCGAGAGGGCTGAGATTCCCACGGCACAACAAGCCGTGAACTGATAACGACCGTCACTCTTGGCTCATTGACGTGGCAGATTTCGTAGATGCCTGAGTACTCGACGAATTCTCCAGATAACGGACAGTCAGATTGGTCGTATGGTTTGAGTGTTTTCCGCCATACATTAAACCGTTGGATGATGGGAGAACCGTGCGTTGTAACTTGCTCTGCTTTCAGCATTGACCTCTCTTTCGCCGACATGCTATATAGAAAGGTCTCAAGCTTGCCTGTTTCCCGGGAGAAGTACGTATGCTTCCCCGGTGGGAACAGGCTGATGGTTCCGACGCGGCCAAACCTCAACCATCGTTCTTGATGTGGAAGCGCGTTTCCGGAATTGCCGTAGGGCGTAGTTAACTCAAGTCGACAATTTCAGCTTCTCGGAGGAATTTTATGCACACCTGGCTCCCGCCGAGCCTCTTGGGCCGTGGAATAGCGTCCGTTCGCCGTATGGTTGCGCGTGACAGGGCAGCGATACTGGCCATCTTCATCATGCTTACAGCCGTGGCGGTACCAATGGTTTGGGCCCATGGACAAACTCAGGCCCCGCCCGCGTCACCGCCGCAATCTGTTTCTGCCTCTCAGGCTGCCCCTGCGGTTCAGGCCGCCCCTCCTGCCAGTGCTCCCAGCCATGAGGCCGGAGGCGAAGCCAATCTCAAACTGCCGGATCTGTCTTCCGTCTTATTCCTTGACGGCAAGATTGATGGATATAAGCTGCTGGCGGTGGGAATTGTTTTCTGTTTCCTGGGTGGATTATTCGGATTGGTTATCTACATACAGCTCAAGAACCTGCCAGTCCACCGCGCTATGCGCGAGATCTCCGAGCTGATCTACGAAACCTGCAAGACGTATCTGGTGACCCAAGGCAAGTTCATCATGATTCTGTGGCTTTTCATTGCAGTCATCATCGCCGTGTACTTTGGATGGCTCTCCCCGGTGCCCGAAAAGCCCATCGGGGTAACGCTGCCGATCATCCTCTTTTTCAGTCTTGTGGGCATTGCCGGCAGCTATGGTGTGGCCTGGTTCGGCATTAGGGTGAACACCTTTGCGAACTCTCGCACGGCGTTTGCCGGATTAAGGGGCAAGCCCTACCCGATCTACACTATTCCACTGAAGGCCGGCATGAGCATTGGCATGATGCTGATCAGCGTGGAACTTCTGATCATGTTGTGCATCCTGCTGTTCATCCCTCGCAGCTATGCTGGGCCATGCTTTATCGGCTTTGCCATCGGCGAGTCGCTGGGTGCGGCGGCGCTGCGCATCGCCGGCGGAATCTTCACCAAGATTGCCGATATCGGCTCTGACCTGATGAAGATCGTCTTCAAGATCAAAGAAGATGACGCTCGCAACCCAGGTGTGATCGCCGACTGCACCGGTGACAATGCCGGCGACTCGGTTGGCCCCAGCGCCGATGGTTTTGAGACATATGGCGTGACCGGCGTGGCCCTCATTACGTTCATCCTGTTGGGCGTGAAATCAGAGACCGTGCAAGTGCAGTTGCTGGTCTGGATCTTCGTGATGCGCATCATGATGCTGGTGGCCAGCTCCTTCTCCTATTTCATTAACGAGACGATCGCCAAGGCGCGCTACGGCAATGCCGAGGAGATGAATTTCGAAGCTCCGCTTACCTCACTGGTGTGGCTCACCTCGTTTGTTTCCATTGCGCTCACCTTTATCGTGTCGAAGTTGATCATTCCCGATCTGGGCGGAGACACTTCTCTGTGGTGGAAGCTTTCCTGCATCATCTCCTGCGGAACCCTGGCGGGAGCGATCATTCCCGAACTGGTGAAGGTCTTTACCTCCACCGAGTCGCGCCATACTAGAGAGGTGGTGACGTCCTCGCAGGAGGGCGGTGCTTCGCTCAACATTCTTTCCGGATTGGTGGCTGGAAACTTCTCGGCTTACTGGCTGGGTATCAGCATCGTGATGCTGATGGGCATTGCTTTTTATGTAAGCACCTTTGGCCTGGGAGCGGCGATGCTGGCTCCTGCAGTCTTTGCCTTTGGCCTGGTGGCCTTTGGGTTCCTGGGAATGGGGCCGGTGACCATTGCCGTCGATTCCTACGGCCCGGTCACCGACAATGCTCAGTCTGTCTACGAACTCTCGCTCATTGAACAGGTACCCAATGTGCAGCAGGAGATCAAGAAGGAACATAACTTCGATGTGAAGTTCGACCGCGCCAAACACATGCTGGAGGAAAATGACGGCGCCGGAAACACCTTCAAGGCAACTGCCAAGCCCGTGCTGATCGGTACCGCCGTTGTAGGCGCAACTACGATGATCTTCTCGATCATCATGAACCTCACGAATAAGCTTACGGTAGGCATAGAGAACCTTTCGCTTCTCCACGCCCCGTTCGTTTTGGGCCTGATTACCGGTGGCGCAATTATCTATTGGTTTACCGGAGCCTCCACGCAAGCCGTTACCACCGGTGCTTATCGGGCAGTGGAGTTCATCAAGAAGAACATCCGCCTGGAAGGAGTGGAAAAAGCGTCCGTTGAAGACAGCAAGAAGGTCGTGGAGATATGCACTCGATACGCTCAACGAGGGATGTTTAACATCTTCTTGACCGTCTTCTTTGCTACCTTGGCTTTCGCGTTTGTGGAGCCCTATTTCTTCATTGGCTACCTGTTCTCGATCGCCATCTTCGGCCTGTATCAAGCGATCTTTATGGCCAACGCCGGTGGAGCCTGGGACAACGCCAAGAAGATCGTCGAAGTGGAACTGAAGCAGAAGGGTACGCCCCTGCATGATGCAACTGTCGTGGGTGATACGGTGGGAGACCCATTCAAGGACACTTCTTCCGTGGCCTTGAATCCGGTGATTAAATTCACCACGCTCTTTGGTCTGCTGGCGGTAGAACTGGCGGTGAAGCTGACCTCGGAAAACGGACCAACACACATCCTCGCGTTGGTCTTCTTCTTGATCTCTGTCTTCTTCGTATGGCGTTCTTTCTACGGAATGAGCATCGGGGCGCAGAAGAGCGAAGCTGCCGCCAGCGCAGGATCGATGAGAGCGTAGCTCGAAAGGCGAGCAGGCTGAATGCCGAGTGCTGACGGCTGAGTGCTATCTTGTAGGTGGTGTTACTGGAGGAGGAGTTGGAGGAGGAAACTTGGCGGTTCCCTCTTTCATCTTCTCTTTCACTTTCTTGGCCAGCTTTTCAACTTCTTCTGCTTTCTTGATCACATCAAGTGACATGACATTCTCGTCGGTTTTTTCTACTGCGGATTTCAAATCGGTTGCAAGCTGAAAAAGCTTTAGAGTGTCTTGCCGGATTTCTTCCTGCCGTTGCTTGTTGAGTTCATGATAACGTTTGTCTTCCATCTCCTGTTCAAGCCTTGAACGGGATTGCGGTTGTTGAGCGGCATTCAACGTGGACACTCGACGAAACCCAAGTCCCACCAAACCGAGTAATATTGCGGAAGCAAAAATAATTTTTCTGAACACGCAAGACCTCGTTGTTTCCAAAGGTGATTTGATTATAACCAGTTCATCGGCGTCAGATATAATCGCGATGAACGTCTGCCGGACCGCCGCGATTCGCAAGCGAATCGCCAGACGCTGATACTCGACGGTGGATCGCTTTTCGTTCGAAAGGCTCCACTACGCCAGAGGGACATGCAACCGGAGAAGTGGACAAATCTTTTCAAGGATTGGCACGATGACCTCATCTGGTGGGCGCGGCACGGTGTTCCCCGGCTGGTCGTCATTTTTCTTCTCGCCTTCTTTCTGATCCGCATTCTTGGCACGATTACGAGGAAGGTTGTTGAGCTAAGCAAAAAGCGCTCAAACCCGGCGCTGCGAACACAGCAGGTGCGCACCCTGGCGGGAGTGATTCACAGTGTCGGAGTTTTCGTGATCGTGTTCATTGCCCTGCTGCAGGCACTACCGATTTTTGGCGTTCACATTGAGCCGTTACTGGCCAGCGCCGGCATTGCTGGTCTCGCGGTCGGCTTCGGCGCGCAGGCTATGGTAAAGGACATTATTAATGGGTTCTTTATCCTGGTGGAAAATCAGTTTGAGATAGGCGATACCATCAAAGCAGCCGGAGTGCAGGGCACAGTCGAAGAAGTTACAATGCGCCGCACCATATTGCGCGACGCCGATGGCACGCTGCACACCATTCCCAACGGCAGCATCCAGATCGTCAGCAACATGACCCGCGATTGGACCCAGATAACTCTGCATGTGGCGGTCGATTACATTGAGAACAGTGACAAAGTCATCCAGGTGCTTCGAGATTTGGCACAGAGTTTCTACGAAGACCCCTCTTTTCACGAGGATGCCGTCGCAGCGCCGGAGGTTCCGGGAATCGAGCGAGTTGTGGGGCAGGAAGTGGACTATCTTATGGTGGTGAAAGTGCGTCCGGGAAGCCAGTACGCCGCCGCCCGCGAACTGCGCCGAAGGATCAAAGCCGCTTTAGAAGAAAACCACATCAAAGCCGGAAGCCCAGCCCAGGTCTACATCGGGCAGTTACCGAAAAACTAGTATGGCAAAGAATTGTAGTTGGTTTTCAATTTTGGCATTTATGGCAATTTTGGCAATCCCGCCGAGTCGCAGACTATTCAATTCCGGCAAAGCCGGTGGCGGGGCTGACTACTAAGAGCTGTACCGGAGGTATTCATGGAACTCGGACTCAAAGGCCGCAGTGTGATTGTAGCTGCGTCCAGCCAGGGGATGGGACGTGCTGCAGCGGAACTCTTCGCGCGCGAAGGCGCACAAGTGGCAATGTGTGCGCGGAACGAGAAAACCTTGCGAGAAGCCGCCGACCAGATTCGTTCTGAGACCCGTGCCGAAGTCTACGCCGAGCCGCTCGACGTGACCGATGGACCAGCGGTGCAACGTTTTGTCGAGCAAGTCTCAAAACGTTTCGGACGTCTGGATGTCTGTGTCACCAACGCCGGAGGACCGCCGGCCAAAAACTTTCTCTCCATTTCCACCGACGAATGGCGAAAGGCAGTAGACCTGAATTTTCTAAGCGTAGTCCATCTGGCAAAAGCGGTGATCCCGTACATGCAGCGCCACCGTTGGGGAAGGATCATCACGATTACCTCCATTTCAGTCAAGCAGCCCATCGATGACCTGGTTATGTCGAATGCAGTACGGGCAGCCGTAGTCGGGCTGGTCAAGAGCCTCTCCAATGAGTTCGGCAAAGACGGCATTTTAGTCAACAATGTTGCCCCCGGATACACGGCCACAGAGCGGTTACAGGAACTGGCCGGGACGCGCGCTCTGGCGGCTGGAGTTCCAACTGAGCAGATTTACCAGCGATGGGCGGCGGAGACGCCAGTCAAGCGCCTGGCGGACCCCAAAGAAGTTGCAGATGTGATTCTCTGGCTGGCATCGGAACGCGCTTCGTACGTCACTGGCCAGACCCTCCTGGTCGATGGCGGCATCTATCGTGGACTGTAAAATCCAGCCGTTTCTGTATCAGTAAAGGGATGAAGGCGAAACATCTAATCCTGGCGCCAGGGGCATCCAAGATGCTTGAATGCTTCTCATTGGCATTTGTTCGGCGCTTGCAGTGCTCACCTGTGTGATTTGGTATGCCCTTTCTCTGCGTCACAACCGGCGAAAGGCGATGCGGATACTTCGCTGGATCGAGGCTGCCGTTGCCGGACAAGGATGCGTGATCGGAATCCGCTGGCTTGCTTCGTCACGGTTTAAGGTTCCGTTGCGCCTCACCTCTGCGACCTTCCAACGGGCCTGGATTCTGGTCGAGCTCTCGCCGTGCGAGATGCCTTTAACGTGGCTGATCAATAAGATGCAAGGGCGCAAGGATTTGCTGGTCTTCCAGTCTGACCTTGAGCTGCCTCCAACGTTTACTCTCGACGTTCACAACCTCCGCTGGCTGGCGCGGAGCACCAAAAAGAGATCCTTGGATAAAAGACGCTGGACCTTTGAGCAGTCTGCCCCGTTGGTGATCAGTACGCGTCTGGATTGGCAAAAGGAGATCACCGCTGCCATGGGCTCGCTTTCCAATTGCAACCATCGGGACTTCTTGAGCGTTCGCTTTCAGAAAGATTCGCCGAACTTCTCGGTGACTCTGCCAGTTGAGGCATTTGCGCCAAATTCCCGTGCGCGCACCTATATCTTCGAAACCATGGCGGAACTGGCCGGCAGTTCATCTGCCTCGCTGTCGTGATTTAATCGTCGCCTGAAGCAAAAGGCGCAAGCTGCTTGATGCCAACGGTGCTCGGAGCCTGGTCGTCAGTCTCTTCAGTTTGCCGTATCCTGGGCAACTTCACATCCCAGGCAAGACCCAGCATTTTTAATGCGGCAATTCCATACCAATTCATATCGAATTCATACCAGGCAAGGCCGTGGCGCGCCGATTGCGGATGAGCGTGATGGTTATTGTGCCAGCCTTCGCCAAAGGTCAATATGGCTACCCATAAGCTGTTCTTCGAATCGTCGTGGGTGAGAAATCTTTGCGACCCCCACATGTGAGTAGCAGAGTTTACGAGCCATGTGGCATGCAGTCCGACGGTGATGCGGAAGAATATGCCCCACATTACAAATGGCATTCCACCGATTGCCAGCAGGAGCAAGCCGACGAAGACCGTAGGCACCCAATGCCATTTGCTGATGAACGTGTGAAACTTGTCTTTGCGAAGATCAGGTATATAAGGTAGAAGCTCCGGCGCATGGTTATGCATGGCCCGCCCAGTGACGATCCACCCCATGTGCGACCAGAAGCCACCATCATGCGGGGAGTGAGGGTCACCTTCTTTATCGGTGTTTTGATGGTGGACGCGATGGATTGCAACCCAGAAAAACGGCCCCCCTTCGAGCGCGAGCGTACCGCACAATGTCAGGATATATTCCACCCATTTATAAGTCTTATAGCCGCGATGAGTGAGCAGGCGATGGTAGGCCATCCCGATGCCCAGGCTGCCGGACACCCACCACAAAAAGACGGCCACGCCCAGCGCTTTCCAATTGAACATGAAAAGCGCGGCAACGGCGCATAGATGAAATACAACCATAATAAAGGTTGTGAACCAACTGACGCGTTCTCTAAAAGTCCGGTCGCTCTCGAAAAGGCCCATTATTTCTCCTGTGTGAGGTAATTGATCGACATAAAAATTAGACACCAACGCTATCAGGGCAGAGCGCTGCGCTGTGTAATAGTTATGTAATTTGTAGTCGGGTTATTTACCTTCGATCGAGAGCAGCTCCACTTCAAAGATAAGCGTGGAATTTGGTCCGATGCTGCCTCCTGGCGTGCCGCGTTCGGCATAGGCCAGATCGGACGGGATAAAGAGCTGCCACTTCGAGCCAACCGGCATCAATTGGAGAGCTTCCGTCCAGCCCTTGATGACACGGCTGACTTGAAAAGAAGCGGGCTCGCCTTGCTTGTAGGAGCTATCGAATTCAGTCCCGTTGATCAGAGTGCCCCGGTAATTGCAAACGACGGTGTCGGTTACGGTTGGCTTGGCTCCCTTGCCTTCAGTGAGAACCTTATATTGGAGCCCACTCGGGAGGGTGACGACTCCTTCTTTCGTCTTATTGGCAACGAGAAATGCCTCGCCTTCTTTCTTGTTCGGCTCAGCCGCGGCCTTCATCTTTTCTTCTTCTTTAGCCATAGCTTCCCGCTGCTTGGCCATCAGATTTTGTTGCAACTGAGTCAAGGCCGCGCGCGCCTCGGCTTCGGTCATCATTAGCTTGCCGCCGGTCATAGCGTCCTTGATGCCTTGTAAAACAATATTGGGATCAACATCAATAGCGTCCCTTTGCAAATTGGCGTGCAAGTTCGTCCCCATATTCATGCCCAAGGCGTAGCTGAGTTTGTCTTTCTGGTCCTTCAAGACCACCGGGGAAGCAGTCGAGGCCTTCTTTACCGGGGCAGCCGTTCTTCGACCGGTCGGTGAGGCTTTGCCGGCAGTCGAACTTTTTGTAGTGGAGGAGCCCTTGGCGGCTGTGGGGTCCTGGGCAAATGAAGACCCAGAATGAAGGATAATTGCCAACCCCAAAATTCCTACGAACATTGCAGATTTTGTCATAGCAATGATTGTCCCATCGGCGTTGTTGGGATGCAACATGGCCTCGACGATCGAGAAACGTCGATTTCACCATTTTTCACCATTAAGAAATTTGACCGCACTGCAAGGCACTGCTATCATAAATATGCGGGGTGGAGCAGCCTGGTAGCTCGTTGGGCTCATAACCCAAAGGTCGGTGGTTCAAATCCATCCCCCGCAACCAAATCAAATCAGCGACTTACGGCGATTTGATAAAAAATTCCAGGGAACATTAAGGGAACAATAGGCTGCCGAGAGGCAGCTTTTATTATCTGGCAGCCACCAAGACGGGCTTCAACATTTCTACGACCTTGCTGTTGGCTTCCCTCTTCGATTCGAGCAGAGCGTCTCCGTAAACATTCATGGTCGTGGAAATCTGCGCGTGACGCATAAGCTTCTGCTGTACTCCCAGTGGCGCACCTGTCGCATCCAGCCATGAACGGTAGGAATGGCGAAAGGTGTGCCAACCGATGTCGCCCAATCCGAGTTCGCGTCCAGCCGCGCGTATGTAGTCCTGCTGAATGGGACTTGCGTGGTAGGGCTTGAGAGTCGATGGATTGGGAAACAGCCAATTCTCCGATGATTTCGGGCACTGGCGATTCCAATCGCGAAGTAGCGTTGTGAAGTCTGGATCGAGTGGAAGCACATCTTCTGAATATTCGGTCTTGACCGAATCCACGCGACCATGAACAACAGAACGCCGGGCAATGATGGTTCGGGCTTCGAAATCCACATCTTCCCATTTCAGTGCGAGAAGTTCGCTCACACGCAACCCCAAACACTGAGCCACAATTACCATCGTGCGATATGGCTCTGGTATTAGCGGGAGCAGCTTGCGAAATTCCTCGACCGTGAGAATTCGTGGACGTTTTCTGCGCCGAGTAGCGCCTTTGACTTCGACCAATTCTATAGGGTTGCGCTGCACTGGCAGTAACTTCCATTTCATGCTGTACTCGAACAAACGGTGCAAGAGAGCTTTCAGATGCGCTTTGGTCTTCTGCGCAAGCGACAGGCTCTTGAGCCACTGCTCGACCATAAATGGATTTTCCGCCATCTCGGCGAGGGAATGCCCAGACCATCTTGGCCTGATATGCGTCTTTAGCATCGATTGATACGAGACCCTGGTGGAAAAGCGTTCTGGTAATGCTTCCAACGTGTAGCGATCCACGAGCGTCCCGAAGGTGACTGATGGGGCCTTGAATTGATTGGTATTGACTGCAAGCCGAAGCGATTCTGCGGCCTGCCAAGCCAGAGACTCGGTTGGATAATGCTGAAGAGTTCCGACTTGAAGGCTGCAAAGTTTTCTCCTTCCATCGGGTTGTGTCGTGCGATAACGCAAGACCCAAACCGTAGGTTGCTTGGCTCTTTCTTTCAGTTGCAAACAGCCAAATTGATAACGTGTCCGCTTCAAAGGATTCCTCCTGAGTTGCGGCACGGATAGCGATTTGAGCTTACATCGGATTTCCTCCAAACGTCTAGCTCAGAAAGCAAAAATCTCCAGTATTTTCTTCGTCCAGTACCGAAAGCGTGAGCAGGTAGAAGTCCTTGTCTTGCCCACCGTTCAATGGTTTTCGGATTGAAGCCAAGAAACCGAGCAGCCTCTTCCGCAGTTATGAATGGCTCGTAGGCTGCCGTGCCAATATTGTCAAGCAATTCTTTGGGGTCGTGATCGATTTGTCCTGGCTGTGAATTTTGTTTTTGTTGCATGTGTCACCAAGTATTTATCCACCGAACTATCGTGCTCTTACTCCTGACCTTGACTTACGGCTTGATCGTGCGTGTAAATCGCTTCGTTGTACTCTGGGTATTCCTGAGCTTGGTGTAGGTCTTCGCTTACAGTGGAGTCGATTTCTTGTCTCGGAGAATCATCGTGCTCCGGGGCTTGTTCTGATTCATGGCCCGCTGAGTATGGCCCGACCTCTTGGCCGGGGACTTGAGTGTGCTCATGATGGTGCTCCTGAGTTGCTTCGATGGCCGTGCTATGCGAATGTTCACGGCTTAGATGGTCAGCCAGCTCTTCCTTGTCATCGGTGTAGATTTGCGCATCATAACGCCCGCGTGAGACGGCAACATAGGCCATGCGCGTGTTTAGCAATTGCTCGCTCAGTTCGGTGTCAGCATGAACCAGCACGCGGTCGGCGGTCTGTCCCTGGCTGCTGTGGCTGGTGAGCGCATAGCCGTAGTCAAGATGTGGATGGTTTTCGATGTTGAATTCGACAGTGCGCCCAGAGTCGGTGCGGATGGAAAGCTGGCCATCTGGCCGGATTTCCTCGATTTGTCCGAGTTCTCGATTGGCGACAGCCAGGTCTTTCGAGGGCGCAGTGAACTGGACACGGTCACCTTGAGCAAAATCGCGTTCTGCCTCACGGTAAACGGTCACGGCGCGCAGGCGGCGCGGATCGTAAGTGACGTGCTCACCATCGGCTTTTTCCACGGTAAGGCGGTTCTGGGTGGCGCTGACCTCGGCAACCGTGGCATATTCACCGGGCTTGATTCCCAGGACTTCGCTGCCTCGGGAGTAGCGCACGACATCGCCGGTCGAATATTGCGCGGCCCAGGCACGGTCGGCCCCGGTCATGTCCTGCCGGGATTCGAGGACAGTAAGCTTGTGCTCTTGCGGCTGGACCTGACCGCGCTCTTGCAGCTCACGATGAATCAGCAGATTTAAATCTCTGCGGGAACGGTTATCTGGCGATACGACCAAGGCGCCTTCCGGGGAGCGGCAGTAATCCTGGGCAATGGCTCTTAATCGCTCTTCGCGATTGCTGATCTCCTGTATTCGGCCTTGTTGCTCCAACTTCCCGACTGCATCTCGGACTTCGCCGCGTGAAAGTTGCTCCACGGCTTCTTTGAGGGCGGGGTCTTTCTGCCGGACAATTTCATCCAGACGGGCCACTCGCATCCCGGCTTCCTGCAATTGCTGGTACGGCTTTCCGGCTTCGACACTCTGGTGCTGGCGCACGTCGCCCACCAGCAAAACCCGGTCCTGAGGGCTGAGACCGTGCAGGAACTCATTCATCTGGCGGTTGCTGGTCAGACTGGATTCATCAACCACATAGAGACGTTTTTCTCCGTGGTTGTCTTGCGGCCCTCGGACTAAATGATGCTGCAAGGTATGGCATTCCATGCCCGCTTCAGAAAGTTTCTGTGCAGCGCGTGAAGTCGGGGCAAAGCCCTCGACGTGATAGCCTTCACGTTCGGCGGCATCTCGAACGGCAGTTAAGGAAGTAGTCTTCCCGGCTCCCGCCACTCCCTCCAAAGCCATCACTTGATCACGACTGCCAAGTATTTCTTCAACGGCTCCCCTTTGGGTATTGCTCAAATGGGAATACTCTTGCTCGATGGCACGGCGGGTTTCGAAGCTCACCACAGCCTCGTGCTGATTCTGTCCTGCTTGTACGCAGCGAATGTTTTCGCGCTCCAAGCGAACCATTTCCTGGGTAGTAAACTCGCGGCTGACTCGGGCTTCGTCTTGCTGCCGTTGAATAAGTTCGCCTTGTTCGAATTGCTTTTTGAATTCCTGTTGAAGCTGACCTAGATCAATCTCGCCCAAGCTTCGCTTCAGGGCATCACGCATCAGGTCACGCTCATCCGAAGTTGCTTGCCGCTCAAAGTTCCTTTCGACGGCATAACGAAGGGCTTCTTCAGCAGATTGGCGTCTCTCTTGTTCATTCAATCGCTGGCCTTCGCGTTCCTGCGCTGCCTGCACAACGCGCTCCGGCTGATGGCCATGCTGTTGGGCCATTTCCTGATGCCGGCGCTGCATTTCGTCGTGTGCCACGTCCAACTTATCGTCGCGCGTGCGATGCGCAGCAATTTGCGCAGACGCGGCGCCGCTCTTACCTTGTTCTTCCAGATAGTTATTGATCTGCTGGCGGCGCGGGCTGCTGGCTTCTAAATATTCTTGCGTATAACCCTTGATCTCCGGGGCTCCGTTGGCGCTACGCTCGATCTGGTAGCCTAACTCGCGCAAGCGCAAAGCCAGCTTAGAGCGATAGATGGCGGTAGCATATTGCTGTGAACGATACAGCTCCCGTGGTTGCAAGGCATGAGTCTGGCCATTATTTCGTTCGGTCAAATTAAATAGCACGACATGGGTGTGAAGCTGAGGGGCAGCGTAACCATTTACTGGTCGGCTGCTGTCGTGCTCAAACTTGGCGGCTGCCCATTTCCCTGTAGTCTCCGGGGCATAGTTTCCGCCGAGCCGTGCCTGCACAAATTTCTCAAGTTCGTTTAAGGCAATGTCAACGCTTTGGCGGTGGGCCATGCGCACGCGCTCATCTCCCCTAACCAGGGCGGTCAAGGAAACGCTCTTGGGTGCGCTGAAAGTTGCATCCCATCCGGCGCGGTGCTCCATGGTCCGCGCCTTTTCTCCATTTGCGTTTAGGTATTCATGGGCGGCTCGGCTTTGGACAAGCTGAGCGCCGGTGAGTGGATGCTGACCATTGGCCAAGCGCGCAAAGTGTTCTTCCTGAACTTCACCGACGAGACCCCATTGGGTGGCCAGTTGGCCGTGCCACTGGCCGTGTATCTTGTCGCCTTCGGTGTAGTAATTGTCCTGCGCGTTAGCAAACTCCTCGCGGTGATAGCTGCGCGCCTGAACGGAACTAAGCGGCTTGGAAATGGTCAGCATGAATCAGATTTATTGCGCGTCCAGCATCGGCGTTTGTTGTTCTGGTGGCTGGACGATTTCTGCCGGAGCCATTTCCTGAGAAGCTGGCCCGGCGGGTGGATTGGGTTTCGGGGGCAGTGGCTCGACTGTGCCCGGTGATGAGGCTGGCTTGGGAATGAACCCGTGGGCTCGCGGCTCGCGTGTTTGGTGCGGGATGTGAAGCTTGGCGACAAGATTGCCATGTTTGAGATAGCCATGCAGGTCTTCCAAGCCGGAGATTTCCGAAGGCAAGATCAGTTCTTTCGTCTGGGTATAGCGGTGGGTGCTGTGGGAACGGCGTTCACCTTCGGTGACGGTCTCCTGCTCAAATTCCAGTTCGACTTTGCCGATGGTCTCGCTGATCCATTGGGCGGCGCGGGCTTCATCGGTGCGCAGAAATATCTTGGTGGCGGGTTGGGCCAGCATGGTTTCTGCGTCCATTCCGTAGCGCTTCTCTAACTGGCTGCGTCCCTGGAAACCGATGACTACCGGATTGTTGGACTTGCGGTTCTCGGTGAGCGCGGTATGCAACTGGGGCAGCTTTTGCAGGCTGGCCAATTCATCCAGTATGAACCAGACGGGCCGGACTCCGGGACGAGCCTGGTTCATCAACCGCAAGACCAACAGGTCCAGCCAAAGGCTGGTGAGGGGCAGCAACCGCTGACGTACCTCGGGCGTGCTGGTCAGGAAGATCCAGCCTTGGCGCTGCTTGACCCATTCGGCGGCACTCCAGCGGCGCTCAGTCTCGCCTCGCTTGGGCAACAGTTTCATGCTGTCGGCCACCATGTTGAGCGAAGCCAGGATGCCGGCACGCTGGGCCGAAGCTCCCGGATGGATCAACGCTGCCAACTCGGTTCCCTTCAAACGCCGGTCAAGTTCCTGTTCATGGCATAGCCACCAAACCAACTCCTCCGGCGTGGGCTTGAGGGTGAGCAAGTGGGCAAAGATTTTGCGCGGGCCTTCGACGAAGAAAGGGTTCCCGAGCTGGGTATCGGGAAACAGAGAGGTGGCCACGGTCAAAGCTTCGGCCTCGTGCTGAACCTCATCAGCCGGGGACCAGTACGGCATTCTGAGGTCCAGCGGGTTGAGCACGATATCCCCTCGGGATTGATCAAAGAACGCCGAGGTATATTCGAGCGCCGGGTCGTAGACAATGGCGCACTCGCCGCGCTCCTCAACCTGTTCGAGCATCGCCGCCTGAAGCTGGCCTTTGCCGGTGCCGGTGTCCCCCATGATCAGGAAATGGTGGTTCTCGCGGTTGCGGGGTATGCGCAGTATATGTCCAAGGCGGGCCAAGAGCCATTCGCCAAACGTGCGGCGGATGCGATTGGGAAAGCCGATGCCATCGCCTTTCATGCGGCGGTTGAACTGGGCGGTCGTGACCAACTCTGGGCCTTTGAGGCGACGACCTTCTCGGCGTTCTCGCGCCTGACGCAAGCTGATAGGAATTGTCGTCCAAAGCGAGACCAAAAGCGTGGCCAAACCCCACCACAAAGAGGGAGCAATCATGTCGCCCAAGGTCTGGCCGTGGTAATACTGCTGGCGCAATTCTTGTTCAACGGCTCGATTGCTGTACTTGGCCGGTTCGAGCAAACGGAACTGAAGACCTTTGCGGTAGGCTTGCTCGGTCAAAGCAAAAGGCAAGACCTTGCCGTCCGGCAGGCGTGCTTGGCCGGGTGCCAGGTCTTGCGCAGCCACCCAATACAGCTTCTTGTCAGGGGCAAGTTCAAAGAGCAAGCGATAGTTGCTTTGCTGAACGTCCAGGCCATTCATGGCATTGGCCCAGAGGTAGTGATGGAACATGTAATGCTGCAAGGGAGTCCATTGCTCAAAGCGGATGTAGGCGCTGGCCACAACTGCCACTGCGGCCAGAAAGAATGAAAGCAGGAATGGGTTAGGCATACGATGCCCACCCGAACGTTTGGGACTGCGTGACATAGATACAACTACCTTTCTGCCTTGCTCAGTTCATGCTGGCGGAACTGTTGCAGGCGGTCTAAAGCACGGCGAAGCTTTTCGCCGTCTGCGCGCTCGGTCAAACTACGGACCTGCTCGGCAGACAGCGAATCGCCTCGCCCGAGAGCGTGAAGCAAATTGATCAGGATGGTGCGCGAGGCCAGGACTTCGGCCAGGAGCAGGACAATGTCGGACTCCGAATCAGCAGCCGAGGAAGCCCCGGCTTGGCTCAGCAGAACCTGGCGGCACCACTCGCCCCGAGTGAGGCCGCAGCTTGTCCAAAGACTTTCGAGCGTCTGCCACTCTTCCTCGGTGACGCGGGTGCTGATGGTTCGGACTCGGACTTCAGTCGGGGACTTCATGATCCTGAGCACTCCAGGGCCATTAGACGAAGCGCAAGCTCAGGCCGAACCTTGCCGGTCCGCCAAAACTGACTCCAGGGTAAAGAAAGGTACAAATCTGGAAAGATCGGGAAAGCCCATAGGGTGATGTAGCTGCCTTTGCTTTGGCGTTGGACCGTAGTTCGAATGGCATCATTGGGCATCATGTTCGGAACCACATCGGCGGATGTCGCGCAAGCATTGGACGCCGCCTGGGATGCAAAGTCGCTGACGTCCCGTCCAAAGGCGACAATGTTGACAATGTGGACATAAATGACAACTTTGAAATCACCATTCAAGAAACGTCACCTCACAGTCGCCTAAGACGCGCACAGTACAGAAAGGTTGCGGCGGCCAAGGCCAAATGAGACAGAGATCAACTCTGATACACACAAATACACACAGATCACAGCGAACCAAAGCCATCGAGCGCACACCTGTCTGTGACGTAAGGGACGAGCGAAGGTTTCGAACGGGCGGGCAAAATGAGAAATGAGTAGAAAACAGTAGAAATGAATCTAAAGCGGGCGAAGCCGGGAAAAGGCCGCCGCTGGTCGCGCGATGAGTTACGGGATCGTGTGGCTGGAGGAACATCGGAAGTCTCCTGGGGCGATTAGACGAAGCCCAAGAGCCGATGGCTGCGTGGCGGAAGCCAAAATGGAAAAGCTGGCGAAAGAGAAAAAGTTGGTGAAGTTGAGGAAGTTGAAGACAGAGGAAAAGTTGAGAAAGTTGCAAAAGTTGAAGACAAAGAAAAAGTTGAGAAACCGACTCATGAAAGAGCTGAATTGAGGGAGGTTGCTGTAGAGCAACTTCCCGTATACGTGCGTGTACCCTTTTGGGGTGACGTGTCCTATCAGGAAACCGATGCCGAAGGCATCGCGCATCCGGGGATATCAGCACACTCAAGGGTCGCCAAACTGCGGCGGTGGAACCGTGAACCTGGCAGATTGGTGGCGGGAATGAGACTATCCGGTTGAGTAGTCAAAAGCCAACACCTGCCGGATTGACCGATCAGACGACGGGCATATCGGTGGCTGGTTCACAATGACTGACAACCTTGTCAGTTTGATCGTGGGCTTGCGGTGGATTGGTCGCGGCATGGATCACCCGGCTGGGGTGCAATGGGCGACCACCTTGCCGGGTTTGATCGTGGGCCTGCGGCGGATTGGTCGCGGCATGGATCACCCGGCTGGGTGCAATGGGCGACCACCTTGCCAGGTTTGATCGTGGGTTTGCGGCGGATTGGTTGCAGCATGGATCACCCGGCTGGGCCGCAATGGCCGGAAACAGTGTGGGCTAAGACAGGATCGAGCATGGGCAAAAGCAGGGGTTGGATCGGTTGAAGATCTGTTTTTTGCACTTGGCCGGGAGAGTTCGAGAGGGCGGCCCGAGCGCCGCTCGGAAAAATTTTTTCCACAAGAAGTTTGATAAAGATTCATGGCCAGAATGGGTAGGGGGAAACGTGATTGCTCCGGCGCTGGCGGAGAGGAATGGGTCGGCTTAATTGCCGGCCCATTGGGGAAAAGGATCACGGGAGGACTGCCGGAAAGCCGTAATCAGGTCGCGGATTTTGGAACGGCGTTGACAGAGGGTTTCAATGAGTTTTGCCAAGTCGGTTAGGAACTTTTTCTCCCACCATTCCCTTGGCCATGGAGTGCCTGACCATCGCATCTTGTCCCAAGGTTCCCGGCTCCACCATTCCTCCGGCACTATTCCCCTGGGCCAGTCCCCAAAGGTCTTGGGAATCCATCGCCTCGGCGCGGCTCAAGGTCGGTTCGAAGCAATCCCAACCGGTGACCTGCTCATAAACACAGTTGCGGTAATAAACTCCGGTTAAAGCCAGGTCGGGAAACGACCATTCTCCTCCATTGAAGCAGTATCCCTGGTCGATGCCATGCACGGCGTAGAAATCCGAGTAGGCTGGTTTGCTGAAAACCGCTTGGCGCCCATCGGTATTGCCCGTCCATTTGTCCAAAACCAAAAGGCGGCTTATCTCATCCCCGATGTGCCGGTTTTTCTTCATCAAGGACTCGGGCAGGTAGTCGAAGACCAGTTCGGTTTCCGGGTTGGCGACATAGCGGGATGCCAATTGTAATCCGCTGCTGCATGGGACTTCATGGCCAGCTATCACAATGCGCATTGCCGGGGTGTGCTCAATCAGCCACTCGGAAACCTCGATCACGGCAACCTCTGGAATGGGCAAACCGAGATAGGAACCGATGCGGGAACCAAAGAACTCATTGGCCAAAATGCGAAAGTGCTGTGCATTGTTAAAGTGCTTCACCACGTAAAGTGCTCCATCATCGGCAAGCATCAAATGGGCCTGTGAACCACCACGCATCTTACGGATTTGCTGCACGGCGGAAACGGTTTTAGGGCTGAAGGTAACCGGCATGTTAGTTACCCCCTTCGTTCTGCTCGTCCCTGGGGCTGATTGCCCCAAGGATGATAGAAGCCGTGCGCTTGACTACTTCCAAGCTCTCGGAAAACAGGCTGAGATTGCCCTGATACAGTTCGATGGATTCCGGTTCAGCCATCAATCCCAAAGCATGGCCAACCACGAAAACAACGGCCAAAGCTTCCCGGCGGATAACATCGCGAGTTACAAAGCTGCGGCGCTGAGTCTCGTATAGAAACTGGATGGCCAATTCCCGCACAAGAGCCAAAACCGTCTCTTCTGCCTGCATGTCGGGCAATAAGCGAATGACTCCACGGAAAGAGGTACTCTTGGCCGGTGCGATCTTTTCGGAATACTGAATCTCGGTTTCCTGACTGGCGGCAAGCTCCATTAACTTGGCGAGAACGTCGGCCAAGTCCGGGTTAACAATGCTGCTGATGTCTGCCGGTTCGCCTTCGGTCTGGTCGATGTCCCAAACGCGCACAGGGCGGAATCCGAGCAATTGTGGTTCAGGTTGTTTGCCTCCATTCTCTGTGGGCTTGGGTTCCGAGAGGATCGGGGCAAAGATCATGATGCCCTTTTCTCCCTGCCTGACCCGGCGCCCTAATTCGTTCCATGCCTTGAAGCCGGCCACTTGCCGGGCTGCCGGTCTTTGCGTGGAAATTAAGAGAATGTTGCCGAAGGAAAGCCAGAAGAAACGGGCGATAGCTTTGAGACATTCGGTAAGTACTTCGGGGTGTCCGCTTTCGATGTCGTGGGCCAGAAGCTCGACGCCTGCGCGGATCATCTGCCTTACGCTTCTGATTTTGCCGTTGCTGTTGGTGGAAGACTGTACGCTGCCGATGGTGGGATTCGTCGCCATGATGAAAAGCTCCTTTTGAATTTTGGTTTTGAAGTAGTTGCTTCTTAGGCCCGCATTTGGGCATAAAAAACAACATGCTTTTCTAGCGGCGTATTTGGCTTCGGCTGGCGGCTGTCAACCCCCGGAGCGGAAGCGGAGCCGCGAAGCGGGCGCGGAAGCGAGCACGGCGATTTTGATTTATGCCGCGCGGAGCTGCACAAGCGGGGTTGACAGTGGGAGCCAGCCGAAGTCTTAGGTTTGCCTAGAAAAGCATGGTGAAAAAAAAACGCGGAAGTGCGCGGAGCACCTCCTTATTTGGGTTTTGGCGAAGCAGTCATCAGCGGGGGAAAAAGAGGGTGGGTAACGGACCTATAACAATCACCGGCGGGGGAGAAGATGGCGGAAGATAAGTAGGTAAGCCTTGGCCGGTTAACGACCAGAATCAAGTTTGTCGAGCCCTGGCTGGGGCTCAGAAGGTCGGGTCTGCTCGTTTGGACGCAAACGCTTTAAGCTCCAACAAACTTCGGTGGCCCCTGGCTCGCCCTTGCCGGCTTTCTGTATTTGAATTTGTGGCTGCCGATCCTCAGAGAGCCTCAGCATTCACCCGAAAGCAACACGATTCCTCTATTTGATAACTTCCGAGTTGGCCGACTATACGAGCCTTCAACGGATCCACATATTTACCTAAGCCGTTCTGCCCATCCGTCGAAACCCGAATCGTCATAGGCTATCGGCATTGCAACGCAGACTCAAAACGACCTATGGTTTCGTCTCGATGTGTCCCTCAGGTTGGACGACTTCAAAAGAAAAATGCCCCGCTTTGAATAAAGGATTCTTTTTCAGTGCGTTGCCGACAGCCTGTATGACATCCAACTAGCAACCATGCTTATCTCTGTCAAACAGACATCTGCCTGAGAAGCACCCATGAGTTCCGTCATAAAATATTGCAAAAATCACGATTTTCAACGATTATCATCCATTGAACGGATAATCCTTCATATCCACTCCACCATTTAGTAATCCGACAAGGAATATCGCGACCTGGGAATCGGTGCCCAATATGTCCAATCGGACAAATCCCGTTCTTACAAAATTTCCCGTGCCAAAATTCAACGTGTTCTTGATGATGAGATTCTTGGATAGCGATTCCAACTCGAGGCTCGCTGGCGCATTGAGGGCAGAAGCCCACCGTTATGCCCTCAATGTCTTGAGGGCTGATGATCAAGTGTATTGTAGCGATCTCTGGGAGAACGTAAAGTCGTACATGGATGCTTGCAAACTTGGTATTGCAGTCTTTGACCAGCTCCAAACCGGTGGCTTCAATCCAAATATTAGTCTGGAAATAGGATATATGCTCGCCGGAGGAAGCGTTCCTCTGTTACTTAAGGAGCGTTGCTTGCCCAGCCTTCCCTCTGACATTGTAGGTAAATTATATCGGGAATTCGACATTAAAAACTTGGAAGTAACTATTAAGAAGGCAATGCGCGGCTGGCTCCGCGATATCGGAATTGCCAAGACTCCTACGGAAAGAGTGGTTGTCTTCGTCAGCACCGGTGGTCGGGATCGTTGCGCTATGGCAAAAGTCATCGCACAGGAACTCTTTAAGAAAAACGTTCCACCTTTTCCGCTGCGCTTTGAATCGATGGCCGCTTTCCATGGGAATGGCGTTATGGCCAGTGACCAGTCAAGGAGAGTTATCGAAGAATCTTACAAAAAAGATTTGCTCGCCTCACATCGGGTGATGCGCAGGTGCGATGGAATTATTCAGGATGCAGATTTAATCCTTGTAATGGAGAAAGAATTTCTGGGGTTTTTTCCTTGTGAGAAGACCCATTTGATAACAGAGTTTTTTGGACGGTCG
Source organism: Candidatus Angelobacter sp. (assembly GCA_035939495.1). Classification (GTDB taxonomy): domain Bacteria; phylum Acidobacteriota; class Terriglobia; order Terriglobales; family Acidobacteriaceae; genus Angelobacter. The sequence continues at coordinate 42,332 of DASZFU010000031.1, read as the reverse complement.
GGCGACATAACCAATCCAAAGCCAGGTAACCTGAGCGACTATAACAAGTGTTTACAGAGGCTTCGTCCATTAATCGAAACCAATTATCGCAAAATCCTGCGGGCTCTGGAGAATAAGGATCGGGAAGCTGTTGATGATGAACAATCGCACCATTGAGGCCGCCACATTCGGGACTCTCATCGAATCTGGGGAGCGCCTGTAACGGGCAAATCTTCTTCTGCAGAGGCTGCCGCGAATGCGATGGCAGCCATTATGTCCTCATTGTTCAGGGTAGGGAAATCCGCCAGAATTTCTTCCACAGAATCGCCGACCGCCAGGCTTGCCCAGCACCGTACGTGTCGATCTGGCAATTTCGAGGTTGTTTTCAAAGATGGTGGTCCTATTACTTCACAGGCTGCAACCATCGATGGAATGAAGCTCACTGCAAGCCTCGATTCGGCTACTCTTCAACAGTTTTACAACAAAGCAAAGACCAAGACACAGGCAAAGGACGGGGATAACCGTACCATCAAATTCACGATGGCGAACGGTGCGGTCAACTAAGGAGGCATCAGTCAAGATTTCATATACGATTCCGACGGCAGCTCAGGTTGACGAAGCAGTAAAAAAGGGGGGATATTGACGGCGGAGGATCAGAAGATGATCACCCAAGTTATCAGCAGCACGACTGACACTAACAAACAATTCAAATGGAAGGACTCTGTATCAACTGGCATGGGGATCCTTCTAAAATTTTTGTGACCGTAAGCAAGTGATTATTCCAAAGAGACCATGAAAGCACAGCGAGGGTTATCAATAGAAAGGGCACTCTAGATTTGCAGAGTGCCCACAGTCTGGTTGCACGGAATTTATTATATGTTGGTCGGTTCGTTTTGAACCGGCTCCTCCTCGGCGAGTTTCTCTTGGTCGGCTAATTCCTGCTTTCGGTATTCAGCTTCAAGGAGAACATCATCCGGGTCAGCCAGTTCGCGTTCCCGGTGAGCACAGAGTCGATCAAAGTAGAGCGCGTTTGTCCCTGCTCGCTCGTGAATGGCTCCCGAAAGAGCAAAATTGGTTTCAGCCTGGATCAAGCCAAGGAGGTTTTGCCAAGCGGTCAGTTTGTGGTGAGGAAAGAAGGGGAAGGTTTGCAAGCCTCTAAAGTCATGGAGAATTCTATCGAATCGGCTGTTGAGCCTGTGGATTACTTCGAAGACCGCCGGTTCTAAGGGCAGCAGTTCAGAAGGAGTGGTTTTCAGCGAACGGTGCATATCGGAAGGTTGCACCGTAGGGACAGTGTTACCATCAATTTCAGCCATGTTTTGCCTGCTCCTGAGCAGGTGAAATGCGGTTAGGGCTTCGCTCGGTGGTGAATCACCGGGCGCTGCCCGCTGGTTATGGTTTAGGTTTTCGCGTTGCCTGTTTCTTGGATTGTTTTTGATGCCGGGTCTTCCTGCCGTTCGCAATCTTCGGCAGGATTTCGCGGAGTTTTTCAACGTCTTGTTCTCTCCATCCATGAACGCGCATGCCGCCAAGCTGAACGGTCTTGGGCTTTGGGACTTTCTTAGCAGCAATGTAGCGGCTCAATGTCATCGGATCAATCCCAAGTCGTCGGGCGACTTGACGAGTGGAAAGCATTTTCATTCTGTTATATATGTAGCAGATATATTTAGCGAACGTCAAGTGAAAAATGAGACTGTTGATGACTGGCGTAGCTAGAGTGAAATAGTGAAATAGCGACAAGTCTTGAAGGGTGTGCCATGGAAGGTGCCATGTACTTCGGCCCGGATGAACCAAGATGGGCTCTCTTGAAATATTCTGAAAGCTATTCCATCCAGGCCGAATTCAGCAAGTGGTTGATTGTATTTGGGGTTCTGTTTGAGACTCGGCTGCTGAAGTACAAATCCAGGATCAGCCCTTCTGTTCGACATCAACGCCTCAGGTTACGGATTTTTCGCCAGAAGCAAAAGCCACCAAGTCTGCTTTGGCATCCCGCCCTCCAGTGCCGCCAAGCAGATCGCAAGGGGAAGGGTGGTCAATCCGGAAGCCTACGTTTTTGGATGCAACGACACATTCCTCGAAATGGAGGCGAGCGATAAAGAATCAGAAGCCAGCGGCTTCCAAAAAGCGGTCGGGGGATGGCTTTATTCCAGGCACTTTGTGCACCGGCTTTACACCCATTCCTTCCACCCGGCTTTGGGCGCGAATCCCGTCTGGGCTATCATTGAACAGGACGGACCAAGCTACCACGGGCAGTTGGAAGGTCTCCTGGATCTTCCGTATTACACGGTACCCAGGCTTGTCTTCAGTCTTTGCACACAGCAGGTCGACAATAGCGAATTTTGGTTTGAACTGAGTTATTTCACGGACACGAGCCGGATCATCAATGTCCCAGTCATCAAAAAACTTGATGTTGGCGCGATCTGCGAAAATCTCGCGCAGCATTTGTTGGTGTTCAGCTAAGTCCTCGAAACAGAGAATGTTGATCTTGTCGGTCACGGCTTGTTCTCATCGTCACGCGGGAGTTTCAACACAAAATCAGTTGGGCGGCGTGGTGAAGCCAATTCTAAGTCTCCGCCATGCGCTTGAGCAAGCATTTTTGCAATGAAGAGCCCCCGCCCCCCCGTAGTCGGCGAATCGTTCTCTCGAGAAGGTCGTAGGCGGAATAGACTTTCGAGCTTCTCGTCGGGAATGCCCCGGCCATTGTCTTGCACGTGAAAAACGTACTTATCGGGAAGCTGCTCCGCGAAAACCCTAATTGCGTCACCTCCGTGTTTGAGGGCATTTACAATCAGGTTCTCCAGGATCTCATGCACCATGCCAGCGTCCAGGCGCACCGACCAATCGGCGCTAGCCGACTCTACAGTCAGTTGTTTTCCCTTCTCTTCTACCGGTCTGCGGAAATATGCCCGCAAGTCAGCCAGGAACTCGCTTACCTTGTCGTCTCGCTTCTTGGGGCGCAGCAGCGTGCTGGGGTCGCGGCCTTCGACGGCCAGAATGGTTTCGTCCATCATGCGATTGATCTGCGCAATCTGCTTTTTGATTGCGGCAAACGCTTGTGAGAACTCACCGACCGTAGCTTCCAGGGTATTGATGGGGTGGCGCAAGTCGTGGCTTAGGCGGTCGATGAAAAACCTCTTGGCTTCCGCCAGTTTGCGCTGCTCATCCACCAACACATGTGCGTGCGCATCTTCGCGTAGGCGGAGATAGGAAAGCAATGCATTGGATACCGATTCTCCCAGCACGGCGGGCCTGCGATGGACGAGCTTGCTGCATGCAAATGCAAATCCCCCAACCTCTTCTCCGCCGATGTGAGCGGGACACATAAACGTGGAGCGCGGCTGTTTATTGAACGCCTTGGTGCGGAGGAGACTTAGCGTCACCTTCAGGCTGCCTTGCAGAAAGTTGATCGCCTCCAGCGGCTTGACATCCTGGCTGCGATTCTTCTGCATCCAGCGGGTCAGCTGCGCTACGAACGGGCGGTCCACTGCCTCCATACGGGTCAAGTCTGCTTCTTTTAGAGGCGAGTCATGGCCGCGAGTGGGGAGCGGAAACTCAATCAGCAATGCTGTGATTCGTTCGGGAATGGAAAGAGCCAAGTTCTCCCATTCGCTATCCACCGGGCAATTTTTTGTCGGAAGCAGAATACACACCGGGCCTCCAAGACCGCTTTCCTCCCTTATTCTTGCATCCTTGAAGATGCCAATGTATGGAGACCTCTCGCGGGGATAAGGGCTAAGGGTACGCGACTCGGGCAAACTTTTCAATTTGGGATTCAGGATGATCTGCCCTGAGAAGTAGTCGTCTCCGCCTCGTGGCGAAGCAGCATAAACTGCGTGCCTAGTCAGATAGTGCCATGTAACTACATCCACATAGTTCGTTGTTAACCATTGCACCCAATATAGATCATTGAAAATGGCTTGGAATGCCCGTGAAACATGCTGGGAATAATGGTCGATGTCGCCTTCGAAAGCACACCCAAAACCCTGACCAGCCTCCAATTCCTGCTCCAACTGCAGGCGGAGACGGACGGGAAGCCGTAGGTCCTCCACGGTCGTTGCAGCAGAATTTTGAGGCCACTCGTTTCTCAAGTTTTAGTGATCCTTGGGTCTTCAGGCCCTTTAATCGGTACTCGTTGCGTCCAAATAGGCAGTACTGCGCGGTATAACTCGGTACCTATCACTGGTCCCGTTAACGCTTGCTCGGCGTACACAGCCACACTAATGCTGCCTCCCAACAGCAATGCGAGATAAGACATGGCAACATAAGCTTCGAACGTTGCAAGCACCTGCGATGCCCGGCTTACAGGCACATGATCTCCGTCACCGAGGCTCTGAAAAATGACGGAATGATAATAAAAATCGTGCCATAAAAGAGAACCGTATGAGGTGTTAGCTTGTGAGAGACATTCGTGCTTGTAAGGATTGCCCTCGAGATTCCAGTGTTTATGCAAAATAAGAACGTCGCTGCTCATCGCGCTGAATGCGACTATTGTAAGCAACAGATTCGAAGCATTCCGTCGTAACAGGAAGCTCAGAATACTCCGGATGGGCTGCCGAGTCTGATACTCATTCATGACTTTCTTGATTTCATTCGTGACGATGCCTTCCAATTCTTCCGGAGAAACAGCCGGGGAAGAATTCCGTAAGGTATTCTTAAGGTTTCGGACAATCGTGTTGAATCTGGAATCCACCCCACAAACGAAATAAAGGCTGTTTCTGGTTGAAAAGCCAAAGAAATGCCAGAATGTCGCAAAGCTGTCGAGTAGCAAACCCAATACCAGAAGCATTCCGATAGCAAGAGAGAAAATAGCAATGCTTCCCTTGCACCATTCGAATGCATGCGCATATCCGCCGAACCCAAGCATCAAGCCAAAAAGCAGAACGATAATCACCCGACGACCATTCTTGCCTGGCCCCCAAGATACCCAGGGCACCCATCGGTCCACTATTTCCGTAACGAATGGCACTCTTCTACATCCTTTCGAGAAAACTGACCAGACACGAGTGCGTTAGGGTCCTGCCAGATGACACCAAGGTCAGTGCAAACTCCGTGCGTCTCGGACCCACTCGCGCTCTTGAAAGCAATCTCACTAGCATGAGAATGGAACCGCAGCCCACAACAGACAAACCAGCAGCGACTTCAGCCACGTGCTTCTCCAACAGTTTGGCTTACATGCACTTCTAGCCATTTCGTCAGATCCGCTTTATTCTTCCGTATGGCGCCAGCGGCACCTAACCTGGATGCCTTGTCTTGTAGCTGCTTACCTTGTTCCTCACCAATGAAAGATGAAAATACCAACACAGGGATTGTGCTCAGCAAGTTGGACCGCTTGATTTGCGCTAGAACCCGAAATCCTGATTCCACCGTGTCTACCAGTAAAAGATCCAGAATAATCAATTCCGGCTTGAATTGCGCGATATCTTTTTCGATCTCCGAATCGAAGAAGGGAGCGGTTGTAATCGGCTGGATGCCAATTTCTTTGCCCATTGAAAGCAAGATTGTAGCAACTTCTTTTACCGTTTCCGGATAATCTTCTATGACCGTGATTCGTATCACGAGAGACCTTTCTTTGGTGCGAGTTGGACTGCGGTCTTTCGGAAAATGCCGGAATGGAAATGTAGCCCGTCCGTGACCTGCGTGGCGAGGCCTCTGATGATCACTAGGCCTTACACACCGCGAATTATGATGAGTGGGCGAGTGTCGTGTCAAGCCACGTCAACGTTATTCACTTGATTCTCCATAGTTGCATGTCTGTTGTTGAGAAACCGACCGGCATTTCTGTTTCTAGCTTCCGCTTGTACGGCAGGGCTTCCACCTCCTCGTTTGTCGAGAACCAATCTCATAAGTTCTATAACCCGTGAATCTGGCGTGATGACTTCGCTGGTTATAGAATTCATCAGATGGCCGCTAGGGCTTTTACTCATTCAATAATGCAGAGCGCATCGCGCTGCGAAGTTCGGTGTACCGCGAGTCGGAATAGAACTCCCAAGAGCGAGGACGTGACAACTCGATGAGAAATTCTTTCTTAATACGCCCAGGCCGGGAAGTCATCAGCAAGACGCGGTCCGCCAGATGGATGGCTTCGTCGATATCATGCGTGACAAACACGATTGTTTTGCGGCGCTCACTCCAGATCCGGAGAAGGAGCTCGCGCATGCGCATCGCCGTCTGAGCGTCTAGGGAGGCGAAAGGTTCGTCCATCAAAAGAATCTCTGGCTCGTTGGCATAAGCGCGAGCCAGGCTGACTCTCTGCTGCATCCCCTGGCTCAGTTGTGACGGGTAATGTCTCTCGAAACCGGAAAGCTCCATCAGGTCCAGATATTCGTTGACCTTGGACCGGCGTTCTTTCTCTGGTAGAGCCTGCATACGGGAGCCAAATGCTATGTTGCCCTCAACCCGCTTCCAGGGGAAGAGATTGTGCTTTTGAAAAACAATCCCTCGGTCGGTGCCGGGACCGTAAATTCTCCGCTTGTTGATGAATACAGCGCCCGTAGAAGGGGTTAAGAATCCGGCGGCCAGATGAAGGATGGTCGACTTACCGCATCCCGAGGGACCGAGAAGACACAGAAACTCATTGGCGCCCACAGACAGGCTGCAGTCATCCAGCGCCTTCACTGCCAACTCCCCGAGGCCATAAACCATGGTCACGCTTTCGAACACGATCTTGTGGGCAGAACGCTCAGTCAAGGTCATCAAGGTTTTCTTTCCACCAGGGCACCAGTCGCGTCATGGTGATCGCATAGAGACGATCGCAGAGAAATCCAAGGAAACCGACGGTCAGGATCGCGACCATCATCTTGTCAGTACGAAACATCTGGTGAGAATAATAAGAACGAAACACCACGCCACTAAACGCTCCGGCAACTTCGGCCGCCCCCAGAGCAAAAAAACCGGTGGTGATACCGACACGCACTCCAACGATGATGTAGGGCAGCGCCCGGGGCAGCAAGACCTCACCATAGAGCTGCCAGCCCGATGAGCCCAGGCTGCGCGCAGCCCACAGGTACTCTCTTTCGGTCGATGAGACGCCGGCCTGTGTGTTCAGCCATACTGGGAAAAAGACCCCCCAGGCAACGAGGTATACCTTTTCTTCCAGCCCGATTCCGAAGAACACGATGAACAGCGGGACCAGCGCAATCATGGGGGTACTGCGGCTAAAGTCGAGCATAGGAGCTAGCGCGGCGCGTACTGGCCAGATGCCTCCTGTAACAAGGCCAACGGCCACTCCTGTGAAGCATCCAAGCAGCAGCCCCAGCCCGTACCGAATGAGGCTATCTCTGACGTCAACGAACCATTCGCCCGATTGGGCCATCTGAACGAATGCCTTCACGATGTAGCTTGGCGGGGGCAGAAGGTGGTTGTCGTACACATGCCAATATGAAACCAGCTGCCAGAGCAATAGGACGAGACTTACGGCAACGGCCCCAAGGGCAGACGTACGTGATCGAGTTCGACTCAAATGCCAGAAACGGCGCATCGCCTGTATTTTAGTTCAGGTTAACGGAGGAAGGGCGCACTGCGTCCAGAGCGTCACTGTATATGAAATCCCGCCATTTCGGTGTGGTAGTAGCGGAGGGATTCAGGGAAAGCGACCACTGCCCTTCCTGGTTCATCACGTCAATCAAATCCTTATCCAACCTCAGAACCGGCTTCATCTCCGGCCACAGTTTCCTTATAGCTTCTTTGTCAACGCCGGTAACCTTGGCGACGATTGTCATTGCTTCCTCGGGGTTCTGGTGGATATATTCCTCAGCCTTGATGAAACCCCGAATCAGTTTTTGCACCACCTCCGGATGGGCTTTGACAAAATCCTGATTCATTGCTACCGAATGCCAGCCGTGGTAAAGATCGCCGGGGCCAAAAACGATGGTCTTCCCCGGCAACTGCTGCTCTCCGTAGTAGATGTGCGGCTCCCAGGCAAAGTATCCATCGATGGCGCCATTCGCAAAGGCCGTCACCATCTCGGGTGGCGACATATTCGTAATCTTGACAGCGTTAACTGGAATCCCGTGTTTCTTGAGGAATTCATACATAAAGTAGTCGGAATTTGTTCCGGGTAAGGTCGCGATTGCTTTGCCTCGTAAATCTTCCGGCGTCGCAATATGCTTGTCGCGGCGACCAAGGAATTTCACCTCGTGATGGGAAGCCACGGTTGAAACCAAAAAGATCTTGTTGCCCTGAACGATCGCATGAACCAGGGGCGTTTCAGATACCGACATCACTTCTGCGTTCTTCGAAAGCAGGGCGTCCAAAGCTAGTCTACCGGCTGAAAACATCTGGACCTTCACGTCAAGTCCTTCTTCTTTCCAAAAACCTTTTTCGCTGGCGACATAGGGAATGACCGCTGTTAAAGTAATCGGCATTGCATAAGTGATGGATTGCCGTGCGGGACGACTGGGTGCGCAGGACAGTCCACCCAGGGCTGAAATCCCCGCCATTAGCAGAACGGCCAGGACAGCTGTTTTGAGTGTTTTTACCAGCTTGGCTGCCTTTTGCTTAGACTCTTTCATGTGCGCTTTTTAGCCCGGCGGTTTTCAAACTGCACTCTAGCAACCGCTTCTCCATCTGTCAATACGGCCCACCATCGGCCCACCACCGGACATTTTAATTTACTAACGACATACGGCCCGCCACCATGACAGGAGTATGTTTTGCCCATGACCTATTTTTCAGCCCCGAATCGATAGCCAAACCAGGAGTATCGATTGCAGGGTTAGTGCATGAATTTAACAAACCGCATTAAAGCGCATCAAAAAAGGGGACCACATTTCGGACTGCGGTGTGTTCCTTACAGGTTCTTACAGGTGCTTAGGTGTCATCCGTGTGCTTGTAAGTCTTTCCAAATCAGTTTCCCTTGGAATTCTCAACTCATAAGGTCGCAAAGCCGGTCTAGAGCGACTGAAGTGTTCTGCAGTGCCCGTGATCCAGAAGTAATTCGGGAAGCACGCTACGGACCGACTTCCCTGTTACTGATCCGGCCAACTTCCTCGAGGTTTCGGGCCAGCGGTCCTTAACCGGGCGAACCAATCCTTGAAGGGCTTCGATTCTTCGGGGCGGTGCAAAACTGCATGCGCACGGCTGCGTCACCAATGGTAATCATCTTGCGATCATCGGCCAATGCAACAACAACGTGAACGTGGCGACCGCGCCACGATTGGGCGCAAACCGGTAATGCCTTAATATCTCGGTCCGACCGCAGCCCGTCATCGACCACTTCAAGATTAAATCGCCAATTCCACATGGTGTTAAAGGTTGGCTGTAATGTAGCCGCACACCAAATGATTTTGCTCGGTCATGTGCAGGAAAAGGGAATTTCGTTGTATCGTGAGGTGTACCGAAACACCAGGACAAAGGTTTTAGGAGAGACGAGTGGCCTACGTACCGGGTTTTCAACACGACTTGTTCGTGAGCTACGGCAGTGAAGATTACGACGCACAGATGGGTAGGTTCGTCGCCGATCTGCGTGTTTACCTTGCGCGGGAGTTAGGTAAGCTGTTCAAGGGAGAGAGTGTCTTTTTCGATCGTCAGAACCTGAATCATACGCCCACGGAGTGGAAGACGAAGCTCGAAGAGTCAGCAGGGTCCGCTGCCATTCTGGTGCCATTTCTCAGCGCGAGCTATGCTACTTCCGAATACTGCGCCAAGGAGTTGGAATGGTTCTGCGAGAATCACGACCGTCCATTGAATTGGCCAGCCGGGACGGAGAAAGTGTACCGGATCTGTCCTTTAAGATGGCGCGCCACAGATGAGCAAGTCGCTCCCGAGGTCAGGGCTGCCCAGGAGCAGCAGTCGATCGGAGTCGAGGACTTGGGCGCTAAAATTGCAAACGGGCTCCGGCTCATGAGGCGCTCTTGTCAGACCGTGTATGTGGGGGAAACGGACAATGAAGTGCGGGGTAAGGTCCGCGATGAACTGGGCCGTATGGGATTTCGCGTTATGCCTGACCTTCCGACAGCATACCGCGATTCGCAGCTTGTTCGGACACATCTCAGCGAGGCTCGTCTCGCCATTCACTTTGTAGATGGCAGAGCCCCGCAGCGTGCAATCGACTCGATCCGATGGTCGCGCGAGCACTGCCAGCGAGCGACCGTCATATACGAGGTCCTCGGATGTGATATCAAGCCTGCTGAACGGCTTCAACTTAGATGGATCGAGGAGGATCTCAGACAAGCAACTACACTCGATCAGCGCGCCTACGATCATGTAAGTGGAAAGAACTTCGACCAATTCCTGCAGGTCGTGCGCGACCGCTTGGAGCGCGTGTTACCCGTCCGTCCCACCCCGCTTGGCATTGCCTGCGAGGAGAGGGATAGGCCCGCCGTGGAAGACATCCTCACTGAGATCAGGGTTCAAACCGGATTCACCGTCACATGTCATGGCCTATCGCTACTCGATTTCAAAAAGAGTCGTGGTGTACTCTTCTATTGGGGTGCGGCCGACGGAAGGCGGTTGCGGCAAGCTCGCGTCGCAACGAAGGGAATACGTCAGGCTTTTTTCCTTGCGCCGCCACCCAAGGAAGCTGAACACGAAAGAGAACTGGGAGAAGAGGTCGGTGAAAATCTTATTTTTCGCCAGCATAGTGCACGCTTCAAGGTGGACGATATTGCTCCCTTTCTGCGCGAATTGGGGTGGGTGGGATGACCAATCCGTTTCGTGGTTTGCTGCCGTTCGAGGAGGAGCACGCCGCTCTGTTTTTCGGCCGCGACCAGGAGATCAGAGACATCGCTGCACGCCTCGAAAGTCGTCGGCTGTTGGCAGTCACAGGCGTTTCCGGAAGCGGGAAGAGCTCCTTAGTTCTCGCAGGCGTGATTCCGATGCTGAAGGCTGGTCTGATTCCCCACTTGGGCACCAAAGTACGCGTCGCAACTATGAAACCGCGGGGAGGACCGCTTGCCGAACTCCGCCGTCAGCTCGGCGTGGCGTTCGAACGGGAGATTTCGCCAAAGACCTTGAGCCATACAACCTACGGCCTTGTGGATGTGGTGAAGGCTCTCGTGTCTGGCGAAAGCCTGGTTGTGGTGGTGGACCAGTTTGAAGAGATTTTTCAATACCGCAGGGATCACTTGTCCACTGACGGTGGGGCCGAAGCGGACCGCTTTATCACTCTCTTGCTTCGCGCCGTGGAGCAACTTGAAGTTCCCATTTATCTCATCTTGACGATGCGTTCCGATTATCTAGGATCGTGTGCCATATTTCGCGGTCTGCCCGAGGCTCTGAACGATGGGCATTATTTAGTGCCGAGAATGACTCGCTACCAGTTGCAGGAGGCGATTGAAAGTCCACTAGAAACAGTTGGTGTCACCATTCACCCCGCTGTCGTGCAGGAACTCCTTAACGGGTGCGCTGAAGAGCCCGACCATCTGCCTGTGCTTCAACACCTACTGAAACGTATGTTCGAAGAAGGGTCTTTCAGACCGACAAAAGTTGGGAGACCCGTACCCGCCACGGAGGAAGGACTCGCTCAATGACACTGAATCGCGAGGCGGATATTTCGCTCAAGCAATACGAGAACGCCGGAGGGCTAAAGGGCGCGATTGATCAAGACGCCGAGAATGTCTTCGGCCAGTTCCCCGGTGAGGAGACGGAAATCAAAAGGGTTTTTCAGAGAATCACTGAGAAGGGCGATGGCGAGAAACCTATCCGAAAACCAGAGGCAATCCCTGTTCTCGCAGAAATCACTGGCCTTTGCATGACGCGCCTGAGCAAGATCCTTGCCGCTTTCGCCGAACGCGACCTGCTCGTCATGCGGAAAGTGGAGGGAGAGGAAATACAGGTTGACCTGCCGCACGAGTGCCTGGGTTCGAAGTGGGAGCGTCTCAGGGGTTGGATTGAAGACGAGGCAGCCGTAGCCAAGTCCCTTGAATTTATGAGGGAGTCCGCGAAGAAAGCACAGCTGCTGACTGGGTCTGTGCTCGCCGAAGCGCGGCAACTCCGTGAACAGGGGCGGCTGGATGGACTGTGGCCCTGCCGCTACCTTTCAGAGAAGGACCTGGTCGAGGTCAAGTCCTGGGTGAATGAAAGTGAGGAGCAGGAGCAGAAGAAGCTCGAAACCGAGGTGAGGGCACGACAGCGTAGAGCAACAATCCTTGTCACTATAGGGCTACTGGCCGTCGGGCTGGCGGTTTTGTTTGGCCTACTTTATCGAAGGGCCGAGCAACAAGCCAGGATTGCAACCTCACGCCAGCTTGCTGCACACGCTATCTCTGAGCTTTGGCTGAACCCCAAGTCCGGGACCAAAGACGTGTTAGATGCATTGGCTATCTCTGAGACTTATGAAGCACAACAGGCATTGGACGAGACGTTGTCACAATCTAGTGTCATGGTGGTTCTGCAAGATCCGGACAGGTCCCCCGTCGTGGCCGCTGCATTCAGCCGGAGCGGACACTATCTTATGACATCTACTTCTAGTTCGAAGGTCTGGCTTTGGGACCTCGCATCCAGCAAAGCACTCCGATCGTTTGAGAGCGGTAGCGGCTATCGTATTTCATCTGATTCTTTGAGCTCAGATTCCAAGTATCTGCTAACAGCTTACAATGATGGCGAATTCACGGTACGGGTTTATGACACCGCGACGGGAGCAGCGTTGGGGAGCTTCGTGGCAAGTACGGTTGGAGGAATTACATCCGCTACGTTTAGCCCGAGTGGGAAGTATATTGCCACCACTGGTGCCGACTATACTGCTGCCATCTGGGATGCGACAGCCATAATTCACAAGGTTCTCAGTTCGGGTTATTCTCAACCCGTTGCCTCGATTGAACCTCTCAAACGAAGGAAGCTGCACAAAGATATTGTGAATAGCATTCGCTTCAGCAATAACGATCAGTATGTCGTTACGGCTGGCCAAGATGGCAGGGCCGAAGTGTGGGATTGGAGGTCTGGTCGGCAAGCGGAGTTACGTAGATATACTACGGCTCTCTTCAGTGCTGAGTTCCATCCAAAGAATGCGCACATTGTGTTGACCGGTGGGCAAGACGGCAACGCAACGCTGTGGACGTGGACCATGGAAGGTGGATTTTCCGCGCACCTGCAGAACCTTCAGTGGCACAAGCTCGATGTTAGACAAGCTTCGTTCAATTCAGGGGGCACATGGGTCCTGACTGCATCAACTGATGGTACTGCAAGTGTCTGGAATCTAGCAGAAAAGACGCCAAAACACCCAACCTACATCTTATCCGGGCATCGTGGCGCAGTGACAACCGCTGCATTCGGCCTGGATGAGAGATCGATTGCGACCGCGTCAGTTGACGGCACGGCAAGAATTTGGGTGGCGAAGCCAGTGCCGGATTTCAAGAGCCTTCGGGAGAAGATTGAATACCTAAAACAAGTTCAATCTATGCGCAGCCAGAAGCCACTTAATTAGCATCTTTGTCATCGGCGACACTCACAGTGTGTCGGTCGGTGCTAGATCTAAGTCAGTAAGAATGAGGGTTACCGCAGAATGGCCGACGGAGCAACTTGCATGAGACGCATGCAACACAAGCGACTCTGCCTGACTTAATCCTTCCGCGTCCCGCTCAACGGTAGCCAATTCCCTCCAGCCCATCAGCCTTGGGGCAGTCCGAAGGGCCTGCCAAGAGGTTTGCCAGAACGCTAACATCCACAAAAAGATAAGCCCACATTCTCTGCGACCCGCCTTTGCTGTGCACTTGTTGGAATCAGGAACGGATGTGCGCACCATCCAACTCCTTCTCGGGCATCGCAATATAGCAACTACAGCCCGCTATTTACGGATTGCTACTAGCAAGGTGTGTTCGACCAACCAGCCCATTGGATTTGCTTCCCCGGATTCGGAAACGTTTGGCACCCGCCGTGGGTCATCAGGATGCAAACTGCCCCCCAAAATTTGGGGGAACAATAAGGGAACAATAACGGTGCCTTGCAATTCCTTCCGATGTCTTTGGGTGCTATCCGTGCCTTGCAAGTTGTTGAAGTTCCGTATTTTGTTGCACTCATAACCCAAAGGTCGGTGGTTCAAATCCATCCCCCGCAACCAACCTTTTCAATCACTTACAGTCAGTTGCAGATTGCTCCCGAGGGAGCTTTGAGGGAGGACAGCTTATCTTGCCTCCGGGAGAGCTGCTTTCACAGCCTGACCCCCAAGAAACGGCCTTAATGCGAACTGAACCACCTTGCTGTTAGCCTGCCTCTTGGCATCCGACATCGTGCCTCTCCCATACGTATCCATGGTGGTTTGAATCGAAGCATGGTGCATCAATTCGCGCTGCATCGATACGGGAGCACCTGTCCCGTCAAGCCACGTCCGGTACGTATGACGAAAGGTATGCCAGCCAATGTGACAGCCCAATCCTGCTTTTATTCCTGCGGGTTTGATGTGGTCGGCGCAAATGCTCTCTTGCCAATAGGGTCTTTGTGTACTGGGGTTCGGAAAAACCCATCCTTCTGGAGTCGTTGGACAATTGTTTCTCCACGACAGCAGAATTTCGGCAAAATCAGAATCAAGAGGAAGATCGTCATCGGAGTATTCAGTTTTGGTTTCATGAATTCTCCCATGAACAATCCCGCGTTGTACGTGGACCATCATATTTTCGAAATCAAAATCAGCCCACTGCAAAGCCATTACCTCGCTGATCCGCAATCCTAAGCACTGCGCGACGAGCACCATGGTGCGATACGGCTGTTCGATGAATTCAAGCACTTTCCAGAACTGGTCATAGGTCAAAACCTGTGGCCGTCTGACACGTTTGGTCACGTCCTTGATTTCAACCAATTCCATGGGATTTCTGCCAACCGGATAAAAACCCCACTTCATTGCACATTCGTACAACCGATGCATCAAGGCCTTTATGTGTCCCTTCGTCTTGGGTGCCATATCCAACGACTCAAACCACTTTTCCACAATGAATGGTGACGCCGCGATTTCGTTCAATGTGGAATCGCCCCACTTGGGTTTGATGTGCACATTCAAGCACGACAGATAGGATACTCGCGTCGAATATCGTTCGGGAAGCTTGTCGAGTTTGTAACGCTCAATCAAGCCTGCCAAAGTCACCACCACGCGCCCAGGGTCGGCGTTTGCCTCCATTCGGATTGCCTCAGCTGCCTTTTGCGCCATCGATTTGTTGGGAAGATCCTCTACGTTTCCAACAATTCTACTGACATACGTCCGGCTGCCGTCGCCACCAGTCTGGTAATAACGCATTACCCACACGTCAGGCCCGCTCTTACGTTTCTTGCGTTCTAACGTTCCAAATTGAAATCTCGTCCGCTTCAATCAGAAAGTCTCCTTTCCAGTTGTCACGGACAGGTTTCAAGCTTCGCCTGTAATGATATCTTAGTACTACTCCATTTGTCCAGGTCCAAAGCACGAAAACGCCAATGCCTACCGATCTGGAATGCCGGAATTTCTAAGTTCTTCGCCATTCTTGTCAGAGTCCGAGGATGAATGCGTAGAATCCTCGCCGCCTCTTCCGTGCTTAGTAATGGCTCACAGCTTGTTTGTCGATTTTCGTTGTTATCCAAAGTGCGTAATGAAGATCTTTTCATAAAAAAATCCTTTGAATTGTGGCGTTGCCGTACCCGTGCGAGTTCAAATCATTTGAGAACCACATGCTTTAGTTCCTTCCAAAACCTTCGTTTTTGACCATTCGAGCAGGATCCCAGGACAGAATCGAGTGCTATGACTTGAGATTCGGCTTGCTCCGGGTATCTGGCCAGCCCTCATCATGGTGTAGATATGTTGTGGCGAAACTCCAAATATTTGTGCCACTTCCTTAACACTGAGCAGCTCGCCTCTTTCCGCACGCTTCCTTAATTTATCCATCCAAACCATGCAGATATAGACGCAGCTCGATCATGTATGTTTCAAACTTGGCTACAAAATGCAACAATGGACACAATGTTGACAGTATTTACAATATTGAAATAAGCATCTGGCCAGCCATAAATAAGAAAGGCTCCTGAGGTACATCTGGAATCCTCAGGAGCCTTTTATCTCTTAACTAGCCTCATCCGTGATAAGTGGACATTCTCATCAGCTTTCTCCTCTTTCACATAGACGAATACGGAAGAAAGCTTTTCTCCCTAGCTTATGGTCTACGTCCATGACCACGGCCATACAAATATCCATGACCGTCAATCTTAGCTTTGAACCACGGCAAGAGAATGACTGGACAAAACCTTATTGCCTTCGCTGACAAGCGCATGACGCCAGGGATTTGACCAGCCTTTGCCAGCTTATATACATGCGCAGGAGTTACTCCCAGCATTTTGCTACGAAACATGCTTTGATTGGACCATCCTGCTTCTCTAACCACTCTACCCATTTCATAGTTTTAATTATTGTCAACAGCGTGGCATTTGCGCGCGTTGACTGCAACCTCCTCGAGTTTTTTGCGTCTTATGCAACAGACACCGCAGCAGGCGCACAACTCGGCAACTCAATGCGCAAATGAATATGACCTGCGAGTCCTATGGCGATCTAGCTGCGGTGTCCAAATTTAGCAGCGATCGCTAACCCCGGAAGTTTTGGGAAGACTGGAGCTGGGCTACACCAGGACACCCTTTTAGGTTAGCAACAACTGATCACATTATGACGCAACATAAGTACGATTGGAATCAATATTTTTGCAGTACATATCTATCATTAAGAATCCTCAATGACCTACAGGAGCATATGGGTGATTGTGATTCTGCTACGTCATCTACTCATGCACATGATTCTTTACTTATCGCCGGAGATAGTCATCAACTCACCGGTCATAGTCATCATGTATTTAGTTCTTCACCGGTCATAGTCATCAACACTGTAGGTCGGACACTTAAAGCCAGATGTTGCAAATTGGTCTATGAACTTAACAGCAGTTAGTCCTCTTTACTGGAAATAGTAATGTAAAACGGCAGATCGCACAGCATTTATCAAGTTTCGAAGGAACCCATGCTCAATCTGAAGGTTAGACGCAGTGACACCTTGGACGTTCGAACATCCAGGCGCATTTCCGACGATGCAAGTATTAACGAATTCCAAGGAAAACCACTTTTGGAGTACCAACAAAGCCAACAGTAATCACCCGATCAAAGGAGATCGCAAAGTATGAATTACATTCACACAATCTCTCAAACTGCACTCAACCTCTATTACCTTCTGCTGCTTCAAGGCACAACCAATGTTCCCGGCCAAGGATTGCTGAATTCCATCGCGGCATTCATTACCGGCCCTTTCGGCAAAGCCATAACCCTGATTGCCATCGTTCTTTGCGGCGTCAGCTACATGTACAGCAAACAGAGCGACAACTCAAACATTGGACGCCTGGCAATCGGCGCGGCCTTGATTGTGGGCGCAGCCAACATCTTTGCCTATATCCAGCAGGCAGGATGAGGCCGGCAATGACGGAGGTCACGATGCGCAGCAATCCGGTTTACAAGACGCTTAACAAACCGCTCACCATCCTGGGAGTGGAGCGCACGTTATTCGCTACTGCGCTGTTTACAGGCGCTGGTTTTCAAGTGCTTTTCAGCAGTCTTCTGGGGGCCATCGTGATCTTCGCGATTTTGCTTTCAGTGGCGCGTATGGCCACCCGGCGCGACCCCAAGATGCTGGTCTTCATTATCCAGGCCATATCCGGCGCATTTCGCGCCGAATACGACCCGTGCAAGTACACCTTACCCGTTGTCAGGAGAATTCGCAGCCGTGCTTAATCTTCGAAAACTCGTCAAGAATTACAAGGAAACCGGCGCCCTGGCCGAGCAGTGCAGCGTATTCAGCTTCATTAATGACCACTGCTTTATTACCAAGACTGGCGCGGTGGGCGTGGTGATCCAGCTTGAAGGCATTGACTACGAATGCCTTGACCAGAACGCCCTGGATAATGCGACCAGGCGACTGGAATCGGCGTTCAAGCTGTTTGGCCCGGAATTCCGCGTCTATCAATACCTCTTCAAATCTCATTTCCAGCCCGACGCGCCCAGGAGCTATGACAACCCGGTTGTCCAACGCGCCGAGCGGGAACGCGCCCGTTACTTCGCGCAAAAGGCGGACGAGATGTTTTCCATCCGCCTTTATTACGTGTTGCTCTACCAGGGCAGCTCCAGCGCAACGAAGATGACCTTTCTGAAAGCCCTGGGGAGTTTTTTCAACCAGGGGCCAAGCGCCGGGATAGCCAATCTCCGGTCTTTATTCAGCTCCAGGAAGGAAATCCTGCTGATCGAAGAGGAGATCGACCGAGCGGCAACGATTCTTTTGCGGCAGGCCCACAGCTTTGTTTCCCACTTGTCCGACCTCTTGGAGATTAAGCTCTTGGGCAAACAGGAGGCTTTCGAAATGCTGCGCAGGATCTTCAATATCGATCCAGCCAAGCAGCAGGAGCGGCTCAAGTTCGATGTGATGACCGACAAGTATCTGGTCGGCTCTCCGCTCGAATCCCACACCAGCCACCTAACCCTTGACGGCTATCACACGCGCATTCTCACCCTGCGCGAGGAACCATCGGAGAGCCGCCCACTGGTTTTGCAGCAATTGCTCCGCATCCCAGCAACTTTTCACATCGTTGCGGAATGGCGTCCTGTCGAAGCTTCCGATGCTGTCAAGTATATCGAGGGCATGAGAACCCATTTCCATAAGACCAAGTCATCCTTGAGCGTATCGAGCGGAGGCGACCGGCTCAAGGATGAAACCAAAGTCGAATTCGTTGACGATCTTAACGAGTGTTTGAAAGAGGTACAGAAGCGCGGCAACTCGTTCGGCAAATTCAGCCTCACGGTTGTGGTTTATGACCGCGACCCGGCCAGGGTCGAAAAGGCAGTATCGGATTTCGGCAAGGCCTTCAGCAATGCCGGGGCGTCCCTCTTTTCCGAGACTTATAACCAGCTATCGGCATTTTTCGCCACATGCCCCGGCAACAGTCATTTCAATTTCCGCCAGCTCTACATCACGAACAATAACTATGCCGACTGGTCATTCCTGTTCACCCTGCATGAAGGCCACCGCTGGAATACGTTTCTCAACCGGGAGGCCCTGGCCATCGTCGAAACCGTCGATGGCACGCCGTTCTATCTGAATCTCCATCAGCGCATCCAGGATGGCACCGGCAATACCAGCGACGATGTTGGTCATGCGTTCCTTACCGGACGCACGGGGAGCGGAAAATCCTTCACCATGAATTTCATTACGCTCTCTTTGCAAAAATACGATCCCCGCACATTCATCTTTGACCTGGGCGGAAGCTACGAAAAGCTCACACGCCTGTTGGACGGCTCGTATCTCAAGGTAGGCGCGGAATCCAGAGAGTATCGCATCAATCCGTTCTGCCTTGAGCCGACCGCGCAGAATCTCGAATTCCTGTTTTCGTTCGTGCAAGTGCTCATCAGCGGGAATGACCGTTATCAGACCACGACCGAGGACGACCGCAATATCTTCCAGGCCATCGAAACGCTCTATGTCTTGGAGCGCGACATCCGCCGACTCAAGACGCTGGCCGGCACCTTGCCCCGGCACCTTGCCGACCGGCTGCACAAGTGGATTGAAGGCGGGCAGTATGGCCATGTTTTCGACAACGAAGAAGACACCATTAGGTTGTCGAATTTTCAATGCACGCGGTTTGACGCTCGTGTCGTAATAGTCGTCATTGCATTCTCCCTATTTTGATTTGGCTGGCTACGGTACCACCGCTAGGGTGGTGTCAAGGGTAGCGTCTTGAACGAGGAACTCAGCCTTGCTTCCGTCCCCCGGAATGAAATAAATGGTCTTGAATGTGGCACCGGCGAAGGGCGCCACCGTGGAGTCGATGGCGGATTGAACTTTGGGTATGGCCTGAAGGGCCGCGGAGCCAAGATTGTCGGCTATGGCTTGGCTCGCCGGCCAGCCGCCATTCACGGTGACCCACGCACCGTCTACGTCGGCCTTCAAGTGTCCTCCCTCCAACCGAGCGAATACATAAAAAGAGATATTCGCGTCTGCATCGCTTATTATCCACCAGGGAGTCTCGATGTGAAGGTTAAAGTCCACGCGCAACAGCATTGTGGTTGGGCTGTGACTTAATAGACGCTGGGCAAAATAGGGGACCTGAAACCAAAATGCGATCTGAACGAACGGTCCACTGGTGAGTGTCACATCATTTTGATTGTTTAGGAGCTTGCCGATCAGCGGTAAGAAAGCCTTTTTAAGAACAGGACCAAGGTGAACATCGACTTCTTTGTCTGAACGAGCAAGAATGGCGAAGGGGGTAGCAAACGATGTCCATCCAAATGTGGTATTGGGTGAGGTTGGGCTGGAAGCATTCGTAGCGACAAAAGGCCCGCCAAATGTGGGGCCAAAAAATTGAAAAGTCTCGTTAATCATTATCAATATCCTTGTGCTTTCTCTGTTTAGAAACGCGAAAATAGAAGATTCGTTCATCTAACAACGCGCAAGAACCACCACAAATTGGCTCAGGAAATCTTTATTCGGTCTGTAATAGTTTTTCCGGGTGAAGCACATACCACCCTGAGGAATGGCATTGTGAGGCCTAGAATGGCTCCGGGCAGCCCTGGCTCTCACTTTTCTTCATTATGCAGATCGGTGTTTTCACCTTACAATACGATTGAGCGGTTAAACGGCATGCCATCAAGAGCATCGACACAGATCAGCGATCTGCTCGTGGAGTGGAGTAAAGGGGACTCGCAGGCGCTGGAAAAGCTCATGCCGCTCGTTTACAACGAGTTGCGCCACCTTGCGCGTTTCTACCTCAATCATGAGCGCAGCGACATGACGTGGCAAGGTACTGAATTGGTACACGAAACGTACTTGCGTCTTGCCAAACAACACACCCTCGACTGGAAAAACAAAGGACAGTTCTTTGCGTTTGCGGCACAACTCATGCGTCGGCTCTTAGTGGACCATGCTCGCAACCACGGAGCCAACAAACGGGGTGGGAGTAAGGTCAAGGTTCCTCTGGATGAAGCGGCGCACGTGGCCGAGAGCAACCGAGAAGTCGATATTCTTGCGCTCGATCCGGCCCTGGACAATCTGGGTAGCCTGGATCCCCGGCAGGCCCGGATTGTTGAGCTCAGATTCTTTGTTGGATGCTCCATTGAAGAAACCGCTGAGATTCTCAACCTGTCCTCGGCGACCGTCAAACGTGAGTGGGTGACCGCACGGGCCTGGCTACAAAGGGCCATTCGGAAGGAAAGCTGATGGACTCTGCCCGATGGCGGCAAGTCAAGGAAGTTCTGCACACCGCTATCGAACTCGAACCCGTGCTGCGCTCCCGGTATTTAAGCCAAGCGTGTTCCAGCGATCCTGATTTGCGGGCCGAAGTAGAGTCGTTGCTGGAAGCCCATGAGCAAGTGAGCAGCGGCTTTATGGAAACACTTCCTGTTCTTCAGATTCCGCGTTTGGAGACGGGTGCCCAACTGGGACCCTATAAGATCGTATCTTTCATAGCTGCGGGCGGGATGGGTGAAGTCTATCGCGCCTCAGATACCCGATTGAGTCGCGACGTGGCAATTAAAGTCCTTCCCGGTGTTTTCACTTCCGAGGCCGAGCGGCTACGCCGTTTCGAGCAGGAAGCACGGGCGGCGGCCCTTAACCATCCCAACATCATGGCCATCTTTGACATAGGCAATCATCAGGGTTCTCCCTTCATTGTTTCAGAGCTGCTGGAAGGAGAATCGCTGCGTGAATGTCTGGAATCAGGCCCGCTGCCCATTGAACGAGCCCTGGATTACGGTCTTCAGCTCAGCCGTGGACTGGCAGCAGCCCATTCCAAAGGCATCATTCATTGTGACCTCAAACCGGAGAACATCTTCATCACCAGCAAAGGAGAAGCCAAGATCCTGGATTTTGGCCTCGCAAAGCTGCCTTCTCCATCTCCTAGCGATTTCGGCGCTACATCGGCAGAGACCGGCCCCGGTATGTTCGCTGGCACTGTTGGCTACATGTCTCCCGAACAACTTCGGGCACAGAGAGTCGATAAGCGGTCAGATATTTTTTCGCTGGGTGCAATCCTTTGCGAAATGCTTACCGGCAACAAGGCGTTTAGTGGTGTTTCACCTGCTGACAGCGTGAGCGCAACCCTGAACAAGGAACCAAATGAACTGGCACGGTTGGGCCGGGACCTTTCGCTGGGGCTAGCCACTCTGATTGAGCGCTGCCTGGAGAAGGAGCGTGATCGAAGGTTTCAGTCTGCAGAAGAACTGACCCTGGCGTTTGAATCAGTTCAAGCCGAATGCCGCCAAGGCGTTTTTCTTGGCAGTCTACAAGTTTGGCGTCTACGAATCGCGGTCTTCGCGGCGTGCATCATAACACTTGCATTTTGGGCTGGATGGAAGGTGATTAGACAAAAGGGAGACCATCAGCGAGTGCCGATTCAATCTCTTGTTGTCTTACCGCTGATTAATCTTTCTGGCGATCCGAATGAGGAATATTTGGCCGACGGCATGACAGATGCTTTGATTGCTGACTTGGCTAAAGTCGGATCGTTTCGTGTGATCTCACGAACGTCCGCCATGCACTATAAGGATACCCGAAAGCGTCTTCCGGAGATTGCACACGAACTTAACGATGTCGATGCCGTTATTGAAGGATCTGTAGCTCGCTCCGGGGGGCGGATACGGGTCACCGCGCAGCTTATTGTGGCTTCTACGGATCAGCATCTTTGGTCAGAAAATTATGAAAGAAAGATCGGTGACATCGGCGCACTACAAGCCGAGTTGGCGAGAACTGTCACCAAGCAGATTGCGGCGGCGTTAACTAGCCAGCAAGAAATAGGTGCGACTCGACCCCAACATGTTAGTCCAGAATTTGAGGAACTATATTTGAAGGGACAGTATTACTTAAATCAGGGAACAACGGATGGAATTCAATTAGCACTCCAATATTTCAAGGAAGCAATTGAGAAGGAACCAGATAATGCACTTGGATATGTCGGAATAGCCCAGGCACACAGCCAATCTATCTATGTTTCAGGCACCCTAGTACGGAAGGCACTTCCACTGGTTAAAGCCGCCGCCACAAAAGCGCTGCAACTTGATGATAGCCTTGCAGAAGCCCACGGCTTGCTTGCGCTAGCGATGGCTTACTATGATCGAGACTGGTCGGGCGCTGAGGTTGAGTTTCAGAGCGCGATTCGTCTCAACGCAGGATCTAGCATAATCCATCTCAACTATGGCAACGCGTTTCTAACGCCGCTGGGACGCCATAAGGAGGCCGTCGTGGAATTGAAAAAGGCTGTGCAACTCGATCCTTTATCGCCAGTCGTCTATGGAATCCTTGGATGGGATCTGTTCTTCGCACGACAATACGACCAAGCAATCGAGCAATACCATAAAGCTTTGGAACTTGATCCGAACCTTACTTTAGCTCATTGGGGCCTGATGGAAGTTTATGAGCAAAAAGGCTCATATTCAGAAGCCATCTCCGAATTCCAGCAAACAGTCACTTCCATGACTGGAAGATCGCAATTTATCGAGAGTATTCGCCAATCATATGCAACTGCTGGCGTTATGGGCTATTGGAAAAGACGCCAAGCATGGCTGGAAGGCCTCAGAAAAGGTGGTATTTCGGTGACTGCTGAATTGGCCATGGCATATGCTAAAGGTGGGAAGAAGGATCTTGCATTCGATCTTCTAGATGAGGCTGACCTGGAACGACAATCCCGGTCAAACTTTCTGGATGTTGATCCTGGATTGGATTCACTTCGTAAGGATTCACGTTTTGCTGAGTTAAAAAGACGATTGCACCTGCCTATACATAGTTAAGTAATATCTGTCGCCAAACATCAAATTGGAGAAATTAGACTGGCCAATCATTCTTTACTGCCAACCAGTTTCGCTATTTTCCCGTCAAGGGAATTGGCCCGCGGTTCAGCTTCCAGGACAAGCTCGGTGAGTTTTACAAGTTTGCGCCGCCGACCATCAGGAATGGACGGGTGTACGTCCAGCATGGGGAACGTGCGCATCTGGGGCAGCTTCGGTGCCACCTCCGCATCGAGCAGTTGAAGGACAGCCAAGCCGACTATTCTTTGCCCGTTCTTCTGGACAGCACCGCAACGGTCCCATGCAGGCTTGCCAAGGCCGTTGTAAACCGTCTTGGAAAGCGTTGGCCGAAGGCTGAAGCACTAGCAAATGGACAGGGCTCGCTGTACATACTTATTGCGTTCGTCCCGCCGTGAGCTTGATCTGCACAGGCGTGCAGGAGATCATACGGTGCGCATAAATGTGCGTGTACCGGGAGAGACATTCGACTTGACTAAGATCATCCAAGGCTAAATCCCGGCCAAGGGCGAACGCAAGCTGCACCTCGTTCTCACCGACAGTGACCTCACGCTGATATGGGAGTGACAAGAACTTGCGTTTTCCGCGCGGCGTCGGGCCCCCTTGGCTAGTTTGGAGGACTTCCGGCACAGTTAGGTCCACGGCTTTCCCTGGACCACAAGAATTTGTGCAATCGTCGACTTAGGCGCCGGCTTGCACGCACCTGTTTTATTGGCTCTCGTTTCGAATCAGCGACTTATTGCCGACTCTAAGATCGTCGCTCCGGGGTTCAAAAACGCCAAAGTTCTAAGATCGTCTCTCAGGGCGCACCATTCCTTCAGACTTTTAGATTCATAGCGTAGCGAAACACCCTTCAACGACTTTCGAACTCACCCAGTCGTACCCGTGAATATGGTTGGCGTGGCGTAAAGTGTGCCTTATGCATTGGCCGGTATGCGCGCATTAGGAGCCAGCCCGAAAACTAACGGTTTGACGATCATGTATCCTGAGGACAGCGAGGTTAAGGGCTTTAGAACCGGTCACCAAATGAACTTTTCCCGCCTGTTCATTCCCGCACACGATATTGCCTCGCTCGTCTGGCGGGGCGATACGTTGGTGGATTGGGTTCGCGGCGGCGCTGTGTTTCACCTCGATGGCAAATGCCAGGAAGCACGGGTTGCTTGGGGCCATCCTTTCGACGCAGCTTGTGCCACCCCAGATGGCTGGTTCGCGGTTGTCTATGAGCGTGTGGGCACAAAGGCGTTGTTGCTGCGCGATGGCAGGATCCTGCGAGAACTGAATCGGAGCTACTATCAGGCGAAAGCCTACGAGTATCCAATCTGCATTTGGCGGAATGCAGACCATCGAACTCTGATCGCACACTGCCCGGAGGAGTATTGCCGGATCGATATTGAGGATGCGGAGAGTGGAGCATGCCTTACCGTGGGCAAGCGCAAGCCACAGGATTTTTTTCATTCGCGCCTGATGGTCAACACGGCACGCACGCGCCTGCTGAGCGCCGGTTGGGTTTGGCATCCCTTGGACAGCATAATGTACTTTGACATCATTGAGGCGCTTCGTAATCCGGAGCACCTTGATCGCGCTGACAATACGGCACCGGGATCATTTCATGTTGGATTGGCCGAGCACGCTTCGGCCTGTTGGCAGAGTAATGAGCGCGCGCTGTTGGGCGCATCGTCGGAGGAAGAAGACCCAACAGAAGTTGCCGAGCCTAACGCGTCTGCTTTGCGGCTGCGTCCTCGCGGCATTGCCGTCTACGACGTTGTATCCCACTCTTATATCAAGTCTGTGGTGCTCGACGAAGTAGCAGGAACCATGATGCCTCTCGGAGAGCGCTATGCGGTCTGCTTCTACAAGCATCCCAGAGTTGTCTCTCTGGACTCAGGAGAGACCGTCCTGCGCTGGGACGACCTTGATACCGGAAGTCAGGTGAGCAGCATCATCTGGGATAAGAAACACCCGCCGCTGGCGCTTGATTCGGAAAACCGCCGTTTTGCTGTAGCGGGAGCCGATGGTATCACGGTAATCCAGATCGACATGGCCAGATAGCGGAGACACGCAGCTCACACCAATCCAGCCAGGGCGTTCCTTGATCGAGGTTCTATCGTCGCGGGATAACAAAGGCGAAGCCCTCGACTTTAAGCGCACTACAGCCAGAGTTCTGAAATCGTCTCCTCAGGGTTGAGCAAAAAAGTTCTAAGATCGTCGCCCAGGGCGCGCCAATCCTTTCCAATAACTTACCTTCACTTAAGCCATGACGGAGGCGGGGAGTCTACCAACGGCCATCTTCTCGGAGGCGACGAAGTGGACTGGCACATCTACCTATCAGAGACTGCCGGTCAGGACGATATCAGCACGGCGGTCATCGTCGAGACAACGCCAAGAACTCGACCGCTGCACAAATGGGCTAAATCCGATCTGGACTCTATTGTGAACAAGAACATTGCGGTGCGCAGCGGTTGGCTGCTCTATGACTTTGAGCACACAGGCGTGATTGGAACTCAAAGAGCGTCCGTCCTGGGAAGTCCACCCAATAACGAAGATTGAAGTCCAGCGTAATGGGCAATGGGTTGACCTGGATCAATAGCACGGCGAACGTCAAACCGCAAAGACTGGGCAGCAACTACTTCAGCAAAGTCTCCTGAATGATCTCAGCCAACTTGATGCTGTCGGCGACCTTGGCAGTCAAGGCCGGGGATGGTTTGATTTCGTGCTTGTTCAGCCGAACAGCAGCAATAA
The DNA here is from genome assembly GCA_035939495.1 of Candidatus Angelobacter sp. GTDB lineage: Bacteria > Acidobacteriota > Terriglobia > Terriglobales > Acidobacteriaceae > Angelobacter. Next base: position 15,908 of record DASZFU010000031.1, on the reverse strand, counting down.
TGCACGCAGCAATCAATAAAGCGCCATCACTCTTCTTTCGTCCGGTTGCTATGGCTCCGCGTTGGCGCCGCTCAGGGCAATCATCGCTTGGTTTCGGAGAGTCCTTATATATGTGGTCAGGAAGATAACGGAAGGTTTTCCAGCAGCAGCAACAAGTCAGAACCACGGCCTTGCCCGGATGTGGCTCAACATTCTCCGGGGAACTGTGCTCCCATTGCCGATCCAGCGCCCGGCAGACGATTACACAGCCGCACCCGTGGCATGTCACGACCCAGGCTGGCGCAAAGACATCGCCACTCATGCTGAGAGCATATACGAATAAAAAACGAAAATCAATGGCTTTATGAGCGGATGTCACTTCCGAGGCGAGCAAAGCAAGCATTGAGCATTGCAACTTGTTGATACCCTTCTATAAAGGCAGATCAACATGCAAAAGAAAACCAAGCCCAGGACGAAAGCGGAGGCCAGAATACTGGAGTCAGCAGTCGTCTTATTTTCCAGGCACGGCTTTGACGGAGCGACGATACGCGAGATTACCAAATATGCCCACACTACGCCTATGACCCTATATCGCGGCTTTCCGAATAAGGAGAAGCTTATTCGGGAAACGCTGCTGCTCGCACTCAAGCGTCATTTTGAGCCATCGCAGCTTCTCATGGTTCTTTACGCAGACGCCGCGAACAAGGGTCTAAGCGAACTCCTGCCCTCGGCGTTGCTTCGGTGGTATCACTCGCTAGCGGTTCCCGCGACCAAGCTGTTGATCAATGCTTATGCGTCTCACGATGAACAATGGCGCAGTATCGCCGCACAGGCTATTGAAGACTTGACCAAAATTCTAACCACTTTCATTGACCGCAACGTGCACACGAGCACCCGACGTAAGGTTGCGGCCTCCCGAACCGTTGCCCGAACTTTGCTGACGATCCTGCTCTACTTGAAGATTACCAGCCCTCAAAATCAGTCTCGCCAGCAACAAAAGCAAATACACGATGAAGTGGAAGAAACACTCGAATATTGTCTTGTGGGATTACACCGTAGCTCAGATCGACCTGCCTACTCATAACGCAGCAGCGTCAATGGATCAACGCGAGCCCCCTTCCACGCAGCGATTCCGCTTGTAGCCACCACGATCACTAGCACAGCCACAGCCATCAAGCTATACGTTAATAGGTCGAAGGCTTTTACTCCGAAGAGCAATCCTCTTAGAGCACGTGCCAACAAGAAAGAGCTTCCCAGCCCAGCGGCAACACCTACGATTCCAACGGTCATGCTAGACAGGGCCAGGGACCAAAACACCTGTGTGCGGCTGGCTCCAAGCGCGTAACGTACCCCGGTTTCGCGTTTGCGACTCGACGCCTGGTAGGCAATCATCCCGTAAATTCCTACCGCAGCCAACGCTATACCCAGGGCTGAGAAGATATTGATGAGCAGCGTGTCAAATCTACGCTGCGAGAGGCTGCGTTTCACAATTGCATCCAGGGTTTCGACGTCAGCTACGGGTTGATCTTTGTCAATCGACCATACTGCTTGGCGGATCATCGGGACGAAAGCATTGGCCGCGATGCCATTTGCCGCTTCCGCAACAATCGTCATGGCTTGCGCTTGTTCGGCTGGCCAGATCATTTCGGGGCGAACAGGAGTCTCCATGTTGAACTGCCGGAAGTCCGCACATACACCGATCACCGTGCTCCACGGACCTTGTGGCGAAAGCCGCCGGATATGTTGACCCATCGGATCCTGGTCCGGCCATTGGCGCCGCGCCAGCGTCTCGTTGATTACAACGACATTCTTCTCAGTTCGGGTGAACAGCCTTCCAATCTTCATGCGGATTGAGAGTGCCTCGAAAAACTCCGGCGTGGCGTTCGCAATATCAGCCACCGGAGCACCGGATGGTTTAGTTATGGGGCGGCTCTCGAGTTCGAATGGCGCGGGGTCGATTGCCACGAGTGGCATATTGTCGATCAGTCCCGTTGTACGTATCCTCGGTTCCGATTCAAGAGCTACGGTTAGCTTGCGGAAGAAATCGAGACGCTTTTCATCCGTGCCATACGTTTGCCTGGGCAAGGAGATGTGCGCCGTCAAGACTCCCGCAGATCGAAATCCAGCTTCTGCCGTCAGCACATTACGAAAGCTTCTCGCCAGGAGCGTTGCTCCAACGGCAAGAGACAGCGCCATTGCAATCTCAACAGTCACCAAAATCTGTCTCGGTACCTGCCAACCACGCCGAACCTGCACCATGTTTTTCAGGGCCGACACCAGGTCTTTCCGGCGAGTAACCAGCAGCCCTGGAACTATACCTATCAAGACGCCTACCAGCAGAGAGAGCAGCAACGAATAGGTCGCAGCCCTTGGATCAATGCTGATCCGGTCAACCTCGTAGATTTCGCTGGGACGAATGGCAACCACACCCCGGACTCCGAGGTATGCTGCAATCAGGCCAAGCAGCCATCCGATGCCTGCCAACAGCCCGCTTTCTACAATCATTCTATTGAGCACCCGGCTTCTGGTTGCACCCAACGCTAACATGACCGCGATTTCTTTCTGACGCGCATTCCAGCGCACCAGCGTAAGGTTAGCGACGTTCGCACATGCCATCAACAAAATGACAACCAGAGCCGCCCATTGCAGGTAGAGCGCCGTGCGAAAGTCCGGCTCGATGTTTTCAACCTCGAAAGAAAATACATTCACGCCCCAGCCCTTGAGTGTGGGATCCTGCTGTTCCAGGCGGCGGGTTAATTCGACCATCTGGCTTTTCGCCATCTCCACCGACACGCCCATTTTCAGGCGCGCAGCGACCCTCAACCGGCGTCTCGTCCTCTCCGCTACAGCGTCGCGTGCCGACATCGCCGGTAGAACTGTCCAAAGGTCCGGCTTGAGTTCGTTGATGCCTGCATAGAGCGCCGGCATGTGGAACGACGATGGCAAGACCCCCGCAACGACAAACGATTCCCCATCCAACGTAAATGAACGCCCTAGAGGATTTCCCTTGGCGAAATGCCTCTCCGCAAAACCTGCACTCAACAGCGCAACGTGGTTGTTCCCGGCAATCTCATCTTCGGGCAAAAGCATTCGGCCAAGCTGCGGCTGGACGCCCAGCATGGGGAAAAAATCCGCGGTTGCCCGCGCCACCAACAACTCTTCCGGCTTCTCCAAGCCTGTTAGATTTGCTTTGAACCAGTCGAAGGCGGCCATGCGTTCGAAAACCTGGTTCTGATGCCGCCAGTCATCAAACGTCTGCCAGGAGACCCCCGATCGTGGACCTACTAGCGCCCCCAAAGCAGGATTCGATTCCCATACCATAACCAGCCGGGCAGGATCATGGTAGGGAAGTGGATTAAGCACGACGGTGTTCACGATGCTGAAGAACGCGGTATTCGCCCCGATCCCTAACATCAATGCAAACACTACCGACACCGTATACGTTGGCGTTCGGGCCAGACTGCGGAGGGCGGAACGGAAGTCAATAAGGAACCCGGTCATGTCGGCTTATGAGGACTTTTTGAACTGACGGGTTATTACCGTCGCCGCAGAATAATAGCAGGCTAAAACGCCTTAACGGACAACAAACATCTCTTGGTTCCATCCCCTATTTGGAGAATAATCTCACCATTCCCGAAAGCACGTTGCACACAAAAAACTGCAAGGAGGAAAAATGAGATTTGTAGCGAAGATTGTAGTTATAGCCACGGTGATGGTCACCATTGGCTGTGGGGTTGCATATTGCGAAGGAGCTGGTCCGATCCCGCCACCATCAGCCAGACCGGTGGTTTAATAGGCAGTTGTGAACGGAGGAGCGGCTGCGGTAACCTGTCCGCTCCCCTTCTTAAAATGCACATCCTATACATTCTTTCCTTCGTCATTCCCATTTGTCTGCAAGTAGCCATTCTCGTCTTGCTGTCGAAACGACGACTTCAGCAACGGTTTCACTGGTTTCTTATTTATCTTCTGTATGAAATCTTCGAAGAAATATCCCGCCTCGCAGTCTCAGGTAATAAGCATGCCTATTATGTGGTGTATTGGTCTACATCGGCACTAGCGGTGCTGTTTACATTCATGGCGATCCGGGAGAGCTTCCTGAATGTCTTTTGGGCCTTTACGCGATTGCGCTGGTTCCGGCGTCTGTTCTGGGCGTCTATTTGCGTTGCTGCTGCCTATTCTATTGCTAAAGCCCTGGTGCAGCCGCCCAGCAACGAGAGCTTGTTTGTTGCGCTAACGCTTCATGCGGAGCAAACTTTTGAATATCTCATCTGCGCCACGGGCGTTTTTTATTTTGGAGCAGCCAAATGGTTCGACATTAAAGAATACCAATGGGAATACAAGGTTGTTCTCGGTTTTTTTCTTATCGCTGCCGTTTCTAACCTTGGGTTTGTCGTACGTTCTATTTTCGGAACAAGATTTGCGAAGTTTGCCGATTGGCTCCCCGCTTTAGCGTATATTTTTGGAGCAGTCATTTGGCTCCTCAATTTCAGCCGAACAGAACGCAAGCAGCCCAAACCCCCGGTTGACCTGACCCCGGAACAGATCATGGCCGAAATCAGTCGTTATCAGCAGTTCATTAAAAATGCGCGAAGCATTCTAAGAAGGAAGAACAAGTGATTTTCTTCTACATCCTTCTGCCGGCATTGTTGATCTCAATCGGGATTGGCATTTATGTGGCAACTGATTCCCGCCCTCAGCCCTTCCCCGAAGGTATCCGAGGAATCATTCCCTATATTGCAACCGTGGATTTCGAAACTTTGGAAGCTGAGGTCGTGAAGCAGTATTCGAATCAGGAAGCGGATGAAGTGCTCCATTTGTCCAAAATAGAGCAACGCTGTATCCAGCAAAGACGGTTCAAATGGCTGGCGCACCAGGTCGATGCAATGAAGTCCAATATTAAGCTCTACCGCTCGGCCGCTTCGTGGGAACTCGCACAGGTAGCAGACAAAAGCCTCCACGACAGCGATAGGCTGCGTTTGGCCGCGCTAATTCTTCACAGCTCTCCCCGATGCCTGCTTGCCCTCATGGTGCTCGGATTACAAATAAAACTTGTTACCACAATCAGCCATATCCGCCCTTACAATCAAACGCTGAATCGGCCTTTCGTCTTGCATTTTGTGGCACGGAAATACGCGCACCTGACCGATTATGCCCTGACGGTGGCTCAGTCTTATGGCCACGTTGATTACGAAAACCTGCTGTCTGCACTGTGAGCAGTGTCCTCCGATAAACCGCCAATTTCTGAAAACAGAAATTTTGGAGCGAACGGAAATCTATGTCCACAATAACGAACTTGATTCGGGGATAGTACCCTGATATGATGTCTTAACTTTTTTTAAGTGTCGGCGTTCAGTATGTCCTGACCATTGTCCAGGTCGAATCGGGTTATTGCCTATGAAGAGAAGGTCAACCAGCGCGAGAAAGGCGCGCACCGAAGCACGGAAAGTTGCGTCACCACGCAGCCGCCATCACCTGATAGCAGATGTCACTCCTGAAGAGAAGCAGGCAATCCTGAAATACTGCGAAACCCACAATCTCAGCGTCAGCCGCTTTTTGGCCCAAGTGGCTCTTGACGATGCCAGCGCAAAAAAGAAGAGTGCAGAGCATGAGCCTCTTACGATAACGATCAAACTTCCAGCCAGCCAACGGGCGAAATTGAGCTACATGGCCCGCCTGAAAGAAAAATCCATCGAGCAACTGGTCCAGGAATTTCTAGCACCAAGCTTGGCCAAAACCCCACGTGGCCCTGCCAGCCGCTATACGCTTTCGACTGAGTCGCTAAGGTTTTACCTGAGTGACCAAGAACACGCTCTCATCTTGAAACACATGGAAAAAGAGCAAGTATCCTCACGTCACTACCTCGCCCAACTCGCTCTTCAGGTCATTGAAGAGCGAGGCTCCCGCCGTAGGCCCAAATAGTAACCGCGCGAATCAGCGTTTAACTCCCTTCAAGCCTGATCAACGTCGGTTTGATTGAACCGTGGCTCATTCGCGTCGATTTGCCAGTATACATGTTATGTGGTAGCTTATGTGCTTATATCCATGTTATACATGATTCAATATGGATACTCGACGATCTGCTGCTTTGCTGTCCAAGCCGCCGGGAATCGGCCTGGCCCAAGAGGGGAACGGCTTTTTCTCCTTGCAGCCGCTTCTCCTGACTTGTGCACCACTGCGGGCCGCAATTTGGCAAAGATTGCGGCCTCATTCTTGAAACCCTATTGAGGTAGAACTGTGAATTCCACGAACTTGAATACAGAAGAGCTTGATGCTGTCAGTAAGCGGGACCAGCGAAAGGTGGCTCTTGCTCTCGTTCTTTACTTTTTGCTTCTCATGCTGGCTTTCGCAACTGTTTCCAATCACCAGCTAATCGATGCTTTAGCCAGATGTATCCAACAGTACATCAACCAGATTGCCGGCTCTCCCAATGAAGACCATCAAATCGGCCAGGAAAGCAGCGATCGTTTCTTTAACATTCTTTGTCGGATTGCTGATCTTGGTGTTTGCCATTGCACTGTCACAAAAATGAATAACCCGGGAAGGGAACAACCACGATTGGCTACTCTAATTACACCGCATGGAGAAATGTTGGCAGTCCCTCCCAAGGACGGAAATGCCGCCTTCACCAAGGACGATCTGGACCAGCTTATCAAGGGAGACTCTAAAGCCTTTCCACTCGAAACAGGAGACTTACTGCTGGTGGATTCCTTGGTCTGTCGCGCGCCGAATGATCAGAAAAACATTTTTGCGACCTGTCTGTTACGTCATGCCCTCGCCGATCCAGGTGGGGAGGTCTGTGGTTCTGCGTTGCTGCTGAATCCAGAGGAGGCAGCCCGTCTATCGTCTTGCGATCAAGAGGTGCTTCTCGGCCATCCAACCGAACAAGCGACAATCATCCTATTGCTTGATCACAATGACGATGTTCGCTCAACCATTGCACTTGGTTTGGAACACCGTCACGGACGTGTTATTCAGGCACGAACCGCAGCCGAAGCTGTAGAGTTCTGTCGAAATCATGCCATTAACCTGCTGGTTGCGGACGTGAGTTCGCTTCGACCGCAGCCCTTGGCGGCGCGTCGATTCATCCAAGCAGTCCAGCCCCAGGCGCCAGGTTGCTCTTCACATCGGGCTGGGACCGTTTGCGGGTTGAAGACTGGTATCCCGGCTTGCTCGCCAATGCTGAGTTTCTGCAGAAGCCCTTTTCGTTGGCGGTAATGGGATCGATTCTTCACCGAATGGGCCTACCACAAAAGGGTCGCCACAAGATTGAAGCCCTGGATTCAGGTTAGGCACGCCTTTTCGACCGTTGCGCTAGCGCGGGCGACATGAACTATCTGGGCTTAAAGTCGACCTTCGACTTTTGAGTCATGTCTCCCGCGGTGCCGCAGCGTCGGCGCAGAACTCCTGAACGGTACAGGTAACGTCAATGCGGCTGATCAGCGGGGACAGGAACCGCTTTGTCCCTAACGCACAGACGCACAGGAGATGCTTCCTGCGGCTTCGCTTAGGCTCACAGGAGAAGAATGAGAAACGGGCGATCTCATTCCTTCCTCCCCGGCCTTTTGCGGCCACCGTACCAACTGCGGCACCACAAAACGAAACTATCCGTGGAGACTACATAGATGATCGAACAAGAGCTGAGGCTTAACCAGGTTCAAATAACCCTTGGAAACAAAATCAAGGAACTCCGGCAGCAAAAAGGCTGGCCATCCCAGGAATCGTTTGCCGCAGCTTGTGGCATCGACCGGACCTACTTGGGCCAGATCGAACGTGGCGAAGCCAATGCCTGCCTTTCAATCCTGGCAGAAATTACCAAGAAATTGGACATAACAATATCCGGTCTGTTTGAGGATATTGCATGATCTCGTCTCGTTTCGCTTGACATAGGCTAATATCCAAAGGGAGATCCCCCGGCTCTGCCGGGGAAGGCATATCTGTCTAAGTGCTCTTTCTCCTGGCAAAATAGTCAAAAGGCAAAGCAAGACGATGTTTTCCGATTAGCGATGGTCCAAGCATCAACAAACTAACGGAAATGGAAAGCGACGCGCCGTTTCCCTTGACCAAGGGATGAAATGAGAAGCAATCTTGGTTACACTCTGTAGTTATAAAGGTTGTCTTTTCCTGTGGCCTAATTTCTCTGCTAAAGGTCTTTATGCCACGAAGCGGCAGTCTTTGCAATTCTCGCTATTAAGAAATCCGGATTAATTGCTTATGACCACTCAGAGGCAGAATCGGTCCGCCCACCACCTCGTGCTGGGTCTTAATGTGACGGGCGGGTTTTTAGCAGGCGCAAAATTGGAGTTTGCCGATGGCTTGAACTGTCTCATTGGAGGCCGGGGGACTGGAAAGACAACCGCCCTCGAGTTTCTTCGTTTTGGTCTTGGACTTATGCCAGACCCAAAAGCTAATCCGCAGCGGCATCGGGCCATCGAAGCTTTAGTCAAGGCAAATCTTGGAAATGGGCGACTCACCATAGGACTCCGCACGAAGATGGACATGCGGTATACAGCCAGTTGTAGCGCTCATGAAACTATCCAGGTTCTGAATGAAGTAGGTACAGCCGTCCCAATTTCGCTCGCTCGCGACCAGATATTCGGCGCCGATGTTTTTAGCCAGAACGAAATCGAGGAGATAGCGTCCAGCCCTGCCGCCCAACTCGAGCTTCTCGACCGGTTTCAGGAAAGCGACACCGCAGCAATTGATCGTGAGTTGGAGCAACTGCAACGCCAGCTTGACCAATCGAGTATTGACCTTTGTCGGATTGATCAAGAATTAGACGACGCTCTCGTCCGCGCCTCGGAAGTACCGGTGCTTCAGGAAAAACTTAAAGGCTTCGCCGAGGCTGCTGGTCCGGACGCTGATCGCATCAACGCTGCACATGCGGCAAAGAGCCAGCGTGCCCGCGAAGAGAGAGTACCGGAGTTCATGATAGCTGCCTTGCAAAAGGTCGTACGAGAGATTGGTTCGAGTCAACTATCGTTTCAGGCCGCTGTCGAGGCCCAATTCGACGCTCAACTTCAACAGGGCGCCAATCGCGAACTCTTCCAAGCGCTTCAGGCAGATCTGAAAAATCTTGCACGCCACCTGGCGACGACCCTCCAATCCATTGAGAAGGAGGCCCGGACCGTCGAGGAACGGATCAAGAGACATGCGGCTGAATTGGCTAAGCGGCATGCCGTTCAGGAGGCCGAATACCGTACCATTATTGAAGCATCAGAAGAGCACGGCGAACGAGTGGCCGAGCGGCTGGCACTGCAAACCTCGCTTGCGAATGCGCAATCTGCCGTAAAGGAACAAGTAGCCGGAGAAAAACAGCAACAAATCATGCTACGGGCTCGCGCAGCGCTGCTGAAGCAAGCGTCAGAACTGCGCGATCAACGCTTCGCCTTGAGAAAACGGACTGCCGAGCGCCTCTCCAATCAATTTCCAAGTATTCGTGTCACCGTAATCCAGGCGGCTGATTTGCAGGACTATCAGGAGCTTGTCACCGAAGCGCTCAAGGGGGCTGGCGTCAAACAGGGCGCAGCGGCAGAACGATTGTGCCCCCTATTTCTGCCCAGCGAATTAGCCGAAGTGGTCAGACAAAACGATGTTTCTATGCTCATGCAGCGGGCAGGATTCGACGAGGACCGCTCTAAAAAAGTACTAAGCGCATTGAGCGGCGGAGGTATTCACTATGCGATAGAAGCTGTGGCTTTGGATGATCAACCTTGCATCGAACTTCTTGACGGAGACACCTTCAAAGAGTCAACTCATCTGTCGACAGGGCAAAGATGCACAGCCATTTTGCCCATCCTGTTAACCCAAAGCGAAAGACCCCTGTTAATCGATCAACCTGAAGACAACCTGGACAATGCTTTCGTTTTCGAAACCGTCGTTCGAGCGCTGCAAGCAATCAAAGGTAGCCGCCAGGTAATCTTTGTGACGCACAATCCAAACATAACTGTTCTCGGCGAGGCAGAACGTGTTTTTGTATTCTCGTCCGATGGCCAACATTCCGCTCTGAAGCAGGCCGGAACCGTCGATGAATGCAGAGAGCAGATTGAGAACATTATGGAGGGCGGACGAGAGGCATTCCTGCTGAGGAAAGCTCGCTATGGCCACTGAGGGTTTGACGCATCCCGAATTGTTGGCAGCTCTGGACGCACCCGACTGGTCTGTCGCGCTTCAGGCAGTGTCAGTTGCCGGCACACGGATAGGTGGCTCCATCATCGGCGATTCCAATACCGACCAGATTGTTGCGAAACTCGTTGCCCTGGCGGATCACAAGAAATGGGAGGTTCGCAGGGCTGTCGCCAACGCCGCAGCCCACGCGCCTCACTCGATATTTGAGAGCGTATTAGCGAAGTTGGCCCTCGACGACAACAGCCGAGTTCGTCAGGCCGCCGAACACGCTGCCCTCCGCCGGCGTGACTCACGCCACGCCAGCATGCTGGGGAAGCAACATCAGGACCGTATCAATTCAACACTGGACGATATTGAGGCCCGCTTCGGCCCGAAGGGCCGGGATGCGGTAAAACGTGCAGCCGAACAAATTGCCAATACCTTCACTCGCGAACTGTATCACGAAATCATCAGGCTCCTATCCCCGCTGGCTGTCTCAGCCCAGCGTCTGCGAGCGCAGCTTTCGGCAGCTAACGATCCCGGAGAAGCGCTGGCAGAGGAAGCTGACCGCATCGACCGGCGGGTGGCGCATCTTCGTTCTGTGCTGGACGCGATGCGTGCCTACACTGCGCAACCCGCGCTCAGCTTCAAAACAGAGGTTTTGCGAGAAGTTGTTCAAGAAGCAGCCAGCCTTGCGCTTGAGAGCATTGGCGACAAATCGCTACGGCTGGCGATTGAGATTCATGTGCCATCGGGAGTCGTTGTTATTGTTTCTCGAGCACGTTTGGTTCAGGCTCTTACGAACGTGTTGCTGAATGCGATTGAGTCTTATCGGGATGTTGATTTGCTCAGGCCAATAGAAGTCAGAGCCGAAGACCAGGACGGTCTGGTAACAATAAAGGTCGAGGACTCAGGATGTGGGATGTCCGCTGAGGCGCAACAGGACGCGCTCACCTTGTTTGCCACCAGCAAGCCGAACGGCACCGGCTTCGGCTTGCCGCTCGCAGTCAGAATCGTTGAATCTGAACACGGAGGCCGCCTGGGCATCGAGAGCGTAAAGGGCCGCGGAACCATCGTTCGCATTATTATCCCAAAACACCGGCAAGTGGAGCGGGCATGAAAGAACGGCACATCGCGCTGGTGATCGAGGATGACAGCGAAACGGCAGAGGATCTCGTCGAAATTCTCTTGTCAATCGACTGTGACAGTGTCGTTGTGGACAATCGTACAGACGCCCTAGTCGAGCTTCAGAATAAGTCCTTCTGTTTAATCTTGCTGGATTTGCAGATTAAGAGTGCCACTGACTCGATCAAAGGTCACGTCGAACACGGCCGGGCGCTTCTGCGCAACTGTCGAGAGAAATACGGCGAACACACCGGAGCCGCCTTCTGGTTGCCGGTGCTCGTTCTTAGTGGATTTGCTCGCGAAGTGAACGCAGCCGTGGAGGTAATGAAAGATGGTGCAAGCGATGTCATCCAGAAGCCGATTGATCGGCAACAAGTGTCCGAACGCATACGGCGGGCCCTTCAGGCCAGTGGGCGTGCGACGCACGAGCGGTGTTTTGAAACGCCGCCTGCACAGCATCTGAACTTAAAAGAAGGAATCGTGATCGCTATTCCTGGAGGCAGAATTGGGCGCCGGACTCGCGTAACCATCGCCTCCAAACCGATCCAACTCACTGACAATTCACTCAAGGTGCTCTTGCACCTCATGGTCGGTAAGCAAAAAGGAGATCTTGTGCATAAGCGCGATTTGGGTGCGGCAGAAGACCAGGGCTTCAAAGGCATTTCCATCTTGCGCAATGAACTCAAGGGAGTCTTGGGAGGCGTCGACATTATTAAAAACCACTACCATGGCAACTACAGCTTGGAGTCTAATGTGATAATCGGCGAATGTGCCGTCGACGATCTGCTCCTGATCGGCGATAAAACTATATCAAGCCTTGCCAGACAGCTTCAGCATCAAGCCCCCAGTCATACCAGGAAAGTCTGAAGGAAACTCTTAAGAGTTTCCAACACACCGCCACCGTCACCAGAAAAGTAACGTCCTGTTTACACTGTGCCCATAGCTTGAACATCCTAGTCGGCTATGAGCATCTGTTATGTGCACATCCATTCCTGTCCAGACTGTTTTTGGCAATCATATTCGTCAATTGCGAGAGCAAGCCGGGTTGACGGTCGAGCAGCTTTCTGAAAAATCCGGCTTCTCTCATCAACGTTTGCGTGCAATTGAACGGGGAGAAATAAACCTGAACCTTGGAACCATGCTGATTTTAGCTATGTCCATGGATATAACTCTGCAAGATCTTTTAAACGGCGTTGCGACTAAGCTGCGCCATCGAAAATCCTTTGCAGTTCGGATCATTCCGATTTCCCGTTATCGCAAAGAATCAACAAATAATTGCCGGAAATTTGGCAGCGCGCCGATGTGACTGGAGTACCCATGAGGTGGATTTCAGACGGGCACTCTTTTATGTGACCGAAAAGCTATTCAGGAACTTCATGCTCAGGATTGGTCTTGCACGAACCTGCGCCGACAATCGGTTCAGCAGTGAGGAATTTGAATTCAATGTCTAAAAAACGAAATATCTCTCCTGTTGACTTTCAGCACCCGACGAATAGGTCTGAAGTGCGTACCCGCCGCGTGGCCATACAAAAAGCAGTGGGCGCACGTATTGTGCAGCTTCGCAAAAAGAAGCGGGCTTCTCAAGAATGCCTTGCTGATTCGTGCGGCCTTCATCGATCGCACATGGGGGAAATCGAACGGGGCGAGAGCAACGTCACTCTCTCAACCCTTCTTTTGCTTGTGAAGCAGCTCGACATTACCGTTTCTGAACTGTTCAACGGGATTGCGTAGATAGATTCTGAATATAACTGACTTCTTTCTAAAAGGATTACTCGTCATGGCAGCAGTAGTTTGGACAGGTCACTTGGCATTTGGCATGGTGTCAATTCCCGTAAGCCTCTATGCCGCAGCGCGAACTGAAACAACCCGGTTTACGCGTCTTCAGCGTAGAAAGCATTCTGGAAACGACGAAACCCACTCATCTGCAACTCAAGTTAATGGCGATCTCTTTGCGATTGCCGGTCGTGAACGCGGAGACTTGGATCCCGAACTGAAAGAAGGTTCGGCTGCGGTAGGCTCAGCCCCAGTTGAATACTACCGCGTCCGCCAGGTGCTTCAATCCGATAGCAACGGTGAAGAAGTCGCCCCGCACGAACTGGTGAAAGGCTACGAATATGGGCCAGGGCAGTACGTCGTCATAAACCCAGCAGAATACGAGAAGGCAGCAGTTAGAACCTCTGACACCATTGAACTATTTCATTTTGTGAAGTCGCACGAAGTCGACCCCATTTATTTTGAACGTTCTTACTACGCTGCGCCGGACGCAGGCGGTGAGCGTGCCTATGCTCTTCTTCTACAGGCGATGCGCAACCAGGGCAGCTGGGGCGTGGCGCGTATCGGAATGCACAAGCGCGAACACATCCTGATTCTGCGGACTGTCGATAAAGGCATTATTGCGCACACCATGTTTTACGCGAAAGAAGTCCGGAAAGTGCCTGAATTTCGCATGGATCTCAGCCTGATTCGAGAGCAGGAACTGACGGTAGCCGAAGCGATGATCAAAGGTTATTTCGGCGGCTTCGAGCCGGAAAAATTCTACGATATCTACCAGCAACGCCTGCAGGAACTAATCCAAGCGGGGTTGCGTAATGCTCCCCAGCCCGCAATGAATGAGAGCCGACGGGAGAAAGCCATTGTGCCGGATTTGATGGACGAATTGAAACGGAGCCTTTCTCAAATTCAGAAGAAGGCGGCGGCCAAAGAAATTACAACACCAGGCAAATCGAAATCCGTCCGTAAGAAGTTCAAACTCACCAGCTAGAGGGATTTCAGCGAGGCTTACGATCAATGCAGGTCGCCCAGGAAAATGAATAATGACAACGAAACTCACTAGAGCTGGGTTCATCGAGCCCATGCTGCTTTTGGGTACGAGCGATTTGCCGGAAGGCACAATTTGGTCGCTCGAACTGAAGCTGGATGGATATCGAGCAATTGGATTCAAGACAAACGAGCGGGCACTACTCCGGTCGCGAAATAACAAGGACTTTTGCCAAAAATACCCGGCTGTGACTGCCGCTCTTGGCGGACTGCCAGAGGAAACTGTCATCGACGGTGAAATCGTCGCGCTGGATGAATCCGGACGACCATCGTTCAATCTGCTGCAAAACTATGAATCGTCCAAGTCGCCTATCTTCTATTACGTGTTCGATCTGCTTCTCCTCTCCGGGCAGGATATGATGTCGCGACCTCTTGCAGAAAGACGTGATTTGCTCCGAACGCGTGTTCTTCCAAGATTGCAAGGTCCTATCAGAGAATCCCTTGAGTTGAAAGCTGCCCTCGGCGACGTAATCAACGCGGTGCGGGCGCAAGGATTGGAAGGAGTCGTTGCGAAGAACCTGAACAGCATCTATGAACCAGGCCGGCGCTCCGGCGCTTGGCGAAAGATGCGCATTAACAAAGGACAGGAATTCGTGATCGGCGGGTATACTCAGGGTCCAGAGACGTTCGATGCCCTCATTTTTGGCTACTACGAACGCGGAAGGTTTCTGTATGTCGGCAGAACACGCAACGGATTCACACCAATGCTGAGAGAGCAATTGCAGAAGCAGTTCTTGACCATGGAGATATCGAAATGTCCCTTCGCGAATCTGCCGGAAGAGAAATCGGGCCATTGGGGGCTGGGACTTGCAGCTGAAAAAATGCAGGAATGCCGTTGGCTAAAACCACGGCTGGTGGGCCAGTTTGAATATGTAGAGTGGACGCCGGACAATCATCTGCGACATTCTCGCTTTGTTGCACTGAGGGAAGATGTGGAGCCTCAAAACGTAACTCGACATGCGCAGAGCAGAGATGCATAAAGCTATCGATGGAAGAGCGGAACTGATCACGAATTGGCTTGCAAGGGCACAGTCTCATGCCATGATGGCAACGAAGAAAACAGGGCTGGCACTGAAGATGAATTGTGAAATCATCGAGGCATCGCACGTTCAGGATGTCCGAGTTTATCCCTGCGGTTGGTATGCAATCGGGGAATGCTCTGACTGCGGGACTCGCATCTGTGACGAGCACGCGCAAGGCTGTGATCACTGCAACCAACTGTTTTGCCTAATGTGCCTCAGTTTTCACGAGAGAGCCATCCGTTTAAAGAAGGCGGGTTCTTCAGTTCCCGCGGAATACTCAATGAAACAAGCCTGAATGGAACCACCGCAGCCGAAGCACTAACCTGTAAACCTTATTTTCAAAATATTATGGCAATGGTGTGGCAGCCCTTATTCAATGCTTCCCTTAACAACCTCTCTCGTCACAAGGTCGAGGGAGCTTAAGGGAGGAATAACGTGTCCGTAGTGTTCCATAGGGTTCCTCCGAAGCTCTTTCCTGTCCGTGCAACTCGTTGAAAATACATTGTTCGTTGCACTCATAACCCAAAGGTCGGTGGTTCAAATCCATCCCCCGCAACCAAATTACACCCAATGTGGACGCTGCGGGCTAAACCCATAAGCGTCCTTTTTACTTTGGTTTGCAAGGAATACGTCATTTCCCCACCTGATCTGAGCCGTTAACCAACTGATTACTAGAGAAGCCTTGTTGTTCCCATTTGAGAACAGAAATGGGAACAAATTCTCCGAAAATTGCTTGCTCGACTGCAACCGCCGCTTCACGCTCCTGTTCTTCAAGCGCGTGTGTGTAAACGTTCGCAGTCGTCTCGAACCGGCTGTGGCCCAACATCCTCTGGGCCAGCTTCAGATTGCCGGTCTGCGAGT
>DASZFU010000030.1:0-108625 GCA_035939495.1 Candidatus Angelobacter sp. | reverse complement strand
AACCTCACGTTATCGACCTATCAACTACCATGAACAAGTAGTCCTCTGGATACGCTAAACAAATACACATTCGGGTTGGCACCGTATCCCCAACCCATTCTTACTTTCACTCTTTCTAGCCGCTCTGGCCGTCTTGGCTAGCGCCTACATCCGCTTTCAGCAATGGACGCCCTTGCAGCATTACATGTTCCATCACTACCTCTGGGCCAATGCCATGAATGGCTTGGACGTTCAGCAAAGCAACTATCGCTTCGTCTTTGAATTTGCCCCTGACAAGAAACTGTACTGGTTGAATGAGCGAGACCTGGAACCGGGCCAAGTCCGCATGAAGGACGGCAAGGTCTTGCCCTTTACTTTGACTGAGGAAGCCTATCGCCAAGGCCTACGGTTCGATCCACTCGAACCGGCCAAGTGGAACAATCGAGACGTTGAACAGGAATTACGCAGGCAGTATCACCACGGCCAGACCTTGGGCGACATGATTGCTCCGTCCTTGTGGTGGGGCTTGACCACGCTCTTGGTCTCGCTTTGCACGACCATTCCTATCAGCTTGCGTCAAGCACGGGAGCGCCGGGAGGGCCGCCGCCTCAAAGGCCCCGAACTGGTCACGACCGCCCAGTTCAATCGCCGCATGAAATCCGATGGCATCGGCTTTCCCAATCGCATCCGCCGGACGTTTGTCGAATGGCTCTTGGCCCGCCTTGGACATATTCTGCGCATTCCCCGCAATCGCGAGAACCATCATTTCCTGATCATGGGTGACACCGGCACCGGCAAAGGCCAGCTTCAGGGAGCGATCCTCGAACAGGTTGAGGAGCGCGGCGAGGGTGCCATTGTCTACGACCCGGCGCTTGAATATGCCTCGGCGTTCTTTGATCAATCCCGAGGGGATATCGTGCTCAACCCCCTGGACCTCAGAATGCCGTACTGGTCCCCGGCTGATGAGGTTCAGCATGACGCCGAAGCCTTGACCGTGGCCACCTCTCTGTTTCCCGATACCCAACTCGGGAACCCTTTCTTCGTCGAAGGCCCGCGCAAGATTTTTGCCCACCTGCTCACCCTCAAGCCGACGCCGGAGGAGTTGGTTTGGTGGCTTTGTCATGAACAGGAACTTGACCGCCGTCTCAAGGGAACCGAGCTAGCGGCGTTGATCCATCCGGGAGCTTCGGCCCAGCGTGCCGGCATCCTGGCTTCGCTCAACATGGTGGCCGACAGCATGAAGCTGCTGCCCAAGCGAGGCGATACCGAGCGCCGGTGGAGTGCCGCCGAATGGGTCAAACAGCGCCAAGGCTGGATCTTCCTGACCAGCACGCCCGAGGTCCGCCAGCGGTTGCTGCCCCTCACCAGTCTTTGGCTAGACCTGTTGGTCTTGCGTTTGATGAACCAGGCCCGGCCAGGAGTCCGACCCGTTTGGTTCATACTGGATGAATTGGCCAGCCTGCAAAAGCTGCCGCAATTGCATACCGCACTCACCGAAAACCGTAAGTCCAACAATCCGGTAGTCATCGGTTTCCAGGGACGCAGCCAACTGGAGAAGCGTTACGGCTTAGACGCAGAAACCATGCTGGCCCAGCCGGCCACCAAGATATTCCTGCGCACCGATGAAGCCCGCGCCGCCAACTGGATCAGCGAGACCATTGGAGAAGTCGAGCTGGAATTCGAGCAGGAGACGGTCACCGAAGGTGAACGCCGTTCTCACAGCACCCATCGCTACACTCAAACCAAAAAACTGATCTTGGCTTCGGAAATCTCCGGCTTGGAAGACCTGCATGGCTATCTGAAGCATGGCAATCTTATCGTCAAGCTTCACATGCCCCACCAAACACGCGAGCCGCGGGCCCAGGGGTTCATTCCCAGGCCAGCCTCATCACCGGGCACAGTCGAGACAATGCCCCCGAAAACCAATCCACCCGCCGGGCCAGCGTTTCAGGAGATGGCTCCGGCAGAAATCGTCCAGCCACCAGAACAGCAAGCCCCGATGCTGGACGCGCAATAAGGTGACCCATGCTGACCATTTCCAAGCCGCTTAGTTCCGGTCAGGCGCGTAGCTATCACCGCGAGGAGTTCGCCAACGCGCAGGACAATTACTACACCGAGGGCAACCAGATTCGCGGCCAGTGGCACGGCAAGCTGGCCGCGCAATGGGGCCTGATCGGTGAAGTACAGGAAGAACACTTTGCGCGCTTGGCCAATGGTCAGCATCCACTCACCGGCGCTCAACTCGTTCAATCCCGCGCCGCCCTCGAATATATCGGCGCCAACGGGGAAAAAATCCGCAGCATGGAGCACCGCGCCGGTTGGGATGCGACCTTCAGCGCCCCCAAGAGCGTTTCCTTGACGGCCTTGGTTGGCGGAGATGAGCGCGTGCGCATGGCGCACCGCGAAAGCGTTGAGATTGCCTTAAACGAACTTGAGAAATTTGTGCAGGCCCGCATCGGCAGCAACCATGCGCCCGAAACCACTGGTAAATGGGCTGCCGCCCAGTTTGAGCACGACAGCAGCCGGCCAGTGAAGGGCTATGCCGCGCCCCAGCTTCATACTCATGTCGTGCTCTTCAACCTGACCGAGAGAAGCAGCGGCGAGACCCGCGCTCTGCAACCCCGTGAGTTATATCGATCCCAGCAATACGCTACTGCCGTCTATCGCTCCGAACTGGCTTTGCGCTTGCGTGACTTGGGCTATGAGATCGAACGTAGCGCCACCGGCGCACCCGAGATTAAAGGCTATACCCACCAATATTTAGAGGCCAGCAGCCCGCGCCGCCAGCAGATCAATAACTATCTGGAAGAGCAAGGTAAGAACGGCGCTGCCTCGGCGCAAATTGCTGCGCATCGGACGCGTGACGACAAGTTGGACGTATCCCATCAAGAAATGCAGAGACGGCATCAGGAAATGGCCGCAGAACATGGCCATCAGCCGGAGCGCATTGTCCAGGCAGCCCACGAACGCCAGGGCCACAGACTCAGTGAACAGGAGATGCGCCAATCCGCTCAAGAAGCAGTCCGCTATGCCGTAGATAGAAACTTTGAACGGCAGTCGGTTTCAGGCGAGCGCGAGCTGATGCGCGATGCCCTCAAGCGCACCATGGGCGAGACAACGTTAAGCCAGCTTCAGCAGGAATTCCAAAAGCAAATTGAACACGGCGAACTCATCCAGCGGCAGCCCGACGAAGCCCGAATCAGCCGCGAATTCACCACGCAGGAGATGATTCGCATGGAACGCGAAAACATTCGCTTCGTGCAAGCCGGGCAGAATCAGCACGAAGCTATGGTGAGCTTTGAGACCCGCCGCGCCATCGAGCAAGACTATTCCCATCTGAGCAACACTCAGCGCGGCGCCGTCGAAGAAATACTCGGAAGCCGTGATCAAGTAGTCGGATTGGAAGGTGTTGCAGGAGCAGGCAAAACAACCTCCCTGACTGCGGTTCGCGATGCTGCCGAACGCGAAGGCTATCACGTCGAGGGCTTCGCCCCGACCTCTCGCGCTGCCCAGAAACTTTCCGAAGCCGGAATGGAATGCCATACCTTGCAGCACCATCTGGCGCGTGGAACACAAGACGATAACGGAAAAAAACGCCTCTACGTAGTCGATGAGTCCAGCCTGACTAGCACCCGCCAGATGAACGAATTTTTGCATGGCCTTGGTCCCCAGGATCGAGTCTTGCTGGTGGGCGATGTGCGGCAGCACCAGGGGGTTGAAGCAGGCAAGCCTTATGAGCAATTGCAGGAAGCCGGGATGCGCACGGCCCGTTTGGACGAGATTGTCCGGCAAAAAGACCTCGCCCTCAAAGAAGCCGTTGAGCAACTTTCACGCGGCCACGTGCGGGAGGCAGTAGAGAAGTTGGAGCAACAAGGCCGCATACAGGAGATCAGTAACCGGGAAGAACGATTGAAAGCCATTGCCCAGGATTATTGCCGTGCCCCGGAAGGCGCTCTGGTCGTATCACCGGATAACCGTTCCCGCAGAGACTTAAATCTGCTGATTCATCGTGAACTGCAAGAGCGCGGACAAGTCCAGTCGCAAGAGCACACGCTCAAAGTATTGGAGTCGCGGCAAGACATGACCGGAGCCGATCGCGCCTGGGCGGCCCAGTATTCACCCGGCGATGTCGTGCGCTATTCGCGAGGCAGCCAAGTCCTGGGCATCAAGCCCGGTGAATATGCCACAGTTGCTGAAGTCAACGCCAGCCAGAACCGCCTCACGGTGGAAAAAGCTGATGGTCAGCAAGTCGATTACGACCCGCGCCGCCTGCGCGCTGTAACAGTCTATCGCGAGGCAGACCGCGATTTTGCGCAAGGCGACCGTATTCAGTTCACCGCGCCCTCGAAAGACTTAGCTGTCGCCAATCGGGAACTCGGGCAAGTCGAAGAGATTCGATCCGATGGCCAGCTTTCCATTCGCACCGATTCCGGGCGGACAGTGGAATTCAAGATCGAAGACCATCCACACCTCGATTACGGCTACGCGCTCACCAGTCACAGCAGTCAGGGGCAAACTGCCGACCGCGTGCTGGTTCATGCTGACACGGAAATGAGCGAACAACTGTTAAACACCCGCATGGCTTACGTTGCCGTCTCACGCGGACGCTACGACGCGCAAATCTATACCGACGATAGGGAAGAACTGGCCGAGCATCTGAGCCGCGAACACTCGCACAGCACCGCCATCGAGGCGACACAAGAACAACACGAATCCCACGATCATGGCCAGGAAAAAACTATCGAAACGATAGAAGCCATAGGACAACACGATGATTTGCATGCTGGCCCGGAAATAGCCTCCGAGCCAGAGCTTGAACAAGTTCTGGACGAAACCAGCGCGGGCCCCGGCCAGAGTCAAGGAATTGGGGAGTAAGTACGTATGTAGTCTGGAGTGTACATAGTCTATGTCGGCAGTCACTAAAAACTCGAACCATCCAATCCCTACGCTTGTTGATACCAACGAAGCCGCCAGCATTCTTGGCCGTTCCGCCGCGACCCTAAAACGTTGGCGGCACGAAGGAATTGGACCAAATTGGATAGAGATCGAAGGCCGAGTCAGTTATGATGTTGCAGTACTTCTTGAGTTCATCAGGAAGAACACACGAGTGGCTTCCGTGCGGGCTGCAATGGAGGATTCTCGTGGAGCTGTTTGAAAAGAAGAACTCGAAGTTTTACTGGTATGACTTCACCGTGCGCGGCAAGCGTTACCGTGGATCAACCAAGCAGACGCAGCGAGTCAAGGCCGAGAAAGTAGCAGCCTTGAAACTCGCTGAAGCCATGGAAGAACACAACCCTCTGGATCGCAAAGTGCCGACTCTGAGGGAACTCTCCTCCAGATTCCTGGAGTGGGTGAGCACGGCCCGTTTAGTGGACGGAAGCCGAAACTATTACCGCACTGGCTGGAAGATGCTGGAGAACACGACGGTGGCCGGAATGAAGCTCGACCAAATCACGACCGATGACGCCGAGGCACTGCGCTTTCCCGGTTCCCCAGCCAACGGCAACAACGCCCTGCGTACCTTGAGCCGCATGTTGAGCAAGGCCAAAGAGTGGAAGCTGCTGCGCTATGTCCCCGAGTTCAAGCTGTTCAAAGAAACCGGACGGACTTTGAAACTCGACGACGAAGCCGAGCGGAAGCTGCTTCCCCACGCAGAACAACCGCTGCGTGACATCATTGTGATCATGCGCGACACCGGCATGAGGAATGGACGCGAACTCTACCGGATGCGCATCGAGAACATCGATTGGACCAACCGCGTTATCTTCAATCCCGACAGCAAGACTATGAAGGGGAGACGTTTCATCCCCCTGAGTGACCGAGTGCTGGAGATATTGAAGGCCCGATGTGCAGGCCGGATGGAGGGCTGGGTTTTCCCCGGCTCTCGCAAAGGCAAGCACATCTCCTATGACATGGTGAACAAGCGATGGCTGCGGGCACGGAAGGCCGCAGGCTTGCCGGAGGCGCTCGTGCTGTACTGCGCACGCCATGATTTCGGCAGCTATGTCATGCGCAGGACAGGCAATCTCAAAGCTGTTATGGACGCTATGGGACACTCCAGCGTGAACGTAGCGATGAACTATCAACACCCGGAGCTAGACATTGTGCGCAATGCAATTAATTCACGGCACATTCTCGGGCACACCGGCCAAACGCAACCCTTGGTAAGTGGCTGATTTATAACTGACATATGCTCCAGCATTCATTTTGCGATTATTGATTTCCAATTTCCAATTTCCAATTTCCAATTTGCAAACCATTTCATCTGCGGTACTTTTTGGTTAAGTTGATAGTTGCTCCTCGACACACGCTTTTCAAAATTAGAAATTACTCCGTTCGGCCGCTCGCGCCAATGCTCTCTTGGTCAATTCCTTGATCAATCCGCGTTTATATTCCGCTGGGCCGCGCAGGTCAGAGCTGGGCTGCGAATCGTCTGCCGCAAGTTGTGCAGCTTGAGCTATGTTGGCCTGGTCGAGCTTCTTGCCACGCAAAAAGTCTTCAGCTTTGCGGGCCTTGAGAGGAGTCGGTCCTACATTCGTAAGGCCGATGCCTGCTTTTTGGCATGTCCCATTGGCGTCGCATGTCACTTGGACGGCCACCGCGGCCGTGGCAAAATCGCCCACTTTGCGTTCTTGTTTCAAGTATGTGCCTCCGCTTCTGGGAGGCGGCACCGGGATGCGAATCTCCGTAAGAATCTCCCCGCTTTGGAGCGCAGTCGTAAACAGCGAAACAAAGAAATCTTCGATAGGGATAATGCGCTCGCCTTTCTGACTTGTGGCAACGATTTGGGCGCCCAGCGCCAGCATGGTTGCCGGATGGTCGTTGGCGGGGTCTCCATGGGCGAGATTACCGCCGACGGTGGCGAGGTTTCGTACCTGAGGATCGGCAATCACGTGGGCCGTGTCCGCAATGAGCGGGTATTTGGATGCGATCACCGCCGAGGTTTCCAGGTCCGCTTCTCGTGTAAGGCCGCCAATTTTGAGGAATCCGCCTTCTTCCTTGATGTAGGCCAGCCCGGAGATGCGATTGATGTCAATCAGATGGCTTGGGCGCGCCAGACGAAATTTCATCATGGGAATCAGGCTCTGGCCGCCGCTCAATATCTTGGCGTCATCTCCATGCTGGACGAGCAGGGCAAGCGCTTCAGGAATAGTGCTAGGCCGGAAGTATTCAAAGGCTGGCGGTATCATCGTTCCACCTCGTACAGGCAAAGGCTAACTGCGGGAGGCGTCCGTTATACCACATGAGAATTAACTGCGAAACCCCTGGGGAGGAAGGTCATGCGTGGCTCAATAAGTTCGCCCTTTTGGGCTTCGACACTGCGATCCGCGTGTCTCCGCGCAAATCCGCGGTAAGAATCTTGTTTGTGCCGCGCGGTGTTGGAGAATGTGTCTTACGCGGTACCCGCCTGTTGCCGCTTCCACTCCTCGATGGCTTTTCTGATCGCATCCGGTGCGAGATTGCTGCAGATCATCTTGTACTCAGGTATGCCGCCCAGCGCTTCGGCCACGCCACCCTTGGTGATGAGGTATGCTTCGTCCACAGATTTGCCCAGCACCATCTCCGTGGCGATGGATGAGCACGCAATAGCTACGGCGCATCCCATGCACTTGAATCTCACGTCCACAATGATGTTGTTCTCGATTCGAAGAGTGATCAGGACGGTGTCGCTGTCCACAGGGCTTTTGATCATCGCTTGCGCGGACGGGTTGGGCACCCTGCCGGCATTGCGGGGGGTCGCATAGTGGGTGCGAACTAATTCGCTGTACACGCTGAATCTCTACGTTGAAGCGCTGAGCTACTGAGGCTATCATACGTCAAGTCTTTATGTCTGGGGAGCTTTATTCCAAAGCGGCTGATTTGGCCACGCAGCAGAAGCCCTTTGCGATTGCTACGGTCGTCCGTGTGCAAGGCTCGTCCTCAGCCCGGCGTGGCTCCAAGGCCCTGATTGATGAGCATGGCAGGATCGTGATGGGCTGGGTAGGCGGCGGCTGTGCCGAGAGTGCCGTCCGCAGTGAAGCCATGAAGTGCATCCAACAGGAGCGGCCGGAACTGATCACCTTGGATATGCAGGATGAACTCCTCGGCGTAGGAATGCCATGCGGGGGCCTGATGGACGTCTACATCGAACCGGTCGTGCCTAAACCAGAGCTGCTGATTGTCGGTCACGGTCGCATCGCCGAGACCCTGGCTACCCTCGGACACCTGATGAATTTTCATGTCACCGTAAGCGATCCTGCGGCGGACAAAGAATCATTTCCCCAGGCAGACCGCCTGATTTGCGAAGATTTTGACCGAACTGAGACTCCAATTGGCCCGCGCACTCACGTTGTCATTGCCACACTGCACAAGAGCGACCATGTCTGGCTGCAAAAAGCTTTGGAAGGCAGTGCGGCCTACGTGGCCCTGATCGCCAGTACTCATCGCGCCAAATTGGTGCTGGATTATCTTCTATTGGAAGGCGTTCCAACTGAAACGGTGGAGAAGGTCTGGGCGCCAGCCGGACTAGATCTCGGCGCTGCTACGCCTGAGGAGATAGCTTTGAGCATCATCAGCCAGATTGTATTGTTCCGGCGATGTGGTACGACGAAGCAAATTGAGCCCGCCCGTATTGCGGCTGACAACGTCATTCGACAGTGCGATGTTGATGGCAGATAATTTCCGCCATGATGCTTAATGCAATTTCTTGAGGATTCTCTGCGCCGATATCGATTCCCGCGGGCGCGCGAAGCTTTGCCAGCTTTTCCCTCGGTATGGATTTCAGCTCCAGGCTTCGCAAAATTTGCTGAGCGCGTTTCTTGTTCGCCAGCAGCGCAATATAAGCCGCGCCTGTACACAGGGCTTGCTCTACGGCTTCTTCATCGAATTGTCCGCGGCTGGCGATGACCACGGAACGATTGCCGCTTGCAGGAAGGCGCGAGAAGTCAAGAATACGGAGAACCCGGTCGGCCTCAGCCACATCACTGATCGGAAGCAACGGGTCGACGATCGTAACTGTGAACTGCAAGATGCGCCCAAAACTGGCCAAAGCTCTGGCCACAGCATCTCGTCCGACGATTACCAGTTCCCGTTTTGAAATTGGCAACTGATTGTCGACAGAATCCGCTCGGGTCTCCAACTCCGCGAGCGACGACAGGGCGCTCGCTGAATCGTTCTGGTTCAGCTTCTCGAAATCAGTCGATGAGTCGATATCGAGCAGGATTCCTGGATCTTCCACCGCCAGCTTATGAATGCCCTCGAGATGGCTGCCGAAGATTGTCCGGCAGCCGATGTCGCCAGTAAGGTCCATCAATTCGGGAAAGACCGAGCGATCTAAAAGAAGGGGGTTCCCACGAAACCCTTTATACATCGGAATCAATATCTGGGGCCGGTGCCGATAATGGTATTCGATCAACTGATCCAGGGTGTCCGCCTGCACGAAAGGTTGGTCGGCCAAAACAATCAATGCGGCTCCGCAAGCCGAATCGAGAGCCGATAGGCCAGTCTTGAGCGAGGTCCCCATACCGTCCTGGTAAGTTGGGTTGATTACAACTCTCACTCCATCGAGGGCAATCTGCTGCTGAATGGTCTCAGCGGCATATCCAAGCACCAGGATGATCTCATCTGCTTGCGCCCGGCGGACATTTTTCAGTACTCGTTCAAGAAGCGTACCATCGCCCAGACGCAACAACTGCTTGGGCGTACCCATACGCCTGGACATGCCGGCCGCAAGGATGATGGCCGAAGCTCGGGAATGAGGTTGCATGGCGCTATTGCAGAAACTTGAGGCAGACGGAAAAGTGAGCGCAGCCGGGGGCGGCTACGCTCATGTTTTTTCTTTGGCTAGAAGCCAGCAGCTAGTAGCTCACCGCTCCTTAGAATTTGTCGCGCCATTCCCGACTGCTGCATTCTGCGGTTGTTGCGGGTTGCGCTGCGACTGGTAGTAGCTGTCAAAGAAATCAAGTCCCGCTTTATTGACGGCAGAGCGAACGGCCACCTGATCACCGAATTCCAGCTCTTGATCGCCCTTCGAATCATAGGCAGGCCACTGGGGCAGACCTTGACCGTTGGGATTGCCGGTCTTGGCAAAATTCACCCAGTAACTCGAAATAGTGTCCGATAGCTTGTGGTCGGCCTCTTCCCACGGGAACTGCCATACGAAGGTGCCAAAAACATAAGCGATGTCCAGCGCATGGAAAGCGCGAACTTTCTGGCCCAGTGGACCCGGTGGATGGTGGGTGAAGTAATAAAGGTAGGTGGGACTGTGTCCAGTCTTGGTTTGTAGACGGGCCCAGGTGCGCATCTCCCATCCAAAGACCTGGTCGCGATACGCGGCGTAGAAAGACGATACAGCCTCATCATCCGTGCCTGCCGGATAAGTTTTCAGGAACTGGTCGGCGGCCCCGGCATAGCGTTGGCGTACGCCGTCGGTATATGCTGCGCTCTTGACCATAGCGCCTTGAGGAGCAAGCGTAGTTCCCTCGTCGGCATTGTTGCCAATCAGCAGAGGCACGTCATTCTGCTTGCCCTGCGAGAAAATCGTGTAGATGTCTTGAGGCAAGACGTAGCCGTCCACGGCAGGACGAGTCACCTGCTCATTACCGGCTTTAAGTACTTCGTCGGTTGATTTGGCCCGCAGCTCTTTGAGTACGTCTTTTGTGATTCCCAAAGTTGATGCCAGCTTCTCACCGGTTTTTTCCGACTCAGCGAGTGTCCGCATAGGAGTAAATGAGGCGCCGCTCTCGCCGATGGCGCGATGAAAAAGGCCTTTGGCCAGCGGGCTGGCCATGAGCGCGTTTACAGCCCATGAACCGGCGGATTCGCCGAAGATGGTAACGCGATTGGGATCACCGCCAAAAGCAGAGATATTCTTCTTGACCCATTGCAACGCGGCGATCTGGTCGAGTATGGCATAGTTGCCCGAGGCATGGTGGCCCGACTCTGCGGTCAGCTCCGGGTGGGCCAAAAATCCGAAGACACCCAGTCGATAGTTGATGGTCACCAGCACCACGCCCTTGCGGGAAAGTATCTCGCCATTGTAGCTGCTCGAAGAGCCCGAGCCGCGAGTAAAGCCTCCGCCATGGATCCATACCATCACTGGCCGGTGTTCTTTGGCTGATTTTGCTGCCGTCCAGATATTCAGGTAGAGGCAGTCCTCGCTCATGGGTTCAGGCTTCGATTGGTAGATCGATCCGGCCGGGTATGCGGTTTGCGGACAAGTGCTGCCGAACTCTTTCGCCTCACGGAGACCTTTCCACGACGCAGGAGGCTGAGGCGCCTTCCAGCGCAGATCGCCTACCGGAGGGGCGGCATAGGGAATGCCACGGTAGACTCGCACCTCGGGATTCGTACCCGGAACACCGAAAACCAATCCTTGCTGCACGCGAACAGGATCGTTGGATGCGGCGAATGCAGCCATACCGAGCGAGGCAACTAGAAGAAAGACCAGCAACCAGCGAAATCTTGTGAAAGGATTCATGGCAAACTCCCCTAAGTAATCGTAGCCGACCTATCGTAAACCGGGAGCGCAAGTGAAAGCAAAGTTAAGAAACGATGAATCTTTGATGATTTTCTCCCGGCAGTCAAAAATGGGTGCCGGAAGGGACAGGTCTGGGGAGAAGAGCTTCGAATCTCTTCAATCTATAGAGCGGCTAAGAATCGTGATCAACCCGAGCGCCATAAACGCCAGAAAACATCCGGAAAAGATGTAATAGAAGATTCTTATCTTAGGCCAGAGCCACATCGGCAACTGGTCAGAGAGCTTGTCACCCCAGGTGTCGGCTAGCCGCGGAGGCAACGTGGCATCTTCTGATCCAGGCCGCCAGCCTGATGCAACCCAAGTAGCCCGCAGGTTCGATAGCAACAGGCCCAACAGAATGATTCGGATCACGCCTCCTGCAGATAACAGTGCCGCGCCCAAAAACACTGTGTCGATGAAATACATGACGAATATGATCGTTGCAGCATACCGGCTCCGCTCCCGGACGCCCACGCCGCCCAGATAGTAAAACAGCAGAACCAGCACCGCAAAAAATGGGCGATCCGCGATCACCAGAAAAATAGACGCTATGACTGCGACTACGGCACACACCCAGAACCCTTGTCTTCCCAAATAGTCCACATCGCTGCCGGTTTTAATGGAAGGCCAGAAGAGACTCTTGAGTCGGCTCTCGGTATCAGGGGTGGAATCCGATATGCCGAGAGTCTGCATTCCCGGATTAGAGCACAAGACGTTTGGGTAGTCCAGAAAATTGGGTAGCCCAGAAAAATGGTGACCCACATGACAGTTGATTTGCGATTGTCAAAGAACTCAAATGGTCCGGACACAAATTGTCCGGACAACAAATTGTCCGGACCATTGTCAATATCCAATTTGAGCACTAGACTTTTCAGCATGAATCATTCGGACGAACCACGCCAGCGCTATATCGTCGTTTTTGGCAAGAATGCCAAAGACCTGGAAGATAAGCTCAACCATCCTGACTTTACGCCGCCGGGTTACAAAGTGAGGCAGCTTACATTTAACTCGGTGAATGGAGAATACCTGTCCATTCTCGAAGATGAGTGGAGGTAGACCTCATGCGAGCCGTAATATTTGTAGTTGCTTCTGCGTTGGCTTCCTGGGCTCAGACGGCCCCGCTGGCCAAGCAGGTGGAAACAGTATTTCCTGATGCCCAGGCTTTGTATCTCGACTTGCACCAGCATCCTGAATTGTCATCGCATGAGACGCAAACGGCGGCAACCCTTGCCCAGCGGCTGAGGGGACTCGGCTATGAAGTCACCGAGCATGTCGGAGGCGCCGGCATTGTGGCCGTCATGAAAAATGGTTCTGGTCCAACCGTCATGCTGCGAACGGAACTCGACGCGCTTCCCGTTGAAGAAAAAACGGGCTTGCCTTATGCCAGCAAAGTCCGTGCGAAAGATGATAGCGGACGCGACGTAGGCGTGATGCATGCCTGCGGACACGATCTGCATATGGCCTCATTGTATGGAACCGCCGCCATCATGGCGCACAGCAAGGACACCTGGCATGGAACGCTCATGCTCATCGGCCAGCCCGCCGAGGAAACCATCTCCGGCGCGCAGAAGATGATTGATGACGGCCTGTTCACGCGCTTTCCCAAGCCAGACATCGGTGTTGCACTCCATGACACCAACAGCCTTCCCACAGGCAAGGTGGGCGTAACCCCGGAATATTCCAAAGCCAACGCTGATTCAGTGCGAATCACAATCTATGGAAGAGGGGGACACGGGGCTACTCCCGAAAAGGCTATTGATCCTATCTTGATCGCCGCCCGAACGGTCGTGACGCTGCAGTCCATCGTGGCACGGGAGATCAAACCGGGCGATGCTGCGGTGATTACCATTGGATACCTCCAGGCTGGAACCAAAAACAACATCATTCCCGACGAAGCACAAATGGGAATTACCGTTCGGTCATATAAGCCTGATGTTCGCCAGCACCTGCTCGCATCGATTGACCGGGTAGTAAAAGCGGAGGCCCAGGCCGGTGGGGCAGAGCGGATGCCGGTAATCGAAAAGTTCGAATCAACTTCAGCGGTCTACAACGATCCCGTCCTGACAAAACATCTCGCTGATGTATTGGAGACTGCCTTGGGCAAAGGCTCAGTGGAAACCGAGCCGCCCATCATGACCTCGGAAGATTATTCCGTTTTCGTAGAGCAGGGAGTTCCGTCGTTCTATTTCACTTTGGGCGCTGCGAACGTTCAGAAGTTTTCCGAAGCCAAATCCACGCGCAAGGAGTTGCCAGCCAACCATTCTCCGCTCTTCGCCCCCGATGCCGATCCTGCCCTGCACACCGGCATCACCGCCGAGGTGGCAGTGCTGCGGGACCTGCTGAAGACTGGTACTGATGTGCACAAGATCACTGGGCCTGCGCCGGGGAATTGAAGCTAGGGAGGCACAGTTTTTTACAAATCTAAAAAAAATTGTCATCCCGAACGGAGCGCAGCATGACAGTTGGTATGACGATGAAGGTTGTGCGCGAAGTGAGGGACCCCGGTGCAGCTTCGGACTTAAATGCAGATACGAGGTATTTGACCAAAGTCGCTCGCCTAACGAGCTTCATCAATGCGTTGGTTTCGGAACAACATCTCTCGACCCCAATTCTCAGAGAGGTCTTTCCACCGAGGATTAATGCTTTCGATGAGCGCGATCTTCTTCGACCGGCGCCAGCCCTTGAGTTCCTTTTCACGCCTGATCGCCGCTGACACGTGTCTAAATC
Source organism: Candidatus Angelobacter sp. (assembly GCA_035939495.1). Taxonomy (GTDB): domain Bacteria; phylum Acidobacteriota; class Terriglobia; order Terriglobales; family Acidobacteriaceae; genus Angelobacter. The sequence goes on along the minus strand of DASZFU010000030.1, from coordinate 94,422 downwards.
GCTCATAGTAAACAAGGCGATTGCGCTTGTAGCGTGCAGCGAACCCCTCAAACTCACCCGATTTGTGTTGTTCACCGCGCACCATCATGATGTGCGTAATGCCAATGTAGAGCGTTCCCGTCGCGCTCGCCATAATATAGGTGCTGTAGCTACGTTCCATGTGAGAATATCTCTTGCTGCAACTCACAACGTGCAAAGAGAAAACCAAATTTTACGTGAGAATACCTCGTATCTGCAATTAAGCGTTAAGCTTTCTCGGGGTCCCTCTTTCCGCGCCTTGCAGCTTCGTTATGACCAACTCCTCGATGCGCTCCGTTCGGGATGACAATTTTTTTATAAATGTTATGACATCACGAAGAGATTAAAAGTTCGTTTCCCAAACATTCCAGCACAGCATTTACATCCTCTGCCTGGTCTAGCTGCAAACGGAATTTTTCACTCACGAGCTTGCGGGCTAGTTGTGAAAAAACCTGCATGTGTCTGCCGTTGGCGTTGGACTCGCGGGCTGCCAGCAGGATCACCGTGTGCACGGGTTGACCATCGAGCGCGCCCCATTCCACCGGCTGGCTCAGCTTCAGGACACCGATGGATTCCGTGATCACCGCGTCGCTCTTGCAGTGGGGAATTGCGAAACCGTGGCCCAGGCCCGTGGAATAAACTTCTTCGCGGGTCCAGACCGCCTCTTCTAATTGATCGGGATCATTGGTTCGCGCCTCGACATAGAAGCTATTGATGATTTCTCGAATGGCTTCTTCTTTGCTTTCGCTTTTGCTGTTCAATATGACTAAATCGCGATCGAGCAATGATGATTCCGGGCTGTTCAATGTCCCTGCGGCCAGCAACGAGTCGACCTCTGCCGCATTTTTACATTGGAGCGCACTCGAAAGAAGGCTCTGACAGTCAGACATGCAAAGGCGCGAGATGCGCGTTTTCAGAATGGGAATTTCAGATGAGGCTGCACTGATCCCATCGAGGCCAAGGCCGAGCAGGAGTGGGAGATGCGATATGTCTCCTGCCATCTCGCCGCACATTCCGATGTGTTTTTCACGTTTGTGCACTTCATCGACGATTTGCTTGAGAAACCTGAGAAAAGACGGGTGCCGGACGTTGGACAGATGCGCGACTCGAGGATTGCCTCGGTCGGCTGCAAAAAAATACTGAACGAGATCGTTGGTGCCGATGCTGAAGAACTCTACCTCTTCACACAGTTGGTCAAGAATGAAGGCCACTGAGGGGACTTCGATCATGATTCCCACCGGCATGGCTGGATCGAAAGGCATCTGCCGTTCGGTCAACTCGTTTTGGGCTTGGGCAAGTTGTGCCTTTACCCACACTATCTCCTCGCGCGTGGCGACCATGGGAATCATCATGTGGACTCGCCCCACCGCTGAGGCGCGCAGAATAGCGCGTATCTGGCCGCGAACCAGTTCCTGATGTTGTTCGTAAAGGCGAACCCCGCGAAATCCCAAAAACGGATTATCTTCGGCAGGCAGCTTGAGATAGGGTACGGGTTTGTCTGCGCCGATATCGAAGATGCGCAGGACAACGGGGCGCCCACGCGCGGCCCGCGCAGCCTGAGCGTAAATCTCAAATTGCTCGTCTTCCGAGGGCGGTTGTTCTCTGCCGGCAAATAACATTTCGGTCCGGAACAACCCGATTCCGTCCGCGCCGTTGGAAAAGGCTGGTTCTAATTCTTCCGCCGAGGAGAGATTGGCGGCGACTTCAATGGCCCGGCCATCCACGGTGATCGCCGAGGCCATAGCATCGCGGACCAAAGCAGCTTGCCGTTTTTGCTGCGTCGTCAACTCACGCTCGTAATACCTGCGCGCCACAGGTGTCAATTTGGGAATCACCACTCCCCGGTTGGCATCCACAATGATTTCCTGTCCCGGAGAGAGGAACTGAGGAAGATTCTTGACTCCAATCAAGGTTGGAATGGCCAGGGACCGCGCCAGAATCACTGCGTGAGAAGTCGCGCCCCCTGACTCCATCACCAGCGCGCGAATTCCTGTTCGATCCAGGTCCAGGAGTTGCTGGGGCGTCAGCTTCTCTACGACAACCACCGACGGCTCAGTCAGTTCTACCGTGCGCTGGAATTTGGCACCGTATATTTCGTGGAGAATATCATGGCTTATTTCATGCAGGTCATCGGCTCGTTCCCGTATGTATTGGCTCTCCGAATTTTGGAGAAGCCCACTGAAGAATTCAGCCGTCTCCAGAATTGCCTGGCTGGCCGGCCTGCCCTGGGAAATCTTTTCGAGAATTCGATTCGTGAGTGAAGCATCTCCGAGAATGGCAAGATGAGCTTCAAGGATTGCTCGTTCTGTCGAAGAGATGTGTCCTGCAAGCTTTTGGCGGATGCGGGTGCGAACACCTTCCATACCTTGCTTGGCCCGTTCCTGCTCCAATTCAGGATCGTCGACCTTTACAGCGGTCAAGTCCGGCGGAATCATTCCACCGATCATGACCACCTTGCCATATCCAATGCCGCGGCTGACCGGCATGCCGGAATAACTCTCCAAGCCATTGGAGCGCAGGGATCGTGGTAGCAGTCCATTTGCGCCGTTGGGAGAAATCTCGGGCAAGGGCACGTCACAGCCGGGCAGTTCTTGAGCAATGAACACTTCGAGCGCCCGGCAGGCGGCTTGTTCGTCTTCACCGCTGACGCGCACACTGCATTCATCTTTGAGACCGATATCGGCGGCGATAAGCGATAGTACGCTTTTGAGATCGGCAGTCCGGCCATTTCGCTGGTTCAACAAGGTGCACTCGGAGGTGAATTTGCCTGCCAGAGTAGCCAGATGACTCGCGGGTCTGGCATGGAAGCCATTGGGCAGTGGACAAAGGAATGTGAATTCTGGCGCCATGCAGGCTTTCCGGGTCATAGGTCACCTTGGAATCTTTTCGAAAATGCCTTTTGCGTTTTTGATGGCTTCCTGAAGAGGTACCTCGATGATCTTGACTCCTTTAAATCGCTCCCGGCCTTCGATATTGATATCGACCGCAAAAATTGCCACGTTGGCCTGGCGGATGTCGTTTTCGGAAAGAGAATTCTCAATGCCCAGCGCGCCCTGGGTTTCGACTTTAATCTCGTGCCCTAGCTCCTTGGCTGTTTTTTCCAACCGCGCCGCGGCCATGTAGGTATGCGCGATGCCGGTTGGACATGCTGTGATTGCGACAATCTTCATGGTTTGCTCTCCGGCGCCTTGTGCCTAGAAATAGACTTTACAACAATCACGCAAAGAGCGGTAACCATCGTGCCTGACAGGATGGCCACAACATACGCCAGCTTGTGGTCAACCACGGGAAGCACAATGGGGCCTCCATGGGAAGCATGGTCTCCAACTCCGCCCAACATGGCGATCACCGAAGCCACCATGGAGCCAACCACAATGCAAGGAATTACCCGGACTGGATCGGCAGCAGCAAAAGGTATTGCTCCCTCAGTAATGCCAATCATTCCCATCGCCAGTCCCGCGATTCCTGCTTCGCGCTCCTCCTCGTTCCAAAGCTTTTTTCGCAGGAATGTCGCTAGCCCCAACCCCAATGGTGGAGTACAGATGGCGGCAGCACAAGCTCCCATGATGCGCGGATCGCCTTCGCTCAGCATGGCCATCCCGAAGGTAAATGCGGTTTTATTGATCGGTCCTCCCATATCAAATGCGATCATGGCGCCTAAAACCATGGCCAGCCAGATGCTGCTGCCGGTACTCATGGTCTTGAGCATTTCAGTGGCAGAAGTCATCAAATGCGCGATCGGAACGCCGAGGACCTTCAGCATCACGATTCCGATCACCGATGACGCCACAATCGGAATAATCAGAATCGGCATGATGGGCCGCAGATACTTGGATACAGGGATCTTTTTGATCAACTCTACGATATACCCTGCCAGGAGTCCGATCAGGATTGCTCCCAGAAAGCCGGCTTTGATCTGACCGGAGAGATATCCACCAATAAAGCCTGGAACAAGCCCAGGTCGCCCAGCAATGGAATATGCTATATAGCCTGCCAGGACCGACAACATCAGGAAGAAAGAGGCGGAACCGATATCGTTGATCAGCTTAAGTGTTGGTAAGTGGGAAAAATCGGGTCCGTTGGGCGACATGGGCGCAAACGTAATAGAAAAAGCGATCAGGATGCCACCACAGGCAATAAAGGGGATGACATACGACACGCCAGTCAGCAAATGCTGGCGCAGCTTTCTAAGCTGTTCAATCATGCGCGGCCCAGTCGTTTCTCGTTGTCTTTGTGATACTTTGCAAAGATATCATGCGCTTTGTAATGTGTATCAGTCTACCCTCCAACCACACCATATCAACCGGGTAGACATGGAACATTTGTTGGACTAGAGTAACATTTTGTGGGAGTCCATCGCAGGTCCATCGCGACGCAATCGCAAGCGCACAATGTGATTGTGGGCGAACTGGAAGAATTTCTGCGTGAAAGCCGCATCCGTCATGTGCATTTTGCCGAGGGCAGCGTAGTCCCCCCAGCCTTGGCGTATGTCACGAATTTTCCTCGCCTCTCCCTCCCGCTCAAGGGATGTCACAAAATGCAAGTGGCTCACATGGGGCGTAGCGAAACCATCAAGCCGGTCCGCGGACACGCAGTCTTTGTGCCCGACAATGCCTGGAACAATCCCGATTGGTCCAGCCCGGTACACGTGCTGACATTTTTATTTGGGTCCAAACAAATAGGAGTCAGCCTGGTGCGTCACAACGGGAAAACCGACATACCGGCGAGCGCGCTGAAAGCCAGCATTCATGGCGCTCATGATGGACTGACGCCAACCATTCTCAGCGCCCTCATGCTTTTCGCAACCGAAACCACCAAGGGACCCTTAGCCAATCTGTTGACGGAATCCCTGCTGCATTCCTGTTTGCGCTTGCTAAAAGCGCCGCCCAAGCACCGCTCCCGAAAAGCGCTTCACACGTATGAGTCCTTATGTCTTTACGTGCAGGAGAATTTTCAGCGTTCGATCAGCCGGGACACGGTTGCCCAGCACTTCGGTCTGGCTCCCAACCATGTTTCACGTCTGTTCCGCGAAGAAGGCAAGATGCACTTCAACGATTACCTGAATCTGGTGCGTGTAAACCGAGCCAAATTCATGCTGCAAAATTATGGGACAACTTTAAAAGAGATTGCCGCGAAATGCGGATATAGCGATACCGCATACTTTTGCAGGGTCTTCAAAAAAATCAGCAAGACGACGCCTACTCAGTATCGAAGTGGAGATAAATAGTGCCCACCACGCGCTGTCCCTGGGCGTGGTGGGCACTGGAGTCAGATGATGGTGATAGTCAGGTTGGCCGAGTGCGAGATGTTGCCGCTCGTGGCAGTCACAGTGTGGGTGGCTGGCTGATTGAGCACAAAATTATGCTTGTCGCTTGTAAGGCAATATGTGGAAACCCCTGATCCGGTCACCGGGCCTTCGTTACAAGTAATACTCACTCCAACCGGCAAATCGCCTGAAATCGTGAAATTGACGGTTCCATTGAAGCCGTTCACCGCTTGAATGGTTCTGTCTACGAGAAAGCCGGTTCCTCTCTTGAGCCTGACGTTGGATCGGCTCATCGTAAAGATGAAGTCCGGAGTTGACTGGACGGTTACTGTTGTGGCGGCATTCGCTCGTATCGACCCGGCTGGTGTGACCAGCATGGTTAGAGTAAGGGCGAAACAACAAAGCATAACTGCTGTTCTTAGCTTTCCAGCAAACATGTTGCGTCTCCTCGTGATTCTAAAGCAGCGCGCATTATAGCCGGATTCACAGGCCTGTGCCATGAATCGATGATTGAATTTTCCGAATTTGGGAAGAGTATGAGGACTTCGTTTATTTGCCAATCACGCTCAACGCTCTCTCCGCCGCCTTTACTCCGTGATACTGGGCTTCTTCAAAAATTGAGATTCCACTCAAGTCGGAGTTGGCGAACAGCAAAAGCTCTTTGGTGTTCTGCAACAGGCGGCGTTCGGGTGAAAAGATCGAGCCGACTGTTGGCCGTACCATCGCATGACCATTGCGCATGATGTCGATGCGCGAGACACATTTGCGAATATCTTTGTGCACCCGTTCGAGGTCGTTAAGAATAACCTCTTTCCAATAAGCCCAATCTTTTTCCAAGAGCAACTGTCGATTCGCGGCGGGAGATCCTTGGGCCAAAGCCCAATAGAATGTCCACACTGTTTTGTCGGCAAAGGTGCGGAGGCTCTGGTGCATGGAGTCCACATAGCCTAACGTAGGCGAATCCATGAAAACATTGTCCCAGGCTGGCTCTACGCGATGAAAATCCGGCAGCGTCTCCAGTGTGAGATTAGCGGTGAGCCAGGGTGAATACTGAAAATCGCCAAGATGTTGCGAACCAGCGCGCATCGAACTCGCCAAGAGGTTGCTTTCCATGAGGTATGGAGCAAGAAAAGTTGGTGCGGCAAAGATCACGCAGTCGCAGCGATAGTCCGCATCTCCGGTCAACACTCGAAACTCTTTGCTGTTGCGTTCAATGCGATGCACCATCTGATCGGTCGCTACAAAGCCGGGAAGTCGAGCGAGCAGTTGTTTGGTGATCCATCCATTGCCTTCGGGCCAGGTAAGAGGGCCTTTTTCCTCTGACTCACGAGATGAAAAATAGTGAATGCCTGCCCAAGCCGAGGTGTCGGAAGCCAGCGCGCCGTAATCATCGCGGCAGGCATAATTCATGTACCAGAGAAATGGCTTGGAATCGAAGCGATTTTGTTTAAGCCAGCCAGCAAATGATATACGGTCGAGCACAGCATCTTTTTCCGAGCGTCCCAACTCCAGTGGCACGGTAAATCCGCCGCTAGCGCGAAAAGACTGGGTCATCTCAGCGAAACGTTTGAACTGTTCGCGATCGTTGATGGAAAGTCCAATATCCGGTTCGATTCCTTCCTGCCAGCGCCCGTAGAGAAACAGGCGCTCCTGGGGGGCGAAGCACAGATGGCGTTCATCCCACTTGCCATCTTTATAGACACCCAGATCGGTAAACAACTCGCGCACGTATTCGGCACGTTTGCCCGGCACCGGGACATAGTGTGCTGCCCACGGGTACGAAGTAATGTGGTTCTCGCCCCAGCGGGCATTGCCTCCGGCCTGGCGGTTCATCTCAAGGACAACGAAATCAGTGAAGCCGCGCTTATGCAATCTCCAGGCAGCACTCAGGCCCGCGATGCCGCCACCAACGATTACCACAGGTATGCGGATCTGCTGTTTAGGAGCAGGGAACTGAGCATGATCACGAAGCAGATGGCCCATCTGGAAAACATCGTTGACGAACTCGCCTTCTATCCGGCGGTCGCCTTTGACGGAAAGTCCTACCAGCGAGGCTGCGCCCAGCGCGCAGAATTCGCGCCGCGTGGTCTTCAATGGCTGATCTCCCGCCACTCATGATCGTAGGTACGTACCAGAACCTGATCGTTCAGATGATTAGCCGGCATGGCGACCTGGGCCATGTCCGGGGGGAAGTCAAACATTCCCGGCAAGGCAGAGAGAGTAAGGAAGCGCAAGCCTGCGGGCAATGATGACGGACGCTGGTAATCATGCTGTCCGGCCAACACGTAACCCCACTCGCCAAACGACGGAACATAGACGTGGTAGGGATTGATTTTGAATCCAGATTGCCGGATGGTTTCCGCAATGCACCAAAAAGACTTGCGGGCAAACATGGGCGAGGTGCTTTGAACCACGAATAAACCCTGTTGGCTCAGGTGATGAGCCAGCGTGGAATAGAAAACTGTGGTGTAGAGTTTGCCGAGCGAGTAGTTCGTTGGATCGGGAAAATCGACAATGATGAAATCGAAAGTCTCCTGGGAAGAATCAACCCACAGAAATGCATCGGCATTGATGATGTGGACCTTGGGCGAAAGAAACGACTTCTGGTTCAAGGACGTTAGAAACGGATGAGTCGAAAAAATCCTTGTCATCTCCGGATCAAGATCGACCAGAGTTATGCTTTCGACCTGAGGATATTTCAAGATCTCCCGCACCGCCAGGCCATCGCCTCCGCCGAGCACAAGCACGTGCCTGGGTGCAGGAACTACCGACAAGCCAGGATGCACCAGGGCCTCGTGATACCGATATTCATCGCGTGAGCTGAATTGAAGATGGGAGTTCAGAAAGAGGCGAATGTCGTCTTTCCATTTGGTCAGGACGATGTGCTGATAGTGAGTATCGCGCGAGAAGATGATCTCATCGGAGTATATGTTCTCTTCTGCCAGGCCGGTGATGCGCTTGCCTTCCGCCAATCCAATCGCCAGCATGACCATGATGATCACGCTGGCTACTTGCAGGCGACGAGCAGCACTAAGCTGGTCTTTGAAAATAAATGTGCTCCAAAGGGCGACCGCGCCATTGACGATTCCAAAGAAAAGCGCCGAGCGCACCAACCCCAACATGGGCACAAGCACAATTGGAAACAGTATGGAAGCAAAGAGCGCGCCGATGTAGTCGAAGGTCAGAACATGAGAGACCACTTCACGAAACTGGTAGCGATCGCGAATGATGCGCATGAGCAGCGGAATTTCCAACCCGACCAGAGTCCCGAGAACAATCACGATGAAGTATAAAAAGACCTGAAATCCTTGGGTAAAGGCAAAGGCCAGGAATAAAAGGCTGGAGGAAAAGCCTCCTACAACGGCCACGAGCAGCTCAATCCAGACAAAGCGATAGGCCAGCCCCTTACGGATGAAACGGGAAAGAAAGCTGCCTACACCCATGGCGAACAGGTAGCTGCCGATCACTGTAGAGAACTGAAAGACGCTATCCCCTACCAGATAGCTGGCCACGGTGCCCGCAATCAGTTCATAGATCAGGCCACAGGCGGCGATGAGCAGGATAGAGATGAAGAGTAGGATAGCCACAGGCTAGTGCACGGCTGCCGCGATGATTATGCAGATGCCTAGTGAAATCGCGCCTACCAGGATGGCCAGGGCTGTATTGTGCTCCTGCACAATCTCCTTCCACAGATGGTAAGGCGTGAGCTTATCCATGATGAAGAAGGCGATCACGAAGATAAAGATACCCACGAACGCAAACACCAGGGCGTTGGTCACATTGTGCATGATTTGGTCCATTTATTTTCCTCCGGTGTAATGATGGTAATAGCCGTAAACCGAGCGATATGAGCCGGGGTTGTCGCGGATGGATTTGGGGATTACCTTCATTTGACTCACCTGCGAGAGGCTCCAACCTGAGTACTGGGCATAACCCAGGAAGCCCAGCACGCCAAGGCCATAGATCAAATACAACTTGCGAATCATTCATCGCCTCCAGACGCGATCGAAGATAAAGCCGAAGCCAGCCCCGAGCGGGAGTGATCGCTTTCCTGCCAGCGCATATGTTCAAAATTCATGGATCGCCAGGTTATCAGGAGGGCCGGGACCAGGAGCATTCCTGCGGCAATCAAAAACCAATAACCCACAGGATAGTCGTGGGTGACAGTTACTGTGTAGGAGATAAGGCCTGGCTGACGATCACTTTCCGGTTCAATTCTCAAAAAGTAATGTCCGGCAGGAACGCTGGGGATAATGACCGAATCGCGCCGGGAGCCTTCACTCCAGGAACCGTCTGAATCACGTCCGTAGTAATAGCTGATCTCACGCCCGAAATCATAGGTTTGCCCGGTATCTTCGTTCACCATCGCGTAGTTCAGATAAATCCAGCTATTGTCCACGTCGGCGTAGCTCTCCACTTTTACTGGGGCAGGTCTTGTGCCGGTGAACTCGAATGGTTCGGTTACAAACGAGTGCTCGCCGACCGGATCATTCGTACTAAAACTGTAGGTCTGGGTAAAGACCGTTTTGTTCTTGGAAAGGGCGGCATTGATGAAAAACAAGAGCAACGCGCTCACAACCAAGAGCGCGCAAGTTTTCCAGATACCTCTGCTGGTGGTGCTCAAAGGGGATGGCTGGTTTTCATAAACGCCAACGGGGGTAGGCGGTGCGCCCGGAAGTGAAAATGCCTTCCAGAGATCGCCCCCGTTCAGGTACTCGCCCAGAGACCAGGTTACTTCTTTGTCGGCGGTCGTTTCGGAGGAAAGCACACGCGGAGGAGCGACATAGTCGCTGACGGTGACTGTCTCGCCCACTCGCACCTGCCACGGAAACTCTCCGATTACAAATACGGTTGCGGCTTGGGCAGTCTGAAAATGTTTATAAGCCTGGCCCAGGTAACTTACCGGACCGGTTACAACTGTAGTGTTGGGCAAAGTGCGAAGCGGCGCAACGTCGTTCCAGTGGCCGTCATATTCCGTCAAATACCGGAAACCTTTATAAGGATTGAAGAGGACATATTCGCCCCAGCCATATTTGTCGCCGTCCACAGTGATCTGGCGGCGCTGGAAGCCAATCGCTTCATAAACTGTTCCGCGCAGCTTGCCTCTCGATCCCAAGGGAATGAGCGGCTGAAATTTCATGGCTGCGGAAAACTTCTGCAAGATCTGGACCTTGGAGTCTTGCGCATCCAAAATCGAATGGCAACTCCCGCAGACCACATTGATGGCCTGGCCGAAAGAGCGTAGCGTCACCGTGGCCCCACAACCGGGGCAGCTCAGCGATCGTACACTGACAGCAGGAATTTCTTTTTTCGGGCCAGTTTCCGCCATTTACCAGCTCTCGAATTTGCGGGTGTTCATGAGCCGCAGATCATCAAATTCAACGGCCTTGCCGACGTACAAGACCGGCTTTTCATCACTGTAATCCAACGTCGCGAAATCGCTCCCATGGGAGCGAAGATCGATAAATACTACGTCCTGCTTGTCCCAGTATTGAAATGGCAATTCACCCTCGACTCCGGCATAGTGGGCCAGTGTGCGCGAGGTCACAGTGAACTGGACGCCATTCCACTGATAGTTTCTTCCCAGATTTGCATCCTGTTGCGATGGAAGATTGGGAATGTTTTGGGCAAAGGAGATCATGTATTCGTCCTGGGCATCGGAAAGCCAGCCTTCTTTGCCATCGTTAAACACGATATGCCATTCGTTCCATCCGCCTTGCTCGTATTGGTAGATGATGCGTCCGACTACGACGAACGAATGGTTGCCGTATGTGCCTTCCGTATTGATCTGGACCGGTGAGGCATCAGGTGGCAGATCGGCAACTTCGCCGACCTTTTTCAGATCGACATCGGAGCGCACCAGGATAGACTTGCAGTAGGTGCAAACCGTCTGCACGCTGCTGGACCAGCGAAATGCAATCGGAGCGCCGCAGTTGGGACAGAATGAAGTGCGCTCCGTCACTCGGATGCCGACTCCCGGGCAGCATAAGATGGTTGGGAAGACACGGAATTTGCGACGACCGAGGGAAGAGCAAAATAAGGCCGCTCCAACCGGCGAACATTGACCGCAGTGGCGCCGAAGGTCTTTTCCAAACAGCCTCGAAAGTCCCACTCCGGCCTGGGGCGGCAGCAAAACAGGTTCAGGCAGAGGGAGCCATGCTCGGGAAATGTATGGCAGGCAAGATGAGACTCGGAAAGCAAGCAGAGTCCGGTAATACCCCCCGATTGTGGGAACTGCTGCCACTGCGCTTCACCGCACGGATGCAGGCCAATTTCCTGCACCATGCGGGCGAACAAAGCCCTTAGCGTTTCCAGGTCGCTAAGAGGTACTTGGTCGCAGCCGTAAGCCTCTACGATCCATTCGATTCCCGTCATCGGCGCTGTGGACATTTATTGTTGTGGTTTGCCGCACTCCGGACAGAACTTCCCGGCCTTCGGCATCGGCTTGCCGCACTCCACGCAGAACTTGGTTTCGGCGCCGGCAACGGCTGCGCCACCGCCAGGAGCTCCACCCGTTGGGGCGGCTCCGGCAGGAGCAGGAGGCTCTCCACCTCCAGGACCTTGCCGCATACCGCCCATCGCACCCATCATGGTCTGTGCCATTCCCATGCCAACACCGAGTCCTGCTCCTAACCCTGCGCCACCGCCGCCTTCATTGGCTGCGGCGATGGGCATTGACTGGGCCACTTGGAACTGCGTGTAGCGGTTCATGTCGCCCAGCATGTTCATGCTGATGCGCTGATCGAGCATCTTTTGCAGCTCGTCGGGGAGTGAGAGGTTCTCAACTACAAACGTATCGAGACTCAGGCCGAAATTCGTAAAGCCAGGCGCTAACAACGCCGCTACCTTTTGGCCCAGCTCGGTCTGGTTGGCAGCCATATCGAGGAAGGGAACATTGCTCTGCGCAAATGTGTTGGTCAACGTGCCGACGATGGTGTTGCGGAGCTGACCTTCCAGGTCGGTAACCATGTATTGCTCGCGCGTGCCGCTGAGCTTCTCGTAGAAAATCTTGGCATCAGCGATGTGGTACGCATAAATACCAAAGGCGCGAATGCGAACCGCTCCAAACTCCTTATCGCGAATGGTGATGGGCTGCGGCGTACCCCAGTGCTGGTCCGTCTGAGTGCGCGTGGAGAAGAAGAAGACGTCGGACTTGAATGGGGATTGAAAGGCCTTGTCCCAGTTCTTTAAATAAGTCAGGATAGGGAGCGTTTGCGTGGTGAGCTTATAAAGTCCGGGTGTGAATTGATCGGCAATCTTGCCTTCGTTGACAAAAACCGCGAGCTGCGAGTCGCGGACGGTAAGCTGTCCGCCGTTTTGGATCTCGCGGTCCTGCATGGGATATCGATAGGCGAGAATCCCGTCTCCGGGCTCAACCCAGTCAATAACATCAATGAATTGCTTGGATATAAACGATCTGAGGCTCATGGTCCCCTCCCTAAACCCAATATACGCAAGAACGAGTGCTTTTGTTTGAATCGTATGGGGTGAATTGAGGAAAGTCAATGCAAAGAGGAAAGCGTCGAGTGGGTGAATTATTCGGGATATAGCAATATGCGATAAAGCTGTTAGTCCTTAGCCATTCGTCCTTAGTCCTTGGCCTTGTGTGCAAAAAAATAGCGGTTACATCGGTTACACCCGTTACAAACCGCATGAATACTGGTGATTTGTGTTACGGGTTGTTACCGCTGTAACGGGTTTCATGTTCTTAGCTCTTGCAGCCCTTAGCCTCTTAGCCGTTAGTACTTAGCTCCTAGCTTTCTTTCGTTGTTTATTCGTCTTCTAATATGCCAGATTTTCAGCGGTTGTCAACAGGAAAATAATATCGTTATACGATATAATCTAAGGTGATCAGTTTTCCAGAAGTCCCTCCATGCATTTCATATGGCAGCCGAGGAGGCTGTGCCAACCTCATAACTATGAGTAACTATCTATATGTAAAGGAAGCAAGAACGGTCCATGCACGTTAGAAATAGGGTTTCCCCTCAAGCTGACTACACCCAATCATTGCGTCCAGCGGAGGAGTTGGGCGACTTTACGACTACCTGGCGTGTGCTGCCGATTTCCGGGCTGGCCATCGTGATTGGCGTGGTGAGCGCATATGTGGCTGTCGGGCTGCTTCGGCTGATTGGTTTCTTTACCAATCTGTTTTTCTATGGCCGATTGCGCACTGACCTGGTCTCACCGGCAGGACATCATCTGGGTTACGCCGTCGTCCTGATACCTATGCTGGGCGCATTGCTGGTTGGACTTATGGCACGGTTTGGGTCCGACCGCATTCGCGGCCACGGTATTCCCGAGGCGATTGAGGCTATTCTGCTGCGCGGAGCCAAGATTGAACCAAAGGTGGCGATCCTCAAACCGGTGTCTGCGGCCATCGCCATAGGATCGGGCGGCCCGTTCGGCGCGGAAGGCCCAATCATCATGACGGGTGGAGCATTTGGGTCGCTCATCGCGCAGTTCTTTCATCTCACCAGCGCGGAACGCAAAGCTCTGTTGGTTGCGGGAGCGGCCGCCGGCATGTCGGCAACCTTTGCAGCACCGTTTGCCGCCGTTCTTCTTTCAATTGAGCTGCTTTTGTTTGAGTGGAAGCCGCGAAGTTTTATCCCTGTGGTGCTGGCCAGCATTACTGCAGAAGCTGCCCGCCTGCACCTACTGGGCCCGGGACCGATTTTTCCCACTCCGGTTCACGCCGTGGCTCTGGACCCGGCGGTTTTGTTCGGCTGTTTGTTGACCGGAGTCCTGGCAGGCGCGCTCTCGGCAGCATTGACCGGATTGGTTTACGCAGTAGAAGATGCTTTCGCACACTTGAAGAAGATTCACTGGATGTGGTGGCCGGCTCTCGGCAGCCTGGCGGTTGGAGTTGGCGGATTGATTTATCCACGCGCTTTGGGTGTGGGGTATGACGTGATTGCCCAGCTTTTACAAGGTCAATTCACGACAAAGATGATCTTGGGCGTGTTAATCGTGAAGTCGCTCATGTGGGGCATCTCCCTGGGATCAGGGACTTCAGGAGGAGTACTCGCTCCTTTGTTGATGATGGGCGGAGCATTGGGCGCTCTCGAATCGTTATTCTTACCGCATCAGGGAACGGGCTTTTGGCCGCTGATTGCCATGGGCGCGATCCTGGGCGGCACCATGCGGTCGCCGCTCACCGGCGTGATCTTCTCCTTTGAGTTGACGGGCGATTACAACGCCATTCTTCCGCTTCTGATAGCCTGCATGACCGCCCATGCATTCACGGTGCTGGTGCTGAAACGTTCCATCCTTACTGAAAAAATAGCGCGCCGTGGTTATCACCTCAGCCGGGAATATGTCGTCGATCCGATGGAGGCGATGGCCGCCAAAGACGTCATGCGAACGGGCGTGACTGCGATCCCAGCAGATGCCACGCTTGGCCAACTTGGCCACCTTTTGAACCACAACCCAAATGGACGCGGACAACGTCTGTATCCTGTCGTCAACGGCGACCGGGCACTGCAGGGAGTAGTCACACGCAAGGATCTTCGGGCCTTGGCTCAAGCTTCGGGTCTTCAAATTTCGAGTCTTCAAAATGCTAATCAGGGCAACGACGGCAACATGCGATTGTCTGAATTGCTATCACGTAAGCCAGTCGTGGCTTACTCCAACGAGCCGCTTCGTTCTGTTGTCAACCGCATGGCTGCGACAGGTTTTACGAGCATGCCGGTTGTCGAAGCAGGCAGGGAGTCCACCCTTGTTGGAATGATTGGGCTTCAAGACCTTTTGAAAGCTAGAGAGCTGACTCTAGAGGTCGAGCATAAAAAAGAACGGGTTTTCAGACTTCGGTTGCCGCTTTCGTTGCGGAGAAAGCCGCCTAGATAAAGACCTCACGGCTCTTTGGCAATTCCGCATTTTGATGGCTGTAGTGACGACGATCTCGAATAGATGCGTTTTTCAAAGAAGGTAGACTTAGCAATGGAGAGAGGTCTCCATCGGCGACGTTGGTTGTGTTGAGAAGGTTTACCGCTTGGAGATTTGGAAGACCTTCTAAGCATCGAATTGAAGTTAATGATGGGCAGTCGGCAAAACCAACGGTCCGCAACTCACCCAAGGACCCAAGCGCTACTATATCTCGAAGCATCTTTGCTTTTTCAACGACAAACACGCGAAGCAGAGAGCACCCCTCAAGTCCGGCGAGCGATTCAAGAAAATTGATTACAGCCAATCCTAGGCCCCGTAACTTCTGCAACTCTTGGATACCATTCAGGCTCGAGAAATTCGAATACCCCAGATCAAGTTTTTCAAGGTTTCGTAATTGAACCAGGGCCATCAGGTCCGGCTGATTAAAGTGGGTCATACTCAAGTGCTGTAATTGCGTACATTCCAACAGGCTCTCATACTTCTTTATCGACCACGTGAGCGCCAGACGCCTCAGGGATGGGAGTTTCCTGAAGTCAATAGGGGGTACAGTTCCAGAAATACTCAAATCGTTGAGATTCGGCAGTTCGTAAAGGGGCGAGATGTCCTTCACGGTTGGGGCCATCAAATCCAACCGTTCCAGGAATTTTAGGTCCTTCAAAAAGCCGATATCCTTGGATGTCCATCCCAAGTAACCGCTGAGTCGCAAGTAGGTAAGACCACTCTCGACCAGACTTCGCTGCGCATCCGGCGACCACTTTCTAGCCGCAAAGAACTTGGTCTTCGGATTTTCAAAGATCTTATATTCCTCATCCATCGCGTTGAATTGAAGGAATTAAAATTGTATTTGAATCGTTCCTATTTGCATAGCGCTGCAAACTTATCCAAGCGAATCTCGTTTCTCAGATTCGCAATAATCCGTTCAGCATCCTGCAAACCTCGAACACCGGCTTGTAGTCCGCCATTCGTCAGCGCATTGATAATTTTTTGTTCGACAATTCTACGCGCCTCTTTCCCTCCAGCTACCTCAAAGAAGGTAAGCACAGGCTCGAAGATCTTTCCATTTTCAATGTGTTGAGCAATACGCGCTGCAAGATCTCCAGTCGAGCCAACATACGGCAGAATCTGGCCACCAGGCAGTTGCGTTATTAAAATATATACACCTTCGGCAATCGCCTGTTCTACGACGAATTTGCCGACCTGGCAAACGAGTATTTTTGTCGCCTTTCGTCCGAGTTGCTGCTCAGCCTGTGCGGTAGCGGCATCCAGGGTTTCGCTAACTTCAACGGTTGCAGCAGCTTCGGGAAGGTCTGCTTGTTGTCCTGAGGGATCGACGAAATCTACAGGGTCTCCATTGGAATATAGATACCGATGGAGAGACAACGGAGTAGTGACGCATCCATCGCAAGTATCCATTGTCCAGAAACGGCCTCTGGTCACGTCGAGATATCGAGTCCTGTTATAGTAGAGAGCTAAATCAGGATCAAACTGCTCGCCGGAGAACAAGTAATTGTTCGGGGTGGCTCCGCTGGAAATGATCAGATTGCCAAAAGCGTCATAATCATATCTATCCGTGATTGTGCCCGTAGCGTCAGTTAAGAAACGCACCGATCCGTGGCCATCATAGCCGTAGAAGCTGGTCGTCAATGATCCATTGACTTTCTGACGCTCGTCGATGCGCTCAAGGCCGAAGCTATAAGAGCGAACAACAGTCCCGCGCTGCAGCTCATCGATGACCTGGGCATAGCCTGTAGGATTGTTTGTGTCAACCAAATATTGGGTCGTGATTCCGGCTACTGTCTTGCCCACACGATTGCCATCACTGTCATAAACAAGGCTTACACTGCCACGCTGAATGAGGTGATCTTCGAAATCATACGAGTTGCCGATCCCACCGGCAGCCACAGTATCCCCGTTGCTGTCATATTGATCCGTATTCAAACGGTCATTTGCGTCATAATTCAAAAGACCCGAAGGAATAGCTGGTATGGTGGAGTTCAGACTGAGACGGTTCCCTGCCGGGTCGTACCCGTAAGAGACTGTTCCGTTCTGTGAACTGGCACCAGTGATGGATTCGGACGTAAGCCGGTAAAGAGCGTCGTAGGCGTAGCTCACTGTTCTTCCACCAAGTTCGGCAACAGACAGCCGGTTACCTGCTGGACCTAGCGCGTACGCATAAGTCGCGATAGTTGTTCCGGGAGAGTTACAAGCAACAGAGCCAGCTTCGCAGATACTGCTCATGCTAATGAGACGATTGAGAGTATCGTATTTATAGTTATATGAGATTCCGTTGGGGTATATGAAGCGGCTCAAATTTCCAACCACGTCATAACCATAAGCAGTTGTACCTGCTGCATCGGTTGCCGATGCCAGACGGTTCAAAGCGTCATAGGTGTAGCTGATCGAAGCGCCATTCGCGTTGGAAGACTTGATCAATAGCACATTTCCTGCCGAATCATAGGAATACGACAGAGTTCCTGCTGGTGCTACCTTGGCTGCCAAGCGGTCGCGGTTGTCATAAGAATAGGTCGTTGTTCCACTCGCGTCGGACGTGGATGCCCGCCGGCCTGTGGCTGTGTAGGAATAAACAACGGGTGTTGCATGGAAGGCCGGATCTGGGGTCTTCTGAAGCAACCGGTTCAGCGAATCGTAACCATAGGCAGTGATGCGAGCGTTGAAATCGGTTCTTGTGATCAGGTTTCCGACCAAGTCATAAGCACGCGACTCGCTCTGCCCCAGCGGGAGAGCGCGCCGAACGAGCCTGCCGCGCTGATCATAGGCAAAGGCTGTGCTGTGTCCATTGGCATCGGTTTGAGAAATTCGGTTGCCAACTTCGTCATAGCCATATTTTGTGATCTGGCCGGCTGCATCCGTAATGGACGAGAGACGGCCTGCGGCATCATATCCATACGTGATGGTCACGCCGGCCTGATCGGTTTTTGAGATTTGCTTGCTGGCGCCATCATAGGCCGCAGCATCGGCTGTACCGTCCGGGTAGACAGTCTTGATGCGGCGGTTCAGAGCGTCAAAGGCAAATTTCGTCGTGTGCCCCAGAGCATCAGCACTTGCGGTTTGGTTTCCCGCGGCGTCGTAGGTAACAGAGGTAGTATTACCCAGAGTATCGGTGACGGAGATGCGACGGCGCGCATCGTCATAAGCGTAGAGGGTTGCATGACCTAAGATATCGATTGTCTTGATGGTTTGGCCAATCGCATCATAGACGTTCTGGATACTGCTTCCATCGGAATACGTCGTTTTGACGGTTCTGCCCAGAGCATCATAGGTGAAGGAAGTAGTGTGGCCGAGCTGGTCGGTGCTGGTCAGTTGATGGTTTTCGGCGTCATAGGCAAACGACTCGACCGACCCATCTGGATATGTTGTCTTGACGAGGTTTCCGTTGATGTCGTAGTCGAAATGGGTTTTGCGTCCCAGGGCATCAATTTCGTCGTTTTTTTTGCCTATCGAGTTGTAGACGGTCGAGGAAGTAGTCCCATCCGGGAAAATGGTCTTCAGCAGCCGTCCGCTGCTGTCATATTGATATTGGGTAAGCAGAGTTTCGATGGTGCCATCGGATCGAGTGCGTTTGACGCTTTGGGATAGCCGATTACCATCGGCGTCATAGGTGTAGATTGTCGTGTTGCCCAACGCATCGGTCTGTTGGATGAGATTTCCATTTGCGTCATATTGAAGAAGCGACTTATTGCCGACCTTGTCGACGAAGCTCTGCAGCTGCCCATTGGACGAGTATGTATAAGTATTTGCACCTCCCAAAGAGTCCGTTGTCGTGAGGAGATTTCCGTTGCCGTCATAATTGTTTGTAGTAACGTGTCCAAGAGGATCGGTTGCCGTCAATACCTGCTTAAAGTTGTTGTAGCTGTGTTTTGCAGTATTACCGAGAGGATCTATCTCAGTTGTAATGTTCCCGAGGCCGTCATAAGCATAGGTAGTTGCTTTGCCAAGTGCATTGGTCTCGGTCAGCTTGTTGTCGTTCGCGTCGAATGTTCTTTTTGTGAAGTTGCCGAGGGCATCTGTTTCACCGATGATGTTTCCGTCATCATCATATTCATAAAGCGTCGAGTTTCCGAGCCGGTCGGTAATGATTTCATGATTGGCTGCAATGTCATGTGTAAAAGTTGTTGTATTTCCATTGGCATCCGTGGTCGAGACCAGACGTCCGCTGGCGTCGTAGACATTTTTTACCGCCGGAACACCGCGCGGATCGACGATACCCGTCAATAAATGAGTGCTGTCGTAGCTGAACGTGGTTGTATTGCCTACGCGATCCGTGAGGCTTGCCAGGTCTCCCGCCGCGCTGTAGCTGTAGGTCAACGACTTTCCGGCAGGGTCGGTGACGGAGGTGATGCGACCCTGTAAATCACGAACAAAACCGACGCTCTTCCCAGTTGAACCGGTGATTCCATTGGCGTTGATGGTCAGGCTATTGCCATTGGGATCTGTGAGGCTAGTCACGCCGAGATTCTGATCAATGATGTAAGAGAACCCATCAGCCGTGTTCAATTGGAAGACGGTTTGGTTGGCATCATCTACGGTGCTGAAGTCCAATAAGTCAACCGGCCCTGGGCTTGGCGGGTTTACCAGCGTGCTGTTGTCTCCTACGATCTGGAGCGTTGCGCCCTGCGTGTTGGCAGGACCTGGCATCTGGGTAAAGATCAGGTTTGCCTGCTCTATGGGCGCAATTTGCTGGCACTCAGGACTGGTACTGGCCTGAAACTTGTAGACCTTATTATCCGGGAATGTAATGGTCACGATGCGCGGCTTCGTCGGCTCAAGGCAGAACGTGGGTATGAAACTACCGCTCTGGGTCATCTGCCAGTTGGCGCCCAACTTGCCATTCTTCTGCAGGCGAACGTTGCTGATGGCAAGCGTCCAGCCGACGCCGAAATCATGGGTTGCTTTGTCGCGGCTGTCGTAGGTCCTTTTGATGATAATTGGCAAGCCGGAGACTGGAACGTTTAAATCGGTAAAGCTCAAAGTGAAATTGCCGACTTTTGTATTCCGTGCAACATTTGCGTTGCTCGAGAAAGTTGACGTTTGTCCAAACTGGTCGGTAGAAACCAGTTGAATAATGTAATTGCCGTTCAGCAGGACAGTTGGATCGAGCGTTCCCAACAGGCCATTGTTGACGGGAGTATTGCCGGAAGCAAAGGTAGTGAAAACCGGCGCCGGGCCGACGCCATCCGCCGATGCCAGAGCATATTGCAATTTCCAGCTTCCGCCGCTGACAGAGCCTATGATCTGCGTCGGGTTAGTAATCTCGGCACCATCGGGAAGATTGACGCTGACGGTCGGTGGTGGTGGCGGCGGGGGAGCCGGGTTGACGATGACCGCTGTCGTTGCTGTGACGATGAACTTGGTGTCATTGGCGCTCAGTTGCAGCACGTAGCTGCCAGCAGTGGTGAAGGAAGCCTGGGTTACGGCTGAATTCGGATTGCTAAATGTGACAGCGGCTGGGCCGCTTACCTCGCTCCAGGCAAAGGTTACGGGACCATTGCTGCTGGTGGCTGATCCGTTCAATGTGACTGTATTGGTGGGTAGTGTGATGGTCTGGTTTGGTCCAGCGCTCACTACTGGTGGCTGCGCGGGTGGGGGATTGACATTAACGATCGTGCTTGCATTTGACGTATTGATGCCATCGGTGGCGCTCAATTGCAATAGGTAGCTTCCAGCCGTACTGAAGGTCGCTTGCGTGACCGCCGAATTAGGACTGCCAAAGGTAACCTGGGCTGGGCCGCTGAGTTCGCTCCAGGTCAGGGT
Source organism: Candidatus Angelobacter sp. (assembly GCA_035939495.1). GTDB lineage: Bacteria > Acidobacteriota > Terriglobia > Terriglobales > Acidobacteriaceae > Angelobacter. The sequence continues at coordinate 73,484 of DASZFU010000030.1, read as the reverse complement.
TAGCGATGCGCTTCCGCCACTGGCCGAGCCATTCAATGTCACCGTATTTGTGGGCAGAGTGATGGTCTGACTTGCGCCCGCGCTCACCACGATTGGCACAGGGTTCACGATCACGGTCGTAGTCGCGCTGACTGTGGTTACGCCGTCAGTTGCTGTGAGTTGCAGGACGTAAGTGCCGAATGTGCTGAAGGTGGCTTGAGTCGCCGCGCTGCTGGGACTACTGAATGTGACCGTACCCGGTCCGCTGACCTTGGTCCATGTGAGGGTAAGCGCACCCTTCCCACCGCTGGCGGAACCGTTCAGCGTCACAGTGTTGGTGGGTAGCGTGATTGTCTGGCCTGCACCTGCGCTCACGGTGAGAGGCGGCGGCGGTCCTGGATTCACAACTACTGTTGCCGTTGAAGTGACTGTGGTTGTGCCATCGGTTGCACTCAACTGGAGCACATAAGTTCCAGCGACACTAAAGGTGGCCTGAGTGACTGCCGAACTCGGGTTGCTGAAAGTGACAGAAGCCGGTCCGCTCAACGTACTCCAGGTCAGAGTCAAGGCTCCATTACCGCCGCTTGCGGAGCCATTCATCGTTACCTTGTTCACGGGCAGCGTGATGGTTTGATTAGCTCCGGCGCTGACGGTCAGAGGCTGCGGTGCCGCTTTCACAATCACATGAACGTCAGAACTGCTGAAGAGCTGGGAATCGCTGGCGGTCAAGCGCAGCACATAGGTTCCGGCAGCACTGAAGGCGACTTGCGTGACAGCTTGCGTGGGAGCGCTGAAGACAACTGCGGCTGGTCCGGTAATCTGGTTCCAATTCGTAGTGAGGGTGCTACCAGTGGGAAGACCATCGTCAGTGGCCGTTCCATTCAAGGTGACGGAGTTGGTGGGCAATTGAATTGTCTGGCCGGCGCCTGCACTTACCACCGGAGGCTGATTCACTTTCGGAGTCGGTGAGGCATTGACCGTCACTTGCGTTGTGGCATTTGTTGTGTTGGTTCCATCCGTCGCGCTCAACTGCAACGCGTAAGCTCCGGCGGTCGTGAAGGTGGCTTGCGTTACAGCCGCCTGGGGATTACTGAATGTGACGGTCGCCGGACCACTTAATTCGCTCCAGGTGAGAGTGAGTGGCCCATTGCCTCCACTCGCAGAGCCGTTCAGAGTGACAGTGCTGGTGGGCAGAGTAATCGTCTGATTGGCTCCAGCACTCACTGCCGGCGGCTGGTTCGGCACAAACGTCCACTGGACCGAAACCTCGTTTGAGTAGGCGACCATGCCCGTCAACTGTGCCTGTGCCTGTATCGTGTCACTCCCGGCTTTTACACCTGTGTAAGTCAAGGTTGCACGGCCAGTGGCATCAGTAACTGCTTGAGGTGGCTGTTGTGCGTTGGCCCCACCGATTCCCAGATTGACGATGACATTCGGCAGCGCTGCCCCTGAGGCGTCTTGGACGAGCACAGTAAACTTCGCCTGCTGGCCGGTGTTGAGGTTCTGGGTCGTGTTGGGGGTCAGAATCAGAGAGCCAGTTGGTGGAATGCCCTGGCTGTTCGTGCCGGCCATGGTCAACGCTAGTTGTCCCGCGCAGCATTCGGTGTAGTCAACTTCATAGGGATATGTGCCGGCTGCCGGAAAATGCACAGTGACACTGTTGGCGACAGGTGCAGTTGCAAAGTTGAACGCACCCATTACCGGAAAGGACTGGAACGGAGTCAGGCCGGAAGGTGGCGGGTTAGCGTCGGCGCCGCCTACACGTACTGCGCCGTTTCCTATGCCGAAGATAAATCCATCATCACTGAAGAAGTTGAAGGTGATGTTTCCGGCGGAGGCCACGGTGTAACTTCCGGTAAACACTGCCTGAAATGTAAATAGGGAGCCGGCCCCGGCTTGCAAGCCATTCCCTTGGGCAACGATCGTGCCAGTGAAATTTCCATTCAAATCGGTCGTGACGTTCGTGAACGGCCGGGTGAAGACACCCACGGAAGAATTGTTCCCCGGAATAGTCCCGGCAGGCGGATTGAAATTGATTGTTGGAAAATTCTGGGTGAAAATCGGAGTCGCTGTGGGCAAAGTATCAAAAGAGCCCGAACCATCCGACGCAAAGAAACGCGCATTTACGGTTGTGGTAGAGATCGGCTGCGTCGGAGTAACCCAGCTTATAGAAGCTGTATTCGACTGAATCTGGTTTCCGTTGAATGTAGCGCTCGCCAAAACCGTGTCCGTCCCGGATTTTGCGCCTGAATATGTGAACGAGGCAACGCCGTTCGTATTCGTGACCGCGGTGCCAGTCGTCGGGTTGGTTCCCGTTACTGTAAATGACACTGTAGCGCCGGAGATGGGCGAGTTGTTGTTAGCGAAGGTGGCGGTAAGCGTTTGCGAAGTCCCGGTTACCAGCGGACCGGCAACTGCCGGAGAGAGCGTAAGTGTTTGCGGCCCCGTCCCCGTTCCACCAGTGCCGATGACTGTGATGGTTACATCCGCGCTGCTGCTCAACTCGGAATCGCTGGCGGTAAGGCGGAGCACATACACGCCTGCCGCGCTGAACGTTGCCGTGGTAGAGGTAGCCAATGGGTTGGCGAAAGTGACTGTTCCCGGAGCGCTCACTGCCTCCCAAAACTGAGTCAACGTCCCGCCCACAGGCAAACCATCGTTGTCAGTTACCGTGCCATTCAGGGTGACGCTGTTCGTTGGCAGCGTGATTGTCTGGTTTGGTCCTGCATTCACCACAGGTGGCAGATTGTTATTCGGAATCACCGGCGGATTCACGGTGAGATTCACCTTGGAGGTGGTCGTGAATATTGTGTCGTTCCCGCTCAGTTGCAGAACGTATTGTCCAGTTGCACTTGCCGTAGCAAAGGTCTGCGGTGTAGCGGGAGAGCTGAAGATCAGAGCGCCCGGACCACTCAACAGCTTCCATGTGCTGGTAAGCGGTCCGTCGGAGGGCGAGTGGTCATCTGTTACGCTGCCGTTGAAGGTAGCAATACTAAATAAACTAATGGTTTGATCGGGCCCGGCGCTGACAACCGGAGGAAGATCGCCGTTTGCCTTTACTGTAACTGTGACCTTCGCAGTTGTAGTGAATTGTGTATCGTTGGCGGTGAGTTGCAGTACATATACGCCTGCGGTGCCGAAGGTGGCGGAAGTTACAGGCTGATTGGGAGCGCTGAAGGTGGCCTGAACTGGGCCGCTCACCTGGCTCCATTGAATGGTCAGCGTAGCGCCTACCGGCTTGCCATCGTCAGTGACTGTACCGTTTAATGTGACGGAATTTGTGGGAAGGGTGATCGTTTGGTCCGGGCCGGCACTGACTACGGGCGGCTGATTGGGTCTGGTGTTGGTTGAGACAACGGTTGAGCTTTGCGGACCATAGGCGTTATTTCCGGCATCGTTCCAATTCAACGTGGCGACGGCGCTTACCTGTCCATCGGGCTGAGTTTTGGGAATGCTAAAGGGAACGAAAATCTGGGCGAGTGAACCGACGGTAAGTCCGCTGGCAGGGAAGGGATTGACTACCCGGCCATCGGGTAACTGCACCGGAGAGGTAAAGTTCGAGGCATCGGCATGGCCAATGTTAGAGACCTTGAGATGGTAGTTGCTATTCTCGCCGGAGCTTAAGTTTGCAGGGCCCGTAAGGTCTACCGTCAACACAGGGAGAACCTCGCTGCTGTGGAAGGATGAACCTGTAGGTCCGTAGGTGTTCGAGGCAGCATCGAGCCAGGCAAGCTTGCCAGGGAAGTTCAAGGCGCTGTTATCGAGCGCCGCGAGACGTGCCTGATAAGCAGAGTCGGTCTCGCCCGGTTGCTTGGCTGGAATTACGGGTACGGTAAACGTCGAAGTAACGACCGTTGCCGCTCCACCTTGCAGGGCAAATGCTGGGAAATTGGTGATCGAGTTGTCTGGATTGGTGACCTGGAACGATACCTGGGAAGCGTTTCCACCGCCGGTATTCTGCACGGTGAAATTCAGCGTAGCTTTTTGACCGGGCAGAAGAGTCGATGGTCCTTGCGGAGTGACGGTGAGAATGGGCACACGTTCCGTGGTGCTGATGATTTTCTGTTCGATCTCGCCGTAGTTGTTTCCGATGGCGTCCTGCCAATCGACCTTGGCCGTCGCAACGAGCGAAGATCCATCAATGGCCGCCAGTCGGACCAAATACTGCTGACCAGTCTCGTTGGACTGCTTGCCAGTGATGGCAGGAACAACAAAATTGATGGTCGTCGAGACGGACCCGCCCGCAGGAATTGCAGCAATGGGGACAGTGGTTGTTGTGCCATCCGAAAAAACCATCAGGATCGAGACACTTTTCGCGTCCGCTGCGCCGATGTTGCCAACGGTTACTTTGTACGGAATCTTGCTGCCCGGCCCAACGCACGACGGTCCGGAGATTCCAACTGTCAGCTCAGGAATCAGGAGTTGGCTGACGGAAGAAATCGAAAGAGGCAAGAATGGCTGGCCGATAGCGTCGGTGAAGGTAACAGTGCCGCTCGAAGTGAACAAGCGACCATCAATGCCCGCCAAGCGTGCCTGATAAGCGGCGCTGGTTTCGTTGCTCTGACGAATGGGAATCGCAGGAGTGGTAACCGTGAAGGTGGCCGTCTGCTGTTGGCCGTTCAAGATGGAGTTCAAGCTCTGGCTGCCGGTTGGCGGCGTGACTCCGTCAAAGCTCTCATTCACGACCACCGAATTTGCCTGAGCGGCGGAGTTGTTGCTGACGGTTGCAACGACGTTAAGATTTTGAGCGGGCAGGACCGTTGCAGGCTGGGTTTGCGTAGCGTTGAGCGCAGGAGGCTGTGGAAAGACGCTGGCCCCATCCTCTACGACCGCCACCAGCTTGCAGAATCCAGGATGGCCGGGATCGGGTGCGTAAGCTGGAACAGGATCAACCTGGCACACGGCGGCTGCGGCAATGTTGCCAAAGATCTCGCTGCCATGCTTGGTGATCGCGGTCGAGATGATCACTTCTATAAACGCCGGTAGTGTGAGCGGCGGAGGAAAGCTGTTTCCCGGTTTGGAATGCCAGCATTGATCGTCGAGCGGGCCGCCTGTGCCTGCGTTGGCTTCACAGACGTGTACCTGATTTACAGGATCGGCAAAGCCTTTGAAGCTGGGATTAGCGGTGAAGTTTCCGCTGGTAACCTGGTCGGCCCAGGAATGCCCCCAGAAATTTACATCCTGGCCAAGATGCAGTCCGCCTGCGTTGCCACCCCAAACCACGAAGGAGGTGGAGAGAAACACGGTTACGCCTACTCCAGTGATGGAAGGCTTATAGAAATTATCTCCGGCGAACGAAACCTGGATTGCAGTTGGACCACTCGCTTGAGTCGAATCGAGCGTTAATGTGGCTGTGGCAATGCCCTGGGGATTGGTGACGCCCTGTGCCTGAATGGCGCCGACGCGGAATGTGACGACCTTATTGGCGATGGGCAGTCCATTTTGAGAATCGGTCAAAATCGCGCTGACCTGCTGGGGAGCTGCCGTTCCCAATAGAGTCTTGCCGGAATAGCGAAGAGAAGTTTCTTCTTTGCCTACGTTGATGCTGGTGTGGAGTTGCGCCGGTTGGAAGTTTGTCTCTCCGGCAAAACCTACAGACAACGGAACGGCTCCGGGAGCAGGAGCTGCAGCGATGTTCACAGTGCCAATACCGTTTCCGTCGGTCGTAGCCTGGAAGGTCTGGCTGCCAAACGAAAAGCTCAAAGACCGATTGCTTAACGGACTGCCATTGCCGTCAGTAAGTTGTGCCGCAAGCGTGAGCGGATCGTTGAATTCTCCAGTGCCTGAACTGACAAGCACCACGGTAGTAGCCGAGGGATCGGGCGGTGTTTTCGGCGGTGGGCAGGGATCAGGTGACAACCATGTTGTGGTGACCTGGTCGGATTGGATCGAACCTCCGGCAGTATTCGTCACCGAGGCTTGTAGAATATCTGTACCTGCGACCGCGCTGGTGTAAGTAAACTTTGCATTGCCTTGGAAGTCGGTAGTGGCCGAACCTTGTTTGCCCGCATTCGGCCCGCTGAGCACCTGGAAATTTACCGTGGCATTGGGTGTGGGTTGATTGCCCGCATCCGTCAACTGAGCGATGGCCGTATAAAGAGTTCCAGCCGTTTGCACCGACGTTGGGGGATTGAGAGTGAGATGGCCGGTAGTATCTTGAATGCCGGCTGTACCGATCAATCGCCACTGGAGCGACTCATTCCCTCGGCAGGCCAAATCGAATCCACCGGTATCGAGTACGTGGCCGGTGTCATTGAAAGTTGTGGCAACGCCGTTGATCGTGATCTTGACGGTTGGAAACGGAGATTGACCGTCAGGAATCGTATTGCCGCATCCGGTAAGGCCGAAATCGCTGGTATCAAAGTTAAACTCGCCGGTCTGCGTGAGTATCACGGTTGAATTGGGAGGGATGGTGAAGCTGCCCCAAAGATCTGCAATGCCATTGCCTTGCGCATCGCGCGCATTGCTGGTGGTCCAACCGGGAACGGTTACAAAGACATCATCGATCTGAATGGGAGAATTCGAATTGTTATCGAGCCGGATTCCGCCGGCGTCAAAACTTGGTCCAGCACCGATAAACGTTGTATTGGGAGATCCCTGCCACGGCACCGGGAAACTGGGACTGGGACGTACGTCGTCGGCATAACCTACAAACACGGCCAAGGCTGCAGGGGCCGAGGGGCTGCTGGCTTGAAGGATCGGGTTCGGTTTTAACAGGTCGATCAGAGGCGAGTCCCAAAGCCGGACGGGCATTTCGGGGGCAGCCGGCGCAAATACATTAGCTTTTGGGAGACGAGCAGCGAACGGTGCAGTCGTCTTTGCGGTCGCCAATGCTGGGGAGTGAGGCTTCGCTTCTTTCAACAAACCGGGCGACGATATTATAGAGGCGAGTTCCCGGTAGTTCATCCAATGAGCAGCAGGTTGCGGTTGCCATGCATAGGCCGGCATGGAAGTCATGGCTACCGCCCATACCAGGACAAGGCTGATCAGTTTTCTAAAAAAACTTTCCGGATGAAAGAAGAAGAAATTGCCAGACCGCGTCGCCACAAAAGAATGCTCAGACACTGAGATCACTTTTCCTTTCCAAATAAACTGCACAAGCACGAATCCTGGGACTATGCCAGGAAATGTTTCTCAAACCTGGTGGAGTACATTTGTACTCAAAAATCTCGACGGCCGCTGTGATCGATGTCACGGCAGGCATCTGCGTCTTATCTGTTTCAATGCCGAAAGCAAACGACTCAGCAATGAAAGTGGCCATTTCTGGCCGTGGGGAATTTGGCAATGATGTTAGGAGTGACTGATTCTTGAACTTGCAGTGGGAAATTTATAGTACAAATGTGAAACGCAATGCAAGGGCAAAATCTTAGAAGCTGAAAAAATTAATTCTATTTTCACAAAGCTTAAGTCGGAATGGGGATGACGATATCTCGCTGGGACGGTATCGGAACACATCCCTTTGTGCCTGAATGCATTGAAATCCACGAATGGCTGAAGAGCAACCTTTGCTCATTGGCGGATTCTACAACGCGAGCCAGATTTGGGCTTCGGCCACGCGCCCTTCCGTATCGATTGTAACTTCCACGATGACGTATTGCTCAAAACGAAGTGGAACTTGATCTGCGGAAAGGAGCGCGTTTTCCGGCTGCGGTTGCCGCTTTCGTTTCGGAGGACGGTTAATTACATCGTCCGGATGGGCCCCGGGTACTGCGCTACTAAGGAGTCGTTGGTCAGGAATGTCACACCTTCCACAGTCGCCTGTGCTACCAGGAGGCGATCGAACGGGTCTTTGTGGATCGGAGGCAAACTGTCAATTGCAACCAGGTGATCACTGAGAATTGGCAACTCGTCATAGCCATTGTCGAGCAATCCTCTGCGGAGCAGGCGGGCGTCCACTTTAAAATCCTCTCGGCCTAACCCGCGTTTGATGATCACTTCCCATATGCTGGCAGCACTAAACAGGAGCTCATTTTCCTTGTCCTCGATCAGTTTGCGGGCTGCCGTGGAAAGCCGATTGGGTTCCCCAGCAGCCCACAGCAACACGTGAGTATCAAGCAGTATCTTCATGCGCCCCGCCGAAGATCTCCTCTATCTCCTTACTGCCCATCTGATCGAAATCGTCCGGTACCGAGATTTGCCCCGACAAGAAACCGAGTCGGCGTACTTGAGTGCCCACTGGGGTACTGAGTGCCGTGACTTTTACGACGGGCTTTCCTGCCTTGGCAATGACAAAGGGCTCTCCTTTCGAGGCTTCGTCGATGAGCTTGGAGAGCTGGGTCTTGGCTTGATGAATGTTTACTGTTTTCATATCGTTAACCTAGACTAAGGGTACTTAGTTTAGTTTACCATAATTAAGCTGGGATGTTTGTTATCACAGTGACTCTCACTTTTAATTACACCCGCCACTTTCGGCGAAAGTGACCCACTGCGGGCGCTTCTGTTAGGTTGGTATTCCCGATGATTTCTTTCTCGAATATCAACAAGCAGTATGGCAAGCAGTTGGTTTTTGTTGACGCTTCCTTTCAGTTGAATCCCGGTGAGAAGGTTGGCCTGGTGGGACCCAATGGCTCCGGCAAGACCACCCTCTTCCGCATGGTAGTGGGAGAGGAGACCCCCGACGAAGGCGAGGTCTCGATCCCGAAGCGCGTGACCATCGGCTATTTCCGGCAGGACGTGGAGGAGATGAAAGGCCGCTCGGTACTCGATGAAGCCATCGCCGGGAGTGGGCGCGCTGGGGACCTGCACCACGAGCTGGAGGACCTGCAGCGGGCCATGTCCGATTCCGATCAGGCCGGCGATATGGACCGCATTCTCGAACGCTTTGGCGAAGTGCAGGAAGAATACGAGCATCTGGGCGGTTACGCGCTTGAGGCGCAGGCCCGCGAGGTGTTGCATGGTCTGGGCTTCAAGGACGACCAGATTGATGGCGATGTGGGAGCCATCTCCGGTGGTTGGAAGATGCGGGTTGCGCTGGCGCGTGTCCTGCTGGGCCGGCCCGATGTGCTGCTCATGGACGAGCCGACCAACCACCTCGACATCGAATCCATCATCTGGCTGGAGCAGTTCCTCAAGTCATTTCCCGGCGCCCTTCTCATGACCTCGCATGATCGCGAGTTCCTGAACCGGCTGGTCTCAAAGATCGCCGAAATCGATGGAGGCGAGATCATCACCTATTCGGGTAATTATGATTTTTACGAGCGCGAGCGGGCCATCCGCGAGACCAACCAGTTGGCGGCATTCGCCCGGCAGCAATCCATGCTGGCCAAGGAGCAGCGCTTCATCGATCGGTTCCGCACCCACGCTGCCAAGGCCGCCCAAGTGCAGAGCCGCATCAAGGCGCTCGACAAGATCGAGAAGATCGAACTGCCCCGGAAGCGGCAGGTGGTAAAGTTTCAGTTTCGCACACCACCGCGCTCCGGGGAGCAGGTGGCGCTGATCGAAGATCTCCACAAGCGGTTCGGCTCGCGCGTGATCTATGAAGGATTGAATCTCATCATCCGCAGAACCGAGCGCTGGGCGGTGATGGGAAGAAACGGCGCGGGCAAAACTACTTTGCTCAAGATGATTGCGGGAGCGCTTGCTCCCGATTCCGGAACTGTCCGCCTGGGCGCCAGCCTGCAAATGGGCTACTTCGCGCAGCAATCGCTGGATGTGCTCGATCCGGACCTGACCATCATTGAACAGCTCCAGTGGGATTTCCCGCAGGACAGTCTTGGTTCCTTGCGCACCCTCGCCGGGGCCTTCCAGTTTTCGGGCGACGACATCGAGAAGAAGATTCGGGCGCTCTCCGGCGGCGAGAAATCAAGGCTGGCGATAGCGCGGATGCTCTACTACCCGCCGAACTTCCTGGTGCTTGATGAGCCCACCAACCACCTCGACCTGGCCACCAAAGAGATGCTGGTGGAGGCGCTCAAAGAATTTGAAGGCACCATGATTTTCGTATCGCACGACCGCATGTTCCTGCGCGGCCTGGGCTCGCGCGTCCTGGAGCTTGGCGGCGAGAGCGGCATGGAACGTGATCCCCGAGTTTACCCAGGCTCATACATCGAATACGTACAGAAACTCGGCCATGAGGCCCCTGGTATTTATCATTGAGCGGCGCAAGCTAGAGCTTTGTCTAATAAAGCTTTAACGTCTGAAGGTAGTCATGGCATAGCTTACCTTCAGCCCAAATTATTCAATATAAATCAGTTGCTATTGTGCAAAAGTGAACAGTTTAGCCTTAACCCTGCCATATATTCTTCTATCCATAAATATTTTTGTAGGTCTTAAGGCATTCACGCCAGACATCCGTTCATTCCTATAGGTAATAAGCATGTCCACAACCCCGTACCAAATTTGGTGCCACTCGAGTCCGGTCACTATTCTTCCCGGCAACTTCGAAGCACATTCGGAACCTCGAAGCCTGATTCGCTTCAGTGGCCCTATTCGGGAGGAGTGGAAGTCTGAGCTTGGCGCACGCGGGATCAAGATTGAATTCTGGACCCCTCCCTTCGGCGCTTGCGTGACGCTGCCAACTGGTCTCCATCCTGCCGATTTGAAGCAGTTCTCGTTCATTGAAGGCGAAATCGGCTATACCGAGAAGCATTGTCAGCGTACGGTGCCCGCACACTCCGAAGAGCAGCGGAGGCGGACAGGTTTACCAGGGGATTTGGTGGATCTGGTCTGTTTCAACGGCGCGGTGAGGCCGGAAGTGGAAGCGCAGCTGCGCGTATTGGGAGTTCAGATTGTGGACAGTTCGTCCTCAAAAATTCGTGTGCGCTATAGCGGCGATTTGAGCGTTTTACGGGACCTGGAAGGCGTGAAACTAGCCGATCCTGCGCGAGGGTCGGTTGTATTGGACGAATCGGGCCTGGCGGTGGCGCTGGCAGCGGCAGCACCGACGGCCGATTGGCTGCCGGGCCTGGACGGGCGTGGCGAAATCGTGGCGGTGGCCGATACTGGATTGGATGTTGGCGTTGACGGGCCTGATATGCATCCGGATTTCCGCGGACGCATAGCTTTCATTGCGAGCTGGCCCATCAATCCTTCGTGGAACGATACAGTTGTCCACCCTGGGCACGATGACGGCGCTGCGGATCTCAATACCGGCCACGGAACGCATGTAGCGGCCCTGGCCGTTGGAGATGGAAGCGTGGGCCACGGAGCGCACCGGGGCGTGGCGCCCGGTGCGCATCTGGTTTTCCAGGCCATGGAGCAGTTCTGCGAGATCAAACCGGAAGCGCAGGGCAGCGTGCAGCCTGGTTTCTATCTAAGCGGGAGGCCGCTCGACATCCGCCAGCTCTTTCGGCAGGCGCGCGATCAGGGAGCACGCATTCACGTCAACAGCTGGGGGGACGCGGCTGCGGGAGCTTACACCAGCGACTGCTTTGAGGCGGATCTGTTTTTGCATGAGAATCGCGACGCCGTGGTGCTGTTTGCCGCTGGGAACGACGGTGCGGACCGTGACCAGGATGGGCGCATTGATCCAGGCTCGCTGTATGCGCCGGCGTCGGCCAAAAACGTAATCGCCGTAGGGGCCACGGAGGGACCGCTGAACAACGTTGGGCTACGGGGGACTTGGGCCCGTTTCGACCCCTCCAGGCAGCGTTTTACCACCCTTTCGGACCGCACGGATCCTATTAGCGGTGAACCCGACCGCATTGCTCCTTTCAGTTCCACAGGTCCAACCGTGGATGGCCGCATTAAGCCCGACGTATGTGCGCCAGGAACAAACCTGGCGGCGGCAAAGTCAAGGGTCTGCGCAGGAACCGGCTGGGGTCTGGCTGATCCCTTGCCCTCCTATATGTACGACGGCGGTACTTCCACTTCGACCGGCGTGACGGGTGGATTAATGGCCTCACTGCGGCAGGCGTGGCGGGACGCCAATGGCGGGAACGCTCCTTCCGGAGCGGCGTTAAAGGCAATTCTGATTTTAGGTGCCCAGCCGGTGCGTGGGCGCGGGGGGTTTAGCTCAGCTCTGCCGCAGGAAGCTGGATATGGCTGCGTGAACCTCGCGGCAAGTCTGCCGCCAGCGTCCGGTGGAAAAGTGCTTCTTTTTGGTGACGATGATCCCGGCCTGAAGACGGGCGACGAACGCTTATACAAAGTCAATGTACCTGCGGATGCCAGTGTGCGTGCGGTGCTTTGCTGGTACGACTCTCCGGGCGAGCGGCTTATCAACGCCCTCGATCTGTTCCTGGTGGCCGCGGACGGAACCGCCATCTCCAGCACGACCGCTCCTGCCCGCATAAACACAGTGGAGATCCTCAACGTAAAAAACCTGCCGGCAGGTGAGCACGTCTTCAAAGTCGGCGGTTTTAACGTGCCCGACAGCCCACAGACGTTTGCGCTGGCTGTTTCGATTGGAACTTAAAAAATGATTAGCAAGTTTTAGCACTATGGAAGCAGATGAATATAAGGAGACAATATGCCTGACGACAATACTCCGGATGGAAGCAAAACTCCGGATACAAAGACGAAAAGTCCTAAGACTCTCATCGGTGGACCGGCGCCTCAGGGTGGAATTGTGGTAGCTGCCGGTGGACAAGAAATAACGCCAGCGGCGGACACCGCCCTGGCCGCGGGCGCAGCTGCGCCTATTGGGGGTATCACGCTGGATGTGGGAACGGATGTAACCAACCAGCTTAACCAGGCGATTCCCGCTTTCGGCAATTTGCTGACGGCGATCGGAAATGGTGTGGGTGCTTCACAGCAGGCGCTGGACCAGGGCGTGATTCAAACGGTGAACACGCTAAACAACACTAACATTGAGGTACTGACAGAGGTAGTTGATGTTTTAAACGATGACGGGTTGCCGGATGCAAGCAAAACGCAACTCGTCACAGAGACCGTCTCAGTGCTGAATTTCTTTAGTCCAACCGTGCATGAGTGGAAAAACGTATCGATCTCGATGGACCTTGAGGTAGGCTCATTCCATCAAGACCAAGGTTTGCAGTTCAGCCAATCGCAGCACAAAGAGGAGGTCACGGCGACCAGCTCGTTTTGGGGATTTTTGGGTTGGTTCGACACCGACGTCTCTTATGGCAGCCAGAGTAAGACCGTCAACACCACCCAGGAGGTGCAGTGGCAGCAGGGACAGATCCGCGTGGACGCGTTGCTGGGTCCTCGCAACACAGGCAAGTTCCCGGTGCCGGATTCCGTGACTATCGGGCCTCAGATCTTCATCTCGCTGGGTGCGGTAGTTGAGACCAAGACGGGCGACGTGGTGACCGCCCGCGCCATGGACATCCAAATTGAAGTACGCAAAGCGGACGGCTCGCCCAATCCCACGAAGCCTATCGTCCTGGACGCGGGAGGGTTGCTGCCTTCGTTCACGGGCGGTACTTCATCCACGGACGCAAACGGCAAGCTCAAAGCCACTCTCACGCGCAATCTCTCCGGCTCGGCCGGATTCACGAAATTTCCGGTGACCGCCAGTTTGGGTTTATTGCGGAAGCCCTTCACAATCACTTTATAGTGACAAAGGAGAACCACCATGGGCACACAAAATAATGCGCTGACTGGATTCGATACCTCAGCGCTGGCGCTAGGGAACACTAACCTGGGCGCCGATCTGACCGCCGCCGGCAGTGATTTCGGCGACCTGATCATGGGTGTTGGCAATGCTGTGGCGGCAACCCAGATGCAGTTGACAACCACGAGCGCGGCCACGGCAAACGCGCTGGCGAATGCCACAGTCAATGTGATCGCCGTGCAGGAGACCATTTATGACGATCAAGGCAACATCACGGATGCCAAGTCATTCTCGCGTATTCTGCCGCTGATTGACTTCATAGACCCGGCCTTTTACCAATGGACGCAAGTACGCCTGCAAGGCCAGTTCTTTGTGAGTGAGCTAGCCACTTCCTCACGCAGTGACACGCACACTTTTTCTGACCAGATTCATTTCGGGCAGCATGGCCTCCATGTGATCCTTGGAGGAGGGAATACCCACACCGGAACGCAGTCCGATACTGCTTCCGCGGTTGGCCGAGCGCGTATGTATGCACAATTGAACCCGCGCACCGACGTTGGTGTCCCCAAACCCACGCACGTCGTGCGTGGACCGAGCCTGACCATCGTGCAAGGTGAAATCAAAGACGTACCTGGCGGCGGTGCTCCGATCACTGGCCGTACCATGTCTATGCTGCTTCAACTGCGGAAAATCGACGGTACTCCCATCAGTGGAAAAAGCATCTCGGTGGAAACGGATGGCACGCCATTCAGCTTCACTGCAGCTTCGACGACGGGAGCGGATGGCAACCTTGCGATTCAACTGCAGCGCACGTTCCTACCCGTACCTGCGGGAGCGCCGCCTGGAACCACCGTGGACACATCACCCAAAGAGATTGTGGTCACGGCCCGGCTCGGCTTAGTTGCTAATAGTGTTACGGTAACGTTCTAAACCGATCGGACAGGCCTGACGGTCTGTCCGACAGTTCCTATCCATTATGCCTACTAATTCAATTGACGTGGTGCAGCAGGCGGAACTCGGCGACCTGCTTGCGGGAACCGCCAAGGCGGTGGTACAGGCGCAGAAGCAGCTTGATACCGAAGCTCGGGAAAGCGTGCTTCAGTACGTGAAATTGCCTGACGGCGAGATGGCCATTCCGCCGCTCTGGTATACAGTAAAGAGCGCCGCTATTGAGGTGCAGCTATCAGCCACAATCAGTGGTTCGGAGTTGGTTTGCAGAACCTTGAACCCGCACAATGTAAGCCTGTTCGGTTATGAGGCTTCGGCAGGCACACGCATCCGTCTCTTGATTGGACCGGCGGAGGTGGTGCCGATCAAGACAGAAAACTGAGAGAAAATAACATGCCGGATCTCAAAACGGAGCCCGTTCCCTCGCAGATATCAAAGCTGGTAACCGGAACAGCCTTGACGTCCCCCACGATTACTGCGTTGCGCCCGGAAACCATCCAAAATCTCGTCGCCGTAGAGCGCGAAAGCCTGGTCACGGTAGATGGCAAGATTGGCGTCTTCACCCCGATCATCCACGCGCCGGGAACAGCGCCTGATCCGAAGTCTGACGGCAACATCAGCGCTGTGATTACTTCATTGCGCAAAGAGATTGAGGGTTTGCAAACAGAAAAGCAGGGATTACAAAGTCAACTCAGCGCCTTGCTCGCCAAGCCGACCACGCCCGAGGATTTTGCCACGGCCCTGCAACACTCGCTGGATAAGCTGCAGACGCAACTCTCCGCCATGACGAATCCGGTGAGCAATTTTGCGGTCAAAGAATTCCGGCTGGAGACGAACGTGCAAGTCACGGTGACGCCCTTGGGAACGGTGGAATACCGGTTCATTTCGTGGGACGAAAAAGCAGATCCAGTTACGCTCAGCCGCCTCACGCTCCTGCTTGTGCCTGTTCCCAAACAGGACGTCGGCAATACTTTCACGGCGGACTTTCAACCCCAGACGAGCATCGCGGAAATAGAGGGTATTACCACGGAACAGCAGGCCCTGTTGCATCGCAGCGGAATCGACACGGTAGGCGATTTCCTCGCTGTGGGCACGCGGGCTCGAAGCAACATCGAGCTTACGGCGCTATTGCAGACAGACCGAGTGAAACTTGCAGGTTTTCTGGCGAGTGCCCAGATTCTGACGTTGAAAGGCATCGACGGTCCCAGAGCTGCTGTTTTGGTGGCGGCGGGAATAGATAGTCTCCAGAAGATTGCGGTTTTGACTCCGGACATTCTTATTAAGCGCTTCAACGAGCAGCGAACAAAGATGCAGCGCAACGATGCTAACCTGCTCGATCTAGCCGAAGCAGAGCGTTGGATAGGGGGAGCAAAGTTGTTTACGGGCAGCAAATCAACTTGACCCGAAAGAAGAAGATTCGATTCCGGACGCGATAGAAAGTGCCTCACAGCCGCTGGGAGAAAACAGAGGATTTCAGATTTTCATCTTAAGATTTAATAGTTAACAACATCAAAAAGCCGAGACCGCAGATGAAAATTCGAATTCGAATCGCCATTTTTCTATGTATCGCTGTGGCCGGATTGCAAGCCCAATTGCCCTCGGGCCGCGCCCTTCTTATTTCCGATATCCACCTTGACCCGTTGGCCGATTCCTCGATCGTCAAGCAGCTTATCGACGCGCCGGTCGAGCAATGGACTTCCATCTTTCAGAAATCGCAGCAGCCGCTTTCGACCTACGGGTCGGACACGAATTATCCGCTGTTTTCCTCGGCGCTGAAAGCGGCCGCAGCGCAGGGAAGGTTCGACTTTGTGATCTTTACCGGAGACGCGCTGCGCCATGACTTCTTGCAGGCATTCATCTCGGCAGGCGGCACGTCGAGTGAGTATCCGGCGTTCGCGGCCAAGACCGAGATTTTTGTTACGCGTGAGTTGCAGCGCCAGCTTGGAGTGCCAGTCGTGGTGGCGCTCGGAAACAATGATTCCGATTGTGGAGATTACGCAATTCCGCCTAACAGCCCTTTTCTCGCGGCGGTGGCCGACCAACTCCCGGTGCTGATGAAATCGCCTGACGCCAAGGCCACATTCCGGTTCGGTGGCTACTTTTCGGTCCCGCATCCCACGGTGGTCGGCCAGGAAATCATCGTGCTCAATTCCGTGTTCTGGTCGTCTTCGTATGCCAGTTGTGTCCAGAAAATTGGCGATCCTGGCGCGGCGGAGCTCGACTGGCTAAGCTGGCAACTCTATGCCGCCAAAATTTTGAATCGCCACGTTACCCTGGTCATGCATATTCCACCGGGAATGGATCCATACAGCTCGTCGAAAGGCGGGCACTGTGACAATGCCGTGCCGATGTGGCCTGACCGGTACTCCACGCGGTTTTCCGCCTTGATGCAAGCTTACTCTGACGTTGTGCAACTGGGTTTCGCCGGGCATACCCATATGGACGACTTCCGGATATCGTCCAGTAACTGGCCAACGGCGCCTCTTCGGATCACACCGGCCATCAGCCCGCTATTCCATAACAATCCGGGGTTTTCCGTGTTGTCTTATGATTTGAACACCGGCGCAGCTTCGGACGTCAAAACGTACTTCATTTCACTTTCCGGGCCGACGCCCCAATGGACGGAAGAGTATCGGTTCTCCACGGCCTATGGAGTTAGCGGATTCAATGCTGCCGGCCTATCGAAGGTTACAACCCAAATACGCAGCGGGAGTGCCGCCTTGCTCACCTTTGAGAACAACTACGCCGTCTCCGCGCCTTCTCCGATCAATGCTTCGAATTGGGCTTTCTATTCCTGCGCGCAAACAGAATTCACGGAAGCGAACTACAACAACTGCGTCTGCAGCGCGAGTTCTCCATCGGGGAAATAGATCGTTTCTTGATGACTTATGGAAATCAGGCAGAACGAACATTTTTATCTGCGGCCGATCGGAATCATTCGATCGTCTCTCAAAGAGAGGAAGCGAGCACCCATGCAGGGGATTTTCTTAGCTAAAACTTCCTCTACGCCCGCTGGGTTGTTGATTCCAGTGATCCCGATATTGTTCGCGATAACGGCCTGTATGAGATGGCTCTGCACCTACAGGGCGCTCCTGCCTCGCCATGTGACTGACGAAGTCGGCATGAGAAGCCACGCCCGTATAAGAACGCGCCGCCGTGAAACCAAGGCCGGCCGCATTGATCGCTACCACAACTCTATCGTGTCTCTTCGTTCCGGAGTACTCCACAAACTCGGTATGGAATGCATACCGTTCCATACCTTCCGGAGCATCCCCGAAGCTCCCTCTGCGGTTTCTACCTGTTCCCTGACGACTATCCCGAGGGAAATGTTCGGGCTGAAGATGAACGTTGCTCTGCGCGGCGTTGGTGAGTTCGAAGATATAACTGGAGAACGGGTCGGCTTGGGTCGGGTCGAGAGTGATCATCGCACTGCCCGAGTCATAAAACGCGTTTGCCGGCGTTCTCCTCCACTGTACTGCTACCGCTCTGCCGGCGACTCGATTCGCATCTGCAGCTAAGGTCTGAAATTCAAGCACCCCTGCTGCCAAACGTTTCTTCTCCTCCAAGACGCAATCTACGCAGACACGCTCCGTTGAGGGACTTGCGGTGGCAGTTCGTCCACTCGAGGTATACCGGTAGCGCACTGAGAAACTCTGGCCCCCGCAAGCATCGCAGACGAACCTGCCGCAGACACGGCAATGGTGCCGATGGCGCCAACTGGTGCTTGCTGTACACAAAGAGCAGTGTTGTTTGTCCGGCTCCCATCTGCGCCCCACCTTGGAGTCAAAGCTAAGCACTGCCTGAATCGTCGCAGACCACGCCGATGCCATCTTAGGCTGGGTGATTCTTTGTTGCTGCGGACGATACACGGCCGGCGCAGTGAGTGGCTGCCGAGGCGTGAAAGCCTTGGGCTGTGCGGCCTTACTGGCTGGCGGGTGGTAGACCGGAGGTGCGCCAGGCTGGCGCGATCCTTGACCAGGTTGAGGGAATCGCGGAACAGATGGAGCTTTTGCCTGTGAAGCGTTTGGTGCTTGTTGAGGACGATAGACCGGAGGTGCAACCGGTTTCTGGATCATAGCTCCGTTGGCTGCCTTCGCTTGCGCCGCTTTGGGGTTCGCCTGCGGGCGATAGACTGGAGGCGCCATCGGGTTACCGGGTGGCGGGCTTTGGCCTCGCTTAGCACCGTCGCTCACGAGACGCTCCTTTCACACCCATATATATTTTGCGGACTCTCGTATTTATTCACCCGAGACCTTGGTGTGTCAAGACGTCTTAGTCCTGCACGCAGTTATCACTTAGGGATCAATAGAGAGTTTCTTCATCTGGCGAATCGCCCGATAAGCGGCTCAATCACGCGCGGGCTCGCCGCATTGGCTGCGAAGGTGAACGTGCCCTGCTCCTTCATCTCTTGGGCGGCGCGCAGGCACGTAGCGAACGAGGTGCGATAGAGCGCGCTCCCAATGCTGACACGTTTCACTCCTATTGCTGCCAGATCAGCGAGGCTTAGTTGCACTCCTTGCAGCCCCATCAACACGTTCACCGGACGAGCCACAGAGTTGACCACGGCAGTAATATCAGCTTTGGTTGCCAGGCCCGGCGCGTAAAGCACATCGGCCCCTGCCTCCTGATATGCCTGCAGGCGGCGGATGGTGTCTTTCAGGTCCGGACGGCCATGCAGGTAATTCTCGGCACGCGCTGTGAGGATAAACGGAAAGGGAAGTGAACGCACCACCTCAACCGCCGCACGCACCCGTTCAACCGCATGATCCAATTCGTAGATCGGATCATCCGGACGCCCGGTCGCATCTTCGACCGAGCCGCCCACAAGTCCCACAGCTGCTGCCTGCCGGATCGTTTCTGCAACGACCTCGGGAGCGTCCCCAAAGCAGTTCTCCAGGTCGGCGCTCACTGGAAGGTCCGTGGCGGATACAATTGCAGCCGCATATGCCAGTGTCTGATCGCGGTTGAGCGTGTTGTCCCGCTGCCCAACAGAGAATGCATAGCCCATGCTGGTCGTGGCCAGAGCTTCAAAACCCAGATGCGCCAGCAGCTGTGCAGTACCTACATCCCACGGGTTAGGAATAATGAATGCGCCATCACGTTCATGCAGCCCGCGAAATACGCGTCCTTTTTCAACCTGCGTCATAAGCCATCACCTTTCGTTACGAGTGTGGAAGGAGACCAAGTGTACCTTCGGACCTCGATAGTCGTGCGTTGAGAATTACAGCCCTTGGCCGTCGCGAGATGTCCAATCGATTGGGTCTTCAGGTTTAAGTTGAGCAGGCTTTCAGATTGACCGCAAAAACCGAAAACAATTCCAAATTGTGGTACATCGAGGATTACCTTGATGAATCGGGGGAGTAGAAATGTGCCAAACGCACCAGACGAACGCCTGCTTGAGATTCTTCTGGAATCCTGGGACCGGAACAACGCTATCTTAAACTAACAAACCGGCGAATCGTCTCGCCGGTTGTTATCAAAATGCAGCCTGATTTGGCCGTGCGGGACTAACTATACGGCAACTGGTTTGGCCTGCGGAATGGCTTCTGTGAGTTCGACTTGTCTGATCGGAGTGTCCGTGAGTTCGACGCCTTTCGGCAAACCATTTCGTACCTCTTGCAGAAAAGCTTTTGATACGTCAAGCAGCTTGGCGCCGAATTCGGAGTTACGCCCGCGCTTCTCAACCACGTCGACCAACCCTATGACCGTGACGGCGAGTTCCAGTTGAGGGAAATTGATCGGCCCTGGTCCGTGAACCTTGCTGAGATCAACCAGTTCCGCAACGGGAAAACAATGCATTTGCCCGTTGATTTTGTAACAGAAATTACTCATGATCTTCCTCCTGTCGGAAGTTGCTTATCATTCGAATCATGTCATCGTTGCGGGCCCGGAGTCTGGTCAAAAATGCACACTTTTGCTTTTCGCCTGCTCGCCTCGAAGAGTCATGACCGAGCTTACTGCGAGCAATTGTTTGTCATCGCGACTGCCGTTTGCATGGCGGGATTCGGCTGTCCTAAGCGCCACGGCACTGCAAGGGTTGCACGGTGCAGCAGGCAAAACCCTTCCCGCACGGAGCAGAATTCGAAGACACGATCCAGGGCGGTCAGTTCCAATATTTGCTCGATGCGTTTCATGACATTCATCAGTTTGAAGCTGACTTCACTGGCTTGAGCCCACTCCCGCAAGCCCAGCAAAACGCCCAGGCCGCCCGCATCAATACTTTCGACCTCCGCCAGGTCAAGCACCAGGAGCCGGGCGTGTCCCTGGCTCATTGCCGTGTCACGCAAAATGGCATAATCCTCACCGGCCACAATTCGTCCTCGATAGTGCAGGACACTGGCATCTCCCAATTGTTGAACTTTAGCACTTAGCATAAGTCACTCCTTTATTAAAGATGCGGTCGAATTCCACGCCCTTTCGATCACTTTAAATCCTCGCATCTATTACATAGACGAACGAGCAGGCCGAAAATCGACCGGTTCTGCAGATTTTTTTTGGTTCTCCCCGGGTCGAGGCGAATGCAGTTGCCGATTGCACCAGCCGCTCAACGTCGGCTATATTCGAGCCGAAAGCGCTTTTGCTATGTTGAACAGTGTTACTCCCTTTTTTATTGTCGACGACTTGGGCGCCACGCTTGCTTTCTATCAGTCCAAGCTGGGGTTCGACGTTCGTTATAAGGGAGGAGGCGACGGCGATGGACCTGACTTCTTCGCCATTCTTGGACGCGACCGAGTCATGCTTAATTTCAAGGCCATTGCGCCCGATGTCCATCCACAGCCGAATCATTCGCGTCACGAATGGGCTCGCTGGGACGCCTACATTTTCACGGATGATCCCGACTCACTGTACAAAGAGTTCTTAGGCAGGGAGGTTCCCATGCATCGGGAACTCGCCAATACCAGCGATGGACTCAGGGCCTTCGAGATCATCGATAACAGCGGATATGTTCTGTGTTTTGGGCGCCCCGTCGACAAGTAGCTCCAACGTCTAAGATGTTCTAAATTGCATTAACATTGAGCCACTGCTCTAACTTTGGCCGGGACTGAACGAACATCACGAAGCAAGCAGCAGCCGTTCCTACCAGGATGCCAGCGAAGATGTCCGAGGCGTAGTGATAACGGTCGTAGACGGCCCCGATACATAGCAAGACCACAAGCGGCGTGAGCCATCCGGCGAGTTTTGGGGTGTAGCGCCAGGCGAAGAGCAGTGGAGCCACCGCGCCCGCCACGTGTGCGCTGGGAAAAGCATTGCCGTGCACGCCTCCGTGCTGTGTTAAGTTCACCAGCCAGTGAAAGACTCCACCAGTGAGCGGCACGGTATGCAGATGCCGCAACGTGTGCGCAGGACCTTCTGTGGGGAATGCGACGAACA
Source organism: Candidatus Angelobacter sp. (assembly GCA_035939495.1). GTDB lineage: Bacteria > Acidobacteriota > Terriglobia > Terriglobales > Acidobacteriaceae > Angelobacter. The sequence goes on along the minus strand of DASZFU010000030.1, from coordinate 51,730 downwards.
CCACGTAGCACAGCATGTAACTCAACACACTGGCCGCCATCACGCCAGCGAAGGGAGCCTTGCCGGCACGGCGATACAGCACACCGCCGACAATCGCCAGCAGGACAAAGTAGGAGAAGTACCCGATCTCCAGGACTTCGGTAACAAGCGGCGATGCGAAGCGGGCCAGCCACACTGTAGGCGGTTGTGGAAAGAGCCAAGATTCGAAGGCCAGCAGGTATCGGTCTTGCCAGGTATCGACAAATAAGAAGTTCAGTTGGGCGACCAGGCCGAAGGTCACGAGAGGCATCGCCAGCGGATACCACGCGTGACTGGTAGGCAAACGCCGGGCGTTGACGATCAGCACGAGGATCGCTGCCAGATAGATCAGGTGTATCCACAAAAATGCGGCCCAACCAGGGACACGATGACGCAGAAGCAGCATGAGGATGCAAATGCTGGAAAAGTAAGCCAGGTACATCCTGTCCGTGAAGTTGGCGCGAGACCAGGTGTCCGGCAGCCACGCCACACCTATTGGTCTCCGGCGGCGGAAGCGGCTGTTCCTGTTTTGGGCAGAAAGATGTTGGGGATATCGTGTTCGCGCAACATGGCGTTGAAGCGCTGCACGTCCTCCATCATCTGAACAAACTGCTGCTGGTACTGTTGGGCCTGCTGGTGCAGTTCCTGCGCCACAGCCTGCTGTTGCGTAGTGGGCGGAAAGTCTGACTGAGCGACCTGATTGGCGAGGTAATTCAGCTTCTGCGCCAGCATCGGGCTATAGCGGACGTTATCCTGCCCACGCCCAGTGGCGTTCAGTTGCAGGAGTTTACCTTCCACGCCGGCAAGCTTGCCGCCAAGATCGGATGCAGCAGAGCGCACCGGACGCGCTGTTTCTGCGTTGCCCAGGCCGCGATCCAAACTGACGAGCTGCGAGCGCAGCATTTCTATTTGGTTTACGCTTTGAGAGATGCTCTCCAGATCATCGCGCAGCGCAGCAAGCAGTTTCATCTGCGCGACAATATCAGATTCCGTGCCGGTAGAGTGCGGGTCTTTCAACAGGTTGAGCTTCTGAGTGAACTCCTGATCGTTGACCGCAAGCTTGACGGTATAGACACCGGGAGCGGCAAGCAGCGAGAGGCGTCCAGCGCCAGGCGCGACTCGCCAGCCTTGCGGTCCGGGAGCAACTTCCGGGGCGTACGGATGGGCGGTGCGCAAACGAATCTGCGTAGTTGGCTCGCCTCGCAGGTCCCACCAGACGCGATTGATGCCGGCTTCAGCATGGCAGGAAATCGGACGCGGCCCGAACTCCTGCTCAGCCGGCTCTGCGGAAGGCGGACCTCCTGTACCGGTTGCAGCACTCGCCTCGCCGGGCTGCGGGTTGCAATCGATGGCTCGTACCATCTTGCCGCCGGCATCGCTGATGGTAATCCTCACCCGGTCCTTCGGGCCCGGTTTGGATTTCAGATAGAAATTGATATCAGCGCCGTAAGGCAGATTATGGCCGGCCGCCGGATCGTAGGACACGGAAGCCGGCTGGATTGTATTGCGGAAGCGATAGGCATCGCGCGGAGTGAACAGGTGGGCGTTGGTTGCGCTGATTTGCGGCGTGAGCTGCTCGATGGGCGTCAAGTCATCGAGGATCCAGAAGCCGCGCCCATAGGTTGCCACGACCAGGTCGTGGAAGCGCTCCTGCACGGTCATCCAATATGCGGGTGCATGCGGAAGTCCGTTTTGCAGCGGCTGCCAGTTCTTGCCATCGTCAAAGGAGACGTAGAGCGCGTTCTCGGTGCCGAGATATAAGAGACCTTTGCGTAACGGGTCTTCGCGGATGCAGTGGGCATAGCTCAGCATCGAATGGGGGATCCCGTTGGTGATTTGCGTCCAGGTCTTACCGTAATCGTTCGTTTTGTAGACAAACGGGTCCCGGTTGTTCATCTGGTGGAAGTCCACGGTGACATAGGCCGTGGCAGCCTCGAAGCGAGAGGCTTCGATATTGGAAAACGTTCCCCACTCCGGCAGGTTGGGAATATTTTTCGTGACGTTGTTCCAGGTTTTGCCGCCGTCGCGCGTCACATGCAGCAGACCGTCATTGGTTCCCGCCCAAATCACGCCAGCTTCCTTGGGTGATTCGGCAACGGCGAATACTACGCCGGCATATTCCACGCCGATGTTATCGGGGGTGAGACCTCCGGAGCTTCCCATCCGGCTCTTGTCGTTGCGCGTCAAGTCAGGGCTGATGACCTGCCAGCTATTTCCTCCATCGGTAGTTACGTGCACGTGCTGGCTGCCCACATATACCTTATTATGGTCGTGAGGCGAGATGGTGAGTGGGAACTCCCAGTTGAATCGGTATTTGACTTCGGCGGCAGTTGCGCCAGAGGTGGTTTCGGGCCACACTTCAACGTCGCGGTACTGGCGGTTGCGCTCGTCGAAGCGGGCAACGTACCCACCCACGCTGCCTGAGCCAGTACCGGTTGACCAGATGATGTTATTGTCCACGGGATCGGGAGTGGCAAAGCCGCTTTCACCGCCTCCAATCGAGTGCCACAAGCTGCGGGAAATCTGTCCGCCGCCAAAGCCTCCGACCTCGGGATCGCCGAACTGCAGGCTGTTGCTGGGGCCACGCCAGGAGGGGCCGTCTTGCCGGTTGCCATAAACGTTGTAAGGGATCTGATCGTCCACAGTCGCGTGATAGATCTGCGCGATCGGCAATTGGATGCGGTTCCAGGTCTTGCCGCGATTCACTGAAATGGACACGCCGCTATCATTGACCACAGCCATGCGGTCGCCATTGGTGGGATCGATCCACATTTCGTGGTTGTCGCCTCCGGGGCTTTGCGGAAGCGGAGTCAGGCTGCGGCCACCGTCGAGGCTGCGGAGGAAGGCTGCGGTGAAAAAATAAATCTCATTTTCGTTGTCGGGAGCGATCTCTTCCCGGCAGTAGTATGCGGTTCGACCGCGGAGCTGGCGATCGCCATTGATCATTTGCCAGGTATCACCGCCATCATCAGAGCGCCAGAGAGAACCGCGCTGCGCGGGCTTGCCGTCGATGGGGACGCCATCACCGGTCTCGATCATCGCATAGACCCGGTGCGAATCCTTGGGCGCGACCCGCACTGCAATGCGTCCCACCGGCGGATGTGGCAGCCCATGCTCTTCCAGGCGCTTCCAGGTTGCGCCGCCATCGGTGGATTTGAACAAGCCGCTTCCCGGACCGCCGCTGTTGCGGCCCCAGGTATGAATTTCGATCTGCCACATGCCGGCGAAGAGAACATGCGGGTTGTTCGGGTCCATCGACATATCGCCGCAACCGGTGCTTTCATCCACGAACAGGGTGCGTTGCCATGTCTTGCCGCCGTCTGTAGTGCGAAATACACCGCGCTCCGGCTGCGGGCCAAAAGCGTGGCCCATAGCGCAGGCCAGCACGACGTCCGGGTTGTGGGGATCAACAGCGATGTTGGCAATGCGGCCGGTATTGTCCAGTCCCATTTTGGTCCAACTCTTGCCTGCGTCCGCCGACTTGTAGATTCCGTTCCCCACCGAAATGTGGCTGCGAACGAACGACTCCCCGGTTCCCGCCCACACGATGCTGGGATCGCTCGGAGACATGGCCAGCGAGCCGATGGAAGAAACATCCTGGCCATCGAAGATCGGCTCCCAATGGGCGCCGCCATCGGTGGTCTTGAAGATGCCACCCGAAGCGGTGCCGACATAGTAGATCCAGGGATTGCCTGGAATCCCAATCACCGCAGTAGCGCGGTTACCCACCGGTCCAATGTAGCGATATTTCAGTTGACGGTAAGAGTCAGGCGCGTTTGGAGATTGCGAGCAAAGCGCAACTGACATGCACAGCAACAATCCAACCAAGCGGATCACCGGCTTTGTCATGAATGTTCTCCTTCGTAGCTACTTCTTTGCAGGCGTTATGTCGGTGACAGGAATGTCCCAGTGGGCCATCAGAATCTCGAAGCGCCGCTGCTCTTCGCGTCTGTAGGTTTCCTGGTCGGGAAAAAGCTGCTTGATGAATTCCGCTTCTTGCGGGTTCGCCGTAGTAGCCGCGGTTGAGTTCTTGAACCGGATGGTAACCCGATAATCCCAACGCGCATCTTCGGTCATGTGGTTGGCAGGAGTTTCAATTTTCACGGAAAGCATCCGGCCGCTCGCCACATTTCTTTGCAGCAGCGGGTAATGGTTCTTCAGGAAAAGCTGCAGGAACTCCTGTTGGTGGCCCCATTGGACCTTATAGTAGTACTCCATAATGTACGGTTGATCCGCAGCGGACTGCGGCGGAGCGCCCTGCGCGAACAGAGTTCCAACAGAAAACAAGCACAACAGAACGGTGAGCAGCTTGGTCATGGTTCCTCCCGGCCCGTAAAGTTTAGCCCATCCGGGATTTGCCTGCGAAGAACCTCAGCTTGAGCTTGCCCGATGCATTCCCCTCAGTCGCGACGTCGCGCAAAACTCTTGAAATTATTGGAGTTAACTGGCCGCGACCAAGTTTTCGCGCTCGCGACCGGTGGCGACCGGGCCGAAAAGCAAAGCAAACCACAGAGGCCACAGCGTAGCGAAGCCACAACCAAACCCGTTTCTTACCGCGGATTAACGCGGAAGAACGCGGATCAAATACTTGCTTACCACTGATCTCCACAGACGCCACTGATGTGAAGGCGGCTTGATGAAATCCTTCGCGCCTTGGCACGAATTTGATTGTCAGCAGTGCAAAACCGCAGAGAGGGGTTTGGGTAGCTGCGTCCTTTGGGTTGCTCTATCTAGGTGGGAAATTGTTTGTGTGCAAAAAAATACCGGTTACAGCGGTTACACCGGTTACAACCCGCATGAATACTGGCGATTTCTGTTACCGGTTGTTACCGCTGTTACCTTTCGTCCCACTTTTTGCCTACCCTTCTCAGTTCCCCACCGTTCGCCAAGAGCGCGAAGGAGGGGGGATCCCATTCATAAATTTTCGCCCCAATGGCGTGGCCAGAGGGGTTTGAAGCCGCCAGCGTGGTAACCCTTATCAACCAAGCCGGGCTTCAACCGGATCGCTTCCGGGCCCATCCCATAAGGTCGCAGGATCCGACTCATAGGATGATCCCAAAAAGCTTACCTGAATAGCTTTTAAGGGTTGCGGGAGTGAATGGTCAAGAAGAAAATGAATTCAGGGCGAAAATGTTGCAAAATAATATGTAAGTTGTTGATATAAAAGGAAATATAGTTCTAAAATAGAGATATTACTATGGCAGAGATCGAAGATTTAATAGTAGCTCTATGGCCAGGGGTACTCCTGGACAGCAGAACTCGCTACAGCGTAGCCAGGGCCACCAACAAAAAGCAAAATCCACCATGGAGACACTGAGAAATCAATAGGCAATGTCAACCACAGAAAACGCAGCGTAGCGGAGCCACAACCAAAAAACCGGTTCACCGCAAAGGACGCGAAGGCCGCAAAGGAAACCAAAATCCTAACCACAAAGGAACACGGAGAGAAACCCAAGGACCCGAAGGAAAAAAGCAAAGAAATTCTTCGCGGGAAAACAAAATTTTTAAGGTTAGCAATGCAGAGACCGCAGAAACGGATTTGAGTAGTTGACAAGTTTTCAACTGCAGAGTACCAAAACAGGTTCACCGGCAAATGCGCGAAGGCCGCAAAGGAAACCAAAATCCTAACCACAAAGGAACACAGCGTAGCGGAGCCACAACCAAAAAAGATTAACCGCAGAGGGACGAAGGGGTACGGAGGTTATGTAGAAGTTCCCTGGTGATCACAAAAATTTCGCAGCAAGAGAAGAATTTCATTATTTCGCTTCGAAGGCACAGATGTTTTGAACGTTGAGTTGATTGATTATCATTAGGGAAGAGAAGGAGCAAGACACCATGCCGATGAAGAACCCGCCGCACCCTGGACGTAGTATTCGAGCCGCGTGCCTTGAACCCTTGGGGCTGTCCGTTACAGAAGGCGCAAACGCTCTTGGAGTGAGTCGCCAGACTTTCAACAATGTCATTCATGGAAAGTCCGGCATCAGCCCCGAGATGGCGATCCGCCTCTCCAAGGCGTTTGGAAGTACGCCGGAAACCTGGTTACGCATGCAGGTGGCTTACGATCTCGCACAAGCTCGTAAGGACGAGAGTAGAATCCGCATCCGCCGGTTACTCCGGGAGTTACACGCGTAGTAACTTGAATACCGCTGTACCCGGAACAGGTCACCTTAGGGATGAGACGCTGCGCTCACGGCTCAAGTGGCGCAAGTTTCTTGAGTATTAGCTAGCTAGGCCATCGTGCTTCTTGGTGGGCTGAGATATTATTTCCACAACGCGGTCAGAGATGACATCTTTGGATAAAAACTATTTGTCTTTGCAGTTCTGGAATAAGGTGTATCAAAAAACGGGAACCGAGTTCCAGGCATTTTTTGAGGCGATCATGGAACACACTGCGGGGTTCCAAAAAATAAAACCGTATGGAAGCGAAGGCGATAAAGGAAATGACGGCTATCGGCCCACCGAAGGAATTTATTATCAGGTATATGCTCCGACCGATCCCAGCGACAAAGAAGCTGATGCAGCACAGAAATTTGCCGATGATTTCACAAAGCTTAAGAATGGCTGGGACAAGATTTCTACTATCAAGCAGTATAACTTTGTCTATAACGATAAAGGCTCAGGCCTAACAATAAAGCTTGAGACAGCGAAGGCAGAACTGCGAGGCGCAAATCCAGCTATCGAATTCATAGTCTTCACTCCAAAGGACCTTGAGAAGATTTTTTTCACATTGAATGCCGATCAAATTGCATCCTTGGGATTCGATGTGGACTCTCGAAACGCCATCCAGAATGTGCGGGACTATTTGGTGAAGCTGGAAGCCGAATTGGACAAAGAAAGTGGCGGGTTCGTGTTGAGAGCCTTGCAGAACATAAAGGACATTATTGTTCGCCACAATGACGAGAGCCTGTTCCTTGATTTTGAATTTGTAGAGACACGAGCTTTACAGAAAAATGAGAAAACACGAGAAGCGCGCGAGAAGTACGAAAGCATCATAAAACGGTATCCTCGAGATTCTCGGGCGTTCTTGTACCTTGCGGAACTTTATTTGAACAATGAGGAGTTTGACAAAAATTCAGAGCTTCTCGAAAAAGCGGAGCAGATCAGTCCAGATTTTTGGCTGCTACATTTGGAGAAGCTGATTCGAGAGATAAAGCTTGGGAATAAGGTTGATCCTTCCACAGTAGACGAACAAACATTTCCCACCGAGCCCAAGGCACGATCACATTTCTATAGAGTGTATTCCGTATTGCTAGGACAATCTGCGGATCCCCGTGCGGAGAGCTTCATAGAGCGGGCAATCCAGCTCAATCCAGATAAATTCAACAACTACGATGTCAGAATCTCTCTTTTCGAGGACAGGATATTCTTAGAGCCAGATGGGAAGAAACAGCGCGAAATGGCCGATTCACTGCTCAAGGAAATTGACACTGTCGAGAAAAAATTCAGTGATGCAGGCGGTATCGGTCCACGAACTCAAAGCATACTGAACATAAAAAGACTCCACCTCCATATCCTTAGGGAAGACGCAAGCGCAATTGAGAGACTCGCGAAAGAAACTCTTGGACTCGTACTCAATTGCTATCTCGATTTCTCTATGGAGCAACTTATCGCTGACCTGATTCACTTTGTAGAGCTGCCTCAATATGATCTCTCGAAGTTGCAAGGCTATCTCAAGCCGGCGGAAAAGCCCCTTACTGATTTTTTAACTAAAACTCTCGTTTTGCAATTTCTTCATAAAAAGAGCCTTTTCACTGAGGGCAAGGAGTTTTTCCGCCAAGCAAAGAAGCAAACTATCCTGGAGTTGATAACGGCTGTCGAAAATAGAAATTATGCTCAGGTCGTCGATCTCGTGAAAGACGACTTGCAGTTTGCTGTAGATTTTGTCTTGGGCATAAAGGAACCCGCAGAGCTTCGGCGGAAAATTGTGGAAGCTCTTCCCGACGACGGCACAATTCAGAAAGAGAAACTTTTTCTCCTTTTGTATCAAGAGGAAGGCGATACGGATAAAGCATTCGAGCTCTTACGGAAGATGGATCTTTCAAAGTTGAGTTATGCGGAATGCTTGCCTACTCTGAAAATTGCCCAGGAAAAAAAGGCGTGGGATTCGGTTCTCGTTTTATTGCAAAAACTGCTGAGTCATGAAAAAGACAAAGCCAGATCGCTCCAGATCAAATTGCAACTATTTACTACTAATTTCAACCTCGAAAGGTTCCCCGAGGCGATTCGGATCGGAAGAGATATTTTGGCGAACCCCCGGGAGATAGCATTGCTCGATGAACACAACCAAGAAATCCTCGTTGTCCAGACGACTTACGCCTATTTGAAAAGAGGAGATGCGAGTGCAAAGGATTTCGTAGCGACGCACGCTTCTTTTCTAAGATCATTTGAGGGAAAAATCTCTGCAGAAGCAGAGGCATACTTGAAAAGTGGAGATGCCACAAATGCCCTTCGCGCCGTGGTAGAAGGCGTAAGGCTCTTAAAGCACCCATCCCCAGAACAGTACGGAATGCTCTTCTTCATTTTTAGCCAACTTGGAAACCTACTGCCGGATTTCACTCCCACTTCGTCTTCGGAAGTGAGCAATGGATGTTTCGTCAAACTCAAGGAACAGGAGAGGTGGTTTTATATTGGCGAAGGGGAAGGACTGGACGCAACAAGAATTGCCGTGACAGGCGACAATTATGGGGCATTTATTGCCAAGAAACCCGGAGAAAAGATTTCTTTCGCCAATAAATATCGGTCGGAAAACCCTGAATATGAAATAGAAATGATTCTGCCAATTGAGAGATATATTCTTTGGCAGTCAAGGCATAACGCTCAGAAGTTGTCTGAGGAACATCGGTGGACTGCTATGGAGATCATAGAAGTTCCGATGACCGAAGGGCTGATCGACACAAAATATCTAATTGCGAGACTGGAGGATGAAGCAAAACAGAGAAGAGATTTTTTTGACACATATTGTGAGCAAAATGTACCTTTGGCGTTTCTTGCTCTCAGTGAGGGCAGCTTGGCTAATGCGATCGGTCACATAACCAGCGAGCAGAAAGGTTTCATAAAGGCAAGTACTGGAAATCAAGGAGAGCTTAACCAACAAAAAACGGTGGCAAAGAAGATGATTGCTGGCGAAGCATTTTATCTCGATGGCACCTCCGCGCTGATGCTATCGGAAACCGGCTTTTTACAGAGGATATATCGCTTTGTTCCGAACCTCAGAATTCCGCAATCGGTGATAACTTTGCTCCTTGGGCTTAGAGATAAATTCGAATATCAACCTGGCCAAGCTGGGCACTTGGGATATGCCAAGGGAAGGATAACGGTTTCCCCCCTTGATCGATCGAGAGGCGAAGCCATCAAGATGAACTTTGAAAATAGTATTCATCTGCTTGAAACAAAACCGCAGAATATCAGCGCCATTTCCTCAGCGAACAAAGCGAGCGTTTTTTCTGAGCAGAGAATCCCCGCAAGCTTGGCCGATGCGTGCATTCTTGCGCAAAAAGAAGGCGTTCCGGTTCTTACAGAAGACTTTCTTTATTTGAAGGCTAATGAGATCGAGACCAAAAAGGTGGCACCCGAATACTGCTGTTCTTTGATGCTGTTGAGAGTGTTGTATGAACAAGGAAAAATCAGCTTCGACGAATATCTCGACTACTTCGCATATCTCTCTGTTTACCGGGTGAGATTTCTTCCCATCGCAACCGAAGACGTAGAAAAAGCAGTGTTTGGCGAGTGGACTATTAGAGTAGTGAGGCCAGAACATCTAAGGAAATTCAATTTCCCGCTCACACTTTCTGAGGAATATGGCGTAGCTCCTCCTGTTGCCTTCCAATTAGTGGTACATTTTTTTATCAAGATACTAGTTGATGATTCTGTTCTGGCGAGCATGGCGGAAAGAATATTCGCTGAAATCGTCTCTTTATTTCCCACGAATGAAAGCCGCAAGTCTTTGGGTAGGTTGCTTCTGGCTGTGGGTGTTCAGTTCATTCAGAAGAATCGCCAAAATCTGATCATTGGTTCCCAGGTGCAAGAGAAATTAGATGTAATAACACAGTTCTTGAGGGTTTATAATCCCGACGATACCTTTTTGATTCACTAGCGGCCTTTTCCCGTATTTCAATTGACAAAATGCATGGTCGGCTGGATCGGTTCTGCGTGGTGGGCGGCACTTAGAGAATAAGCGCGCGGGGAGAGTTCGGGTCGAAGCGCGACACTATGACAACCGGCCCTCGTCTTGGCGGCAAGGCCAAGGTCCGCGAGCCACACCCCACCTGGCTGTGGGCTTATCCAGCATGTCCAGTACTTCTTGCTCGCGAGAGCGTGAGCGCATCAAGTCCAGGGCATCCCCGTCAGCCAGTTCAATCACCTCAGTAACGCGCTCCCGAACCGCAGCCGCAGTCTCCGGCTTCCAGGTGCGAAGTTTGCCATCTAGTTTTTCAGCTAGAGCATCCATACATAGACTTCCTCCATCATTTTACAGGAACCCGAATGAGCGGAGCGAACATGCGGCAATGGTTTTTGATCTGCGTTCATCTGTGCAAAACTTGTCCTGAGGTGTAAGGCGAAGGATCAGCGGTAAAAAAGGTTTTGGTTATAGCATTCTTGGGATCTGTAGGCCTTCAACATTGTCCACCATTGTCCACATCGTCCACGGGGCCAGCCTCGACCGTCGCTCTGCCGTTCACTCGACGGTGGCAGGCTCAAAACCCGCTGCCACCAAATCGGGCACATGGAAAATCCGCTGTCCTGCCATGCCGCCTATCTCCACCTCGGGCGTTCGCTCAAGATTGGTTCTAATCGCGGAGATCTGCGGTTCCGCCAGGTGAAGAGCCTTCATGGCCTTCACGAAGCCTGAAAGCTTAAAAGCGCGGGTGCACAACAATGCGCCTTGATGATGAAAAGGCCGCGCTCGGAGTTGATAGGCTCCGCCGTCTTCTGTTCGCACCGAAACGACGTAGGGTTGGTCTTCATAGTCTCCGAAGCGGCTGATAATGACCGCGCCACCTTCGGGAAACACCGCTTGAATCTGGAGTATCCCGCCCATCGCTTGGACGTAATTGCGCAATGTGCTCAGATACATATCCGCTCGTTGCTCGATTCGCGAAATCGAACTCTGCGGGACGTCTAAAAGCTCCGCCATGTCTTGCTGCGTGAGTTGTTTGGCGTTTCTCAATTCATCCAACGCCATGCGCTGCAGCTCCCTTGCCATAACCGATCCCACCACTCCCCGAATTCGTCCGAAAACTCGACTTCCCATGCCATCCCAATCTAATATGTCATAGGCGGCATAATGCCGTCAACAGCATAGCACAAGTGCCTGATATAAAAGGATTTTCTTGTAGAACTGGATAACAAAACCAAAGCCCTGAAGGACAAGCTCTAAAGGGCCGCTCTTCCACCAATGCTTGGGATACAGCACCGAAAGGCGGCTGCAAATCAGTCGCACAAAAGTAACCTTGCCCCCTAATGGCGCCGCTTGCGACCATGCCAATACTCAGGTTGAAGGAGTTCTGATGCGCATCCTTGCGAGAATTCTGGCGATTGTACTTCTCGCCAGTCTCGCTTCATCAGCACAGGATCCAGTTCGAGACGAAGCGACCCGGCTGGAACACAAGGCAAAGCTTCACCAGGCCGAACAACTGGCAGATTCGATCATGACGCGGCTGCATCCGACGCTCGACTTTGAACCCATCTTGACCGAGTTCGGTGGCCTGATGAGATTTGCATGATTCGAAACGTGTCGTTTGGTTTGTGCAGCACAGCCCTGGCGCTCTCGGTAGTCATGTTGGGCTTGATGCTCGGGCCCGTGTGGGCACAAAACAGCAAGCCGGCACTTCCCGCTGGCAACACCAAGCTGATTCGACTGCAAATCGGAAATAGTCATGGACTCGGCGGCGGCAATCGAACCACCGTCGAGCCTTTCTTCATGATTGCCGAATCCGAAGGTGTGTTTAACAACAAATATTTTCATCGAAAGGTAAAGAGCACCATCACCAAGCGTGCATGGGAGAATCTGGAACAGGGCGTGGACGCGAAAGCCCTGGCCTTAGCGCCGCAGGCGGTCTGTCACGCAGTCAGCGATGGACCTTGCTCCTGGCTGACGGTGGAATTCAGCGATACAACAAAAATCCATCTCTTCTACGACTGGCCGAACCCGCCTGCTGCTGTCGCTGCGTTGCTGCGGCAAATCGAGGCCATTCGTCTTGAAGTGAATCGGCGCACGTTCCAGCAAGTGAGGCCAGTCTCTGTACCGAACACGGCGCTACCTACTCCCGCTGCTGGTGCTATTGCAAACGCGGCTGCAGCAAAGAAGAGAGCCGAGCAAGTGCTCGCTTCTAAGAAGTGGCTTTCGCCGCCACTTAAGGCCCAACTCAAGGATGGCATTTGGACAGTTATGGGCACGACGTACTGCCAGGAAGCGTTGCCACAACCGAAGTTCGCTTGCTATGGAGGCGCAGGAGTTCGTCTGCGCAGATCGGACGGCGCCATTTTAGAGGTATTGGCACCGCACAATTAGATTAACCGCCAATTCTCGTATGGTCGGCGATTCAGTAGGGCTTTCTCGCGGACGGTCTGCAGAATCCGAAAAATGCCACAACTAAAAACCCGTTCACCGCAAAGGACGCAAAGGGAAGCAACAGCTTTACCACGAAGGAACACGAAGTAAAACCAAAGGACACGAAGGAAACAAGAAATCATCGCAGCATGAGAAGAAATTGGTTCAAGCAGTGCAGCTGAACGCAGATCAAAAACCATTAGCCACAAGTTCGCTCTGCTCACTGCAGGCTACGCACACGAGTCAACGCGGATAACAAGGACGCGTTGTCACCGGCCCCGGCCCCGCTTGCGCTCCGCGTCTTCGGCCAGCAATTCATTGATGATTTTGGCTGGACATCTGAAGTTCGTACCAACGAGATTCTTCAGAACCTTAGGAAGGTCAATCAAATCGCGGAGCGCGGCGGCACGAATAATGCCAAGTGTCCCGGTTACAGGAATGCGACGCCGTTCCGCTTCTGCACGGCCATCCGAATCATCCATCAACAAGAGGACGGGTGGTGGCTGGGCTTCAGCTAAGAGGATCGCTGCCCGCTCGCCTGCATCAAGCCGTTCAAATTCTTCCGTGGAGACCGGTGTGGGACGCAAGTCAATCCAGGAAGGGAGGTTGGCGGCCCAGGCTGCCACCGCGGCAGGTGCATCTGGAGCCTGCAGTTCGGCAGCTACGACGTCGGGAACGAGAACACTCCCATAAAGGCGCGGCAGCAATTCAATTTCGCCGATGCAGATCAGATAATTGAGCGGGGAGGTATCCGCGACAACAACCTTCATTGGCTGAATGCCAATGCATTATCGCTGTCGCTCCGGACCTGTTCGATCGTCAGTGGAAGATCGACGCCGTGGAACTTGAGGAAAGTCTCCATCTGGTGGCGTGAAAGAAACCCGAGCACACGGCGGCCTTGGGCCACAGAAAGTTTGCCGGAGCGCACACCCTCAAGCACGAGGCCTTCAACCGCGGCATGTGATAGCTCAGTCGCATTCTTTCCCAGGTATCGAACGAGCTCTTCGGGCAAATTAATTGTGACCTGCATGGTGTCCTCTATCCATTATCCTTCTTTCAGAAGTCTCTGTACAGATGTGCGACAAGGCGATGCTTACCTGATTGTGCCAGCAACACTCCGATCAGAAAGTCCGATAAGGCTCGGTATCGTAATTGCGCGCAGTTCTGAAACGGAGCAGGAGCGGCGGCACTCTTCGAGACGGCGAATCCAAGAACAAATAGGAAGAGAATGGAAAAATAGAAGCAGTGGAGGGACGGCCCTTTAGCTTTAGGGCCATGTTTCCATTTTTTATTATTTGCATTTCCCATGGCCGAAAATTGATCCTCCAATCCAGCAACATTGGCCGTCTGAGTCAGACCCGGCGTTAAAGCGCACGGTTTAAATTGATTTTTTACATGACCCTAAAGAGCAATACGGTTCAGTTAAGAGTGTTCGGAACATGTCGGTAAACAAAATCTTTCGAGAGCGGAGCGAAAACCTTATGTCGCCCCTCTGGGGCTTGCGCTCAAATCTTCACTATTCCCAGGGTTCCGCTGCGCTTCACCCCTGGGCTAACTTCTTGCCGCGCCTCCGGCGCTGAACGTTTGAGGTTTGCAATAGTTCCCTAACTGAACAGTATTGCCCCTTCGGCAAACCTCAGGGCAGGCTCTAAAGGGGCGTTCTTCCACCGGTAAATTCCTCTTCCATCGCTAACTCCAGAAATCTGGTCGAAGGTCAGATTCAGGATGGGATAGCGTCGCCAATCTTTATAGTCGAAATGCCACCATTCAAATTCATAAACTTCAAAGCCCTGCTGCTCCATCGCGGAGCGCAGCAAGTCACGATGCCAACGTTGAAGCGAAGTTCCTCCGGGATAACCAGGATAAGAGCGCTCCGACATTTCGTCATACACGCCGACCATTTCAATCGGCTTGCCCGTCGCAAGATCATACAAGCTGAGATCAACGGCGCAGCCGCGATTGTGGCGTGATCCTTCTTTTGGATTGGCAACAAAAATTCGCTTGTCCGGCGGGGTTGCCTCCCAAAACATTTCGGTGACATACCAGGGACGATAGGCATCATGGATCAGCAACCCGAACCCGAATTTGTTCAGCGCCCGGTTTGCGCGCGCTACTGCTTCGGCTGCCGGACGTTGCAGGAATGCTCTCGCTTGCGAGTACATCGGTTCACTGAGAAAGTTATTCGTAGAAGCGTAACGGATATCCAGCTTGATGGTTGGATCGATCCCGGCGATTTCGACCAGATCGGGCTTCAGGAAGTCGCCCTTTTCTGCCGGTGGATGATCGCCCAATGCTTCCTTGCGTAGCGCGGCAATGTTCCTGGCCGGTTGAATGCGAAAAACTCCGCCGCTGACTCCACCGATTTGACGCCGTTTGAAAACTACGCCGCTGACGCGGACCTGCATTGCCTCACCGTTAGCATCGCGGGTGAAGATGGCCTTCTCTCCGTCGTATAAGCCGCGCTTGGGGAATTCAAAGACATTGTCAGAAACTTCAGTCAGAGCCTCGTATTCGATCCATTCAATCAGGACCGACAGGCGTCCGTTCTTCTCGAAAACGTAGAGCGTGTCGTGGTCCCAGCCGTACTCGCCCGTTAATCCTTTCCATTTTGCGGGAGCGGTAATGGGTTTTGGAGGCTGCACTCGTTCCAAAACTTTGTCTCTGAGACGGATGGCGTTTTCAAGCGGCGTGATCACCGTTCCATAGCTGAGGACGCTGTCTACAACCAGAACCTGTCCTGAGGTGTCAGCCGAAGGATCATTGCCAAGCCGGCGCAATTCAAGCTGCGAGCCGCCATTCACCGGCAACATGGTCAACTTGCCATTCAGGTAAACAAGATCGACAGCATCGTCACCCGCGCCATACCGACCGGCGAGCTTTCGCGCTAGGCCGGCAGGAACCGGAGTCGTTGGCGGAGGCGCGACAAGCGGCTTGCCCTGGCGGCGATCGAGGATGAGTTGGAGCGTCTCTTTGGCAATTCGTTCCGTGACGCCGTTCGAAACGTCTTTGGTTGCAACCACGATCACGCCGAGTTTGTCGTCGGGCAGCATATCGACGGAAGTGGCAAAGCCGTAAATAGCGCCCCCATGTCCGATCAGCCGGTGGTGGTCGAGATCGGCGATGCGGAATCCCAGTCCGAATCCGGCGCCGCTGGAAGTGGGAGATTGCGGCTGCCACATCTGGTCGAGGGTCTCTGGCTTGAGCACTCGACCGCGCTCTCCCTGGCCGTGGGCCAGCAGCGCAATAACAAAGCGTCCAAGATCGGTGACGGTGGAATACATGCTGCCGGCAGGCGCCATGCCGAGCTGAAATGTGGGGGCATCGAAAACCCGGCCATCGTAGGTCCACATCTCCGCTTTAGCGAGCTTGTGGATGAGCGTTGGTTCAGGCTCAAAGGAGCTGTGCTCCATTCCGAGAGGAGCCAGCACCGCACTTTTTAAGTATTTAGCGAACAGACGGCCATTCTTTTCTTCCAACACATAACCGACAGCCGCAATTGCGGCATTGGAGTACTTGACGTGGGTCCCCGGCGGATAGACCAACTCAGTTTCATTCAGGCTGAGTACGGTTTGTTTGAGTGAAGGTTCGCTGGTCTCAAAATAATTGCCGACCGGCGGCTCGCGCAGCAGGCCTGACTGATGCGACATGAGCTGCCGCAGAGAGATTAGCGTGCCAAACGGATTCTTAGGATGAAAGCCGGGAATGTAATTGCTGACCGGAGCATCCAGATTCAACGCACCGCTCTCGACAAGCTGCATGATGCCGATGTCGGTAAACAACTTAGACACGGATCCGATGCGATAAACAGTTTCCGCGGTGGCCGGAATTTTTGCTTTTGGATCGGCAAAACCAAAGCCTTCGGCCCAGACAATCTGCTGATCGTCCACAACCGCAATAGAAACGGCTGGCAGCTTCTTCTCCTTCATTTGCTGTTCGATAAAGGGCTTTACGATCCGGGCGATATCGGCGTAGTCATTGCGCGGCGCGATCGCAGGCTTATCTACCGCCAGGGCATTGCAGGCGATTGCGATGACGGTGAGCAGTAATGGAAATAATCTCGATTTATGGAGGCACATTTTCATGGCTGGAAGACCGCCCTCGGCTGACATGAAGGTACAAATCGGTAGCAAAGTAAACCACAGCGAACACAACGTCCCAGAGCCGCAACCAAAAACCAAAACCCACCACGGAGACACTGAGACACTGAGAAAATCAATAGGGCAACGTCAACCGCAGAAAACGCAGAGACCGCAGAGAAGAATGGGATTCCAGCCAATCTAGAATTTGCGAGAAAAAACACGATTTCAAAGCACCTCGTAATACGAAGGGGCACGAAGAGAAACTGAACCCCACAGCTTACCGCATGAACTTCAATCTAGAAGTTCGAAGCGAAATTGAGCAAGTTCCAATAGACGCAAAACCAGACAAAGCCCAGGCAGGCCAAAGCGATGAGTGCTTCGAATACCTTTGTTCCCCACCACCTAGACTGTACAGCCGGCGAGACGGGCACTGTTGTTTCTGTGCTTTCGCCTGAGGCCGCACTCGCAGCAGCAGTCGCCTTGGCCAAGACAGGCATCTCTGCTGACCGCCAGATACGCCAGGCATTATAGAGGGCTATTAGAGTCCCCAAGGCCCCCAGGAGTCCGATCACCTGAATGAAATGTAGCGTACCGGTCATGTGAGAAGTTGGGAGATTTCCCTGCAAACTGGTCAGTACCAGAAATATGCTCAGCAGGAAAACAAGGTCGAGAGCACAGACCAGGCGAACCGCAACGCGCAAGAGAAGTTCACGCTTGCCCAGATGTAGCTTCGTTCTGAAATGACGGCGCACCAGGGCGGCCACCGGCCAAAACAGCAGCGCCAGCAGTAGAATGGCCGCACTTGCGCACAGCAAGAAAAGATTCAATGGTCCAAGCTGCAGTCCGCCGGCACGTTGAAATACAAATACAGGGAAGTCGGTTGCAAAAGTGAGCCGGCCGCCGGCATCGCGCTGAAATGCGACACGATCCTGTCCATCTACCTCTTGATAGACGAGCGGCTGAACTTCGTGGAACTTTTTCAGTTGTCCCGCAAAATCTCTCAGGCTTGAAATGGAAATCGTTCCATCGGAGCCGGCGGTCACGGTTGCCTGGCTCAACAGACTGAGACCTTCGAACATATTGCCCTGCTCGCGGCGGCTTACGATGTAGTTTCCAGCGACCTCGCGCGCGTCGGCGGCCGCAGTTGCCACCGGCGGGGCGGCAGGAATTTGATAGGGGAAATAGCGATCGAGGAACTTATGCCAGAGGGCCGTCCTGTTGCTGATGCCTTTTCCAGGACTGTTATAAGAAACGAAAAAGCCCACACCATCGTTGAGCAGCAGGTGGAGATCGGTATGGAAGCAGATCGTATCTCCGGCGTGACCGATGATGCGGTGTCCATTGCGCGTTTCTTCGTAGAAGCCAAGCGCCATCCCGTTAAGAGCGGGGTTGGGAGAGAACTGCCGGGAATGCATTAAGGTCGCGGTTTCAGGACGTAGAATTCTGGCTCCGTTCAGTTCACCATTCTGTAAATGCGCGATCATAAAGCGCGCCATATCCGTTGCCGCCGTTGAAACGCTGCCTGCGGGCCACGCCTGCACTACCTCGAACGGTTTTGTCTTTCCCGACGCCACAATATATCCGCTCGACATGAGAGGTTTGAGATTTTCCGGCAGCGGCTGGGCAAAAGTCGTTCTCTCCATGCCTAAGGGGGCCAAGATGTTGTCGTGCACGTAATCATTGAAAGGCTTTCCGGAAATGCGCTCCACGATGTACCCTGCCAGCGAAGTGGCATAGTTCGAATATGCAGGCGTTGTACCCGGAGGAAAGATGCGATTCGGAATGTGGGTCGCAAGATACGCGCCTAACGGCTGCAGTTCGCTCGAGTCTTTGATAAACAGGTCCTTGATGGCCTCACCGAATCCTGCCGTGTGAGTCATGATGTGACGCAATGTGATGGGTTGGGGGTAAGTGGCGGGAATCTTGAAATCGAGATAATCGTTTACATCGTGGTCGAGATTGAGCTTGCCCTGCTCCACCAGTTGCATGACCGCCGTCCAGGTAAACAGCTTCGACACGGAGCCAGGGCGAAATAAAGTGCTGTCGGGCGAGACCGGTTTCCTGGTTGCCACATCGGCATAGCCATAGCCTTTCGCGAACAATAACTTTCCATCTTTGACCACTGCGACGACCGCGCCAGCGATGTCATCGCGCTCCAGCGACAACGGCATCAGACCATCGAGAAATACCTCCAGATCGGTTGCCGTCAACTCATGCGCGGTCACGGTCGTTGGCTCCGCGGCTGCACTCTTCGGCGGAGTGTTCGGCTCGCGTTGCAAAGCCAGGGACGGCAGAGCAAGCAGCAATGCGACGACAGGAGAAAAGAGGAAGATTCTGCGACAGGGCGATCTCACAAAAACACGGAAACTCTGATGGCGGCGTGGGGAGGATTTCATTGGTTTCTCCAAAACCTCGGCAAGGTCGAACGCGTCCTCTTTTAAAAGGAATGGCGGTCCTTGTCAATGAAAAAATGCAACAAACGATGTTGCGCATTGACATTATGCAACATTTGTTGTATCCATGATCTTCGCAAATGCCGGGCTGCGCGATTGACCCGTGCAAAAAGGATTCGTGCCGTGAGCTCCCCCACCTCCCGCGAAAACCACCGCAAAACAGTTTCCAGAACGGGAACGCCATCGAAGCGAAAGGTACTGAGGGCGCCGTTTCATCCTGAGGTAACTGGAGGGAGGACGCCTTCACATCTTGCGGAAACTGGAGGCAGGACGCCTTGTCATCCTGAGGTGACCGCAGGGAGCCGAAGGAACGGATCACCCACAGAGCGCAAGGTGTGGATGACGCCTCTGGAGATCCGTTTTACTGAAGCAAAAGACGCGCTGAGCGCAAGCCGCCAAAAACTGGTTCGCGAGATTTTGGACAATCCTGAAGACACTTACTTCCTTTCTTCACGCGCTCTGGCCAAACGATACGACGTGGATGCAGCCACGATCGTGCGCGTGATCCAGGCACTGGGTTACGAGCGGTACGCTGATTTCGTGGCCGATCTGCGGTCGCATTTTGTCAGCCGCATCAGTCCTTATACTTTGCTGAAGTCGGCGGCCAATGAAAAGCGTACTGTACCCAGCCACATTGCACGCAGCCTGGACATGACAGCGCAGAACCTGGATGCCTTACGCTCCAGCCTCAACGCCAGCCAGGTCATCGAGGTCGCTAAACGGATCGATCGCGCGCGCCGCGTGATCGTAGTTGGCGTGGATTTTGCGTACTCCCTCGCCTATCCCCTGGCCTATTGCCTGGTTTCGCTGGGCTACGATGCCGAAGCTCCTTCAGGTTCGACCGGAAGCCTGCAGCAGAAGGTGAATCTCCTTGGCCCCAAAGACCTGGTGATCGCCATCAGCTTTGGCCGGTGTTTGCGCGATACAGTCGACTGTGTGCTGAGCGCCCGGGAAAAAGGCGCTTTCACGCATGGCATCACGGACAGCGACAAAACCCCTATCGCGCGTTTTTGTGATTCATTCTGGATCGCTTCGATTGCCAATCATTCTTTTCACGGATCGTATGTCGCGCCCTTGGCAGCCATTGATGCGCTCCTGGTTTCCTGCGCGCACCTTCAGCCCCAGCGTTCGCTCGCAGCACTAAGACTCAAAGAACAGGAATCGCGTTCAAGAAGCCGCTGGTATAGCCCTATCAATGCAGAGGGTTCTGGCAGCAAAAATTCACGAGGAGGACGGTCATGAAGACGCTTGGCCTGCAAAAGTTGGATCGCAATCGGCAACTTTCTCTCACTCATATGGCGCTTTTGCTGATGATGTTGACGGCGCTCGCACCCTGGAGTCTTGCTCAGACTGCAAGTACAGGCGCTCTCGCTGGAGAAGTCATCGACGCAACGAGTGCGGTCATGCCCGGCGCGCAGATAGCGGTCATCAACGAGGCAACAGGAGAGAGACGCGTAGCCACGTCGCACCGGGATGGAAGTTACGTTGTATCCCTGCTGCCTCCTGGCTCCTATCGTGTGGAGGTCTCGAAGAGCGGCTTCAAGACTGCCGTGAGGCCGGGCGTGCAGATCAACGTCACGGAGACAGCGCGGCTCAACATCCAACTGGCTGTCGGAGCAGTACAGGAAGAGGTCACGGTCACCGCTCAGCAGGAACTATTGCAAACCGAATCGGCTACCCTGGGCCAGGTGACCAGTGGTGAGCAGATTAACTCATTACCGCTGGTAACCCGAAATTTTACGCAGATCATCGCCTTGAACCCCGGTGTCGCCGCCGACGTGACGGACTCACGCGACCTGGGCCGGGGCAACGGTGGCGTGTCCGGCGCTCCGATCGTTTCTAACGGTGTGGCTCAAAGCGACAACAACGTGCAGATGAACGGTGTGGGCGTAAACGATCTGCAGAGCAGCGGATTCTTCAGCGGCGGCATCCCCATTCCCAATCCGGACACGATCCAGGAGTTCAAGGTGCAAACCGGACAGTATGACGCCGCGTATGGGCGCAATGCGGGCGCCAATGTAAACCTGTTGACGAAAGGTGGTTCCAATGTTTTTCACGGCGCCGCCTGGGAGTATCTGCGCAACGATGCGTTGAATGCCAATACGTTTTTCCGCAATAACCTAGGACAACCCAGGCCGGTGCTCAAACAAAATCAATTCGGGTTCGATTTCGGCGGTCCGATTCGCAGGGACAAACTTTTCTTCTTTACCTCTTATCAGGGAACGCGACAGCGGAACGGCCTTGATCCGAACTGTTCCAGCAGCGTTACGACTCCGCCGCTTACGAATGACCGCTCGGCCGCAGCTCTGGGTGCGCTGTTTGCCGGTAAACAGGGCGCGCTTGGCGGGGTAGCGATTGCGCCCGATGGATCCAACATCAATCCGGTTGCGCTCAAACTCCTGCAGCTCAAAGACGCGAACGGCCAGTTCATCATTCCCACTCCTCAACGAGTGGACCCCAGCCAGCCATTTGATGCGCAAGGAATTTCTGCTTTCAGTGTGGCCTGTCCTTTTAATGAAGACCAGTTCATGACCAATGGAGACTGGCGTATCTCTGAGAACAGCACGCTTGCGGCCCGGTTCTTTTTTGCAAACGATGACACGGTCTTCACACTACCTGGACCGAACCTGGGTGGAGCAACGCCTCCAGGTTTCCCCGTCAACTTAACCAGCAACTACCGCGATGCCTCGCTCACCCATACCTACACCTTCACACCGCATGTTCTGAATCAGCTCGTAGCCGGCTTTAACCGGACATTCTCGAGTTTCAATCAATCCAAGGTGTTCCGGTTTTCCGATCTTGGCGCCACGGTTCCGGCGTTTGACGATTCCATACCTGAGATCGGAGTGGATTTCGGCTCCAACACCGGTCTGACGCTTGGCGGTAACGGTCAAACAATCCAGTTTGCGCTGAATACCTACACGTTGCAGGATTCATTCTCCTGGACTAAGGGACGCCACAGTTTCCGCTTCGGCGGCGGGCTGATTCGGGAACAGAACAACCAAGTAGGATTTCACTTCATTGGGGCCGAGGCTTTTCTAAGCTGGCCTGATTTTCTGCTGGGACTTGATGGAGCGCACAGCGGAACAGGACTGAGCAACATCTTTGCCTCAATTGATCTGCCGGGTTTATTCGATCGTGCATTTCGCGTGTGGGAAGGGAATCTCTATGCACAAGACGACATCAAGGTAACCTCGCGTCTGACGCTGAATCTGGGATTGCGCTATGACCGTTTGGGCGACATCGCCGACGACAAAGGACGCAATGGCTCCTTTGATTTCGGGCAGGCCAATCCCAATCCACCCGCGGGCGGAACGCTGGCTGGAACCATAGTTCCGTCGAATTTTTCCGGGGCGGTACCGGCGGGAGTTATCCAGAGCGACAACCCATTTGGAATCAGAGGAAAGGGCCAGAGCACCTGGAATCCAAGAGCGGGCTTCGTCTGGCAACTGCCGTATACCGATCGCTTCGTGCTTCGCGGTGGATATGGTGTTTACCATTCCCGATACACCGGACAGCCATTTATTCAGCTTCTCACTGCGCCGCCTTTCGCGCAGCTCCGACAACTGGTGTTGGGGGCCAATGCGGCAGCATCCGAGCAGCAACCACTTCCGCTGACTGTCCCGACGTTCCCGGCGTTCGTGCCGTACTCTCCGGCAACGAGCAACGCGATTACCATCTTTTCTCAGGATTTCCGGCCGCCCATGATTCAGGAGTACAGCCTGGGAATCCAGGCTGAGCTTTCGAAAAACACGGTGCTGGAAATCGGCTACTCCGGTGAACGTGGGACACACCTCATCCGGCAGCGGTCTGTGAATCAGGCCGGCATTGCGAGTGTTGCGAACCCGATTCGGGGCGTCACGACCAACAAGCGGAGCAATGTCCCCTTGCGCGTTCCTTTCGAGGGTTTCAGCCCTTCGAACGCCACGGTGATCGAGTCCGCTGGCTCGTCCTGGTACAACGCGCTTCTCATCAGTTTGAACGAGAGAATCAGCCATGGTCTGCGCGTGCAGGGATCGTATACGTTTGCCAAGAGTCTCTCTACCGATGCATTCTCAACGAACGGTGCGAACGGAGGATCGGCTATCGGCGATCAAAACAATCCTGCTCTGCGCTATGGTCCCGACTCGTTCATACGCAGGCATCGGTTTATCGTGAACTACACCTATGATCTGCCGGGGCCGGCGGGTAAGGGATTGCTGGCCAGGGAAACGTTGGCAGGTTGGTCGGTATCCGGCGTCACAACGTTGCAATCAGGACAGAGCCTGACGCCGCGATTTACCAATAGCCGCAATGTTTTCGGCATCACCAACGACCGGCCCAGCCTGAGCGGCGCCTGCACGCCAGGACAATTTGTGAATTCCGGGAATTTCACCAACTACATCAATGCCAGTTGCTTCACTACGCCAGCGGTCTTCAGCGCCGATGATCCTCTGGGGCTCGGTTTTGGCAACGCCGGCATCGGAATCATTGGAGGCCCGGCACAGTTCAACTGGGATATCGGAATTCTCAAGAACTTCCCCATGAGGTGGCCGAGAGAAGGAGCCGGCATCGAGTTCCGGACCGATCTCTTCAACGCATTTAATCACACGCAATTTGCAAATCCGAATCTGGCATTTGCTCCAGGGGCCTCATCGTTTGGACGGATCACGGACACCAGCGTAGGTCCGCGGGTCGTGCAGTTCGCATTGAAGATGAAGTTTTAGGTCGTAGAAAAATGGTTCGGTTTGCAAATACCCCAAATACCCTGTCATCCTGAACGCAGCGCGGCGCGAAATTTCACAACTACGAAGATGATCGGCGCGAAGTGAAGGACCCCGATAACGTTTGGGGCTGAATTACTGATACCAGGTGTTCTACCCATCGTTTGTTCCCAGCGGTTTGAAGGATGACTATAATGCCGCTCAAGACTTGAGTCCAGAGGTTTCACAATCTGGGTCGAATACCTCGAATCAGCGATTTAGATCGACACATTATCGGGGTCCTTCACTCCGCGCCAATCTTTATTCGCGAGACTCAGGTTTTTCGCCGCGCTCCGTTCAGGATGACAGGATATTTGGGATATCTGGTAGAGAGAGGAACATCTTCATGATCGGAAGGCCGGAGAGCACGGAAGCAGCACCATACTACTTTCGCTATATCGATCGCATCAGCGACAACGACATCGTACGCGTTGTAAGCGACCAGCTACAAGACACGCTCGAATTGTGCTCGACCATATCGGAAGGAAAGTCACTCTATCGCTACGCTGCCGATAAGTGGAGTATCCGTCAGGTAGTGAACCACATCACCGACTCGGAAAGGGCCTTTGCATTTCGCGCGTTCTGGTTCGCACGCGGCTTCGAAACACCTTTACCCGGCTTTGATCAGGACAGCGCTGCTGCCGGGGCAATGGCGGACAGCATTTCCTGGGCGGCACACATAGAGGAATTCCGTCGAGTACGGCTCGCTTCCATCTCTCTTTTTGAAAATATGCCGCCCGCGGGTTGGACGCGCGGCGGCATTGCCAGCGACAACTACGTCAGCGTGCGGGCTCTCGCCTACATCATTGCAGGTCACCTGTCGCATCACCTGGCCATCTTGAGCGAACGATATTGATGAAACAAGCCGGTGGAATTGCCAAAATTGCCATAAGTGCCAAAATTGCCATAATTGCCATAATTGGGTGAGCACAAGCGGGCAGCTGGCTTTGCAATGATCGGTTTCCTTTATCCAACAGCCCCCAAGATATTTCTTCGCACAATCGTGGAAGGCATTTATAATTCCGCCGCTTTTACAAGGAGACAATCATGCATTGGACACAGGTTTATGACCCCCTGGGACACTGGTGGCTTTCCACGCTGGTTGCCTCCCTTCCCATCGTGGTCTTATTGGGCTTGCTCGCTGGTTTTCGCGTGAAGCCTCATTGGGCGGCTATGGCTGGGGCTGCTACCGCTTTGGTTGTAGCAACAATGGTATTCCACATGCCTTTCCAACTGGCGGGGATGAGCTTTGTGTATGGCTTGTCGTTTGGCCTGCTAAAGATTGTGTGGATTGTAGTGGCGGCAGTCTATCTCTACGAACTTACTGTCCATACTGGACATTTCGAAATCATGAAGGAATCGCTGGCCGGTTATACGGCCGACCGGCGCATGCAGTTACTTCTGGTCGCATTCTGCTTCGGAGCATTTCTGGAGGGCTGCGCCGGATTCAGCACCCCGGTTGCCATCGCCAGCGCCTTCATGGTTGGGCTGGGTTTCTCGCCCTTCCATGCGGCTGTGCTGAACCTGATTGCCAATACTTCGCCTGTAGCCTGGGGCGCGATCGGCACGCCAGTGCATACGCTCGCTGGGGTCGTCGGTGGTAATCCAACGGAGTCCGACATGAACGCCATGATCGGACGCATTCTTCCCATTACGTGCATTATCGTGCCGTTTTGGCTGGTACGGGCCATGGTGAGTTGGAAAGAGACCTTTGAGGTGGCGCCGGCGATATTGGTGGTGGGAGGTTCTTTCGGAGCCATGCAATTCTTCTGGTCCAACCACATGGATAGCAACCTGGTCGACATTATGGCCGGCACCTTCTCCCTGCTCGTTACCGTCATCTTTCTAAGGTTTTGGAAGCCCAAAAAAATCTGGAGGTTCCCGCATGAACGCGAGGAAACAATTGTTCGACACTCTTATACTCGCGGCCAGATCGCTAAGGCATGGATGCCATTCGTGATTTTGTCTCTGCTCGTACTGCTTTGGGGGTTGCCAAAGGTCAAGACCTATTTGAACCAAAAAACCACGCCGAAGTTTTCGACCGTTGCATCCCAAAACGGGTGGGATTTTCCTGTCGTGCATAGAGCCATTTCCCGCGACAAGCCGGTGGTACCCAAGCCGACTCCTGAGAACGCAAAGTACGATTTCAACTGGCTCACAGCCACGGGGACGGCGTGCTTCCTGGCCGCGATTATTTCAGGATTGCTGCTGCGCGTGTCCATCAAAGATATGTTCCTGGTCTTTGGACGAACGTTACGCAAGTTGAGGTTTGCCATCATCGCGATCGGGTGCATGTTGGGTCTCGGCTATCTAACGCGATATTCGGGGATGGACGCCGTACTCGGACTTGCGTTTACGAGAACAGGATGGCTCTTCCCCTTCTTTGGAACGTTTCTTGGCTGGCTGGGTGTGGCCCTTACCGGGAGCGACACGTCTTCCAATGCCTTGTTTGGAAGCTTGCAGAAGATCACATCACAGCAGCTCAATATCGATCCGACTCTGATGTGTGCTGCCAATAGCGCCGGCGGCGTGATGGGCAAGATGGTGGATGCGCAATCCATCTGCGTAGCCACTGCAGCCACGAACACGTTGGGTACAGAAGGCTCGATCTTTAGAAAAGTCTTCTGGCATTCCGTGGCGCTGGCATCGATCGTGGGAATCATTGTGATGTTGTACGCTTATGTATTCCAGCGGGCGATACCGCACGGACTGAACTTTATTAAGTAGAGCGATCCCACAGTACCGAGCGACTGATCTGGGAAATCGAGGTGCAGCCGGTCAGGGCCATGGCCATCAGCAATTCTGTTCGTAGAATTTCGATGGCGCGGGCTACACCGGCTGCTCCCGCGTGGGCCAGCGCATAGAGGTAGGGGCGACCGATAAGGACAGCTTTCGCTCCCAACGCAAGAGCTTTCAAAACATCGGTACCGCGCCGGATTCCACCGTCAACCAACAACGGCAGCTTGCCGTTTATAGCCTCAGCTACGCGCGGCAGAGCCTCGGCTGTACTCGGGAGCGTGTCGAGGTTGCGAGCGCCATGATTGGAAACAATCAAGCCGGAGACGCCGGTATCCAGGGCTCGTTTGGTATCCTCCGGATTGAGGATGCCCTTGAGGAGCACGGGAACTTTGGCGACCGAGCAGAGCCAGTCAACGTCTTTCCACACCAACGTTGGATTCAAAAGCTCGCTATAAATGGCGCTCCGAACCGGACGATGGGTTACCGGTCCTAAATTCAAGTTGGGCAATTTGAAATCTTTAGGGAGCTGAAACTGGATGCGGCTCTCGCGATGCCTCAGTCCTAGCACAGGGGTATCGACAGTGATGCACAGGGCTTTGCATCCTGCCGCGTGAGCGCGGTCCACCATCTGTTGAGTCAATCCTTTGTCTTTCTGGAAATACAACTGGAACCATAGAGGGTGTTGAGCCATAGCGGCGATGTCTTCAACCGACTCGGTGGAGAATGAGCTTAGGACCAACGTTGTACCACCCTCGTTGGCACCGGCGATCGTTGCACGCTCACCATCGCTATGGCACAGGCGGTGAAAGGCTGCAGGCGCAAGCAAAATAGGCATCTCAAACTGCTGGCCCAGGATCTCGGTCTGCAGGCTGATCTCCGAGACATCCACCAGAACTCGCGGGCAAACACGAATGCGTCTCCAGTCCTCGCTATTGGCGCGCAAGGTGAGTTCGTCGGCGGCCCCGCCAACGATGTAACCGTAGGCCATTGGTGACATGCAGTTTTCTGCCTGGGCTTCGAAATCGGCCAGCGTCAACATTGATTCAGGTTGCAGCTTTTGAGCTTGCATCGTTTGTATACCCTTTGACTTGTGTGGTGGGGAATATGTCATTGTACGCGATTGAGCTTCCAGCTACTGGCTTCTAGCCAGCACAAGACCGCTGACCAATACCACAGCATCGTTTAAAGTGACAAATCAAAGCAACCGCAGAGAGCGCAGAAAATCGCAGAGGCCGCAGCGTAGCGGAGCCACACCCAAAAAACCGGTTCACCGCAAAGGACGCGAAGGCCGCAAAGGAAACCAAAATCCTAACCACACATTCGCTCCGCTCAGTGCAGGCTCCGGAACACGAAGAGAAAACCAAGGACACGAGGGAAAAAAGCAAAGAAATTCTTCGCGGGAAAACAAGATTTTCAAGGTTAGAATGCAGTACGAATCTGCTCGGATCAATTCGATATTGCCAGAGCCAGAAATCACGAGAAATGCTGGGGCATTGAGGCTAAAAACTAATGGCTAAAGGCGGCTAAGGGTTACTGCGCCAAGCCGGCGCTGGAGGCTTCTTTCTTCATTTCGCTTAATAGCCAGCGTTGCAGGCTGGCGCGCATGGCGGGGGTTAGTTCGCCGAACTGGATGCCGTGCTGGCCCTCTTTGTTGGACCAGGCTACGCGTCCGGTGATTTCTCCCTTAATCTCCGTTTCGGGGATACTGAAAGCGAGCGAGAGGGAGATGCCAAACCTCAAAGGCTTTTCCGTTGCGACGGCCGCACCACCGAGGCTGATGTTGAGCAGGGTTGCCGGGAAGCGCTCG
Source organism: Candidatus Angelobacter sp. (assembly GCA_035939495.1). GTDB lineage: Bacteria > Acidobacteriota > Terriglobia > Terriglobales > Acidobacteriaceae > Angelobacter. The sequence goes on along the minus strand of DASZFU010000030.1, from coordinate 23,342 downwards.
TCGGCGTGTTTCATCGTGGCGGGGACATTCAATTGGGCGCGATAAAAGCGTTGTTGTTCCATTCGTAGCATCTCGGCAGTACCCTCGCTTGCCGACTCGCGATAGGATTTGAGTTTGCGCAGGAGTGTCCGCCGCGATATCCCCAGCATCTCCGCTGCTTTGCCCTGGTTACCGCCGCAGCGCTCCAGGGCCTGGAAAATCATTTGACGCTCAACATGGTCGAGATCGCCGTTCAGCATGATTGCCGACTCTTTTTGAGGTGCGATTTCGGGGAATTGAAGATCGTCGGAAGTGAATTCAGTCTTAGGCTCGGTGGCCTGAAGAACGGCCCGAAAGATGAAATTCTTCAGTTCGCGCACGTTACCCGGCCATGAATACGAGAGCAGAGTGTCGATGGCGTCCTGGCTGAAACGGGATTCAGGACAGTGCTGGCGCAATACATGCTCGGCAATGCCAATGATGTCTTCCGGCCGTTCGCGCAACGGTGGTACAGCCAGCCTGAACTGGGCCAACCGGTGATAGAGATCGCCACGGAAGCGGCCGGCCCGCACTGCCTCTTCCAGATCTTGATTGGTTGCGGCCACCACCCGGACATCCACATTGACTTTGCGGCTGCCTCCCAGCCGGTAGTAGGGCACTCCATCAAGGACGCGCAGCAACTTGACCTGCACTTTCGGATCGAGGTCGCCTACTTCATCCAGGAACAGCGTACCTTTATCGGCCAGTTCAAATAATCCCGGCTTGAGCGACTCGGCCCCGCTGAAGGCCCCTTTCTCATAGCCAAAAAGCTCGCTTTCCACCAGATGTTCAGGAATGGCGGCGCAGTTGACGTCGATCCAGGGATAATTACAGCGCGACGAAAAGTTGTGAATGGCCCGGGCGATGATCTCTTTGCCCGTGCCGGTTTCGCCCACAACGAGCACAGCGGCGGGGTGAAGAGCCACCTGCTCCACCAGCCTCATCAACTTCTTCAGTGATTGACTGAGAACAATAAGGCCATGTAGGTCGAACGAATTCGAACCCGATGCGGACAAACCATCTCCTTGGGACGCCTGGGCATGCGTCGAAACTGCTTTTGTTGCGTGCAGTGTTTCCGAGTGTGAGTAATGATGGAGCATCTCGGCTTCTGGACGCAACAGAGAAATCCGCATCGGACAATTACTTTAGTCAGGCAGGGCCTGAAAGATCGCCGGCTAGTTGCCCCAAACCGCGGAGGCGCTACACACGGCGGACAATATCGTCATGACTATGGCTGTTGCTGCTAGGTTGAGTAAAATTCTCACGGCTCGTTTCACTGCTGCTTCCCCCTTCTCCTGCTGGCTGGCCTACAAGATGAGGCCAAAATTTGTAGTTTCCTTACTGTTTACCTGGATTGCTTGCGGAGCGCGCCGATCACCGGATCTCCGGTTAATCAGGGTCTCCATCTTCTTCAACTGTCAAATCACTTACGGTCGTGTTGCCCCAAATCACTGAATTGCCCCAAATCACGCTATTGCCCAGGATCGTCGTATTTCCCCAGACTACGGAGTTGCCCCAGATCACTGAGCTGTTGTTCACCACGGTGTTGCCCCAGATCACGGAGTTGCCCCAAATTACAGAGTTCCCCCAGATGACCGAGTTCCCCCAAATCACGGAAGTGCCGCCCAGTTGGCCAAGAGTAGAGTTCGAGGTAATCTCGACCGTATTGTTAACCTTGCGGGCAAAAGGCGAGGCTGCGCTGGCATTGGCAACATCGGTATTGGACAGGGCGGCGGTAATATCGAGGTATCCGGCCCCGATTGTGAAGATATCGTGCTGCACTGTACGATTCGTCCTGGTAGAGGAGTCGTACCAGGTATAAGAGTTCGGGAAGCTCTTGCTCGCAGTCTTCATGAGCCGCGCTTTGACGGTGTCGGGAGAAAGCGAGGAATCCTTTTGAAGCATCAGAGCCGCGGCGCCGGAGACGGTTGGCGCCGCCATACTGGTGCCGCTCAACATGAAGTAAGAGTAGCTGTTGGTGGTATATGCGTAGTAGTCGTTCCCAGGAAACTTGTTCCAGAGAGTGCTGCCGGCATCCGTGAGAGAGATGATGCGGTTTCCGGGCGCGACAATGTCAGGCTTCACGATCTGGTCAAGCAAGGTTGGGCCTTTCGAGCTATACGTCGTTACGCGGTCATCGGAGCGCGTGTCTGTGCCTCGTGTGTCGACGGCGCCTACGGTGATCACGTAAGGATCATTGCCGGGAGCCGTTACGGTGGCATATCCCTGGGTATTTTGGGAGTTATCGCGGCCTCCATTGCCGGCGGACACCACGACCACGATTCCTGCCTGGTAAGCAGCTTCCACGGCCTGGCACAGTGGGTCCTGGGTATAGGTCTCGAAAATGGAGCGGCCAAGAGAAAGATTGATGACCCGGATATTGTAGGTATTCTTGAGTGCAATGGCCCGGTCGATCGCGGCAATTACGGCAGAGTCGCTGCTCATGCCATTTTGGTCGAGCACCTTCAGGTTGACCAGCCTGACTTCGGGAGCAACTCCCTGTACCAGGTAGTCACGGTCGTATTGAGAATCGTAGCCATCGCCACCGATGATACCCGCCACATGCGTGCCGTGCCCATAGTAGTCGGCTGCGCTTTCGCCGCTGACAAAGCTTTGGTTGTATAGGACTCGCTGATAAAGATCGTCGTGATAGCTGATTCCACTATCGATCACCGCCACCGTAATGCCTCTGCCGGTCCAACCCATCGAATTGGCGTAATCGGCATGGATCGATTGTATGTAGCGGTCGGTTGAAGTTGCGCGAATTGTCCGGTTCGGAGAAACGTAAGCGACTTCCGGATCATCAGCCAGGATCTGTACTACCGAAATGGGCAGCTTCACGTGGCCGCCTTTTACAGACGTCAACTGTGTGACGACATTGCCGCCTAATCCCTTGATTTTGTCGAAATGGCGTGTCTCCGGGTGGCTCTTGAATTGCACGATCACGTCGACAACTTCATCCGGAGAACCTTGGCCCGACATGGCGCGCTGGTGTTTTTCGAGAAGCTCGTCGGAAACGTTCTTGCCATGTTTCGGTCCTGCATGAGCAACAGCAGTCAAAAGTACAGCCGCCAGCAGAAGCCGCAGCAAGCGAATCGAACGTCCTGCGCTTGGCCTCTCCTGGTCGAATACAATTGCGCGCGTCTTGCTCTGAGTCATGAAATCGTACCCTTCTCTAGGAGTCAGTGCCGGAAGAGTGGGGAGATTCCGGCTTACAGCAGAGTTCTTTTGCACCTGCCGTACCAAGTTGATTACGAGCATTAAGCGCTTCTAACTCAATAAGTTGGCGAAGAAATCCACTTTGCTGGCTGTGACAGAATGTCTACGCCCGAACCTTCATTAGGTATCTCTAATCATAGATAAATACAATGAAATTTAGATGTTGCACGGAATTTGCGGCTCCGGTGACATCTTGTCACAGCTCCTGGCTCTTGTTTGCCAACGGCCAAGACCCTCGAACTGTGACGGGCTGGCACAATAGTGTTTCAAAATGACGACAGAATGTCGCACATTGCGGCATGAAACATGATAACGTTAGAGGTCTTTAACGCAAATACCTGATAATACTGTTCTTTCCGACTTGGATCGGCTCCCTGCCTTTGGCATGTGAGTTGCCTAAGTGTATGCCAGGAGTCTCTTTAGGGATTTATGTCAAGACGGGCGCTGTTGTTTCTTATTGCCGTTTGCCTGCTTGGGTTCGTGACTTTGCTCTATGGAGCTTGGACGTGGAGCATCGATGACTTGCCAAAGTTCATCGCTTATTTCCTGATCTCGATTGTCGCCTCCCGGCTCAAGGTAAATCTTCCGGAGATTACAGGCACCGTTTCCGTCAATTTTCTGTTCATCCTGATCGGCATTGTAGAGCTGAATTTCAGCCAAACCCTGTTTATCGGTTGTGCTTCGATCCTGGCGCAATCGTACATCAGCCGGCATAGCTGGCCTAAGCTGGAGCAGGTGATCTTTAATGTTTCCAGCGTTTCCTTCGCCATCTGGGGCGCCTATTTTGTCTTTCATGGCCCACTGCAGCAGCGGATGCATCAAAACGTATCTTTGCTGCTGATGCTTGCAGCGTGCGTCTATTTCCTGCTCAACACGCTGCCGGTTGCCACCATCATTTCGCTCACCGAAGGCAAATCGCTGCGCAAAGTCTGGACCGACTGCTACTTTTGGTCGTTCCCCTATTATCTGGTAGGCGCAGCTATTGCCGGCATGGTGAGCTGGATGAACCAGAAGGTGAACTGGCAAACGTCATTGCTGGCGTTGCCGGCGATGTTTGTGATTTACCGCTCCTACCGTTTGTATTTGAGCAAACTCGAAAATGAAAAGCGGCACGTCGAAGAGATGGCCGGACTTCATCTGCGAACCATCGAAGCCCTGGCCCTGGCCATCGAAGCCAAAGACCACACCACGCATGATCATTTGCAGCGCGTCCGCGTGTATGCCATTGAGTTGGCCAAACGCCTGGACCTTGATGCAGGCGAGCTTGAGGCGCTTCGGGCTGCCGCATTGTTGCATGACATCGGCAAGCTTGCGGTGCCCGAACACATCATCTCCAAACCTGGACGGCTCACTCCAGAAGAGTTTGAAAAGATGAAGATTCACCCCGTCGTGGGTGCGGAGATTCTGGAGCGCGTCCAGTTTCCATATCCAGTGGTTCCGATCGTACGTTCGCATCATGAGCGTTGGGATGGTTCGGGATACCCAGATGGGTTGAAGGGAGAGCAGATTCCTATCGGGGCTCGCATCCTTTCCGCAGTGGACTGTCTCGATGCCCTGGCTTCCAATCGCCAATACCGTCAGGCTCTGCCGCTCGATGAGGCCATGAATCGAGTCGCGGATCAATCCGGCAAGGCGTTTGATCCCAGAGTGGTGGCATTGCTGCAAAAACACTATGTCGAACTCGAAGAGATTGCCCGCTCACAGTCGGGAGGCGTAGAACGCCAGAAACTTTCGACGGACCTCAAAGTTCCGCGGGGACTCGAACCGGCAACGGGATTTGAAGTGAGAGATGGGTTGGAACGCGTAAGCCACAATACCTTCCTTTCGTCGATTGCCGCCGCCCGCCAGGAAGCCCAGACCTTGTTTGAGTTGAGCCATGATCTTGGCAACTCGCTCAGCTTGGACGAAACGCTTTCGGTGTTGAGCGTTCGCCTCAAGCGGCTGGTACCTTATGACTCGATTGCCACTTACATCCTGCGTGGAGAGCAATTGGTGGCCGAGTATGTAAATGGCGATAATTTCCGGCTCTTTGCATCGTTGCGAATCCCTCTGGGGCAGGGAGTCTCGGGTTGGGTGGCACAGAATCGCAAGCCCATTGTGAATGGAAATCCATCAGTTGAGCCGGGATACTTAACCGATCCTACGCGGTTTTCCACGCTGCGTTCCGCGATCTCCGTCCCGCTGGAAGGACTTGCCGGGGTAGTTGGAGTACTCACCCTCTATCACAGTGACCGCGACGCTTACACGGCTGACCATCTGCGCATTTTGCTGGCCATCTCCTCCAAAGTGGCGCTCTCAGTCGAGAATGCGCTGGCTTTCCGGCAGGCTGAAAGCTCTGCTACCACGGATTACCTGACCGAGTTGCCCAATGCCCGTTCGCTCTTTCTCCATCTTGACCGGGAGTTGGCGCGCTGCAAACGGCTGAACACTTCAGTCACAGTGATGGTGTGCGACCTGGATGGGTTTAAGCAGATCAACGACCGCTTCGGCCATCTGGAAGGCAATCGGTTTCTTCGCCTGTTTGCCAAGAGCTTGCAAGGATCTTGCCGTGAGTACGATTACGTGGCCCGCATGGGGGGCGATGAGTTCGTGATTGTTGCACCGGGGTTAAGCGTCTCGGCAGCTCAGGCACGCGGCGTCTGCCTGAGCGAACTGGCAAGGTCGGCGGGGCGTGAAGTTTGCAACGAAGACATTCTTGCCTTGAGCGTGGGGTGCGCCGTCTTTCCTGAAGATGGCTCCGACGCGGAAAAGCTGTTAGCCGAAGCTGATCGCCGTATGTACATGGAAAAGCAGCAGCACCACCAGAGCAAAGCTTTTAGCGCGGTTGCCGGTATTCAGGCCCAAGGTGGCAGTCAGGGGAATGTAATACGCTAATAGGTTGGTTCGACCAAGGTTCGGATAGTCCCCCAGGATTGTGAAATGCTTCAATATGGCCCGTCGCCGAATGCTCCGCGTCGTCATTTTTAAATTTTTACGGTTGGGCACGATCTTGCTGCTTGCCGGTGTGATCGGCGCAACGCTCATGCGGATTGCACCCGGCTTTACCGCCGATGAACAGCAACTCAACAGCAGCCTCTCCGAACGAAGTCGTGAGGCAATCCGCCAGGCCCATATCAGGAACGCTGATCTTCCTCGATTCTATCTCCACTATCTTAGCGGGCTGGTACGCGGCGACTTGGGTGTTTCTCAATCGTTGAACCAGCCGGTGGCCGAACTACTGCGGGACCGGCTGCCATCAACCCTTCGCAGTCTGGCAATCGCCTTGGTGCTCGCGTGGATTTTGGGAATGGCCCTGGCTGCGGCGGTGCAATTGAGTGGGTCGCGCGCATTTGCCTTTGCTGCCGAAGAGTTGAGCGCGGGTTTGATCTCTACGCCAGCGGCCGTGCTGGCGCTGGTTTTTGTCGTGCTTCGTTGGCCTCCGCCGCTGGCTGCCAGTGTACTGATCCTCCCGAAGATTTATCGATATTGCCGTAACCTGCTGGAAGAGAGTTATCAATTGCCTCATGTCCTCGCGGCGCGAGCCAAGGGAGCCGGCCAGTGGAGAGTGCTCGCCTGGCACGTTGCCCCTACCGCTTTTCCGCAGATCGTGGCTTTGGTAGGAGTTTCCATCAGCATTGCCATTGGGGTGCTGCTGCCGATTGAGGTGATTTGCGACGTGCCCGGAATAGGTCAATTGGCCTGGCTGGCGGCAGAGTCGCGTGACCTGCCTTTGCTGGTAAATCTCACCTTGATTGTTACCTGTTTGACGGTGTGCGCGACGACTCTCGCCGATGTTGCGCGGGATGGATTTGCGCGGAGGGTGGCGTGAGTTGGGAGGAATGACCCGCAATCCAAAAATTCGATTGTTTGCTGTTGCCGTGCTGGTTTTGACCATTGGGGCTGCTTTGTGTGCGAACTTTCTTGCACCGGCGGGTTACGAGCATCAATTTCGAGAATCGCCGGGTGCATCTCCTTCGTCGCAGCATTTGCTGGGCACAGACGATCTGGGGCGCGACCGGTTTGCGCGTCTTTTATTTGGAGCGCGGGTGTCGTTGTTGCTGGCTCCTCTGGCAGCGGCGATCTCGACATTGCTCGCCGCGTTTTTTGGCGGCATGGCAGGATACTTCGGTGGATGGATTGAACGCGTGGCCCTCGTAGTCGTGGATTTGTTTCTTTCTATTCCCTGGCTGTTCCTGCTGATCTCGGTTCGAGCCGTATTGCCGCTGAATATCTCACCGCAATCTTCGGTGATTGTCACATTTCTCCTGTTGGGTTTTCTGGGTTGGGCCGTGTCGGCCAGGGTCGTGTGCGCCGGCACTCGAGAATTGATGTCGTCTGAATTTGTAACCCTGGCTCGCGCTACCGGCTTTTCCGGACTCAAACTTGTCCGCCTTCATCTGTTGCCCAACCTGCGTGGAACTTTGATGGCCCAGTTCTGGATTTCAGTGCCGGTTTTCATCATTACCGAAGCCAATCTGGGCGCTCTCGGGCTGGGTGTCTCTGAACCTTTGCCTTCTCTGGGCAGCCTGTTGCGTGAGCTGCAAAGCGTGGTCACGTTACGCCCGGAACCTTGGAGATTCATTCCCCTTGTTGTATTGGTACTCGTAGTAAGCTGTTTTGAAATCCTGTTGAACCATTCGCTCATTTCTTCCAGGGGAACATCTGAGGTGCGAGCATGAGACGAAGCCTCTCTTTTTGCGTGGCTCTAATATTGCTTTCTGCCGCCATGTTGGCGCAGACCGGTGGCGAGATGCGCTTTTGTATTCCTTCAGAGCCGAATACTTTCAATCCACTGCTGCCTCAGGAGGTTTCTTCGGCCACCATCATCTACCTCACCGGTGGCGTGTTGCTGCGGGTCAATCGCCTTACGCAGAAGGCTGATCCCGAACTGGCAACCGCATGGAAGGTGCTGGATGGCGGCAAGAAGATCCATTTTCAATTGCGTGACGGCTTGCGCTTTTCTGACGGAACTCCATTTTCCGCCGAAGATGTCGCTTATACGATGCAGAAGCTGATGGATCCTGGATTGCATTCGCCCACCGGCGATGCCTTCCGTTCGGGGGAGGGAAGAGTCGTTACCAATGTTCTCTCGCCTCTTTCCGTAGACATTGTCTTTCCTGCGCCGGTCGCCAACCTGGCCAACTTGTTTGACGCTGTGCCGATGCTTTCTTCACGCTCCCCGCAAAAGGACATAGCAGCGCTTGGGCCTTTCTACATGGCTGAGCACAAAGCGGGCTCCTACATCCTGCTGAAGCGCAACCCCTACTACTGGAAGAAAGATGCGAACGGTAAACAGCTTCCCTATCTCGATGCGATCCGGCTGGAAATTGAACTCAATAAAGAAATCGAGGCGCTCCGATTCAGCCGCGGCGACGTGCAGATGATCACCGCGCTGCAGCCGGACATCTTTGAGAAGCTTGCCTCGCAAAATGCGAAGCAGGTACAGGATGCAGGCGTCTCAACCTACACTGAATTTTTATGGTTCAACCAGACGCTGACATCGCCGATTCCACCCTACAAACGCGCATGGTTTACCTCGACCGCTTTCCGGCGGGCCGTTTCAGAAGCGATTAATCGCGCGGACATGGCGCGAATCGTTTTTCATGGCCACGCCCAACCGGCCATAGGAGCAGTTTCGCCCGCCAACAAATTCTGGTCGAACGCAAAACTAAAGCCGCATCCTTATGATCCCGATTCGGCATTACGTCGATTGCGGCAGGAAGGGTTCCAGTTCGATAGGGGCGCATTGCGCGATAAAAGCGGAAATGAAGTCGAGTTCTCAATCATCACGGTAGCCAACAATCACGCGCGGGAAAACATGGCGGCCATGGTTCAACAGGACTTAAAAAGGATCGGCATCAAGGTCAACGTGGTCACGCTCGATTTTCATTCCGTCATCGAAAGGATCAGCGAGACTTTCAACTATGAAGCCTGCCTGCTGGGGCTTTTGTATTCAGACTTGGATCCTAATGGCGTCATGAACGTGTGGCTCAGTTCAGAGCCTGACCATCAATGGAACCCCAAGCAGAAATCGCCAGCTACTTCCTGGGAGGCAGAAATCGATCGCCTCATGCGCGCTCAGGCGTCGTCCGGCGACGAGCGGTTGCGCAAGCAATATTGGGACCGGGTGCAGGAGATTGCCTGGGAACAGGAACCGTTTATCTATCTGGTCGATAAAAATGCCTTGGTTGCCATCTCTCCGAAGGTCAAAAACGCGCATCCCAGCCCGCTGCATCCACAGACATTCTGGAATGCAGAATACTTAGCACTGGGCAATGATGAACTGGCAAACCGGAAAGGACGCTAAGGCCGCAAAGGAAAACCAAATTGTAAAAAATACAGCTAACTGCTAAGTACTAAAAGCTAGAAGCCAGTAGCCAGGAGCTAGAAGCTTGTTTCTATCAACCCGCGTCACGATTTCCTACAGACAAAAGTCGGTGCTGGCCGATTTGCGTCTTGATTTGCACGAAGGCGAAATCCTCGGATTGGTAGGACATAGCGGTTGCGGCAAAAGTTCCTTGGCGCTGGCGCTCCTCGGCTTACTGGGGATGAAGGGCGGCATCGCTACGGGATCAATCCTGTGGAAGCAGCGCGAGCTGTTGAGGCTGACCGAAAAAGAATGGCTCAAGGTGCGGGGAAGGGAAATATCGTTGGTTCCGCAGAGTCCCATAGCTTCGCTTAATCCTTCTCTGCGCATCGGCACGCAGCTTGCGGAAGCGTGGAAGCTGCATCAAACTGGCACGCGTCAGCAATGCCGTGAAGCCATTCAACAGGCCCTCGAAGATGTAAGCCTGCCATCTACGGAAGAATTCTTGCGACGGTTTCCTTCAGAGATCAGCGTAGGTCAGGCACAACGGGTACTCATTGGTATGGCGATTCTGCATCGCCCAAGCCTGTTGATTGCCGATGAGCCAACCAGTTCGCTCGATGCGATCACCCAAGCTGAAATCCTGGCGCTCTTCTCGGAGCTGAACCGCAAACGTGGGGCGAGTGTTCTCTATATTTCTCATGATCTATTAGCCGTTCTGTCTTTGTGCCACCGCATTGCCATCTTGAATGATGGGGCGATCGTGGAATGCGGTACGGCGCAGCAGATATTCTTTTCTCCGGTGCATCCGTTTACCAGGAAGCTGGTGGAAGCATTGCCGGCGATGCCAGTGCCGCAAGAAACATGACCTACAAAAAAATCCTGCGCTCGTTGGCCGAGTTCTGGATCGGCACTGACTCGTTTCTTGCAGAATAGAGAAAAAGCTACTCCGTCTTTCTCTTCTTCAAATCAAACTTTTGTCCCGAAGAGAGGAAATAGTATTTCTTCCCATCGTGGTCTTTGCCGTCGTAGATGCCCACTTTGCTCTTGCCGATAATCTCGAACTCGTCTCCATGTACTACGATGGCCGTGCTTTCATCGATGCCGATGCCCAATAATTCGGGATGGGCATCGATCACCGGCACAAGATCATTTTCGCGATGACGGGTAATCACATGCTGGTCGATAGCAGCATTTTGCAGCAGGCCGAAGCCTTCGATATGCGGAGGAGCAATCATGATGGTGTTGTCTCCGTCAGGATTTTCGGGAGTGCCCGAAGCGCCACGCACTAAAAACGATCCCTGGATTGTTGCCCCTGCCGAACTGCCTCCGACCACGCCGCCCCGGTCGAGGACAGCCTTGATTTCACGTTCGGTCAAAGTGCCGTGGTAGGCGTCTGCAAGGCGCCACTGCCGGCCACCCTCGATCCATACGCCGCTGGCGTGGCGCAAGGGCTCGGCAAACTCCTTGGAGTCGGCCTCGCTGCGGTCCCTGGTGTGAAGCACCACAAAATTCTTTACCCCAAAAGCATTCAAAAACCGGTTCTTCTCCAGATCGACATTAACCTTATCGCCAATAGCAGTTGGGATCACCACGAAGTTCGCCTGAGCGCCGCCAGCCAGTTCAATAAAACGGCTGACGATCTCAGGTCCCAGCCTCCCGCCGCCAACGATGATCAGAGAGCCTTTGGAAGGGCCAATCGATTTAGCGGAAGCGCCGCCACCTGCACGCACCAGGGGAATGGCAATGATCAATAGGACCAACAAGATCAGGAAATATTTTGCTGTGCTTTTGTTCATGGCAACGTCATCTCGTCTAAAGAAAATTTGTCGAGCAGGATATCACAGGCCTCGACTTGTCGCCTGTTGGTGCTGGTCAAAAATATTCGTCGCGAGCATCGGCAAAGCCCTTAACCGTATTCCCGTGGCATTGAAGATGGCATTTCCTACAGCCGGGGCAAGCCCCACAATTGGAGTTTCTCCCGCGCCCGCGGAGGGTACGTCTTTCCGGTCGATAATCTCAACGTCAATTTTCGGCGTATCACGAAAACGCGGAACGCGATATTCACTCAGGCGTGGGTTCAATATTTTCCCATTCTGGAAATGAATGGCCTCAAACAATGCTCCACCAATACCTTGCACAATGGAGCCCGAAACCTGGTTGCGCAGGCCATTGGGATTGACAATCGCTCCGCAGTCAAAGGCGGCTGCCACGCGCACGATCTTCACAGTTTGCGCAGACCGGTCAATGGCAACTTCGGCGCAGGTCGCAATGTAGCCGGCCTTTTCAATTCCCCCTGCGATCCCGAAGCCGCGTTCTTCCGAAGGACGTAGTTTGCCCCAGCCGAAACGTGATGCCGCAGCTTCAAAAGCAGCACGCAGCCTGGGATCGTTCATGTTTTTCAGACGGAACTGCAAGGGGTCCATGTCAACCAGGTGCGCCAGTGCGTCCATGTGGCTTTCGCGCGCGAAGTGATTGGCTGTGGCTGCCAGCCCGCGATACGATCCCTGGCGCAACGGATATTTTGTTGGGTGGAACTCAATGCGCTGGTTAGCGATGTTATACGGAGTGCCAATGGCCGCTGGGCCCGAATTGTAGTTGTGAAATTCCCAAGCAACGAGCGTGCCATCGTCGCGCACTCCGCTCTTGATATCGATTACGCCTGCCGGACGGAAGTACGCCCAGGTAAGTTCCTCCTGACGGGTCCACACGACCTTAACCGGTTTGCCGGCGGCCTTGGCGAGCCGGGCTGCTTCTACGGCGGCATCGCCGGTATGTTTTCCACCGTAGCCTGATCCTGTGTCCGGCACGATCACCCGCACATGATCGGGCGGGAGATGGAATGCCTCGACAAGCTCGTCACGCACGCCAAATGGACGTTGGGTGCCAGTCCAGACAGTCAGGCGGCCATCACTCCATTCGGCAACTGCTGCGCGCGGCTCCAATGGAGTGTGCGCAATGTAGGCGACTGTATACGTTTGTTCGAGCTTCTTGTTGGCCGAAGCCATTCCCGCGTCGATGGAGCCGGTCTCATGGCCGCCCCGGCCTCCGAACCCGCCGCCGTTGCCCTCGGGATTCCTTCGCAGGAAATCGAACAATTCTGCTTCTGAGGGTTGAGATGGGGCGTTCCACTGTGCTTTGAGTAGGTCGAGCGCCTTTGTTGCGATTTGGGAATCGGCTGCAACTGCGCCGGCAAAGTTTCCGTCGTGCACTACCTGGACATTCGGGAGCTTCTCGGCTCCGCCGGTATCGAGTGAGGTCAGAGTTGCGTTGAAGGCGCTGGGGCGGAGTACCTTGCCCTGCAGCATCCCCAGGCGCGTGATATCGGAGGTGTACTGGTGGTCACCCGTTACAAAGGATTTGCCGGCGACCTTGGGCACATTGATTCCAGCAACATGCCAGTTGCTCGCCGGAGCGACAACGACGTCGCGGCCAATGACTTTAATGATCTTTTCGCCTTTGGTGAGCGCAGAGTAGGTGATCTTTTCTCCGTTTTTGGAATTAACCACAGCGCCGTCGTGGGCTGAAAGAGACGCTCGATCCACACTCCAGTGTTGCGCCGCCATGTCGATCAGCACCTCACGGGCGCTTGCGGAGACCTTGCGAAGCTGTGTTCCCATCTGGGGCGTGCTCCGGCTACCAAAGGTCCCCATATCAAACGGCGTAAGTTGGGTATCGCCCATCACCATGGCGATGGAATCGACAGGGACGCGCAGTTCCTCGGCTACGTGTTGGGCCAGCGAGGTACGGATGTTCTGCCCCATCTCGACCTTGCCGGTGAAGACGGTAATCTTTCCATCGCTGCCAATGTGGAGCCAAGACGCGATATCTTCGGGCGTCGCCTGGCCTTCCGAGCGCCGTCCCGATTCCTGGGCCAGCACTGTGGGACCGCATATCCCGATCACCAATCCTGCGCCAAGAAATTTGAAGAGGTCGCGACGGTTGACGTCAAAGGCATAGCGCAGTTGTTCAATCGTGTGCTGCTCAAGTTCCTGAAGTTCGAGGTTGGTCATTGCCTTTTGCCTCCGGTTGCGCTAGCCTGCTGAATGGCCGCCACGATCCGTGGATAGGTCCCACATCGGCAGATATTGCCGTTCATGTGCTGGATGATCTGCTCTTCCGTAGGATTGGGATTCGTGCTCAGCAAAGCGTGGGCCGACATGATCATGCCGGGCGTGCAATAGCCGCACTGAAAAGCCTCTTCGTCAAGAAACGCCTGTTGCAGCGGATGCAGGCTGCCATTAGGGCTGAGGCCTTCAATCGTGGTTATCTTCTTATTGGCCACCGTGGCCGCAGGAGTAAGGCAGGAGCGCACGGAGCGCCCATCGATAAGCACCGTGCAGGCGCCGCATTGGCCTTCGCCGCATCCGTATTTGGTACCGGTGAGGCCAAGCTTGTTGCGTAGTGCCGACAAGAGGCTTTCCTCAGGAGCGGGTTCAACCTTACGTTCGTTGCCATTAACCAGAAGAGTGATGGTGGCCATAACACATACTATTTTAGCCGACCCAATGGGGCTCTTTCCCCCGCAATTATTGCGGAAAATGGAAATTTGGAGATTTATAGATTGGAGTTAACGACACAACACAAGGTCCCTCCGGTCTACCCGCGCTGACGCGCGTGTAGACCATCAGGATGACGACGATTCGTTATCTGTTCAGTCTCCAGCAAAGCCTGCTTCCGCTCAACTCCCCAGCGATATCCTGCCAGCTTGCCGCTCTTCTGCACTACGCGGTGACAGGGAATGACCAAGGCAGCACGGTTGGAAGCGCAGGCGTTAGCGACGGCGCGCACTGCTTCTGGTTTGCCGATCTCTTTGGCGATCTCGGCATAACTTCGGGTCTCACCATAAGGAATGTTTTGCAAGGCTTTCCACACCAGTTGCTGGAAGGCCGTGCCCTGGACATCGAGCGGCATGTCAAAAGACAGGCGTGCGCCTTCGAGAAACTTTTCTATCTGTGTGGCAAGCGGCTTGAGAGCCTGGTCGTCACGCGTGATTTGAGCGGCGGTGAACTCAGCTTTGAGACCACGCTCCAGGGACGCATCGCTTTCCCCGAACTGGACAGCGCAGAGGCCGCGTTCCGTCGAGGCGATCAGTGCTTTTCCCAGTTTGGTGGCCACAATCGTATAGCGAATAGCGACACCCTCACCGTTGCGCCTGAAAGCCGAGGGCGTCATGCCTAGTTGGGCCGATGAATTCTCGTAAAGCCGGCTGCTCGATCCATAACCGGCTTCATAGATGGCATCGGTGATCCGCATTTCGGTTTTCAGCGAACTCTTGAACTTGTTAGCTCTGTGCGCCTGCTGGTACTGTCGCGGGCTTATGCCGAGAGTTCGCTTGAAAAGACGTTGCAAGTGGAAGGGACTCAGGCTCACGTGATCGGCAATCCGCTTCAGGCTGAGTGGTGCATCAAAATTCCTGTCAATGTAACGGCAAGCCTCCTGAATCGTTCGGGACTGGATACTCTGCTGGCCGGGTACGCAGCGTTTGCAGGGGCGATATCCGGCTTTTTTGGCTGCATCTACAGAGTCGAAGAACTCCACCAATTCGCGCTTGGGCCTGCGGCTCGGGCAGCTCGGACGGCAAACAATTCCAGTAGATTTGACAGCGTAAACAAATGCGCCATCGGCTTTGGCATCGCGGGCGAGGACCTGAGTCCATTTATCGGCAGTGTGCATTGTGCTCAACATTTCCATTATCTCCTGCGCTCAATGTAGAAGAAATGGCGGATTGTGGACTATCCGGGGATTGCGGTCAAACTTTGGTCCTTTCGGAATACTAAGTGCCGCCCCCTGGTCTACGTGTTTTTCGTTCCGCTGTTTTTGCTCTCTCGAAAGGAGACTTCAAGGCCCCGAGGTCTCTCTTTATCTTCGACGCCGCCAACAAGGTCACAGCCTCTTAGGGCAGGCTCTACGCGGCCGTTTTCGCTGGAGCTGTCGGGAAAGTGACCATTACGGATCCAGAACTGGATCTCTTCCGAGGGCCGGCCGTTGAGGTGCGGCAGAATACGCGCAATGTGTTGCAGTTCGTTGTCGAAGACGGCGGCTAAAACTTCCGCGGCCTTAACCTGGTTGCTTAGGGTCTTACAGGTTTCCTGGGGAGGTATCCGGGCGATCTCCCAGAGGAGGTTAAGGACGTGGCTGCGATCGAAATTGAGTTGTCCAGCGAAACGCCTGGCTGATTCCTGGGTGATGATTCGGCGTTTTCTCCTGATCTCAGTTTTGATCGCAGGATTGCTCAATAACTTGTAAGCCGCAGTTTCAGGGGTACGGTATCCAGCGGCGCGGGCCGCAGCCACTGCATCACCCTGCCAGAGGGCGACGAACTTGAGCATTTTTGACGAGAGAATGTCTGAGGTATCGGGACGTCTACGGGGCATAAGTTTCTCCTTAAAAAGGTGGTTCAAGGGTGGTTAAAAGGTACCCACAGGGGGGGGTACCTGATCTTGCGATCGAGTGAGCGGGATCATCCCCCTCCAGTTGGGCGCTAATACGGCATAGTCTATGAGATTGCCAAAATTGCCATAAATGCCAAAATTGCCAAAATTTGAAAAACCAGCTGCAATTGTTTGCTGTAACCAAGAGTGTGTTGATTCTAAACGGTTTAGCAAAGAGTCACAGATCGGTACTTGGTTTTTGAGGGATTTTGGGTAGGGCTACGCCAACCCACGAGATTTTAAGCCACGATAGTTATAGTCATCGCGAATGACTCGGATTGTGATTCCAGCCCAGGCAGACGATGCGGGGCAGGATTTGATTTGTATTCGCCACCCATGGCGAATACAAATCAAAGTTGTTTTTACCACAGGCACAGCGAAATTGCAATAGGTGCGCGCGCGCCGGGTACCGGGGCCATTTTGCGTTTCTCGCCTTTGGCGGGATTTCGCGGGAAGGGGCGGGATATGGCGGGAAACCATGGACGTAGCGATCAGGATGGGGCTAAACAACAGGTCCTTTTGTTGGCATTTTTAGAAGCTCTTCAATGGCGTTATCAAAATCCTGATCCTGAACTGCATGCTCTATTTGTCGTAGAGTGGAAGAAATAGTTGATGATTGGCGGCGCGACTTTTATCGTCTTTCAGAAGAGCAGAAAGCATCTCTTGCCAGCCTTGATTCTCGTAACGCTCTAAAACCGCACGAGCCGCCGTTGCTTCAAAATTCATCTGCTCAAAAGCGTGAGCCAACTTGAGTAAAAACTCTTTCCTGATAGGCATAGGGCGGCAATTTTATGCCGCCCTTAGAAGTTCGGCAAGACTCCAAACATGGTGGTAGTGTCCCAAAGTGTGCTGCCCCGCCTATAACCGGCGAGTGATTTTGTAAGCAGAGAGTATAAGTGACAGCGGGACGAGCCGGTGCTCATGCAGGGTGACCCTAACCCGGAGAAAATCTGTACCAGCCACGTCGAGAGACAGAACCTTACCATGCGAATGATGATGAGACGGTTTACGCGCCTCACCAACGCTTTCAGTAAGAAACTGGACAACCTGAAAGCTACTTGCGCTTTGCACTTCGCGTATTACAATTTCTGCCGTGTTCATAAAACTCTGCGCGTCACTCCTGCGATGGAGGCGGGTTTAACGGATCATGTATGGACAGTTCAAGAGTTGCTTGCAGTTTGATTGCTTCATTGTTGATCGTTGCGCTGATCTGTGCTGCCACTTCGCGTGAGGCGGTAACAATCGGCGCAATTTGCTCGTGGCTTAGAATTAAGGCTCCGGATTTGCTGACAATGCCTATTTCAACCGGATCAGCTACGCGGGGATCTTGTTTTGCTGCTTCGGAAACAGAGAGATGGGCTATCAGAACACGATTAGGTAAAGGTAAATTTGGCTCGTGGTGGATAGTCGAGAAATACAGAGCGCCGTGATATTTAGCTCCTATGGCTATTCGAGGTTGGTTGACTCTCTTCGACAATTGCCAGTTCTTACCCTTAACGTGCCATTCAAACAAGAAAGGTTCACTTTCTCTGTTCACCCCTCCGAGGATAAAATAGCAATCTTCCTCGTAACCGCTTTGTTCATAGAAAACTGCCATCGCTTCTGAGTACGAACGGATGGACTGAAATATTTCGCAATCATTACCGCCTGTAAAATGAAAATCTCTGACGGACTCTTCTAGCGTTAATCCAATGTCGTGACCAGCCACACCAAGCAGGTACTTCCCGTTGTTGACCGCGAACAACTTTCCGTATTTAAATTTGTAATATCCGCCACTGTCGCCATCGTACCCCTGTGTGTCAGCCGCAAACACAACGTCCTGCGCTCCCACAGTTGCCAGTAACAAGACTCATATGACCTCCATCAGATTCTGAGAGTGAAACATCAGACATGCTACCTGATGCCCACTCGGAGATTCCGTCTTGGGGTCTTGGCGTTTGAGCGGCGGAGTGCTTCAATCAGCACCCCCAAGGGAGGCTGCCGGGGCAGACCTCCGGCAACACGCTTTAGGACACGACCGCGCGCCGGCTCCGGCACCTGTCCTCTCAAAGGCCTTGAATGAATCCCTACGCCGAAGGGATTCAACAACCGCAAACCGTGTCCACGAAACCGCAACTCGCCAGCCCAAGAAGTTCGCGGGCTGAATGCTGATTGCCCGAGTACTAATGGCTGCTTTTATACGCGCTGCCAACCTTCACATTGCGAAATCGGGCGGGAGAGGCACCGTGTCCGGTGCCCATGGTCTGCATGGGTTGGCCTTTGCCGCAATTGGGAGTGCCCCAGAGAACCCACTCGTCGCGGGAGCAGATGGCATCCATCGAATTCCAGAACTCAGTGGTAATTCCTGAATAGGACGGATTCTTGATCATCCGGCCCAACTTGCCGCCTTTTATCTCCCATCCGGCTTCGCAGCCAAACTGGAAGTTGTAGCGCTTGTCGTCGATGGACCAGGAGCGATTGGTTTCCATGAAAATGCCGTCTTCGGTATCCGCGAGTAGCTGCTCAAAGGTCAGCGGTTTTTCACCTGGCAGAATGCTGATATTGGTCATGCGAATCAACGGAATCCGGTTCCAGCCTTCGGCCCTCATGCAGCCGTTGGAGCGATTTTCGCCAATCGAGCGGGCGGTTTCACGGGAGGAGATGTATCCCGTAAAAAGTCCGTTGGTGATGATCGGCGTGCACTGGGCCTTGACTCCTTCATCATCGTAGGCAAACGTGCCCAGGCCGGGACCGTGCGACTCGGTTGCATCGGCCACCACGTTGACGATGTCGCTTCCATAACGAAGGTGGCGCAGCTTGTCGAGAGTCAGAAATGAGGTGCCAGCAAAATTGGCCTCCATGCCTAGCACGCGATCTAACTCGATCGGATGGCCGACGGACTCATGAATTTGCAGTCCGAGCTGCGAAGAACCAAGGATTACAGTCATCTTACCGGAAGGGCACTGGTCTGCCTGATGCAGCGCCACAGCCTCTTCGCCGATGCGGCGGGCATTCTCGACCAGTTTGAGTTCATCGATCAGCTCATACCCTTTGTTTTGGTGTTGTCCGCCGAAAGAGTTCGGATACGACCGTTTTTGGATCTCCGTGCCCTGGAAGGAATGGGCACAGAACCCAGCGCCGGTGATAAACCGGGTTTGATGAATGTCGGCCCCTTCCGTGCTGTAAAACCATTGTTCGTAACGGCCAAACTGGAGGCTGCTCTCGGCCAGGGTCACACCTTTTACAGAGAGCAGTTCATGGTCGATCTTCATCAGCAGATCAAGGTTTTGCTCGACCGAGGTGGTGAAAGGGTCGATTTTGCAGGGACTCGTCCACTCGATCTTTACCGCAGGTTCAGAAACCAATTGAATAGGATGTTCCTTGACCCGCGCCGAAGCCTTGGCAATTTCCAATGCCTGGGCTGCCGTTCGCTCAACTGACTCACGGGAAAGATCGTCGGTGGAGGCGAAGCCCCAGGACTCATTCATCAATATGCGGATGCCAATTCCAAGTGACTCGCCACTGCTGGCATGGCCGACTTTGCCGTTCTTAGTGGCCAAGCTGCGCTGGCGGTCATCGACAATTCGTGCATCGGCATACTGCGCGCCACGTTGGTTGGCGATATTCAAAGCCCAATCAGCAATCTGTTTCATACTGAAAATCATAAATGAAAATTTGGAAAACCGGTTGAAAGCGGTAAACTCAGGCATGTCGCGCAAACCTGCCCGAATCAAAACCGTGAACCTGGAAGAGGGTATGCCCACGGTAGAGCAGGCACGGTTGCGCATGAACCACGAACTTCACAAAGCCCGCCTTGAAGGTTGCATCGCCGTCAAGTTGATTCATGGATATGGATCGAGCGGCGTGGGTGGAGCATTGCGGATGGAACTGCAACACGATCTACGTAAGGCAGCCCGGGATGGAGTGATTCGAGCTTTTATTGCAGGGGAAGATTGGCGGGTGGCAGATGAGACCACATGGGACTTGCTGAAAAAATTCCCAGAATGGAAGAGGGATGATGATATGGGGCGAAATAATCTGGGGATTTGCGTGGTCGTTTTGTAGTGTAGTCACGGCGGGACCGATCTTAAGGAGACTCTATGCCCGCCCAGCATGGGTGGCTGGTTGCAGTTGCTTGACAAACAAGATAGTTGGATTTAGAGTAATACAAAGTATTAATAAGTAATATCAATTCACATGCGCACCAGTGAGATCATTACCATTTCTTTGCCACCCGAGATGCTCACCCAATTCGAAGAGGTCCGAAAGAGGGAATCCCGCACTCGATCGGAACTCATGCGGGAGGCTCTTCGCCTGTACTTTGAAACGCGGTATCCAGCGGTTCCACCTACGAGGGCTGAACTCGCTGCGTTGCGTCGCGGTCGGGCTGCCTATCGCCGTGGTGATGCGGTATCATTAGGCGAATTCCTTCCCCATGTGGCGACTCCTGCTCACCAGACCAGCTCAAAAAGACTTCCGAAAACTTCCGCTCGGCGATCAAAGACGCGTTAGCCGCGCCTTGCAGGCGATGGAGGCAGATCCCTTCAGTGGCGATATTGTGCGACTGAAGGGGCAGCCAACGGCTTGGCGTCGACGCGTTGGCAACTACCGTATCATTTACGATCTTCATCTTGAAGACCGCCTTGTCGTGGTTTCGGGAATTCTGCGAAGGACATCAACGACGTATTAAACATTGCCGGATCTGCGGTGTGCTGGGGCTCAAGCCCAAGGATCTTGCGAGCTTATTCGGCACGGCGCAAGCCATGCCTGACACAAAACGGCAGCCCAAAGGCTGCCGTTCGCTAATGGCTAGTACTAAAAACTAATGGCTACTTGCTACGTCCCCTCCGACCAGCTTGCCAGATACTCTTCCTGCTCGGGTGTGAGTCTGTCGATCTTGATGCCCATGGATTCGAGCTTGAGCCGGGCAACTTTCTTGTCGAGGTCTTCGGGAACAGAGTAGACCTTACGTTCCAGAGCTTTGTGATGTTTGACCAGATAGTCGCAACAGAGTGCCTGGTTGGCGAAGCTCATATCCATCACCGATGCCGGGTGTCCTTCGGCAGCCGCCAGGTTGATGAGTCGTCCTTCGCCCAGAAGATAGATCTTGCGTCCATCTTTCATGGCGTACTCATCAACGAACTCGCGAGTCTGGCGTTTCGAAGAAGCCATTCTCTCCAGCGTCGGGATATCGATTTCCACGTTGAAATGGCCGGAGTTGGCTACCACCGCGCCGTTCTTCATATTTTCGAAGTGTTCGCGGGCAATAACATTTTTATTTCCGGTAACGGTCACGAAGATATCGCCGATCTTGGCTGCTTCGTTCATCGACATTACGCGGTATCCATCCATTACGGCTTCGATGGCCTTGGTGGGATCTACCTCGGTCACGAGAACATCGGCCCCCATGCCACGGGCACGTGAGGCGAGACCGCGTCCGCACCATCCGTAGCCGGCAACGACAAACTTCGAGCCGGCAATCAGCGAATTGGTGCAACGAATGACTCCGTCCATGGTGGATTGACCGGTGCCGTAACGGTTATCGAACATGTGCTTGGTCAGCGCGTCGTTTACGGCAATGATGGGATAGCGCAAGGCTCCGTCTTTAGCCATGGCTCGCAGACGAATCACGCCGGTTGTCGTCTCCTCGGTTCCAGCAATAATTCCATCGACAATGTCTTGCCGCTTGGTGAGCGCAGTGCTGACCAAATCGGCGCCATCGTCCATGGTGATATGAGGTTTGTGGTCCAGAGCGGAGAGGATGTGCTTGTAGTAAGTATCGTTGTCCTCTCCCTTGATCGCGTGAACCGCGACGTTGTAATCACGCACGAGGGAGGCTGCTACGTCATCCTGGGTTGACAAAGGATTCGAACCGCAAAGAATCACTTCTGCCCCGCCATCGCGTAAGGTGATTGCCAGGTTAGCGGTCTCGCTCGTCACATGGAGACAGGCAGAGACGCGGATACCTTTGAGCGGCTGGTTCTTGATGAATTCTTTGCGGATGGTCTGCAACACAGGCATCGACTGGTTGGCCCACTCAATGCGGCGCTTGCCCATTTCGGCAAGCTCGATGCTCCTGATATCCGAGGAAACTTGCGATATTACGGATGTTGACATATTGGATCCCTTATTTGGTTACTCCGCTAACGCTTACGCGCGATTCAGACTTTCCCAGGCCAAGCTCCCGTAGCCGGGCGGCTTTATCGGTTGCTTCCCAGGTGAAATCGGGATCTTTGCGCCCAAAGTGTCCGTAAGCCGCGGTCTTCTTGTAAATGGGACGCCGCAGCTTCAGTGATTCGATGATGCCGCCGGGCGTGAGCTGGAAGTTCTGCCGCACCAGTTCTTCCAGTTTGACTTCGGGAATCTTGCCTGTACCGAAAGTTTCTACCAGCACGCTGACTGGCTCGGCAACGCCAATGGCATAAGCGAGCTGAACTTCACAACGATCCGCGAGTCCTGCGGCCACAATGTTTTTGGCAATGTAGCGGCACATGTAGCAAGCGGAACGGTCGACCTTGGTCGGATCTTTGCCACTGAAGGCCCCACCGCCATGCCGGCCCATGCCACCGTAAGTATCCACAATGATCTTGCGACCGGTCAGACCGCTATCACCCATAGGACCGCCAACAACAAATCGGCCGGTGGGGTTGATGTGGTATTTGGTATCGGCATCCAGAAGATGGGCTGGGATCGCAGCCTGAATCACATGCTGCAAGACATCGGCCCTGAGAGTCTTATTGTCGATGGTTTCGGCGTGTTGGGTGGAGATGACAACTGCATCAACGCGTTTGGGTTTGTGGTTGGAGTCGTATTCGACCGTCACCTGCGATTTTCCGTCAGGCCGCAGGTAAGGAAGCATTCCTGTCTTGCGTACTTCCGCGAGCCGCATGGTCAATTTGTGGGCCAATGAAATCGCGGTGGGCATGTAATCTTCATTTTCATTGGTGGCATAGCCAAACATCATTCCCTGGTCGCCAGCCCCGCCGGTATCGACACCCATGGCAATGTCCGGCGACTGCGAATGAATAGAAGAGACCACTGCGCAAGTCTGGGAATCAAAACCGTAGTTTGCGTCGGTATAGCCGACCGCGGTGACCGTCCCGCGCACGATGGAAGGAAAATCTACATAAGCTTCGGTCGTGATTTCGCCAGCGATCACCACTAAACCTGTGGTCGTGAGGGTTTCGCAGGCTACCCGGCTGTGGGGGTCTTTTTCAAGACATGCATCCAAAATAGCATCTGAAATCTGGTCGGCAATCTTATCGGGATGACCTTCCGTCACCGATTCCGAAGTGAATAAAAAACGTTCCCGTGAAGCCAATGGAGCTTCCTCCTACTGAAATTTTGTTAAACCGCCTCGGGAGACTCTTAGAGTTACCACGAATAAGGTAAATGAGAATATAGCT
>DASZFU010000029.1:0-7479 GCA_035939495.1 Candidatus Angelobacter sp. | reverse complement strand
CGGCTTGCAGAGCTTCGATCTGGCGCTCCAGCCGAGCGATCTTTTCTGAACTGCTCTCTTCTGCCACGCACTAGATTAACTTCTGGCGCTATCGTTGGAAACTTCATATTTGCGAGAGAATCAAGACGCTAAACAATTACAAATTAAGTTAAGACAAGGCCAAACATGCCAATCAAGACGGTCTCTTTCGTATTTCTCTGTTGGATACTGGTGCCATGCTCGTGTGCCTTAGCCCAAAATCCGGTTTCTTACTGGAGTCGCGAGTGGCATGATTCCAGCCACAGTCCTTTTTTATCTGCTGCCACTCGGTCCCTGCTTCCTGAAAACGCTCTGGTACAAGCGAACCTGCAGGTAAACCTTGACGGTACCGCGGAAGAGGTCACCATTTACGGTACACCTGTGGACGAACTGCAATCTGAAGTGCATATCCTCTTCAGTCGTGAAGGCCGCGTCCTCAAGAATATCAATGCTTACGATATCGTGCCCTCTGGTCCAGTTGAATTTCGTGCGGCGACATACTTGCGCGTTGCGGATTTGAATGCAGTCTTTTTTGCTCTCAGTGTCGGGGCGGATGGCGCCGGCACTTATTTTTTTGCGATTGACTCCCACCACGACAAGCATTCAGTCATTTGGCAGCAATTAACAGCCCATGGAAGAATTGTGTTGAAAGCGGGCCTACCAGCACTCATCCTTTGGCAAGCCTGTTGTACTGAACAGGATCCTCCGGTAGACTCATGCGTTTGGTGTGCCCATCGATACAACGTCACAAATTTCCAATGGCGGAAAGATCGGTTCATTGCTACCCGGACATACCGCACCAATCGTCATCTTGCTCCGGAATTGCTGATGGACAGGCCTATTTTGGTTTCAACCACTAGGTAAATCGAGGGGGCATGCAAGAAGCTAAGAAGTAAGAAACCGGGAACCGACGGCTAAAGACTAAGCCCCCTTCAGGAGAACTAATTGTTTCGACACACATCACGAGCCATTTGCGCCCTCTTGATCCTTACAGCTGTCTCGTTTGCGCAGCAGTCCGTGCCTGACTTCGAAAAGGCCCACGCTGAGGCAGTCAAATTCCTTGCTGATCTGGTTAAGATCGACACGAGCAATCCGCCAGGCAATGAGACGCGCGCCGCAGAATACATTAAAGGTGTTCTGGCAGAGGAAGGCATCTCCGCGCAAATCTACGAATCAGCGCCGGGACGTGGGAATCTGGTCGCACGCCTCAAAGGCAATGGCACGAAAAAGCCTCTGTTGCTTATGGGGCATTTGGATGTCGTTGGAGTCGAGCGCGATAAATGGACTGTCGATCCTTTTGCATCCATCGTCAAAGACGGTTATCTCTATGGAAGAGGCTCTGATGACGACAAAGCCATGGATGCCGCCAATCTTGAAGTATTCCTGCTTTTGCATCGTCTGAAGGCGCAACTCGACCGCGACATTATCCTGCTGGCGGAAGCGGGAGAAGAGGGTACCACCGAGTTTGGCATTGACTTCATGGTGGCGAACCATTGGGACGAGATTGCCTGCGAGTATGCGTTCAACGAAGGCGGCGGAACTCCCGAAGAGAATGGAAAAGTGCAGTACGTGGGTGTCTCGACTACGGAGAAAGTTCCTCGCGGCCTGATCTTAAAGGCCCGTGGCACCAGCGGACACGGCTCAGCGCCACGCCTCGATAATGCCGTCACGCATCTGGCCGCGGCTGTGGCGAAAGTCGGCAACTGGGAAGCGCCGATGCGCCTGAATGAGACCACGCGCCGGTTCTTCCAGCAGATGGCCAAGATCAGTCCTCCGGAGAAATCCAATGTCTATCAACATGTGGAAGAGCGCGCGGCGCAGCAGAAACTGCATGAGACGGAGCCCGCGTACTACTCCATGCTGCGGACCTCTTTGGTGCCAACGATCATCAAGGGGGGATTTCGCATCAATGTAATTCCGGCAGACGCGGAAGCTACCTTGGATGTCCGCGCACTGCCCGACGAAAATATGGATGCGCTGAAAGTATCCCTGGCCAGGCTGATCAACGACCCGGCAGTGGAGATCAGTTCTACGCCAGGCAACCAGCGTCCGGCAACGCCGCCATCAGGCTTGGACAACGATGGCTTTCACGCCCTGGAAAAAGCGCAGCAGAAGATATTTCCCGGCGTGATGACCATTCCAATCATGCAGGTGGGAGCAACCGATTCTTCCGAGTTGCGAGCCAAAGGGGTGCAAGCCTACGGCATCGGCACGCCGGCCACCAGGGAAGATAACAAGCGCGTCCACGGCAACGATGAGCGCACCCAGATTGCGGGGTTCGGAAAGTTCGTGCAGTTCTTATACACTGCCACTACAGAGCTGGCTGGCGCAAAATAATAAGTGCAAAATCTTTTAGCCACGAATTCACGCGAATGAACACGAATCAAAATCAAGTCATTTATTTCTTAGACACAAATTTTGATATCGTCATGATTGCCAAAATTGCCATAACTGCCATAATTTCAATTCGTGTTCATTCGCGTGAATGCGTGGCTAGAATGGGTTTTTGATTTGGCTGAATGCTGAGTGCTAAATGCTGAATGCTACTTTCCAAAATAAAAAGATCTGGATCACCGGCGCCTCTTCCGGTATCGGGGAGGCTCTCGCCCATGCTTTCCATCAAGCTGGCGCAAAACTCATCCTGTCGGCGCGCCGGGAAGATGAACTGAAACGCATTCAAGGCGAGTGTGGAGGCGAGTCTTCCACGCGCATCCTGCCGATCGATCTTATGCAAGCCGATCAGTTGTCTGCCAAAGCGCAGCTCGCTCTTGCCATTTTCGATGGCATCGATATTCTGGTGCAGAATGCCGGCATTACCCAGCGCTCGCTGGTCAAAGACACCGATACGTCTGTCTACCGAACGTTGATGGAGCTCAACTACTTTGCTCCCGTGGCGCTGACGAAAGCGGTTTTGCCTTCGATGCTGGAAAAGAAGAGCGGCCATTTCGTCGTAATATCAAGCTTGGTGGGCAAATTTGGGACGCCGTTGCGCTCCGGCTACGCTGCTTCCAAACACGCGCTGCATGGATTCTTTGACTCGTTGCGTGCCGAATCCGGCCACCAGGGAATCAATGTCACGCTCGTTTGTCCTGGATTCATCCGTACAGACATCAGTTTACATGCCCTCATCGGGGATGGCGGCAAGCATGGCAAGATGGACAAGGGGCAAGCGCAAGGCATGCCCGCCGACCGTTGCGCCGCAGAGATTTTAGGAGGCGTTGCCGCAGGCAAGCAGGAGATTTACGTTGGCCAGCGAGATAAGTACCTGGTGTATGTAAAACGATACTTTCCACGCACGTTTGCGCGGATGGTCGCGATCAAGAAGTGAAGTTGTTCTTCTACTTATAAGATTTGTGCATCTCGACCAGGCCGGCAAGCTCTCCATTGGGATGGGACTTGGTGGAGACCTCGACTACACCCTCATAGTTCAAGACCACGGCTGCGATCTTGTTGAACGCCTCGCCATCAATAGTTTTAGTCAACGTATGTTTGAATTCTCCATCCTTTGCGGCATCGTAAATGGTGAGCAGCGCCGGCGTCTTGGCGTCTTTACGGGAGTGCTCTGGCCGCAGTTGTATCTTTGAGACGTTGTCCAGGTTCTGAAGCTCAACCCGGATGGTGACGGTCTGGTGGTCGAAATCGAAATCGAAATCGGCTTTGCCGCTCGCCGATGTTTGGACCACAGGTGACTCGTTCCGCCCCAGAAGGTCGGCAGACCACGTGATCACAGCGTTGCGTTCACTGGGATCGCCCTCCTGTGCCCATGTTTGCGGAGAGAAGAACAGCAACGCTCCTGCGAGCACAAGGACGCATCTTGAAGAAAGGAGCATTCGATTGTGACCTCTCTGTTCCTGGCTTTATTTTAGCAAAACATTAGGGTGACAGACCCAACGCTGAAGGTATATAAATCTCCTCTTATAACTTGCGATCTGGGATCTGACGACTACCATGCGAAGAATACTAAGAAGAGCCATATTTGTTTGGATCGCCGCCAGCCTGGGCAGTGTGGCCCTGCAGGCACAGCCGAAGATCTGGACACAGCACAACAACAACTCCCGCATTGGCAGCAACACTTCGGAAACGATTCTGAAGCCCGCCAATGTGAATGTGCGCAAATTCGGAAAGCTATTCAGCTATGCGCTTGACGACCAGACCTATTCCCAGCCGCTTTATATTCCGGGGCTGGTCATGGAAGTCGATGGCCAGACCCATAATGTTGTGTTTGTAACGACCGTGAGCAATACGGTTTACGCATGGGACGCCGACAGCTACCACGCAAACGGAGGCCATCCGCTGTGGAAACGGAATCTCACGCCTCCGCCTCCAGCCCGAGTTCCCAGTGCCAAAGACATGTCTGACCTTGGGGCCTGTGGAGGTCAATACCATGACTTTGCCGGGAACCTGGGCATGGTGGGAACACCGGTAATCGATGCCGACTCGAAAACCTTGTATGTGGTCTCTCACATCATCGACGATCAGGGAAAACATGTTCAGCGGCTGCACGCTCTGGACATTACCAGCGGCAAAGACAAACTGGAAGCCCGTGAGATCAAAGCAAAAATCAAAACAAAATATGCCGATGTGGAATTCAATCCGGTGTTCAACAACCAGCGGCCGGCACTGACCTTGGTCGGTGATGTCGTTTACATAGGATGGTCATCCTATTGTGATTCCGGCGACTACCACGGTTGGGTGATGGGCTACAAAGCTTCCAATCTTTCCCAGGTAACTGCGTGGAGCACTACCACAACCGGCGAAAGAGGCGGATTCTGGCAGTCAGGCCAAGGCCTGATGGTTGACGACAAAGGAAGCCTCATTCTTGTTACCGGAAATGGGAGCTCCGATGAAGAGGGCAATTATTCTGAGAGCGTTGTCAAACTGAGTCCCAATCCACAAGGAGCGTTACAGGTTTCGAGTTTCTTCACGCCCAACAACTGGGTGTTCCTCAACGATAAAGATCTCGACTTCGGTTCGGCAGGGATGCTCCCGCTTCCCGGTACAACACTCATTGCCGGCGGCGGCAAAGAAGGAATGTTTTACCTGATCGATGCCGACAGTCGCTTGCCCCAGTTCAAATTGGTCCAATCATTCCAGGCAGTTTGGCCTTCCCCGGGTACGGCGTCCATGCACATCCACGGATCGCCTGTTTATTACGAGCCGAAATCCAGAGTGAAACCTGATATTGAAGCTGAGATCGAATCTGAGCTTCAATCCGATGCCAAGTCCGAAACCAAACCAGAAGTCAGGACCGACAAGTATCTTTACTTGTGGGGCGAAAACGACTTTCTGAGGGTGTTCGAATTTATTGATAAAGGTGGGCCGCCTCACCTCAAGTCAACCGCGGTTGCAGTAAGCGCTATGAGAGCACCGCAAATCCTGGCTCCGACGCCGCCCAACAGAGTACCCAGAGGTGGAATGCCCGGCGGGTTTCTCTCGATCTCTGGCAATGGCCATGAGGATGGCATTCTATGGGCGCTGGCAGTGTACGCCTGCAACGCCAACCAGCACGTAGAGCCAGGCATTCTTTATGCATTCGACGCCTCAGATTTCCTGGGCAGAAAAGATCCAACTGCACAATTGAGGGAGCTGTGGAACAGTAAAGAATATGCCTCGCGTGACGACGTTGGATATTTCGCCAAATTCACTTATCCAACCATTATTAATGGGAAAGTCTACGTTGCAGGCTGGGGTGCAGTCCCATCTCATGAGTGGGACAAGTGCGCTCCCAAGGAAGTGCCCTCAGATCGGGGTCAGCTCAATGTTTATGGATTGCTTCCGGCTCCTTAAGGACCAAAACCCACGGCCCTTCGCTTCGATCGAGGGCAGGCTACGGCACGGAGACACAACGTACCAGTCCACAAGCAAAACTCATTTCACCGCAAAGTACGCTAAGGACGCCAAGGAAATCAAATCAATCCACCGCAGAGACCGCTAAGAACGCAGAGGCCGCAGAGAGGAAATCTGATTGCATGGTTCTTTTTCTCGCAATTGTCATGTTTATGCTGCCGTCTCAACTGGCTTCGGCAGTTCAGAAGGACGGTCCTAGTGGGTCAAAACAGCCAAGATATAACGTCACCGATCTAGGCCCAATCAAGACGATTGCATCCGATCTTGTTCCGGGGCTCAATTCATTGGGGGATGTTGTTATCTGGCGGCAGAATGATTCCTTATCGTTCTCACCCCTCTTGATCAGCGGACACCAGCAACTGCCCCTGAAAATTCCACAAGGCTATCAAAACAGTTTTGCATATTCTCTCAATGACAAACGAAATGCCGCCGGATGGGCGAATACCACTTTGAATCCGGTCGACAGCTTTTCCATCACCCACGCTTTTTTGTTTACCCGTGACCAAGCTACTGATTTAGGAACGCTCGGTGGTAGCTGGAGCCGGGCTTATGCAATCAACAATCGGGATACGATCATCGGCATTTCAGAGTCGGCGAACCAGCAACAACAGGCATTCCAGTATGTCGATGGCAAGATGTCGCCTCTACCGCCACTTCCAGGCGGCCAGTCGAGCGTTGCTTTTGCCGTGAATGACGCGGGAACTGTAGTAGGTGGCTCCGAAGTTCCACATACGAACTCGGTGAAAGTAGAAGTTCACGCCGTGCTATGGCGCAATGGTGTGCCCACGGACCTCGGAGTTCTTCACCCGAATAGCAGCAGTGTGGCCCATGCTGTAAACAATCATAACGAGGTTGTAGGAACAGCAGATGGGCCGGAGCGAAAAACCGTCTTCCTCTACCGCGATGGCCGAATGTTGGACCTTGGCATTCAACGCGCCCGCGCCTTCTCCATCAATGACCAGCGGCAGATTGTAGGCACCCAGCAAACCGGCGAGGACCGCCATCCGCATTCGCAGGGCTTCCTGTGGGATCACGGAAAACTCTACGACCTCAACACCTGTCTGCCGAAATCGAGCCCTTATCAGATCCAGGAAGCCTTTCGCATTAACAATGCCGGCCAGATTCTGGCGATCGGCGTGTTTGAGGAGCAGCTTCACGCTTTGCTATTGACGCCGAGCAAGTAAGCGTGAGCTGCTCCGCCTTTCTTGAAAAGTCTTGTTTTTCGAGAAACTTGTAAAAGAGCAGCTATCTTTGCCGTCGTAGTTGCGTGAACCAGAAATTCAAAGGATGTAGAACCTCCGAATGGCTTGATGAAACCCTGGGAAACGCTCAGATGTAGAGTCTAGCTCCGTCGGGGCGAAACAGGCTGTAGTGGTTTGCCCCGACGTTTCGTCATTAGCCGATCCGCTTTGCGCCGCCAGCATAACCGCCCCGGGTCACGGAGATGTTCGACTGAAAGACCACTTGCAGAGGTTTTTGTCCTCTTCGGGATCCAATACGCAGCGACCCACCAGCGCTTTGCGCGCACCAACTGGGAACGTGACGCCCACATTGGTACCCGCAGGGAACGTGGCAGTTCCGTTAGGACCTTGATCAAAGAAAAACTGGACGGGA
>DASZFU010000028.1:0-2505 GCA_035939495.1 Candidatus Angelobacter sp. | reverse complement strand
AGCACTCAGGTTGTTTGCAAGAATAACGGCAGTGTGAGAGCGGCTGATCGACTTGCTATTTGTTAGCTGCTGGTTTTGTAACAATGATTCAGGCCCAATTCGCATAAATGTCCTCGTCAGTTCCAATGAGATGGCTTTCTTGTCTCGGTTTGGCCAACACGACCAGGCACAGCCCGCCCACGGCTGCCCAGAAAATTGCGCGCAGACGGCGAACGAATGCCAGAGTCAATCCGGTGGCTGCTGTGAGGCCGAACATTTTGACGATAAGCATGTTCCCGCCCTCGTATGTGCCGAGGTTTCCCGGATTGAATGTGCCTACGATATTTACCAGCTTGGTCAGCGCCTCAATTGCTAGCGCCCCAAACAAAGTGATCTTGGCGCCCAAAAGCAACAGAATCAGATAAACCTCGAATACGGCAGCGGCGTGGCAAGCGAGGTTCAGGGTGAAACTTGCCCAAAAAGAACCGGGGGTGTGGTGATAAAAGTCGAGTAGCTTCTTCTCAACGGAGTAGATCAACACGCGTTTACCTTCGATCCAACCACGGAAATATCGGATCCGGCCTAGCGTCTCTGCCGGGCCTGAGAGCACGGACCAGCGCTTTCCAATAGCGACGGCGGCCAACAGAACAACACCGAGAAGAATCGATATAAAAACGCTCCCGTAAAGTGCCAGCGCGTGCGGCAGGGGCAGGACGATCAGCACCGCCAAAAGACCAACGCTACTCACCACGGCAGCGCTGATAATGAAAAATGCGCGGTCAATCGTTACCGACGAGATTCCGCTGGCCAGCGGCATAGCCGGGCCCAGTAGTGATACTCGCAGCCCTTCACCGAACATCTGCCCCAGCCCACCCAGCTGGCCAACTGCTTCGGATCCGAGACGTAGCCCGAGCATGCGAGCGAAAGAGACCTGATGCTTTTCCTCGAGTAGTGTGATGCGCCAAGCCCAGGTCTTTAGAATATGAGCTACCCCGCCCCAAGCCATCACCAAAGGCAGTCCCCATTCTAGAGTGGCCATGCTTTCAAGAAGCTTGGCCGGACCGGCTCGGTGGACCAGGTAGGTGAGCAGTAAGATGCCAAATGCGCCTGCCAGCAGCCGCAGAGGCATCCGCACTTTTGTGACGTGGCTAGACACGGGCGACATTCTCGAGAATGGATTCCTGGTAGGAATACCCTCCGAACATTCCTTCGGCGTACGCCAGGGCCTCGGGAGTATCAAGGTCCTGCCATTGACCCTTGCCGATCTCCAGGGCGCGCAGCCGCCGCTCCGCGATCAACTGCCGCATACCATCGGAGAGCGAACAGTTTCCATCTTTTTTCGCTGATTCGAGTCTGTCAAACAGAGCTGGGCTGCACAGGAACATTCCCGTATCGAGCGCGTCGTAGTCCGAAATCTCTTTGCCGATATCCACGATCCGGCCTCGATCGCGCCGAACCTTGGTCGCATCGTCCAGATCAAAAATGCGATCGATGTTGGGATCGACGGCGAGAATGACTTCACCGGGTTTGAGAGTTTGGTTAAGAAGCACCTGTGCTGTCTCGGCTTCAAAAATGTGGTCTGCCATCAGCAACAGGAAATTCTCGTGGATTTCATTCCTGGCTTTCAGCGCCGAAATGCCATTGGCCTTGTGATAATCCGGATTTTCCACGAAAGTGACGGACACACCCAGCGAGCGGCCCTCAAACCAACTGCGAATCAATTCCGACCGATACCCCACCACAATCACGAACTTATCAATACCGGCTTGGTGTGCTCTGCAAATGACATGCTCCAGGATGGGCTTCCCGCGAAAGTTAACCAGAGGCTTGGGAAGGCTTCCCGACACCGACCGGATGCGGGTCCCGTTACCGGCGGCAAGAATGAGACATTGATTCACCTTCTTCATAGGCCATCCTTCTTTGTAAGCGAACTCTCAACGAACTCGATCAACGACCATGACTTGTTCA
This sequence comes from Candidatus Angelobacter sp., assembly GCA_035939495.1. Classification (GTDB taxonomy): domain Bacteria; phylum Acidobacteriota; class Terriglobia; order Terriglobales; family Acidobacteriaceae; genus Angelobacter. The sequence continues at coordinate 558 of DASZFU010000028.1, read as the reverse complement.
TCTCAGCCACAACCAAAGCCCCACCAGATAAAAGGGCGCCTCCAAGAGAAATGCAGACATCACTCCTCGCCAGAATCTGTTCGGAGAAGCTGACCATTCGCAGTCCTGAAGAACAACTTGTTCACGCTTGTAAGCCCAACCATTCAGTAGGTCGCAATTGTGCCCATTCCAAGTGCTCCGCATGGTCTGTGTCGTCATGGCTAGAATCCAAAAACCAGCTTTCCTCTGAAGGTACGAACCGCGCTGTTGAAAAAGTGATCGAAGCGGTAGCTGTCCAAATCGTTTTGTACGTCGCGATAATTGGCATGATTGAACAGGTTGAACACTCCCATCCCGACTTTCAGCCTGTGTTCCTTGCCGTGGATCCCTACGCCGAATTCCTTGAGCACTTGGACATCGACCGAATCGAAACGCGGGAATTTCACGTCATTGCGTGGACCGACAAATTCGCGCTCCTGGTTCACGATGGAGTAAGGAAATCCGGTGTGAGTGTCCCAGACAGGCATTACGGTCATCTTCCACGGAGCACGAAACTCTCCCCAAGTCAGAAAGCGATTG